>DFZL01000033.1 GCA_002382705.1 Geobacter sp. UBA4057
TTCTCTTCGTGAAGAAGGCGTAGAGCTTAAGCGTTAGAATCAATTCCCGCCTCCCCCCGCGAATAAAGAGGGGGGAGGTTTTCATAACAATATAAAAGGATTATTTGATCATGAAAAATGAGAAAATTCATATCGGCCTGACCGGAAACCTTAAATTCGATCTTTCGGAACAGAGATTTTTCGGTGGAGAGAGAATCCATCTTCTAGAGAAAATCGATGAGCTCGGCTCAATCAACAAAGCCGCCAAGGCTGTAGGAATCAGATACACTACAGCATGGACGACCGTAAATCTGATAAACCAGATGGCTGAGCAGCCTATTGTCAGGCGATTGACCGGAGGGAAAGGCGGAGGCGGAACCAGTCTGACTCCGGAAGGGAAGAAGATAGTATCGCAATTCAGAATAATAGAAGAAGAACAGCGTAATTTTTTGAAAAGGCTGGAATTCAGGTTTTCTGAAAAATAAAGCTGCATGAAATTATCTGAAACGGCAGGAGAAGCTGTCTGAAACCGGTCGCTGGCCCCTTAAAATAACGGGATTGCCTGATACTGCTTTGATTCCTGTAAAAAACAATATATTTTATATAAATGTTCCTCCATGCAGGCATTGAAGAATATTTACTGTTTCCTGTTTTTTTGGCTTCTGCCAGACCTTTCTGTGAACTTTTCATACTTCGCCGTTTGGTGCAATTCGGCACAATTATTCAGACAGGCAAATTGTCACCGTTTTTCTCAAGACCAACCGGATCAGCAATTTTTTCAGGAACCGGAATCGCCAATATATCGTTTAAATGCATATTATCAATCTCGACAATTTCTCTCCTTGCAGCTTCCGTCCATATCTCTCCTGCACTAGCCGGAAACAGCGCTGCTACCAGCGCTGACAATATAAACCCTCCTATCGGAATAAAAACAGTCACACCATCGGGTGAAACCGGATATCGCACTCCATTGGCAGGCGAGCCTTATGATACTGTCATTATGGGAGAGACTGTGAAAATTCCGCCTGCAGACCGGAACAATGTAACTGCAATTACAGTCGGCGGTGAACTGTATGCGCCAAAGCAGGGGAAATCGGTTCTAACTCCTCTCTATGCTTTTTATTTCAAACGGGTATGGGCGACATCCAGAACACGGAACACGATAAGCATTTTCGTGAATGATCTGGAATATGACAAAAGCTTCGGTCATCTGGAATTCGTCACACGCCTGGAAAACAGCACCATACCCGAAGGCGAACGGGAAATCAGAAAAAACCGGGAGATCAGATCATCCGAAGTTATTTCCGGCACTGCGACAGGCTCCATCGGGCCTGGTATCCGCTACAGGGTTGCCCCTTTTCAGACTGATAACGATTTCCGTCTGCAACTTCTCGCCAGAGCGGGCTATTTTTATGCTGAGAAGGGGAAAAATACTACAGATGACGTTTTGCTCCCCCCTGACACGATGATTTACGGTTTAAGGCTAAGAGGGCGTTACGACGGATTGCACCGTAACCTTCTTGAACTCCCGCACCAGGGAGGAGCCGCCGGGTTTGATTTTGATTACATGCACAGGGACAAATGGTCTGATTTTGGCAGATACCCTGACGGAATAAAAAGATGGTCGGAAACAAGAGATTACATGCAGTACAGCGGCTACCTGACAATAGCAACAGGACTCCCGGGATTGTCAGAAAAAAATCGTATTATTCTGAGTTTAAACGGAGGCGTTGCGCCACTTAAAAGCGTTGACCGTTACAACGCTGTAAGAATTGTTGGCGGACCCCATCCGGCTGAATCTGACGATATTTCACGTCCATACTATCCTGGCGCGCGATACGACAGTGCCCTGGTAGCCGACTATCTGCTCGCCGGTTTGAGATACAGACGCGAATTTCTCCCGTTTCTGTACATCAGCGTCGGTGAAACCTTCATCCACGCGGAGAAGGGGACAGTCTCAGGCAAATCTGGAAAAGAATTGCTGTTTCGCTGGAAAAACGGAGCCGCTACGACTATCGGAATTGATACCGGCTTCTTGTGGGATTCATCCCTTTATCTCGGTTATTCATGGGACACCGGTTTCATCAGGGATGGCAGGGGGGGGAGCAGTTTCATAATGACCTGGAACAAGTCACTCTGAAAAGTTACAATTATGTTTCATGACTCTTCTATGTTTGACACCGCATAATCAAAAAATTATAGTGCCACAAAGTCGGCAAAAACAGAGCTGGACAGGGTGGACAGATGGCGCTTGAGACTGAAAAAATTCTTGCAGGCTATTTCAGTGGGACGGCTCTGGAACTTGTCATTACTCATGGCGCTCTTGTCGCCTGCCTTGCCTCCCGGATAGGGGAAAACCTTAACCTTCAGAAAGATGAAGCCGCTTTTCTGAAAGAAGCCGCGATGCTGCATGACATCGGAATATGCCGTGTATATGCGCCGGATATCTGTATGCACGGAAACGCGCCATATATCACCCATGGAGTAATCGGCAGAAAAATCCTGGAGGATGAAGGATTGCCCCGGCATGCACTTGTTTCTGAACGGCATATAGGCGTCGGGTTGACTCTTCAGGATATAGTTGAACGGAATCTCCCTCTTCCGAAGAGAGACATGACCCCGCAGAACATACCCGAAGAGATAATCTGCTTCGCGGATCTTTTCTACTCAAAAAATCCGAAAAAGCTGAAATGTATGAAAAACATCAGCGAAATACGCGATGCTCTAGCTATATACGGAAAAAACAAGGTAGCGGTTTTTGAGCGATGGCTTGACCATTACGGTAAAAAACTTTTTACGGCGGATGGCAGAGTAAAACAGTGGTAAGGGACAATTTTCCATCCCGAAACATGACAAACCTGGAGACGACACCATGCAGAATGCTTCAGACATTGATACTACCCTTCCGCTTCAGGCGCAGGCGACTGTTTCACGCCAATCACCGCTTGATAACAACGAAGTGAAAACTGGCAATGAAAAAGAAATTACCAAGGGAAAAAAGAAAAAAACGATTCACTCCGAAGAGAGGAAAAAGGGGAAAAATGCAACAGAGAATGACGGTCTTTTTGATCTGAACGATAGCCAGTGGTATCTCAACAGGGAGTTGACATGGCTAGAATTCAACCGGCGCGTGCTGCATGAAGCGGAAGATTCCCGCACCCCGCTCCTTGAGCGCCTGAAATTCATTGCAATAGTAAGCTCAAACCTGGATGAGTTCTTCATGAAACGGATAGGTGGACTGAAGCAGCAGATAGGCGCGGGGATACAGGAAACCACAACAGACGGGAGAACGCCGCGCCAGCAGGTTGCTGAAGCCCAGACCACGATACGGGATATACTAGCCCGCAAGAAATTGATATACGAAGATGTGTCTGCGCTGCTCGAGCAGAAAGGCATCGTCATAGAACGTTTTTCAGCTCTCCCCGCCAAAGCGAGAAAACATCTGCGTGATCATTACTACTGCAATATCTTTCCGCTACTGACACCTCAATCAATTGATCCGGCGCATCCATTTCCGTTCATCTCCAACCTGTCGCTTAACCTTCTTGTCACACTCCGCTATCCGAGATCACGAGATGTTTCACTCGCAAGAGTCAAGGTTCCGGTCGGACTAGGCACCCCTCGTTTTGTCAGAGTCGGCAAGGGGGACACCTTCATTCCACTGGAAGACCTGATGATGCACAATCTGGACATGCTCTTCCCGGGAATGGAGATACTGGCATGTGAATTTTTCAGAGTTACGCGCAATGCCAACACCGAAAAGGATGAAGAAGATGCCGACGATCTCATGGAGATGATAGAATCAGAGCTTAAGGAGCGAAAATTCGCCCCCATAGTCCGTCTCGAGATATGCGCCGGCATGGACCCGGTTCATAAAGGTATGCTCGCGGCGGAGCTCGAGCTTGATGAAGAGAGCGACGTATTCGAGGTCAGCGGCATGCTCGCAATGAGAGACATGTTCGAAATAGCAAGCCTCGATTATCCGCGTCTTCACGATACTCCGCACCATCCAGTCGAACATTCGCAACTGCAGACACGACGAAACATTTTTCATATAATCCGTGATGCGGGGGCTATTCTGCTTCAGCACCCATATGAATCCTTTTCAACTTCGGTTGAGCGCTTCCTGCGCGAAGCGGCTGTAGACCCTAAGGTTCGCGGAATAAAGATGACTCTCTACAGGACATCTCATGACAGCAGAATAGTGGACGCGCTGGTGCTTGCAGCCGGCAACGGCAAGCAGGTCGCCGTAGTTGTGGAGCTTAAGGCGCGTTTTGACGAAGCAGCAAACATCCGACTTGCAGAGCGTATGGAAGAAAGCGGCATTCATGTCACATACGGAGTTGTCGGCCTCAAGACCCACTGCAAGGTTATAATGGTGGTAAGGCAGGATTACAACGGGCTCAGGCGTTATCTTCACATAGGCACCGGCAATTATCACGCGGATACGGCGCGGATATACAGCGATGTCGGCCTCCTGTTCTGCGATCAGGTCATTGCACAGGATGTAACTGAACTCATGAATTATCTCACTACCGGGTTCACAGCCAGACGCTCATACAAAAAGCTTATTCCTGCTCCGCGGTTCCTCAAAAAAGCTCTGATATCCAGGATCAACCGTGAAATTGAAAAACATGCCGCAGATGGTGGCGGGATGATACAGTTCAAGATGAATGCCCTGGAGGATGTCGATATTGTAAAGGCGCTTTACAAAGCGTCAATGGCCGGAGTCAAGGTATATCTCATAATCCGGGACACTTGCCGGATCAGGCCTGGGATTGCAGGGCTATCGGAAAATATCAGAGTAATCAGCATTGTGGGGCGTTTTCTTGAACATTCGAGAATTTATTACTTCAGGAACGGCGGGGATGAGGAATACCTCATATCATCTGCAGACGCTATGAAAAGAAACCTGGAGGCAAGGGTCGAAATCCTGCTCCCGGTGGAAAAACCGGAGTTGGCCGGAGAACTCAGAACATTTCTTGACATTCAACTAAACGATCAGAGGTCAGCGTGGGATATGCAACCGGATGGGAGCTATTTGCAACGAGTGCCGCAAGGCGAGGAGAATACAAAAGGTTGCCATGAAATGCTTATAATCATGGCTGAAAAAAGAGTCGAGGAAGCTCTCAGACAGAAAAAGGGTAAAAAGAAGAAGCTGGTTTCCGGTTTCAGCCCCCAGACAGTTTGACTTTGTAGCCGCGCGCCGACAACTCCTGCGTCAGAAGCTCGCGATGATCCCCCTGTATCTCTATCACTCCGCCCTTTGCGGTGCCCCCTGTTCCGCATTTTTTCTTAAGAAATCCTGCAAGCTCCCTGATTTCATCCGCCGGAAGCGGTACTCCGCTTATGACTATGACGCACCCTCCCCCTCTCCCCTTGACTTCACGTCTGACTCTTACAAAGCCATCAGATGCCATGACTCTGCCGACTCTGCTTGGGGCAGGTTCTTTCTTCATGGAGTCGGTTTTACCCTTTCCAGATGAATAAACAAGCCTGCTGTTAGTCATCTATCTCCCCCAATCCCTTGCGTAACGGAAATCCCGGTCAATCGTCCGGTTTGAAACCTTTGCGATTACCGGCATTCTCCGCTTGAAGTGGGAATCACGCACTTTCCTGTAGATTATATCGACAAACTCCCGTTCATAACCAGAAGCCACCAGCTCGTCATCAGAAAGCCTTCTGTCAACCATGTTATACAGAAGCTCGTCAACCTCACTGTATCTGAAGCCTAGCTCCTCTTCATCCGTCTGCCCCGCCCAGAGATCGGCTGACGGTTTTTTATCTATAACCTCGCGCGGAATCCCCATCTCTGCCGATAATTGCCATATCTGAGTTTTGTAAAGATCACCGATGGGATTAAGCGCGCTCGCCATATCTCCGTACAGCGTGCCATATCCGAGCAGAAGCTCCGTCTTGTTGCTTGTACCCAGCACAAGAGCTGACAGGAGAGCTGAATGGTCAAAAAGTATCGTCATCCGCTCCCTGGCCATCTTGTTTCCGCGCCTCATATTATCGGCTTCGGGAAACATCTGGAAATAGCTGTCGATCATCGGAGTTATCGGAATCAGCCTGAAATCAGCTCCGCACGAATCAGCCACAAGACGGGCGTGCGCCTCGCTTTCAGGGTTGCTCGTCCTGTACGGCATGCAGATGAGATGGACGTTTTCATGGCCAAGCGCTTCCGCCGCTATGAAGGCGACAAGTGCGGAATCAATCCCTCCGGAGAGACCGAGAACGACCTTCCCGAGGCCTACCTTCCGCACCTCATCCCTTACGAATCCGACAAGCAGCTTCCTGAGCAAGGCTGTATCAAGAGGCAACCGGTTCATCATCCACTCCTCTCGCGTTCCAGTCTCAAAAGCTCTCTTATTGTGAGTGTCAGCTTTTCATCCCTCATCAGAGGAGAAAAAATACGTTCACGACGAAGCGCACCTTCACTGACAAAAGCGATCAGCATCTCCTCTTCAAGAATTCTTGCGCGGCACTCCGAAAGACCTGATGGGGCGACATACTCCGAACCTCCCCAGAAATTGACCCCGTCCTCATATCCGATACGGTTGCAGTAAAGAATATGGCAGCTGAGAAAAGTGGCGGTAGCCGAGGTCAGTCTATGCCACGTTTCAGCAGAGCCTGGGCTTTTCCCTTCAACACCTCTCGAAGGGCTGCTTGAAAGACATATGATTGTTTTAGCGCCATCCATAACCATGATATATGAGGAAGAAAGATGCCACATATCCTCGCAGATAAGCATCCCCATCCTGCCGAAACGTGTGTCGAAAGCGCGGAAACGGTCGCCATGCGCGAGATAGCGCTGTTCATCAAACAAGCCGTAAGTAGGAAGATATACCTTCCTGTGAAGGTGCTTGATCTTCCCCCCCTCCAGATAGAGAGCCGAGTTGTAAAAACGGTAATCATCCGTGACTTCCACAAAACCGACCGCAATGGCTATTCTGGCGGAAAGCTCCATTAATCCAGCTATCTCCGGAGAGTCAAGACGCAAAGCAACTTCGGGGACAAGATCCTTCAGAAAATAGCCGGTTACCGCCAGTTCAGGGAAAACTATCAGGTCGGCGCCGGCATCGATTCCATTGCGGATGGTCTCCTCGATCATTCCAAGATTTTCTGAAACAGCACCAAGTTTAGGTTTTATCTGTGCGAGAGCGGCTGTGAAATCCATAAAGAGTGTCCCTTTTGACTGCTCATGGTATCCAGATGAAAATCCTGAATTACGACGCAAACTGTTTCTGCTCCATAAGCCCCATATCTCATGGATTTATGTCGATAAAAATCAGTACGCAAGCTCAAAGGCGTTGACTATATGTTCAAGCATATGTCGTCCGTCATCGGAAATAAGAATTGCTATCACATCAAAGCGCGCATTATGTTCATGCATCTTTTTTTTCGAAAGCCAGGTAAGAGCGGCTTTGGAAATCTGCCGCTGTTTGAAACTGTTGACTGCAAGCTGCGGCGGGCCATAGGAGAGATCGCGTCTCGCTTTCACTTCTACAAATACAAGCACCTTGTCCCTGGTGGATGCTATTATGTCAATCTCTCCCCCCTTGCAGACGAAATTACGCTCGATAATACTGTATCCTCTTGAGATAAGGTAGTTTGCTGCCGTCTCCTCCCCCACCCCTCCGGTATGCTTTCGTTTGTCTCCTGGTTCACAGGAGGTTTTGTCGCTACGCATTGTCTATTTTATCAGTGGAGCGAGCATTGCATCGATTTCAGCCATGATCTCCGGTTCTATTTCGCCAGTCCTGGACATTCTGTCAAACAGGTCAACCTGCATGTGGCTCGGCATAAGTTTCATTACCTCCGCTGAATCCTTGTCCCCAAGCCTGTTCAAGGCCACGGCGATTGTCTGCGGATGTTCTTTCGAAAGAATCAGAGCGACAGTGTAATAGTCCATTTCATCCTCCACTGTTTAAAACGGATGGAGAAAAAAAGCAGGTCACTCTTTCTCTCCGGCAAAAATAGTCGCAATACCAAAGGTAAGGTCGTGGATATGAATATTGTGAAAACCTGCTTCAGCCAGGAGTTTTGCAAACTCTTTTCGTGACGGGAATTCAAGCACCGAATCAGGAAGATATTGGTATGCTCTGAATCTAGAGAAAATTCCTCCGATCAGGGGAAGGAGCCTTCTGAAATAAAAGTAATATATGCACCTGAAAATTCCGGAGCTCGGGGTTGAAAATTCCAGCACCACAATTCGCCCCCCCGGCCTGACAACACGCCATATTTCAGCCAGCCCCAGTTTGCGGTCAACCACATTTCTGATGCCGAAGGCTATTGTGGCGGAGTCAAAAGTGTTGTCTGAAAAAGGTATGTCTTCACATGGAGCAACTGTGAAATCAATCCTGTCGGAATAACCCGATTGCAAAACCTTGATACGTCCCAGCTCAAGCATCTCCGGGCAGAAATCCACACCGGTTATCTTCACCGAAGAGGGGGTAAATCGCGCTATCTCTATGACAACATCACCTGTCCCCGTTGCTACATCAAGTATTCTTGAAGCGTCACTGAATTTAAGAAGGCGCACCATTTTTTTTCGCCATCGCCTGTCAACTCCGAAACTCAGCAGGTGATTCATAAAATCGTAGCGCGGAGCGATCGCGCTGAACATCTGCTGAATCTTTTCCCCTCTTTCGGAAAGTCTGAACATTATTAAGGCTACCTTTAGAGAAATCGTTATGTTATAACTTCCGGCAGAATCTGAGTTTTCCGCCGCAGAATTTCATGATCGATTTTATTAACACGTTTTATTTTCATTAACCAGTAAAAACCTTGCGCCAACAGCGCTTCAAAGATCAACAGCGCCGGATCTGCCTGACCCTACAATCCGAAAGCAAAACTGATGCCATCTTCCTTCATACGCCTACAGGATATCGCCGATATCCTGATTATGACCTTCCTTCTGTACCAGCTCTTTTCCTGGTTCAGGGGAACCCGCGCTGTACAGGTGCTGCTCGGTCTGGGGATTGTAACGCTCATTTATTTTCTTACCCGCTACTTCGGGCTCTACATGACAAGCTGGGTACTGGAAGAGCTTGGGACTGTCCTGATAATTCTTATAATTGTGGTATTCCAAGCTGAGATAAGACAGGCTCTTTACAGATTCAGTCTTCTCAGGCACCTCTTCAACGGAAAAGACGAAGTCCCCAGGGTTCATTTCCAGGAAATCGCAGAAACCTTGTTCTCAATGGCTGACAGGAGAATCGGCGCGATCATCGCAATCGAGCGGACAGAATCGATCTCCGAATTGATGCTTAACGGGGTGCATCTTGATTGCGAGATATCCCCGCAGATACTTGAAACCATATTTACCGGCGGCACGCCGCTGCACGACGGCGCTGTGCTGATAAAAAACAACAGAATCGCAATGGCATCCTGCCACCTTCCGCTCTCTATAAACCCCTCTATCCCCCAGTATCTGGGCACAAGACATCGCGCCGGAATCGGACTTTCCGAGAGATCAGACGCGGTTCTGATCATAGTTTCGGAAGAACGAGGCGAGGTTTCGCTTGCTGTCAATGGTGAAATCCGCAGGATAAAGGCGGTAGATGAGCTTATTGCCATCCTGGACGATCTTATCCACACTACACAGGAGAGATTAACGCTTTCGCTCCGGCAGAAGCTACTGAACAACCTTGTCCCCAAAGCAGCGATATTTCTTATTGTCACTGCGTCCTGGCTCGCGGTTACTATCAGGCAGAGCCAGATCATAACCGTGACGGCCCCTGTCCTGCTTAATGGAATTCCTGAAGGGCTCATGTTGATAAAAAGCTCTCCAGATGCTGTTGAAGTCCAGCTTAAATCTTTCTCCGGCCTGGCCCCTGCTCCGGCAAAACTCGAACTGGCCGCAAACATCGACATTTCTTCGGTAAGCAGGGGAGAATCAGTACTCCGTATAAAAAACTCCGATTTCAACCTTCCTGCAGGTATGACAGTAAACACCGTTACTCCACAGTTTGTGAAAATAATTACAGAAAAAAAATCACGCAAGACAGTTCCTGTACGGGCAAAATTGAAAAATACCTCCGCTTTTAAGGGGAAAAACAGGTTTACCTTAAAACCTGATACAGTGCAGATTGAAGGTCCTTACAGCCAGATTTCCAGAATCGGTTTCATAGAGACTGAAGAGATAGATGTCACAAAACTCTCAAAAGAAAAAGAGTACACGAAGATGCTTATCCATCCTAAAAGCGAGTTGGTCACCGTAAGCAAAGATTCCGTCCAATTCTCTTTTGGGAGTATCAATAAATAATTGATCTTATTTGTTTATTTATAATATTTCAAAAAAATAGTCTGTTTTGAATTGACTTTGAGACTCCCTTGTTATAAAAAATAACCGCTTGCATGCGACCGGTTAAAACAGGAAGGAGGAACAGACCTTGCAAAAGAGAAACGTAACTGCAATCAGATTTGCTCTAAGCCTCTTGATTCTGTCACTTCCCCAGATAGCTTCAGCATCAAAGACACATATAGCGCAAAAAAATGACACCCTCCATACAATAGCCCGCAAATATCATGTCTCCGTATCGGAACTGAAATCTGTCAACAACCTTACCGGCATAAGGATCAAAAAAGGGGATCGGCTCATAATCCCCTCCAGTCCGGGAAACAGCGATAAAACTGCAAAAACTCATGAAAAACCAGGAGCATATAAAGTCGCAAAAGGGGACACCCTCCCTGGGATAGCACGCAAGACAGGCCTGAAAATGAGCGAATTGCGACGCCTTAACAGCATCAAGGGGAACAGGATAAAAGCAGGCCAAATACTTCTGCTTGGCGAAAGCCCGGCTGCCCTTATTGCATCACAGAGGCAGAACGCCTCTGCAAATCGTCTTGAGCTGGTGAACAAGGCTCTGCTCAATGAACAGGAGTTCAACGATACACTGGCTGAACTTACTGACATAGATTCAGGCCAGCCTGTGAACCTTGCCAAGAGCATGGAAGAGAAAAACAGCTCAAACCTGACTCTCAAACAGACAGCATACAGCTTTCTTGGCGCTCGTTACGTCTTCGGCGGCAACAGCAGAAACGCCCTTGACTGTTCAAGCTTCACACAACAGGTTTTCCGCCAGTTGAACATAAAGCTGCCTCGCACGGCAAGAGAGCAGTTTTCAACAGGCTCCGAGGTAATTCGCGGCGACCTTCGCAAGGGTGATCTGGTCTTTTTCCAGACCTATGCCAACTTCCCTTCTCATGTAGGAATATATCTAGGCAACAGGAAAATGATCCACGCCTCTTCACGCGACAGACAGGTCATAATATCTTCCATGGACAACCAGTATTACCTTTCACGCTATCTTGGGGCAAGAAGGGTCGGCTCGGCCCTTGAGTCAGATATCTATTTTGATGATCTTGTTCTCGGAGTCGATGAAGAGCAGGAGAACGAAACCGGAAAAAATGATGCAATGGGTGTCGCAACCTCTATCGATATCAGATGACGGCAACAATTTCAGATTGGAATATAAATCCGGTTCATTTCTAATGTTCCGGATTTTTCTGGTTTATGCGGATTGAAAATACTTCTCGCCTACATATCCGGCTCTGTAGCGGCAGAGATGACATATGAGGTTCTTGCAAAAGTCATAAAAGCTGCCATTCCCGAGGTAGTTTCCATCCGGAGTTTCCGGATGGAAACGAGATAAGCGATCGGGAAAAAGAGTCGTCACCCTGCGCGAAGTCGCAGGGTCTACAGGAAACATCATCGAGCTCTTCAGATGGATTCTGCGACTACGCTTCGCTCCGCGCAGAATGACAGTATTCTGGATGCCTGATAGAATCATTCGGGGATGACACCCTTTTTGCAAGAGCCTAATATATATGAACATTCTCCCCACCGGTCTATTATCCCTCCACTCTTTTTTGAATGAATCTGCCCATTTTGCCTTGCTTGCCAACTTTTCAGGATGGGATTCTCCCAGACTCCTGAAATATCCGGGGGGAAAATAAACCCTGATCATGTGAAACGCACCGCAAAAATAACAAAAGAGGCAGATATTAATCTTTCAATCTATCTGATTTCAGGCATCCCGGGTGAAACAGATGAAGATTCTGCTCAGACGATTGACCTCCTCATTAAGTCGATAAAACCGGATGATGGCTATGTGTCACACCGCTTGCATGGTATCCAGGCACAAGACTGTTCAGGAATGCCGTGGCTTCAGATATGGTAAACAGGGATATTTTAGAAAAATCAGAAAAACCGGCCATTTTGTCCTGCCAGAAAGAAAACGGACTTTCTGCGCTCCTGCTGAAAGCCCTGACAAAAGCAGCGGTCGGAAACAAGAGATTAACAGGAAGAACTCCCTGCTGCTACGTTTCAAATGTACTTGCTGGCGAGGAAGCAAGAGCGTATGTGGAAACTTCAATACCGCTGAAAGGCTGTTTACGGAGATAACTGAAAGAGAGCCGTACAACCCTTGGGGGTGGTATCTTCTTGGAGAGCTTTTTAATGAAACAGAGAGATACGGGAAAAGCTTCATATGCTTTAAAGAGGCGTTAAATATCGTTCCGAATCACAAACCATCAGCTTCAGCGCTGCTTGAAACCAAGAAAAAAGGAGCCTGAAAGGCTCCTTTCGCCGTGAGAAAGAGTGGCAATCAGATTATTTCACAACCCTGATGCTTGAGAGGAAGAGAATTTTCGGGAAAGTCCTGTTGAGAGTTTTGCTGTGAAAATCCGAAACCGCCGGCCCGTCTGGGTACTCGATGGTATCGCCGACGGAAACTTTGGTTTCCGGCAATGCAAGCCACGTTTTCCCCTCTTTTTCATCAGAAGCCTCAACATAGGTATATCCGCCGGAATTCATGGTCTGCGTCACCTTTGCCTTTTTGCCGCTACCGGCAGGTATCTCATTCACCTTCATATTCATCCCTGCATGAGGATCAGCAGAAGAGAGTGCGCCGGGTCGCGCGGCCGCCTTGGCAGGAACATCACCTTTATCTGGAGTTTCTGTAGTGGGTTTTCCCTGGCATCCGGCAATGGCAACTGATACGATTGTGATAAATGCGAGCAATTTCTTTTTCACCTGCAACCTCCTGTTTTTTAGTTTTATGATAATAGCATGGTTTGAATTTATATCAAGTCTGCTTAAGCTGTTTAAGCCGGAACTTCGAAAGAGAGGGTGATCATGTTTGAATCTGCAGAACTTGGACACTCGATAAGCAGGAATGAATGGAAAAAGGAGCTGCCACCCCTCCGTGAGGCCCTGCTTGACGCTCAACTGGAATTGATCCAGTCAAGGAAATTTCAGGTAGTAATAGTAGTGGCTGGGATTGATTGCGCTGGAAAGGGTGAAACGGTAAACATCCTGAATGAGTGGCTTGATCCCAGACACGTCGAGACCCATGCGTTGAGGGAACTTACGGATGAAGAGCGTGAGCGCCCTGAAATGTGGCGTTACTGGCGCGCCCTCCCCCCCAGAGGGAAAATAGGAATTTTCATTGGAACATGGTATTCTCCTCCATTGCTGGAGAATGTTTATGCAAAAACAAAGAATGCCGAACTTGATCAGCAACTTGAGAGAATAGTTCATTTCGAGAAAATGCTCTGCGATGAAGGTGCTCTGGTTCTCAAATTCTGGCTGCACCTTTCCAAAGATCAGCAGAAAAAGCGGCTAAAAAAACTTGAGAATAATCCTCTTACACGCTGGAGAGTAACAGGAACAGACTGGGAACATTATAAACTTTACGACAAGTTCAGGCAGGTTTCCGAGCGAATGCTACGGACGACCAGCACTCCTCAGTCCCCCTGGACCATTGTCGAAGGGACTGACCCGCATTATCGTTATCTTACTATCGGGAAAGCTGTTTTGAATGCATTAAGGGGAAGACTCGACTCAACCGCCCCTTCCTCTGCACCAGAACCTGTGCCGCCTATTATGCCTGCTGTCGACGATCTGCTGATACTTCGCACTCTGAATCTCGACAAGAAACTTTATAAAAAGCGTTACGAAAGCGAACTCGAAAAATGGCAGGGGAAGCTGAATCTCTTGACGCGTGATCCTGATTTCAGAAAACTTTCGGTGGTGATAACCTTCGAAGGGAATGACGCTGCAGGCAAAGGGGGAAGCATCCGAAGAATTACCCAGGCTCTCGATGCGCGTCAGTACCGCGTGATACCTGTGGCGGCACCGACTGACGAGGAGAAGGTTCAGCCTTATCTATGGCGATTCTGGCGATACCTGCCGCGCAAAGGGAAATTTTCGATTTTTGACCGCTCATGGTATGGCCGCGTACTCGTTGAACGTGTTGAAAATTTCTGCAGCAGAAACGACTGGCTTCGAGCCTATGGTGAAATCAACGATTTTGAAGAGCAGATGGTAAGAAACAGGACAGTAATAACCAAATTCTGGCTCTCGATAAGCAAAGAAGAGCAGTTGAAACGTTTCAACGAAAGAGAGAAGACCGGTTTCAAGCGTTTCAAAATAACGGATGAAGATTGGCGCAACCGCGAAAAATGGGATGAATATGAAGTGGCCGCTTGTGACATGATAGATCATACAAGCACCGAAATAGCCCCTTGGAATCTTGTGGAGGCAAACGACAAATATCATGCGCGTATCAAGGTTCTTAAAACGATCTGCCAGAATATAGAAAAAGTTTTGAAAAAATAGATATATGGAGATGAAATGAAAAAAAGAAAGGCTCTGGCGCTCTTATCCGGCGGCCTCGATTCAACACTTGCAGTCAAAATGATGCTTGAAATGGACATTGAAGTTGAAGCCCTGAATTTCACTTCTCCATTCTGCACCTGCACCGGCAAGAATGCCGGATGCAAATCCGAAGCGGTGCGAGTGGCTGCGGAATTCAATATTCCGATCAAGGTTCTGAACAAAGGGGTCGACTACCTGGAAATAGTTAAAAACCCCAGACACGGCTACGGTAAAGGGATGAACCCATGCATTGACTGCCGCATCTATCTGCTTCGAAAAGCCAAGGAGCATATGTCTTCATGCGGTGCCGATTTTGTTATCACCGGAGAGGTGCTTGGACAGAGACCAATGAGCCAGCGCCGAGATACCCTCAGGATTATTGAACGCGAAAGCGGTCTGGAAGGGCTTCTCCTCCGGCCGCTTTCAGCAGGGCATTTTGAGCCTACCATCCCTGAACGTGAAGGGTGGGTGGAGAGAGAGAAACTTCTGTCGATAAAAGGGAGATCGAGAAAAGAGCAGTTTGAACTGGCGGATGAGCTGGACGTGACAAATTACCCCTGTCCGGCAGGTGGCTGCCTGCTGACAGAACTTTCGTTTGTTCCGAAAATAAGAGACATTTTTGAACACTCGGAAAAACTTGAACTGCGCGATTTCAGAATTCTGAAAATCGGGCGCCATTTCCGTATCGGAAAAAATACAAAAGCCATAATAGGGCGTGATGAAAATGACAACAGACGGCTGGAAGCAGCAATCAACCCTGGTGAAACCTCAATATTCTGGATGGACGGCAACACCCCTGCCGGAGTGATAATTGGAGAACAGGACGAAAACTCCGTTCACCTTGCATCCCGGATACTGCTCAGATACACAAGAGCTGCAACAGGGGTTCCATGCAGGATAGAGGCGAAGATTGACGGAAAAAACAGAGTGCTGACAATAACACACGATATAACTGAAGAGACGATAACCGAGTTAAGAATCGGATGAGGTAAATAATGCGGCCTGACTCCACGGAATATTCGACAGAAGAGTTAAAAGAGTGGGACAAGCGACATATCTGGCATCCGTTCACACAGATGCAGGATTGGGCAAACGAAGATACTCTGGTAATTGTCCGGGGGGAAGGAAGCTGGCTGATAGACAGCGAGGGGAACCGCTACATAGACGGAGTGGCCTCGATGTGGACCAATGTTCACGGACATTGCAGAAAAGAGCTGAATGATGCCCTTAAAAAACAGGTGGATCGCCTTGAACATTCAACCCTCCTTGGGCTTGCAAGCGAACAGAGCATAATTCTGGCGAAAAAGCTGGCCGGAATCACCCCCGCAGGTCTGGATCGTTTTTTTTACTCCGACAACGGCTCCACAGCAATGGAAGTTGCCGTGAAGATGGCTTATCAGTTTCAGGTGCATAGCGGACGCCATGAGCGATGCCGTTTCATTACGTTCAAAAACGCCTATCACGGAGACACTCTCGGAGCTGTGAGCATAGGTGCCATCGAGATATATCACAACACCTTCAAACCCCTGATGTTTGAGACCATTCAGGCACCATCAACTTACTGTTACCGCTGTGAACTCTCCGGGGGAAGCAGCGGCAGATGCAGTATGGAATGCCTGGCTCAGCTTGAATCGCTGATGAAAAAAAACGCCGCCACCACTGCGGGTCTTGTGATAGAACCGCTTCTGCAGGGGGCGGGCGGCATGATAGTACAGCCTCCCGGTTTCCTGAAGATGGTCAGAGAGCTTTGCAATAGATACGATATCCTGATGATTACGGACGAAGTTGCTACAGGATTCGGTAGGACAGGTAAAATGTTCGCCTGTGAGCACGAAAATGTCATCCCCGACATAATGGCGCTGTCAAAAGGAATAACCGCCGGGTACATCCCCCTTGCTGTAACTGCTGCCAACAGACGCATATACGAAGCGTTTCTGGGTGGATACGCCGAACTTAAAACATTCTTTCATGGGCATACCTTTACAGGAAATCCCCTCGCTGCCGCCGTGGCTGTAAAAAGCCTGGAGATGTTCCAGGAAGAGAGATTGCTAGAAAAATTGCAAACCAAGATAAGGCATGTATCGGAACGCCTCAAGGAATTCAGCGATCTTCCTCACGTTGGAGACATTCGACATTGCGGAATGGCAGCAGGAATAGAGCTGGTAGAAGAGAAGAAAGAGAGAAAAGCATACAGGTGGGAAGACAGAATAGGGATAAAAGTTTGTATGGAAGCAAGAAGACTCGGAATTTTTTCGAGACCACTAGGAAACAGCATCGTCTTTTTCCCGCCCCTTGCCATTCAGGATGATGAACTTGATTTTTTGCTGGACGGCTTGAAGAAGGCTGTGATCGCGGTGACTTGATAAAGAGGAAACAGGCTGGAATTTAAAAAGGTATCTTTCAAAAGAAGAAAGATACCTTTTTTTTATGGCGGGGTTGACGGGGCTCGAACCCGCGACTTCCAGCGTGACAGGCTGGCACTCTAACCGACTGAGCTACAACCCCTGAATCGTAGTAAGGTTTGAAAACGGCTTCAGACTCAAAGTTTTATTCTTTTATCAGACCAGGTTTATTTTGTCAATTCAAAATAACTACGCAAATAAATCAGAAAGTTATCCGTCTTTTATTAGATAATTATGCATAAATTCATTGACAATTATCACATTAAGCGTAAAGCATACGGAAATATTTTTAGCCAAGAGGCAAAAAAAATGAATTCGGAAAACAATCTGAGAAAAATACGCGAATCTCGAATGATGAGCAAAAGCGAGCTTGCAAGAAAAGCCGGCATATCAACCCTGACCATTGACCGAATCGAGCGGGGGGAAAAATGCCGGCTTGACACAATGCGGAAAATAATTCTGGCGCTAGGTTTTAAGCTGGACGAGAAGGACAAGGTTTTCAAGCCATAAATTTAACAGGATATTGATATGTTTTTTCTGAAAAAGAGAGAAATTATTGGAATCGATATAGGCGCAAGCTCGATAAAGCTTGTGCAGCTGAAGAGGCAAGGGGAAAATTACCGTATAGTTAAAATGGGTTTGGCGCCGCTTCCCCAGAATGCCGTTGTAGACAACATATTCACAGAGCATTCAATCATTGTTTCGACAATAAAATCCCTGATGAGTCAAACATCGGTGAAAATAAAGAGGGTGGCCAGTTCAATCTCCGGGAATTCCGTAATAATAAGAAAAATATTTCTCCCTTCCATAAGCAGCAACGAGCTTGAAGAAGAAATAAAATGGGAGGCGGAGCAGTACATTCCTTTTGATATAAACGATGTAAATCTTGATTTTCAGATACTGGGCAGCGATCGCCAGGATCCGGACAAGATGGAAGTGCTCCTGGTCGCCAGCAAAAAAGAGATCATCAACAACTATGTCGCCGTGTTCAGCGAAACAGGACTGAAGCTTTCAATAATCGATATCGACTCTTTCGCTGTTCAAAATGCTTTTGAGATCAATCATGATGTAACACCAGAAGAAATCGTAGCCCTGATTAATATCGGCGCCGGCATGATGAATATAAACGTAGTAAGAAACGGTACGACCCTTTTCACCCGTGATGTCCAGATGGGGGGTAATCTTTACACGGAGGAGATACAGAAACTTACCGGCAACAGCATTGAAGAAGCCGAAACGATGAAAAAATCCGGTTTTGCCTCATTGCCTCCTGCTCTCTCCGCTTCCATTGAAAAAAACAATGACATCATTGCCCAGGAAATTCATCGTTCTCTTGATTTTTACAATTCAACTGCAAATGAAGAGCGCGTCACATCTATCTTCATAACCGGAGGTTCGTCAAAAATATACAATCTTGCCGAAACAATAAGCGAAAAAATGTCGCTGCCGGTTGACACTATCAATCCGTTCGCAAAAGTTGAATACGACAAAAATGAATTCAGCGATGAATATATCAGGGAAATTGCGCCCTACATGTCGGTTGCAGTCGGACTCGCCTGCAGGACCGGAGAAGATATATGATAAGGATAAATCTTCTCCCGGTAAGAGCGGCAAGAAAAAGAGCCATGGAAATACGGCAGGTGGCCATTTTCTGTTCAACGCTGCTGCTGCTTATTATTATAATTTCTTCAATGTATATTTTTGAAAGGATCAGGATCAACAGAACCAGAAGTGAAATTGCCGATGCAAGAATCAAAATTGCCGAACTTGACAAAAAAATTGGTAAACTGAATGAAATAAAGCAATTACAGGCGCAGGTAAAGAAAAAACTCGACATACTGGCCCAGCTTCGCAAGAACAAAACAGGCCCGGCCAGCCGCCTTGCGACCCTCGGGGATGTTACTCCGGATCAACTCTGGCTGACGTCATACGCAGAAAAGGAGAGGGAAGTGAAAATTGCGGGGGTAGCTTTTTCTGAAGAGCTGCTCGCAGCATTCATGATGAAGCTAGAAGCGTCGAAGGATTTTGCCGGAGTCGAGCTTCTGATATCAGAACAGACTGAACTGGCGGGTAAAAAGCTCAAACGCTTTGAGTTGACATGCAAACTGGAGCAACACCCTGAGATGATTGAAAAGAAAACCCCACAATGACCGGCTTCATCAGTTTTAATCCTAATCTTTTCGGGACAGGTAAAAAATGCATCCGGAAATAGAAAAAATATTAAACCTTCCGATGAAGCGGAAAATAATGCTTCTGGTTATTGCAGCGGCAATCGAGTCAGCTCTCCTTGTATGGTTTCTTTATATCCCAAAATTCAAGGAGCATAAGCAGCTTGAAACCGAGTTGGCTAAACTGATTACCGAGGTGGAAGAAAAAACCAGGACGGCGAATAACCTTCCTATAATACAGAGAGAGTATGACAGGTTGAACTCTGAATTGAAACAGGCGCTGACAGAGCTCCCGAACAGTCGTGAGATACCTTCACTCTTGACCGGGATTACAACGCAAGGAAAGAATGCCGGGCTGGATTTCCTGATTTTCAGGCCAAAGGGTGAAATCCCGAAAGATTTTTACGCCGAGGTGCCTGTTGATATTACAGTTTCAGGGACATACCTGAGCGTAGCCAATTTTTTCGCGGACGTTGCAAAGCTCCCCAGAATAGTGAATATCAACAACGTAGTCTTTTCTGACATCAAGTCAGCTTCTGACAAAACAACTGCAAAAGTAAGCTGCCTGGCGACAACGTTCCGTTTTCTTGACAAGAAAGAGATCAAGGATGAAAAAAAACCTGCCAAGAAATAGCACCATCAGGTTCTGGCTCGCGTTATTCGCATTATCATCCGCTTGCCTTATATCCGGCTGTACCGGAAATGGGAAACAGCCAGACAAGATCGCGACTCCTGCCGGCGCAGTGGCGCCAAAAGTCTTGCCGGCGCCGCAGCTGCAGATAAGTTCTGCCGTTTCAGGCAACAATGCAGCTGAAATGCACTTTGATTTCAGCTCGAAAAAAGATCCATTCAAACCATTTGTGGAGACAAAGCCATCTCCTCCCCCTGCCGCAGCCAGAACTGAAAGAAAAGCCTCTCTGCCAATTCACAGTTATGATGTGAGGCAGTTCAAACTGATAGGGGTTGTAACGGATGGAGAGAACAGCAGGGCAATGGTGACTGATCCGTCAGGAAAAGGGTATGTTCTCAGAATAGGAAGCATTATCGGCAGAAATGAAGGGCGTGTGTCGACAATAGCCCGAAGCAGGGTTGAAATAGTCGAGCAGTCAAAAGATGACAAGGGGAGAGTCCGCAAAAAACGCATCAGCATAACACTCCCCAGGAAAGAATAGGAGTCCCGCATGAAACTGAAGAGAGATAAAGCATTAATTCTTATTCTGACAACTATTCTTATATTGTCATCGAACATCATGATCTCCTCATCCGCAACTGCCGAAGAAAAGGGGAAATCAACAACAGCCGCCAAAGCAGGCAAAGCTCTGCTGGAATCAGTCAGCCTTGAGAAAAAAACAGACGTTGTCGAGGCGGTTCTCAAACTTACCGGACCTGTCGTCTATTCCAGCTTCAAAACCGCTTCGCCGGCAAGGCTTACGGTTGACCTCTCCGAAACCTCTCTTGGCGACGCTGCAACAGGAAATTTCACCCCGCAAGGAAATTTTGCCGGTATCAGCGCAGAAACCCATGAAATCGGGGCAGGTATTCTTTCAAGAGTTACTTTCGATCTTAAAGAAGAGCTTGAGCCGGTTATTAACACTTCAGGAAACGAGATAAGAATTTCGTTCAAGAATAATGAAAATCCTTCTGACCAGCCAGCAGTGTCAGCCGTTTTGTCAAAACCTCCGGCGGAACTCCCGTTGATGCAGGAAGAAGCAGAAAAAGCCGGCCAGAGAGAGAGAGAACCGGCGCTGGAAACAAAAAACCTGCCTCATACCGGGCCGAGCAACCGGGAAGTAAAACAAGCGCAGCAAATGAAGCTCAAATCAATCACAAGCAGAAAAGGAACTATACTTCTGGCTATTGACGGTGGCACTCCGGAGTTCAGATATTTCAGGCTAAATGCTCCTGAACGGATGATTATCGACATGATCGGTGTTTCCAATGAAATGACTCAGAAGATAATCACGCTGAACACCACAGGTGTCGCTTCAGCTCGACTTGGGGCATATCCTGACAAGATACGTATTGTGTTTGATGCAATAAACGGAACTTTTCCAGATATGAAAATCAAAGCGATCCCTGAAGGTATAACAGTTGTGTCGGCCAGAAGCGACGATGCCGAACTGGCAGAGCTTCTGGCCGGACAGAAGATTACTGACGCCGCTAAAGCCGGCAGAAATATTTTGAAACAAGGGGTGAAAACTTCTGGCGACACCAACAAGAATGAGCCTGCCAGAGAAACTGAAGTGGCTCAATTGATTGTAACCGAAGAAGAGAGAGAGACCATCAGGAAAGCTGATGAGGAAAAAAAAGCTCTTCTGATGAAAAAAGAAGCTCCTGCCACATCTCTCCAGCCTCAAATCGATAAAGCTCCTTCAATGGCGGCAACCGGACCGAAAATTAAAAACAGAAAAAAGGCAATGGCCAGAATCGAGGCCATTGACTTCCAGGTAATAGATAATATCTCGCGAGTCTCAATAAGAATCATCGGCGAAGCCGATGCTGAAATATCGAATGAAACGGCAGGTTTCGTAACGCTTGATATCAGACAGTGCAATATTCCAAAGCACCTGCAACGCTCATTTGAAACAGCCAAATTCCCTTCGCCACTCCTGCGAATAACCCCTCTGTTGGTAAAAAGAACAGGAGGGACAGACGCATTGATAAAAATGGCCATGCGTATGCCGGCGGAGTACAGATTGAATCGGGAGGGGGACATGATTTATGTTGAATTTGTCAATCCTCCGATCAAATCCGACAAGCCGGCGATTAAATCTCCCACTACGCAAGACTCACAAAAAACGGAAAAAATCGAGAGTGCAGACAATAAAGCTGAAACGCCGGAAATAAGTTCAGAGTTGACAACCGGAACTGCCCAGGATGCAGTGAAAAATGGAATGGCCAACAGCAGGTATTCCGGGCGGAGAATCACCCTTGAATTCGCAGACGCCGAAGTGCGGAAGATATTCCAGCTTCTCTCGGAAGTAAGCAACAGGAACTTTGTCCTTGGGGATGAAGTCACCGGATCAATAAGCATTAAGCTGGTCAATGTTCCCTGGGATCAGGCTCTTGATATAATCCTCGGCACAAAAGGCCTCGACAAGCGCGAGGAAGAAAACATAATAATCATAAGAGGCAAAGGGAAATTCAAATCGCTGGCTGATGAAGAGCTGGAAATAAAGAAGACCTATTACAAATCAATTGAACTTAAAACAGAAACTTTCAATGTGAACTACGCAGAGCTTCCTGCGATAGAAAACCAGTTCAAGGCGCTTAAAACCGAACGGGGAACCATTACACCGGATATCCGCACAAACAAGATCATAGTCAAGGATATCCCGCAGGTGATCGACGACATGCGAAATCTCCTGGTTCAACTCGACATTCCTGAAAAACAGGTGATGATAGAGGCCAGAATTGTAGAAGCAACATCAACCTTCACAAGAAATCTGGGGGTAAACTGGGGGGTGCATTACAGAGATGGTTCAGCATCTTTTCTCGGAATCAACCGGATCGACACAGGTTTCGGCGGTCTAACCGCCAGCCCCCCTCCGACTACGGGAGGGAGCAATATCCCGGGTGGAACCATGGGGATATCCTTCGGCACACTGACAAGCAACATACAGCTTGATATGAGGCTTAACGCGGCTGCGAGCGCCGGAATGGTAAAAATAGTATCGACACCGAAAGTAGCGACGCTTAACAATAAAACGGCAAAGATCACGCAGGGGCAGCAGATACCCTACACCTCCGCGACATCCGACAAGATTGAAACCAAATTCGTTGAAGCAGCTCTTTCTCTTGAAGTTACCCCTCATATAAATGCTAATGGAACTATCAGTCTGAAGATTGACGCAAAAAATGATTCGGCAGGGACAAGCAGTGGCGGAAATGCCCCCCCGATAAACAAGAAACAGGCTACAACGGAAATGCTTTTGAGAGACGGAGAAACAACGGTAATTGGAGGCATATACGTAGACAGCGATACCGAGGGGGATGAAGGTGTCCCTTTTCTGATGGATATTCCGTTTTTCGGCAAAATTTTCAAATCTACAAATAAAAGCAAATCCAAATCCGAGCTGCTTGTTTTTATTACCCCGAGAATTCTTGGATCCATATGATGACCTCATTATGAGACTACTTGAAAAATGAAAAGGTGCCGTTTCTGCAGCCAAACAATCCATCTATTTTTTAATTTTGTATAGCGGTCTGATTTTGAATTAATTCTCAGCTTTTCCGGAGGAATGAATGACTAAAAGACTTAAATCGATAATTTTTGCAATTACTCTGGTTTTTTCTCTGTCTGGATGCGGGAATGACGTCGGCAGCAGCGGTGACCTGACCCTCGACGACATTTCTGTGAAGGATATGTCAGGGGGGGTGTACGAACTGACCACAAAAGCTGTCTATATCCCTGAAAACGGAGCATCCCCGATAGGGTCAAAAATCAGGTTCACAGCAGTCTACACAACCACTGACGGCGCATCAACTACACGTTCCCAGCAATTTGAACTGCCTACAAGTGGAATCGCCAACTTCACCGATACCGTAATCCAGGGGAGCGAACCTGTTTTTCTGAAACTGACCGCGACCATAGGAGGACTTTCAGTGACTCGGAATGCTTCCGTACCTGCAAAAACAGCTCAATAATCAAAAGGAGCTTCAAATGTTCAGATTCACTGCCATGATCGCACTCTGTTTTTTTGCTCTTGTCGCCTGTAGCGGCGAAACAGCGCCGTCATCAAACTCCCCTCCGGTCGAGTTCCCATCGGATGGTGGAAGCTACGGTTCAGTGACTGCAAGCAAAGGGACAGTGCAGTTCAATGAGGTGATAACAGCAACAGCGACATTCAAAAAAATCGACGGATCCCCTGCAGCAGGAGTTACGGTCAACTTTGTAACAACATTGGGAGCTTTCAACCCAGCAAATGGCGTTACCATGACCGACTCATCCGGGACAGCTACAATCCAGCTTAACGCCGGAACTACCGCCGGTCAGGGAACGATAACCGCCACGGCTAATGTTGACGGTAAAAATACAACAAAAAGCGGCTACTTCACTGTAACTCTCCCTCCGCTGAAACTCTCGGAGATAACTCTTGGCCTCTCTACACTCTCTTACGGCGGATCGACAAGCGTATCGGTTAAAGTGACTGACACAAATGGTGCGGTTTTGCCCGGTCAGGAAGTGGATGTCACCTTCACATCCACACAATCAGCGTCAGGGAAAGCGTCTATCGCATCGCCGGTGAGAACTGTAAACGGCATCGCCACAACAACATATCAGGCAAACAGCGCTACCGGAGCAGACACCATAACCGCATCCATAACCGGTGACTCTAAAACTGCGACAGTAACCATAAATCCGCTTGCGGCGGCGTCAATATCGTTTGTCTCCGCCGAGCCGGCGACAATCGGCCTCAAAGGTATGGGAGGAGCAGGGATAAAGGAAACATCCAAAGTAACCTTCAAGGTACTTGACACATCAGGAGAGCCCAAGGCAAACCAGCAGGTCGATTTTTTACTTAACACCTATTCCGGTGGCCTGCAGCTTGACGAACTCCCGAGCGGGTCGGGATCATCGGGAAGCACCGCTTCTGACGGAACCGTTTCAACCATCGTCCAGTCGGGAATAATTTCCACGCCGGTACGAGTAACTGCAAGCATCAGGGGGACAAACCCTCTGATTGCCACCCAATCCGATCAGCTGGTGGTTTCAACCGGAGTTCCTGCACAGGACGGCTTTTCAATCTCGATAGGAACTCTTAATCCGGAATGCTGGAATGTTGATGGGGTTCAAGATATTGTGACAGCCCGCCTTAGCGATCACTTTCATAATCCTGTCCCGGACGGCACTGCCGTATATTTCACCACAAGCGGCGGCAGCATCCAACCCTCTTGCATAACAGCAGGAGGAACATGCTCAGTTACATGGACAAGCCAGAATCCGAGGCCGGCAAACGGTCGCGCCGTCATCCTGGCGTATGCCATTGGAGAAGAGGCTTTCATTGACTCCAATGGTAATGGCGCAGCTGATCCGGGAGAGTTTACCGATACAACCGGCGCTTTCAGGGATGACAACGAAAACGGAACACTGGAACCGGGCGAGACCTTCATTCCTTTCAACCAGACCGGACAGTTTGACCTGGCTGACGGCAAATACAACGGAGTCCTTCAGGGTACAGCCTATACCGGAGCGCCGAAATCAAAACATATATTCTCCAACAACCCCCTCGTCATGGCATCCTCCGGCGCATTGATCTCGAACAGTTGCGGCGATGCTGTCAATATCCCTCTGGGCTCTATCAGGACATGCTCGATACTTGTCTCTGACATTCACTCAAATGTTATGCCGGCAGGAACAACGGTTGAATTCGCCATAGCCACCCAGGCGCCCGGTTCAACAGTTTCAGGGGCATCAACCAAAGAGACTTCCCTTGCGATGACCGCATATACGTTTACCTTCCCCAATTCGTCGGCAGCCACAGGGGTGAATATCCCGGTATCCATAAATGATCCGAGCCTTACCACTTCGGCGCGCGGAACAGTGACAGTGACAGTGACGACACCGGGGAAGATAGTGACCAGGGCTATTTATCCGGTCAATTGATTTACAAGTCGCGGTTAATGCCCACGAACTAACTACCCCGCAGCTTGCTGCGGGGTAGTTAGTTTCCATCCGGAAACTCCGNNAAACCCGAAGATTGACGCCGCCAGGAGGGAAAAGCACCCTTTCCGGATGGAAACTAGTTAAATTTCTGATCATTCGTGCAACTTTGTGGCAAAAGCCGGTTTTATGACCAACGCCAAAAGTCGAAACAGTCCTGCATGCCTCCCCAGGACTCACCAAGGAGCCACAAACCATGAACGCCACACATCATATCCAGCCGCGTAAACGCATCGCCCTGGTAGCCCACGACAACAAGAAACAGGATCTGACAGAGTGGGCAACCTTCAACAAGGAGTTGCTTTCGGAACATGACCTTTTAGCGACCGGCACCACCGGCGCACTTCTGGAACAGACACTCCGCATCCCGTTCGTAAAGCTGCAGAGCGGCCCCCTGGGAGGGGATCAGCAGATAGGAGCAAAAATCGCCGAAGGGGCGATCGACTTCGTCATCTTCTTCTGGGACCCGCTTGAGCCGCAGCCGCACGACCCGGATGTAAAGGCGCTGCTACGCATCGCAGTTGTCTGGAACATCCCGGTGGCCTGCAACCGCGCCACGGCGGATTTTCTGATCTCGTCGCCACTAATGACGTCCGATTATGAGCGGATCGTGCCGGATTTCGAGGAGTACAGAACCAGAATGCAGCATGCCTGAAACGCGGTCTGTCTGCTGCACAGCTCAAATTTAAGAGAGACGCCATGATACGCTACCTGTTCAACGCTTTTGCGGTTGACGGCGAAATAGACCTCAACCGCCTTTCTGGCAAACTCGGGATAGCCCGGAAATTCCGATGGGAAGAGCCGATGCGGCTGAATGCTGTAACCCTCGAACTTGCCGGAGATAGAGATGGCGCCCGTGTCTATCTGTACTATTTCGGCGGAGCTATATTCATCAATTGCAGCGACGATGTCGTCGCCCGCTTTTTTGCCGGCATCGAACAGCATCTGCCGGTATTCCGCGGAGGCCAGCGCCTGGCCTCCCGGGACGATTACGAACTCCGCATAGACCCGGGGCAGAAGGCGCTCATCACAAATGACTATGCCGTACTGCACCGCTACGACCCGACATATCTGGACATAATCTGCTTCGTGATTGCCAAATCGGTCGCACTTGAACGGATAGAGGAACGGGTAGATATCGTCTTTGACGAGGTGGAGGGGCTGATCGCCAAGATGGGCCGCGGCAGACTGGAACTGCCGGATCGCGACATGGCCCGGCTGGCGTCGTCCATCCTGAGCTTCAAGTTCACCTCTCTTGCCCACATCATGGTGCTGGACAAGCCGGAAATCACCTGGGACAACCACGAGGCCGACCAGTTGTACACAACCATGGCACGCCTGTTTGAATTAAACCAGCGTTACCTCGAGATCAAGCACAAGTCGGAAACGCTGCTGGACCTGACGGATGTGTTCAGCAATCTGTCAAATGCACGACGCTCAGCACGTCTTGAGTGGATCATCATCGTATTGATCGGGATAGAGATACTGCTCTACCTGCTGGAGCTGGTACGGAAGTAGATACACCGGATCATCGGGAGCCTCAACAATCATATCCTCCCGCAGAACAGGCGAGTAGATGAACCGGAGGTTAACAACAGATTTTTGACGGATTATAAAAAAAGCTCCAATCTGTATCCCACCCCCGGTTCGGTGATGATATGGCGTGGGCGGGAGGGGTCTGCATTGATCTAACTACGGACTCTATGATGAACTCTATGAACTGATTATTCCCCCAGCGGTAACCGTATCACCATCCGCAACCCGCCGCCATCACGGTTTTCTGCCCTGATCCTGCCACCGTGCGCCTCCACGATCCCCTTGCAGATGGAAAGCCCCAAGCCGGTGCCACCGGCCCCCTCGGGAACCGGGATACGGTAGAACTTGTCGAAGACCCGCTTCAGATCGTGTTCGGGGACGCCGGGGCCTCGGTCCAGCACCTCCAGCACGAGCCAGGCAGCCTCGGTCCGGGCGGTGATCTCGATGGGGCTATTGGCAGGCGAGTACTTCAGGCAGTTCTCCACCAGGTTGACCAACACCTGGGTCATGAGCACCAAGTCCATGGGTACCAGCGGCATGACGGGAAGCATCCTGAACGCGACATCCCTGCTGTTGATGCGAGGTTCCAGCGCGGCCAGGGCGCATCCCACCAAATCCTGCACATCGCACGGTTCCAGATTCAACCTGACCGCTCCGGCCTCGATGCGGGTCATGTCCAGCAGGTTGCCGACAAAGCGGTTCAGACGCTCGGCCTCGCCGCACGCGGTTTCCAGCAATTCGCGGCGCGCGAGGTCGCTTAAGTGCGCACCCTCCGCCCTCAGGCTGGAGAGCACGCCGGTAACCGAGGCCAGCGGGCTGCGCAGGTCGTGGGAGATGGAATTCAGGAGAGCCCGCTCCAGGTTTTCCCTGGCATGGAGGATCTGGGCCTGCTCGGCCTGGTGTGAGAACTGCACCCGTTCCATGGCCATGGCGGCCTGGGTGGCAAAGGCGTCCAGCAGGCGACGGCTCTCGGTGGAACGGTAGTCCAGGTCATTCTCCATTCGCACCCCCATAACACCCAGCACGCTGGCCGGCGTCTGAAGGGGCAGGTAGATCAAATCGGTCGATACGAGCGTGTCGGTCCCGCGCCCGGCAGGGTGGCGGTTGCGGAAGGCCCAGTCGGCCACGGCCTGTTCCTTGATGTCCAGGGAGAGCCCCTCGCTGGCAGCCATGACCTCAAGCCGCTCCCCTTCGGGCAGAAACAGCCCAACCCGGGCGTTCAACGCCTCCTCCACATTCCTGATAACGGCCTTCATGACGGCGCCGATATCGGCGGCAGCCGCCAGGTCGCGGCTGAGATAGTACAGGCTGGCGGTCTGAACCTCGCGGACGCGCATCACCTCGGCCCGTTCCCGGGCCCGGGTCACCAGGGTGCTGATCACCACACCCACAATGAACAGGGCAACAAATGTGATGATGTACTGGCTATCGGCCACGGCAAAGGTGAGCCGTGGCGGCACGAAGAAAAAGTCAAAGGCCAGAACACCCAAGAAGGCCGTCAGGATGGCCGGCCTGCGGCCGAGTCGCACTGCGGCCATGACCACCGCCAGCAGGTAGATCATCACCATGTTGGTCGGATCGAGGAACGGGGTGACGAGCGCGCACAGTACGGATGCCCCGGCAACGAGCAGCAGACCGGCAAAATAGCCTCGGAATTCCAATGGCTGGCGAGTTCTAGTCGCAGGGGTGGGCCTGGGCCGTTCATCCTGCTCGAAGCTGATCACGACCACATCGATAACGCCGCTGGCGCGGATGACCTGGTCGACGATGGGCGGACGCAGTACCTCTCTCCAGTGGGGTTTGGTCGGTTTGCCCACCACGATCTTGGTCACGTTGTGCCTGACGGCATAGTCGATGGCGGCACCGGGGACCGAGGTGGCCGTGATGGTGGCCACCTGGCCGCCCAGACTCTCGGCCAGGCGCAGATCGCGCCAGACCCGCTCCCGATTCTCCCGCACATGCCTGCCGCTGCCCGGTGTCTCGATATACACCGTGAACCATTGGGCATTCAACTCCTCCGCCAGGCGGCAGGCCGCCCGGATCAGCTTCTCGCTGTAGGGACTGCCGCTGACGCAGACCATCACCCGCTCGGCGGCCGGCCAGGGTCCGGCGATGGACTGGGTCTCCATGTAGGCCCGCATCTGGTCGTCCACCCGCGAGGCGGTGCGGCGTAGCGATATCTCCCGCAGAGCCATCAGGTTGCCCGGCTTGAAAAACTTCTCCATCGCCTTGGCCGCCTGGCGAGGGATGTAAATCTTTCCCTCGTTCAGGCGCTGGAGCAGATCCTCGGGCGGGATGTCCACCAGCCTGATCTCGAAAGCCATGTCCAGCAGGCGGTCGGGAAGGGTCTCGCGCACCACCACGCCGGTGATCTGTGCCACCACGTCGTTCAGGCTCTCGAAGTGCTGGATGTTGACCGTGGTATAGACGTCGATGCCAGCGGCCAGCAATTCCTCCACATCCTGCCAGCGCTTTTCATGGCGCGAACCGGGGGCGTTGCTGTGGGCCAGCTCGTCCACCAGGGCGATCTGCGGCTTGCGGGCCAGTACCGCGTCCAGGTCCATCTCGGGCAGCGCCACATCCAGGTAGGTGATCTCCCTCCGGGGGATGATCTCCAATCCTTCCAGCAGGGCATCGGTTTCGGACCTGCCGTGGGACTCGACATACCCCACCACCACGTCCCGGCCGTCCCGTTTGCGCAGGCGCGCTGCCTCCAGCATGGCGTAGGTCTTGCCCACACCGGCGGCGTAGCCGAGGAATATCTTAAGCTTGCCCTGAACATCTCCGGCCGCCGCCTCTTCGGCATGGCAAACTTTGAGCATCGCCTCGGGAGAGGGGCGTATGTCGTCGTTGTCGGTCATAAGCTTCCGCAGTTCAAAAGACAACCCCCCTCCTCCCCCCTTATCAGGGGGGATCAGTGGGGAGTTTCGGCTCCTCCCCTGACAAGGGGAGGTAGGGGAGGGGTTAAGGTTTCAGTTTATCCAATTCCAGGTTCAACACAAGCACATTTACACGCGACGCCCCCAGAAAGCCCAGTTGCCGCTCGTCGGTTGCCCGGGCAATGGCTTTTGCCACCGCCGCCTCAGGTATTCCGCGAGCCTTGGCAACACGAGGGAGCTGGAGCAGCGCCGACTCGGGCGTGATGTGCGGGTCGAGCCCGCTGGCCGAGGCCTGTACAAGATCTGCCGGGATTGGGCCGGTAACACCCGTGTCCCGCAGCGCCTTGACCCGGTCCGCCACGGTCTTCAGGTAGTCGGGGTTGGTGGGACCGGAGTTGGAGCCGCCGGACGCAAGCGGGTTGTAGCCAAAGTCGGTGGTGGCTGACGGCCGGGGCCAGAAATACTTCGGATCGGAGAAGGGCTGGCCGATCAAGGTAGAACCGATTTCCCTACCGCTCTTGTCGGTTATGAAACTGCCATTGGCCTGGCTGGGAAATACGGCTTGAGCAATGCCGGTAACCACGGCCGGGTAGATACCGCCGCAGATGACGGTGAAGGCGATGAGCATCATGATGGCGGATCTCAGGTCTTTCATGGGGTTTTCTCCTTTGTTTCGTCCGACCAGTCTGACGTGTCCGATGTGTCCGACCTGTCTGACTTAAATCACACCACCAACCCGATAACCATATCTATGGCCTTGATCCCCACAAACGGCGCAACAATCCCGCCCACACCGTAGATGAGCAGGTTGTGGATCAGCAGCTTTTCAGCCGGCATGGGGCGGAATTTGGTTCCCTTCAGAGCCAGCGGCACCAGCATCGGGATGATGACCGCGTTGAAGATGACCGCCGACAGGATGGCGCTGTAGGGGCTGGCCAGGCGCATCACGTTCAGCACCCCCAGTTGGGGATAGATGGAGAGCATCATGGCCGGAATGATGGCGAAGTACTTGGCAACGTCGTTGGAGATGCTGAAGGTGGTCAGGTTGCCGCGGGTCATGAGGATCTGCTTGCCCACCTCCACGATATCCAGCAGCTTGGTGGGGTTGCTGTCCAGGTCGATGATGTTGGCCGCCTCGCGGGCCGGCTGGGTGCCGGTGTTCATGGCTACGGCAACGTCGGCCTGGGCCAGGGCCGGGGCGTCGTTGGTGCCGTCGCCGGTCATGGCCACCATAAATCCTTGCTCCTGGTACTCGCGGATCAGGCGCAGCTTCTCCTCCGGCTTGGCTTGGGCCAGGAAGTCGTCCACCTGGGCCTCGGCGGCTATTGCCGCGGCGGTCAGCGGGTTGTCCCCGGTGATCATGACCGTCTTGATCCCCATGCTGCGCAGCTGCAGGAACCTCTCCTGGATACCGGACTTGACGATGTCCTTGAGGTTGATCACTCCCAGTATCTCGCTCTCCCTGCTGACCACCAGCGGCGTAGCACCACCCCTGGCAATCCTGTCGACAACCTCGGCCAGATCACCGGGGACCGCCTTTCCTCCCAGGTTTTTGACAAAGGCGATGGTGGAGTCGGAAGCGCCCTTGCGGTACTGTTTGCCATCAGCGTTGATCCCGGAAAGCCGCGTTTCCGCGCTGAACGCGATGGTCTCGGCTCCGGTTGGGAGTGCGTCCCTGGTAAGGCCGTACTTCTGTTTCGCCAATACCACCACGCTGCGCCCTTCCGGGGTCTCGTCGGCCAGGGACGCCATCAGGGCTGCCTCGGCCACCTCATGCTCGGTATGTCCACCCACCGGGATAAAGGTCACCGCTTCACGGTTGCCGTGGGTGATGGTGCCGGTCTTGTCCAGAAGCAGCACGTTCACGTCGCCGGCCGCCTCGATGGCGCGGCCCGACAGGGCGATGACATTCTTCTGGAACAGCCGGTCCATGCCGGCTATTCCGATGGCCGGCAGCAGGGCCGCGATGGTGGTTGGGGCAAGGCAGACGAACAGGGCCACCAGGATGGTCAGCGAGACCGGGGTGCCTTGGCCGGCGGCATTGACGCTGTAGATGGAAAGCGGACTGATGTTGGCGCAGACCAGCAGGAAGACCAGAGTCAGGGCAATCAGCAGCACCTCCAGGGCAATCTCGTTAGGGGTCTTGCGCCGCTTGGCCCCTTCGATCAGCCCGATCATGCGGTCCAGGAAGGTCTCCCCCGGGTTGGCCGTGATGCGGATGATGATGCTGTTGGCGATCACCGAGGTTCCGCCGGTAACGGCGCTGCGGTCGCCACCTGATTCGCGGATTACCGGGGCCGACTCGCCGGTCACCGCCGATTCGTTGACCAGGGCTGCGCCAACCACCACGTCGCCGTCGCCGGCGATCATCTCACCCACATCCACCAGGATCAGGTCACCCTTGTGGAGCTGGCTGGCGCCTACGGTGGTGAAGGCGCTTGTGAACTCTGGCTTGGTGAGCAGCTTGGCGGTGACTTCGGTGCGCGACTTTCGCAAGCTGGCAGCCCGGGCCTTGCCCCGCCCCTCGGCCAGGGCCTCGGCAAAGGTGGCGAAGATGACCGTGAGCCAAAGCCATACGGATACGGTCCCGGTGAACCAGGCCGGTTCCTTGTTGGCGCCGGCGAGGGACATGGCGAAGGTTACCAGGGTGACGACGCTGGCTATCTCCACACAGAGCATGACCGGGTTGCGCCACAGGGCGCGGGGGTCGAGTTTTTTCAGGGAGTCTGCCAGGGCTCCGCTGATGAGTTCTCTATCAAAGGCCGATTTCGGCTGTTGGATGTGTTTGGACATTTGATTTCTCCGTAGTATCTGGCTCCCCTCTTGAAAGGGGCTGAGAGGATTTGAGTCAAAGGCAAATCCCCCTAAATCCCCCTTTATCAAGGGGGACTTTACATCACCCCTGCACCACAACCATCTGCAACTGTTCGACAATCGGCCCCAGGGCCAGGGCCGGGAAAAAGGTCAGGGCTCCGATGATCAGAATCACCAGGGTCAACCAGAGGGCAAACGGAACCTTGTCGGTCGGCAGGGTACCCAGGCTGGGGGGGACATACTTCTTCTCCGCCAGGCCTCCGGCCATGGCCAGCGACGCCACTATGGGGGCGAAGCGGCCGATGAACATGCAGAATGCCCCGGTGACGTTGTAGAAGACCGTGTTGCCGTTAAGCCCCGCAAAGGCGCTGCCGTTGTTGTTGGACATGGAGGCAAAGGCGTAGAAGACCTCGGACAGGCCGTGGGCGCCCGGATTGTTCATGGAGGCCACAGCCGACGGCACGAGCATGGCCACGGCCGAGAAGATCAGGATCAGGATGCCGGAGGTAAGGACCGTGATGATCGACATCCACATCTCGGTCACCCCGATCTTCTTCCCCAGGAACTCGGGGGTTCGCCCGATCATCAAACCCGCAACGAAGACTGCGATCACCACGAAGGCCAGCATGGTGTAAAGCCCGGTGCCGACCCCGCCAAAGATCACCTCGGAGAGCAGGATCAGGGAGAGGGGCATCATCCCGCCCAGGGGGGTCAGCGAGTCGTGCATGGTGTTGACCGCGCCGCAGGAGGTACCGGTTGTGGCGACGGCGAAGAGGGAACTCCCGGCCAGGCCGAAGCGGGTCTCCTTCCCCTCCATGTTGATGCCGTGTACCCCCAGCTTTGACACCAGCGGGTTGCCGTTCGATTCGGCCCAGTAGAGTGTCCCCATTGCGAAGATGAGGACGGCCAGCATGACTGCCAGGAGCGCCCAGCCTTGACGCTGGTTGCCCGCCATCCGGCCGAAGGTATAGGTGAGAGACCCACCGATAAGCAGGATCAGGAATATCTCCGCCATGTTGGAAAGCGGGGTGGGGTTCTCGTAGGGGTGAGCCGAGTTGGCGTTGAAGAAGCCGCCGCCGTTGGTGCCCAACTCCTTGATCACCTCCTGAGAGGCGACCGGGCCCATGGGAATGGTGACCTCCTTGACCGTCACGTTCTCGGTCACCGGATTCCCATTGGGATCCTTGATCGGGTTCCCCTTGTCATCCATCTTCGGTTTGTCGTAGCTGGTTGCCTGCACCAGCGGCACGGTCTTGTAAGGGCTCAGGTTCTGGATCACCCCCTGGGAGACCAGGGAAATTGCAAAGACGAGCGATAACGGCAGCAGGATGTAGAGGATGCTGCGGGTCAGGTCCATCCAGAAGTTGCCGATGGCCGAGGCCCTGCGCCGCACGAGCCCGCGGATGAGCGCAATGGCGACCACCATGCCGGTAGCCGCGGAAGCGAAGTTGTGCACCGCAAAGCCGAACATCTGGGTGAAATAGCTGGCGGTCGCTTCCCCGCTGTAGTTCTGCCAGTTGGTGTTGGTCGTGAAGCTGATGGCGGTGTTCATGGCCAGATGCCAGGAAAAGGCGGGTAATTTCTGCGGGTTGAGCGGCAATATGCCCTGGAGCAGCAGGATCGAGAAGATGGCCAGTCCGCTGATGACATTGAAGAGAACTAGAGCCCAGGCGTATCGCTTCCAGTCCATCTCCTCATCCTTGTCCACCCCGCAGATGCGGTAGAGCAACTGCTCACAGGGAGCAATGACCGGCGACAAGAATGTCCGCTCCCCCTGGTAGACCTTGGCCATGAAACTGCCAAAGGGCTTGATCATGGCCAGCAGCACGACAAAGAAGATAATTGTTTGCAGCCATTCGTAGAGGTTCATCGCCATCTCTCCGTTTGAGTGATCTACAAGAACAGTCAGTTCGCCTTACCTTCACCTGGCTCACCATCCACAAATCCTTTTTGCGGTCAATCATCGGCGCCCAACCATGTCAATACTCAGGTGGATATGCTGACTGTTCTTCTGGTATGAACAGCAAGCAGGGGCATTTAACAAGAAATGCCCTTGCATGCTTTTGTTCTATATGTTTCTTGAGAATATGCTAACAGGAAGAGTATAAAGAGGGGATAAAAATAAGGTCAAAGTTTATCAAAAAAATATCAAGGCACCTTTTCCTGCAGATCGTTTGCATAGCGTCTGTAATTGGTTTTCAGGATATCAATTATCGGCAGCTCATACGGGCACCGTTTCTCGCACTCCCCGCATTCAATGCATGAAAGTACGCTCTCCATAGGAGCCTTGCAGAACTCGGTCGCAACTGCTGGCGACATCCTTGCAGCAACGATGGGATATCCCATCGCAGGAGTTATCATGACCCCTTGGGGACAAGGCTGGCAATACTCACAGCGTCTGCAGAATCTGTCCCCTAGCTCGCTGCGGTATCTCTCCATTTTTGCAAGATCGCTTTCGGTAATTACATTTTCAGATGAATAGAGAGAAATCACCTCGTCAACCTGTGAAATAGTTTCAAAACCGGGAATGGCTATAACTCCGGGATAGGCGCGGAGATATTTAAAAGCCGTTTCGGCATTGTCAATGACCCCGCCGCCAAAAGGTTTCATACAGATGAAACCGATCCCGCTCTCTCTGCATAAAGTCAGAAGTTCTTCTTTCGCTCCCTCCTCTATCAGATTGAAAGGAAACTGTATCGTCGCAAAAAGCCCAGTCCGAGCCATCTTGAGAGCCATTTCAAGATTATGGGAAGTTACGCCGACATATCTGATTTTTCCTGCCTCCTTCGCCTTCATGACCGCTTCAAGGACGCCACCCGGAGCTGTTGCTTCCTCCCACTCCTTTTCCTGTGCTATCTGGTGCAGTTGATAGAGGTCGATATAATCGCTTTTAAGCATTCTCAGAGAATTTTCGAGATGAGCCAAAGCATCTTCCCCTCCCCTTTTCAAGGTTTTTGTGGCGAAAACCACCTTTTCACGCATACCGGCAAAAGCCTTCCCGATCTTCTCTTCGCTGTCACGGTAGGCGTTGGCGGTATCAAAAAAAGTTATGCCACGGTCAAAGGCGTGCCTGAGCGTCCTTATTGCGTCATCGGCAGAATGCCTTATGATCGGTATGCAGCCGAAGCCGAGTTCGGAAACGGTAATGCCTGTGCTGCCCAGTTTCAGATAGTTCATGAGTTGCAACCTCCATATGGTGGTAAAACAACAAGTATGCATTCAGATCAAACAGAGCGCTTTTCTGTAATCTTCAGGCGTGTCGATATCATTCAATATCCCCGGGTCATCTACTTCCAGAAGACGTACTTTCGAGCTATTGCGGCGGATAAGACCCCGGAGAGATTCTCCATGTTCAATTCCATCCAGAAGCGGCAGAGGGATTACAACAGGATGCCCGCGCCGCCCATTGCAGCAAGGTATTACTATTAATCCCGGGAGCTTGGCGCTCTCATCAAGCAGAGTGGTAATGGTCGAAGTGGCTACAAGGGGATAATCTGCGAGTGCAACAAGCACGGCGGCCGCTTCTGGCGAAACAAGAGAACGCCCTCTCTTTAGGGACGAAACCATATCCCCGTCCGGAATATCGTTGCGTGCGACAGTTACCCGATGTTTCGCCGCTTCTGCGGCAACATCGTCAGCTTTGACTGATACAACTACGATTATTTCCGGAAGCAACGCCGCCTCAAGAACCTCAATAACCCTGCCGATAACAGTCGTACCACCGAAAGGAAGAAGCAGCTTGCAATGCCCCATGCGACTCGATTTTCCGGCAGCCAGAATAATCGCCGCAAATCCTGGATTCAACCTCTTCGCCTCAGCGATATGAGCTGCGATACTATGCTCACAGCTATCTCTTCAGGAGTTTCAGCGCCGATATCCAATCCGACTGGAGTGACTATCCTGGAAATATCAGATGGATCATACCCCTCTTCCTCAAGGGTTTTAAAAAGAGTCTCCCGTTTTCGCCGGCTGCCGAGGAGACCGATAAAGCCGGTTTCCGTGGCGAGAGAAGCGCGCACGGCGGCAAAATCATGCAGATGGCCAGGTGTGGCAATCACTACGAAACTCCTGCTGCCCGGGTTCAACTGTTTGAAGGAATCCTCGGCTGAAATGCATAATATTTCCGAAGCATCCGGCAGAAGTTCTCTATTCAGCAACTCCGGGCGTTCATCCACCACGGCCACCCTGAAACCGCACTTCCCGGCGAGAGATGTCACAGCCTGTCCGACATGTCCGGCGCCAATCATCACCAGAAGCGGGTTCCAGCCATGCGGCTCTATGAAAATCGACATGCTGCCGCCACAGGCATAGCCGTAATCCTCTGTCATCTGAAATTCAAGCGTCTCATGGATGCCCGAAGAGATGACACGCATGGCCGAGACAACCGTCTCCTCCTCAATCCCCCCACCGCCGATCGTCCCCAAAGTGCTTCCGTCACCTCTGACAAGCATTTTGGCGCCCGCCTTCCGAGGCGATGAACCGCTGCCTGCAACAACCATTGCAACGGCAAACGGCTTACCTCTCCCGGTCAACCTGACTATTTCTTCATAAAATTGCAGTTCAGTCATCCGCCAATCCTGTTAAGACCTGCATGAATTTTTGAAGTTCAGTTTCCTCTTCCTCTATGTTCGTTTCCCCCCTGCCATTTATCTCCGTGCTGCCCGTTCCCCGCTTCACCCCTGCCGCCTCCTCCTCCCTGACGATCAGAGATATCTCTCTGCCCTGGATTACGCGGAGCACCGCTATATCCCCCTGGATTGTTACGGGAGTTGTCGTTCCCTTTTCCGTAATTCTGCCTGATGCGTTCATGTACAGCTCTGTTCTGGGGGCGATAGCTGTAATTGCTGTCATGCAGCTGCCGCTGCTGTTCTAAGTGAGGGTATCTGTCGCCGGCGTACTGACGCTGGTATTGCGGGAGCGGAGCACGTACGGGGTGAGAACCCTTGTTCCAATCTTTCCATCCCCTTCTTTTCTCTTCCCACCCGCGACCCCAGTGCTGATCCCATCTGGGCGGAGCATTTGACGCCCATCCGCGGAAATAGGAGGGGGGATGGCGATAGTAGCGGACAGGTACCCGCAAGATGTAGAGCGGAACAATCTCCGGCTGCACATATGACCAAGGGCCGTTGTACCAGTAGCTGGCATACCAGTTCTCGTTTTCGTAAACCCAATACATTCCGTCATAAAAAAAGTAGTTGGATGAAAGCCGCGGGGCATAATAAACAGGGTATCCCGGGACCGGGGCAAGTTCGGGATATGTCGGGATATTTATCCCCACGCTCAGATTGCGTGTGCCTATGCTGAGACTCACCTCACCTTTTGCATTACCGGGAGGCAAGGACAGGCTCCCGGCAAGAAGAATAATGCCGATCGATAACTTTTTCATTGTCTCCTCCTCTCCAGCAGATTCCGCTACACCATGATGTCGCAACATTCAGGCAAAGAGGCTTTCTCTCAACAGATTCATCCCTCTTTTCTAATGAATATCTCTCTTGCCAGTTCGCTGTCAATGGCAAATTCGGAATACCCAACTCTGAAAATATACGACGGAAATGACTGCATCAAGGTGATCCTGTTTCCTGGGAGCACCCCCATAGCCATCAGTTTCTGCATTTTTTTGCTGTCTTCACTCTGGATATATGCGATCTCACCGGCCTGTCCGGATTTGAATTCCGTCAGGGTGACGATGCCAAGGTCACCTTTTGACCGGGCATCTTCGCAACACTCCCCAGGCGGGATCGGTTTGCCGTGGGGGCATGTTTTCGGGTGGTTCAGCATCGTGCATATCTTCGTGTCCACCCCTTCATTCAGGAGATGTTCGAACTTGCACGCCTTGCTGTCCCCATCCTCGCCTCTTATGTTAAGAACATCCATCATAAGCCTCTCCGCCAGTCTGTGACGACGGATGGTCATCTCCCCCTCCTTCTTCCCTTCAGGCCGGAAGCAGATCATCCCCTCACGTATCTCTACAAGCGCATTAGCTGTCAATTCCGCATAGGCCGGATCATCCGGTGACACCCCGGTTTTTTCGATTTCCAGGCAAAAATCCCCTTTTTCCTCTGTTGCGACCCATATCGCCTCAAGTATCTCTTCTGCATGTTCAGAAAGTTTCATTTTGCGTCCACCTCCCCGCGTTATTAAGCACCTGACTTCAACCGGTTTTCAGTTCCGCTTTTGCATGCGTGTTCCTAATCCGTCTTGCCTGACGGAAATCTCTTTTTTATGAATTTCAAAAGCGCGCTCTCCATAGGGTTTTTATAACCGCAACGGGGGCAATGGATATTATGGCACCCCCCCGGACAGGCGCCACACCCCCGCTTGCCGTCATATTCATCAAACTCGTATCCGCAGAAACCGCATTTCATGCAAAACCCACAGCAAGAAGCAGGCGATTAAGGATATATCCGCTGCTCCATGCGAAAACAGTGACAAAAAGCGCTATCCCGAGAGCCGTTTTCCAACCCCTCTCGTTTTTCATTACAAGAAACTGGGCTACGCAAGGAATGAAAAGAGTCAAAGTAACCGCCGCTACAGTGAGCTGGCGGCCATCCATCAACCCCTTCGACTGGAGATCGTAGAGACCGGCGGACCCGTAGTCTCTTCTGAAAAATCCGAATATGAAGGCAACTGCGGCTTCCTTGGGCAATCCTATCGCTCCCATTGCCGGAGTCATGACGGTGACAAGTTTTTCAAAAAACCGAGTCACCTTACCCAACCAGAGCAGAATAGAGGCTATTATGAAGAGAGGCAGTATTTCGAGAAAGTACCACTGCATGCGGGTATAGGTTTTGGTAAGCACATTCCCTATCTGCGGCAATCTCATCGGAGGCAGCTCCATATAGAAGATCGGAGGTTTTCCGGGCATGACCCTTGCTGCAAGGAACCCTACCAGAAGCGCAAGGAAGAGCATCGTCCCCCCCCAGATAAAAAGAGCCCCTGGACTCTTTGAGAGAAGTCCTATTATCACCCCCAGTTGCGCCGAGCAAGGGATTGCAAGAGCAAGAAGTAGTGTGGCTATAACGCGTTCACGGGTAGATTCGAGCGTTCTTGTAACCATCGTAGCCATAGTGTCGCAACCGAACCCAAGCACCATGGGAATCACTGCGCGGCCGCTCATTCCGAATCTCTTGAAAACTCTGTCTACAAGAAGCGCAAGCCGTGGGAAATAGCCGGTATCCTCAAGAAATGAAAAAAAAATGAAAAAAGTTGCAACTATCGGAAGTATTATCCCCACGGCATATCTTATGCCTAGAGTTATGATTCCGTACTCTCCGACAAATAACTCCTGTATTGTTTCCCAAGGTATGTATGCGACTGCAATACCTGTTATCCAGGGGTTGAAATGTTCCTCAAAGAGCTTCCCCTCCATAATGTCCACAAGCGTGCCCGCCCCGAAAACCCCGACAAACTGATAGAGACCGAAATAAATGACCACAATCAGAAGCGGGACTCCGGTCAATGGCTTTACTGAAAAAGTGGAAAGTTTTTCCTGCCATGTGACCAAATCCTTTTCAGGGAAAGTCACTACATCCCTGAGCACCTCTCTTGCTATTTCCCGTCTCTCCATAGAAAGATCAAGATGAAAAGACTCTCTCCGTTCAAAGAATATCTCTTTGACCTTTTGTTCAAGAAGCGGAAAATTTCCCCCTTCAGCTTCCCTGACAATCCCGGTCACCTCTTCATCCTGCTGCAACAGCAGCAGCGCCAGCGCCCTTCTGGCAAAGAGGTATTTCCCTTGCATAAGCTTCTGCACTTCAAGGATGTCGCGTTCCAGATTCCTGCCGTAAACCACCTTCAGGGGAGAGTCAGACAAACGGTACTCCGAAATCGCCTTTCTGATTTCGCCAATTCCCCTTTTCCGGGCAGTAGCCGCGCCTATGACAGGTATCCCCAGACGCTTCTCCAGAAGCGGCAGGTCTATCTGCAAGCCAATGCGCTCGGCTTCATCGAGTATGTTTACTATCAGGATAACAGGGAGTTCGGCTTCAATAAGCTGTACCGTCATCGAAAGCATCCGCTCCAGATTTCTCGCGTCAAGAACATGAAGAATCACGTCAGGCTTTTCATTCAAAAGAATTTCACGCGCAACCCTCTCCTCTTCCGTGATCGTATGAATCGCGTACATTCCCGGAGTGTCGACCACCTCCCAATGCACGTTGCCGATCAGAGTATTGCCACGCGAGACCTCCACCGATGTTCCCGGGTAATTGGAGACGGTCACATATGCACCAGTAAGCGCATTGAAAAGGACACTTTTCCCAACATTGGGATTTCCTACCAGAGCGACCTTTTTTATTGCCCCTGCAGATTTCAGCTGTTCCGTCCCGACATTACAGCACTTTCCCATAATCCACCCTTATAATTTTGATATTCAGTTTCAGGTCAATTCCGACACGACGGACAGAGACCGTAAAGTTCCAGTTTATGACTCTTTATCACAAAACCGTGCCTTGCCGCAATTTCTCGCTGCAACTCCTCTATCGCCTCATTCTCGAACTCGATTATTGAATTGCAACCTGTGCATATAAGATGATCATGATGTTCGCCTGCAACAAGATGTTCATATCTCGTCTGCCCGTCATGCAGAACTATTTCACGCGCCAGTCCTGCCTCAACAAAGAGCTTGAGAGTCCTGTAGACAGTGGCCTGTCCTATTCCCCGATTTGCCGCCTTAACCTTCAGATACAGTTCTTCGACACTTATATGCTGATGTGTGGAGAGAAAAACGTCGAGTATAAGGTCACGCTGTCTGGTAGCTCTCAGCCCTTTCATATCTGCAAACGCGCTGAATATCCTCTTTTTTTCCCGGATCATCACAGCCTCCCTGTCTTGAGACCACCAAGAGTGAAATCATAAAATTGTTATTTTGTCATAAAAAGAAGAGATAAGCGCACAAAATCCTCCGACTGGAATATTTTACCAGATCAAACGATATCGATAATTTTTATCATTAACTCAATAAATAAAAATAAACCGTCAAGAGATCCAGTTTTCTTCTTTTCGATAAATCTATCGTTACATGAAAACATCAAGCTGTTTTATACTTACGACAGAGCCGCCGGTGAGCGTCAGCAACTCGGAAGCTGTAAGCCTGAACAGCGCATTGGGAGTGCCTGCAGCCGCCCATATTTCCTCGTACTGCAACAGATCCTCATCAACATAGCTCTCGCACTTCTCAAGATGCCCGACAGGAGGAACACCACCGATCGCAAAACCTGTCTTCTCTCTGACAAACTCGGGAGTCGCCTTTTCTACAGCTTCACCCGCTATCAACTTCAGCAGCTTTTCACTGACCCTGTTTGCGCCGCTCGCTGCGACAAATATTCCCTTGCCACTCGTTTTGCCACGGAATACGAGTGACTTCACAATCTGGCCGACTTCGCACCCGATCGCATAAGCCGCCTCCTGCGCAGTTTTTGTGCTCTCTGACAGCTCAAGAACCTGACAGTCAAAACCGGCTGCATTTATCGCTTCCTGAACTCTGGAAGCGCTCGGACTCAGTTTTTTCAAAACCTTCTCTTCCATTCTCTCTACCCTCCAGAGCTCTGGGCTTTCAGTGCTTCGATCTGGTAATGCGACCTGAGAGAATCGGTTATCTCCGCTATCTCCCCGGACATTATCGATTCAAGGCGGTAGATAGTAAGCCCTATGCGGTGATCGGTCATCCTCCCCTGCGGAAAATTGTAAGTGCGGATACGCTCGCTGCGGTCTCCAGAGCCTACCTGTTGCTTCCTCTCTGCGGCCAGTTTTGACTCCTTGGCCTGGCGGATCGTATCCAGTATCCTGGTTTTAAGCACCTTCATCGCCTTTGCCCTGTTTTTTATCTGGCTTCGCTCCTCCTGGCAGGCGACAACAGTCCCGGTAGGAATATGGGTTATGCGGACAGCCGAATCAGTTGTATTCACATGCTGCCCTCCGGCGCCGGACGAGCGGTAGACATCTATTTTCAGGTCAGCTGGGTTTATATCGATATCAACATCTTCGGCCTCCGGCATTATCGCAACGGTACAAGCGCTGGTGTGGATTCTCCCCTGCGCTTCTGTTTCGGGGACACGCTGCACACGATGCGTGCCTGATTCATACTTGAGCTTGGAGTAAACCCCCTCCCCCTCAACCGAGGCTATTATCTCCTTGAAACCGCCACGTTCGGACTCTGAAGCCGAAATGATCTCTACCTTCCAGCGATTTGCATCAGCATAACGTGAATACATCCGGAACAGGTCACCAGCGAACAGCGCTGATTCATCACCACCGGTGCCTGCGCGTATCTCGAGAATAACACTCTTGTCATCATCAGGGTCTTTCGGAAGGAGGAGCAACTGAATGTCATTCTCGAGCTTTTCCTGCTCCGCCTCTAGTTTTTGAAGCTCTTCCTCGGCCATCTCTCTCATCTCGGAATCAGAGAGCATCTCACGATTATCCGATATCTCTTCCGATACTTTTCTCCATCTGCGATAAGTTTCGACAAGCTCCGAAATATCCGAATGCTCCCTCGACAATCTGCGGAATTCAGTCTGATTTGAAATTACAGAAGGGTCGGAGAGAAGAGCTTCCAGTTCCTGGAGCCTTCGTTCAATATCTTCTATCTGTTCAAACATCGGTAAACCTCGGGCAATTTCAGCGGCATGGCCAGATAAAAAGCGGTTGAAAACAGGATGCCAGTCTGCCGGCTATGAATAAAATGGGCTCTTCTCGGGAAGAAGCCTGAGTGGAGGGAAACAAATCAGACAGCTTGTGGTAAAAGTCATAATGAAGAAAAATCTGAAGCAGCTAAATCAGACTACCAGGCGGTCATCGGAATAGCCATTATTGACATCCAGCGCCTCATTCAGCGAACGGATCGCGACTTCAATCTGCCGATCGTCAGGCTCACCGGTCGTAAGGCGTTGCAACGCCAGGCCTGGAGTTACGAATATCCTGACCAGCGGATTACTCTCGTTCCTGGCGCTCCATTTGAGAAACTCATACGACAGGCCGGCTATCAGCGGAAGCAGGATTACTCTTGAGAGCGCCTTCATGTAGAACGGCCATAATTTCGGGACAAGTGAGAACACTGCTATGCTCACCAGCATGACGATCAGAAGAAAACTGGTGCCGCAACGGGGATGAAGCCTGCTCTGCCTTTTTACATTCTCGATGGTAAGGCTTTGGCCTGCTTCATACGCGAATATCGATTTATGTTCTGCGCCGTGGTATTGGAAAACACGCTTTATGTCGTTCATCCTTGAAATGCCGATGATGTAAAGCAGAAAAACAGCTATGCGTATGACGCCGTCAACAATGTTGAAAACGACATTGTGATCGCTTATCAGAGAAAATTGTGTAAGAAGCCTGGTCGCATAAAGGGGGAGCATAAAAAAAAGGCCGATCCCGAAAAGAATGGCAAAAGCCATCGTCCCGGCCATCGCCAGCGATGAAACTTCACTCCTGCTCTTCCCCTCCTCTTTTGCCCTCTCTTCATCAGTCATGGCTTCGTTTGCTGAAAAGCTGAGAGCGCTTATCCCTATCGCAAGTGATTGAAACAGGGCTATCGCACCACGAAGAACTGGAAGCTTCACAATAGGAAAACGCTCGTGAAGCGGAGGTTTCAACTCACTTCTGACAATAATCTCGCCATCCGGACGACGCACCGCAACTGCAACCGCTCTCGGCGCGCGCATCATGACCCCTTCAATTACCGCCTGTCCACCGACATTTATTTTTTCAATAAGCAATCAGCACCTCAGTTTAAATCATTCCAGATTCTTGAAATATTCCCTTACTTCCGCTGTCTCGCCACAGCAGAATTCTCCCTCTGGACAGCCAGCGGTTACACATCCTGGCCCTCCATTCCTGAAAATAGCCGGCGCTACCCTCCTGGCCAGACGAAGCATCTCGATGCTCATCTCCCTGATCTCCCACTGCGCACGCTGGCAGCAGCGCAACGCAAAGAAATGAAGGAGCTCGCGGGCATTCATTGTCATGATGATCTTGGTTTCAGTAGCATTAGGGAGTATATAGCGCGCATCTTCGGGTGGTATGCCCAACTCTATGAGCTGTGCGTAAGCCTTGTGCACGGTCTCGGACATGAATGCGAATATATGGCGTGCTTCGCTGTTTTCGGCGATGGAGTCCGGCATTATGGAGGTGAACTCCTCCTTGTGTGAAACATACCGCTGCGACTGCTGTGAGAATGACGCAATGCGATGTCTTACCAGCTGATGCGTAGTGACACGGGAAACCCCCTCTATTCCGAAGGTGAAAGAGGCGTGCTCCAGAACTGAATGATGCCCCATAGACATTATCCGTTCAAGATACGTTTCAATGTTTTCAGACTCCATCTTCTCCCTGAGAGCAGCCACCGAAATGGGGGAATAACAGAGCCTTGCGGCGAGAGCCACAGTTTTTTCTGGATCGGGAGTATGCTGGATAAGTTCAACGTTCATTGTTCTCTTCTTTTTTCAGTCGATGTCATTGCAGAAAACTTTCGGCACATTATTTCCGTCGTGGCAGATACAGGTCAAAACAGCGCAACTCAACAACTTTGCCGGTTTCAAACCTGGCAAGTATTAAAAAAGGGGATTTGCCGTGCGACAAAACCCCTCCTGATACCTTTCCGGGCCAGAATCAGACTTGACCGTAGCGCTTCTTGAATCTTTCTACCCTTCCAGCGGTGTCAACCAACTTTTGTTTGCCGGTGAAAAACGGATGGCAGGCCGAGCAGATTTCAGTGTTGATCTCTTTTCTTGTCGAACGTGTCTGGAACGTATTACCGCAGATACATTTGACTGTCACATCGGAATACATCGGGTGGATACCTTCTTTCATTTCTTCCTCCTTCTGATCGGCAAAACAGAGTTAACCTTTGTAAGCGTTTAATGTTAAAGATTCATCAATTTTTTTGCAACCATTTTTTGACTCTATTTACAATATCCAAAACGAAAAAAATACTCTCCACTGAGTTTATTGCGAAAAATATCATTCCCGAGGCAGTAATCGAAAATCCGCTTTTGCAGCTAGATAGTGTCCATCCGGAAACTCCGGATGAGAANNTTTTTCTTCTGGCAAGGAAATCGAGGAGTTGCGCGGAGACGTACAGAGGTACGCCGCACAAGAAGACTCGAAGATTGACGCCGCCAGAGGGAAAAAGCACCCTTTCCGGATGGAAACTAGATAAAAAGACTGTATCCCCGATAGGATTATTCGGGGATGACAACCTTTTTGCAAGAGCATCCACTGAGTGGAATTATTTTGACATGGAATCTATGAATTCCTGATTGCTCTTGGTTTCAGAAAGCTTCTCCAGGAGAAATTCCATGCTGTCAACCACATTCATGGGGTGCAGCACCTTCCGGAGTATCCATATCCGGTTAAGCGAAATTTTGTCCAGAAGAAGCTCTTCCTTGCGTGTTCCGGACTTGTTTATATCAATGGCGGGGAAGGTGCGTTTCTCGACCAGCTTTCTGTCAAGATGAAGCTCCATGTTTCCGGTACCCTTGAATTCTTCGAAAATCACATCATCCATCTTGCTGCCGGTATCCACAAGGGCGGTCGCAATTATCGTAAGCGATCCCCCTTCTTCGATATTGCGAGCGGCTCCGAAAAAACGTTTCGGCTTGTGCAGCGCATTTGAATCGACTCCGCCTGAAAGTATCTTGCCAGAAGGTGGGATGACCGTATTATATGCGCGTGCCAGACGGGTTATAGAGTCAAGGAGTATGACTACATCTCTTTTATGTTCTACCAGCCTTTTTGCTTTTTCAATGACCATCTCCGCAACCTGGACATGACGGGTTGCAGGCTCGTCAAAAGTGGAAGAGACGACTTCTCCCTTGACAGAGCGCTGCATGTCAGTTACCTCTTCCGGCCTTTCATCGATAAGAAGCACAATCAGATAGACTTCCGGATGATTGGCGGCGATGGAATTGGCGATATTCTGAATCAGCATCGTCTTGCCGGTGCGTGGCGGAGCAACTATCAGTGCGCGCTGTCCTTTGCCTATCGGAGCAACCATTTCAACAACCCTCATAGGGAGGTTGTCGGCCCCTGTTTCAAGTTTAAGTTTTTTATTCGGATAGAGCGGGGTCAGGTTGTCGAACAGTATCTTGTCGCGTGCGATTTCCGGAGATTCGTAATTGACAGATTCGACCTTGAGAAGCGCAAAATATCGTTCCCCCTCCTTCGGTGGGCGTATCTGTCCTGAAACAGTGTCGCCGGTTCGGAGATTGAATCGCCTGATCTGGCTCGGAGAAACATAGATATCGTCAGGGCCTGGAAGATAGTTATAATCCGTCGCCCTGAGAAAACCAAAACCGTCCTGGAGGGTTTCCAGAACTCCCTCCCCATAGATCATTCCGTTCTGTTCAGTCTGAGCATTGAGCAGGGCAAAGATAAGATCCTGTTTCCGGAGGCTGGATGCCCCTTCAATGTTCAGCTCGCGTGCTATAGTATTCAGCTCGCTTATTTTCTTCCCTTTCAGTTCCTGTAGGTTCATCTCTTCTCCGGCATGCACGACCGCATTCGCTCAATGCGGCTGCAAGAATGGTTGCTGCTTTTAGGTTGACTGGTTTTAAAGTTCATTAAACTCAGAAGTTACGAGGCGACAGATGAGAGGGGATCGCGTCCAGGTTTTGTTGATCTTCATCTTGTATGCTGTGTATATAGATTCAATCGGAGTCTGTTTGTTAGCAACTGAAGGCTTTATGAGGTATTTTCCATATTGGAAACAAAACTTGCCGAGGTGAGAAAAATTACCCTTAACCAATTTGGGTTGTCAACAAAAATAATGGCGATCTTTAAAAAAAATCAGCATCGTATTAAGTGTCTGATGAAATATCGAACTTTAAAAAGAGAGGTCAATCAATCGGGGCGAAGCAAACCGAAGTCACCCGACTTCGGCATACTTCCTCACCCTGAACTCGGCTCCCAGCGCTTCAGCAACCCTGCGGCACCCTTCGATATCTACGCCCGGCAGAGTCACAGCCGTAGCAACTACCGAAGGGATATACAGCTTCGCTTCGCTTATGAATCTTGTAACGGCAACATAACCCTCCGCGCCAAAAGGAGTATTAGAAAGCGCCAGGTATGACTCCGCATCCGGAGCGTTCAGGCTGACTGATACGGAGTCAACAAGCCCCTCCAGTTCCGGCAGAACATTTCTGCCATGCACCAGGTTCGCCTGGCCGTCGGTATTTATTCTCACCCTGAAACCGCGCCTTTTCAATTCAGCCGCTACCCGCTTTACAATATCAAGGCGGACGAGAGGCTCTCCGTAGCCGCAGAATACGAACTCGTCAATATCTTCCTCAAGGTTCGCGACGACCGACATGATCTCCTCGAACGACGGTTCTTGATCAAGCAGCAGATTATGCCCCTTGACTGTGAAATCATCGAATTTTGCGCAGAAAACACATCTGTTAGAGCATCGGTTGGTGATATTCAGATATATGGATCTGCGAATTCTGTATGCGATTTTTGCAGAGTTATCCCAAACATTAATCCCGAAAAGATCATGACAGTTCTTGGTCGTTATCCTGCACACATCGTCAAGGTCAAGCCCTTTTATTTCGGCTATCCTGGCAGCTACCAGGAGAGCGCGGGCAGGCTCGTTTCTCCTGCCGCGGAAAGGCTCCGGAGAAAGGTACGGGCAATCGGTTTCAACAAGCAATCTGTCTGTCCCGGTTGATCTGACAACTTCTCGCAATGCACCGTTTGAAGGATAAGTTACTGTCCCGCTCACAGAAATGTAGTACCCCATCGAAACAGCCCGCTCCGCCATTTCGGCATCGCCTGAAAAGCAGTGCAGCACGCCACGCCCAGCGCCATCCTGCACGAGACACTCGATTATTTCGTCATGTGCATCACGATCATGTATGACAACCGGCAGGTCAAGCTCCGATGCAATGCGGAGAAAACTCCGGAAGACACGTACCTGCTCGCTCCTGGGGGATCTGTCGCGGTAAAAATCGAGCCCTATCTCTCCGATTGCGACAACTTTGGGGCTTGAAAGGGCAAGTTCCTTGACAGCCATGAAGTCATTTTCAGTGACTCCGTCCGCATCATGAGGATGAATTCCTACGGCAGCGTAGAGTTGCGGATATTTATCTGCCAGTTCAACGCTCCGCCGGCTCGATTCGATATCGGTTCCTACCACCAGCATAGCTTTTACACCGGCTTCAGCGGCACGCGCGAGCATATCTTCAAACTCTTCGGAATAATCCTCGTAGTAGATGTGAGAGTGTGAATCTATCAAAACAGGTTTCGCCATGAATTTTCCGATCAGAAAAAAATAAGAAAAACGAGGTTCTTGAAAAAGTAATAAAAGATGCCATTCCCTTTGCAGTAATCTGGAATCCAATTTTTCAACTATCTGATAAAACTCAACAGACACATGGAAGGATTGACAAGAAAGGGAGAATGAGGTAAAGAATCAACTCGCTTTCAAATGAATGTTCAAGCCGTTTTAGCTCAGTTGGTAGAGCACATCACTCGTAATGATGAGGTCGTCGGTTCGATTCCGACAAACGGCTCCAGTAAAGCTTCAACACAGCCACATTGACTCCAAAAAAACCCTGTAATTTCCTGGTATTTATTTTTAGGACTCTTTACTGAGGTTCTTGCAAAAGTCATAAAAGCAAAAATATCGCCTTCGCGTTTGCAATAGAATCATATCCCGCCAATTATCCACACCAAGAATTGTTGCCTCTGTTACCCCTGGCCTACAAAATATCTGACTATGTCGTTATAAAACGCCAGCAGCATTAGCCCCATGAGAAGTGCGATTCCTATCTGCTGGGCAAATTCGCGCACTTTCCGGCTGACCGGACGTCTGGTGACAATTTCCCAGACATAGAAAAAGAGATGTCCGCCGTCCAGCACTGGAACCGGCAGAAGGTTAAGTATCCCGAGATTCACTGAAAGAAGCGCCATAAAGGCCAGAAAACTCGAAACTCCGGCTGATGCCTGTTCACCCGCCATTTTGACTATCATGATAGGCCCGCCTACTGAATCGAGTGGCAACACGCGCTGAGCCAGCTTGACAAGAGACATGAAAGTAAGCTCTATCACTTTCCCTGTCTGCACTGTCCCCTTGACCAGGGCTTCAAGAGGAGTATAGTTTTCGGTCACCACTTCTCCGGCGGCAGAAATGCCTATCGCAAAACCGCTTACCTGTTCGCCGAAGAGGTTTTTGGAAACTCTTGGCTCAGGCTTCATCCTGAATTCAAGGCTCTTCCCGCTACGATTTACTGTCAGAATTATCTCTTCACCCTTGCTTCTCGCGATTAACGTCGCTATATCGTCCCATTGCGAAACTTTCTTTCCGTTTATGGCTGTTACGATGTCATCTTTTAAAACTCCACCCCTGGCCGCAGGCTTGTCTCTTAGGACATCGCCTATTCTTGCGGTAACGGTCGGAACTCCGGAAGCGAAAAGAATTACGAACGCAAGCCATGCGAAGAGAAGATTGAAAAGGGGCCCTGCTCCGACTATTGCGATCCTGGCGGCAGGCGATTTATGGGAAAAAGAGCGGCTCTTCTCGTATTCGGTCAGCTCTTCAACAGGTTCCGACTCCTCGTAGCTGTTATCTGCAGGGATTGAATTTTCCCCTTCGACGATTCCCGCTTCGCCAAACATCTTGACATAACCGCCTAAAGGAAAAACAGAAATCAGGTACTCCGTTTCACCATACTTCCAGCCGAAAAGCTTCGGACCAAAACCGAGAGAAAATTTTTCAACTTTCACATTGAATGCCTTGGCAACCAGAAAATGCCCAAGTTCATGAACGAATATCAATATACCAAGAACTATCACCGCATAGATGATCATCATGTCCGGATTTTACCTCCGCATATCATGGCGGCCTCTGTACGTCCCCATCTGTCGGCCTCCAGCACTTCGTCAATAGAGCCTAGAGAGTGAGGAATATGCCTTTCCATGACCTTTTCTATAATTTCAGCTATCTGGACAAAACCGGCTCTTCCATCAAGAAAAGCCTCTACGGCTACCTCATTGGCGGCATTCATCACGGCAGGCATGCTCTCCCCCGCCTTGACAGATTCGTAGGCAAGCTTCAGGCACCTGAACTTATCGAGATCGGGACGGAAAAAGGTGAGACCGGCAAAAGCAGTCAGATCAAGCGGCCTGACCCCTGTAGCGACCCTTTCTGGATAAGAGAGTGCATAGGCGATCGGCGCCTTCATATCCGGGGTGCCGAGTTGAGCCATTACGCAGCCGTCTATATACTCGACCATTGAGTGTATTATGCTCTGCGGGTGGATATTCACATCGATCTTCTCCATATCCGCGCCGAAGAGCCAGTGTGCCTCTATCACTTCAAGCCCTTTGTTCATCATGGTTGCCGAATCAATTGTAATCTTTCTCCCCATGCTCCAGTTGGGATGGTTGAGAGCGTCCTCGACCCTGACTTCAGCAAGCTTTTCTAGCGGTTTATCGAGAAATGGACCGCCAGAGGCGGTAAGGATTATCCTGCTGATATCGTCATTCCTGTGCCCCTGCATGGATTGAAAAATCGCGCTATGCTCGCTGTCTACCGGGTAAAGCCTTACCCCATGCTCAGATATCATATCCATGAAGAGATGCCCTGCTGTCACCAGAGTCTCCTTGTTGGCAAGCGCAATATCCTTTCCGGCACGTATGGCTGCCGCTGTCGGAAGAAGCCCAGCCGCCCCGACGATAGCGGCTACAACCATTTCGGATTCATCTGCGGTTGCCGCTGCAATCAGACCTTCTGTCCCTCCAAGCAGGATTGTATCTGTATCTCCACAGATGTCTCTCAGTAGTTGGACATCCATCTGATCGGCAACCGCCGCAATTCTTGGGGAGAAACGCTTTATCTGGGATGCAAGAAGCTCGAGGTTTTTTCCGGCGGTCAATGCGGAAACGGAAAAACGATCAGGATAAGCGGCGACTATATCAAGAGTGCTTGTGCCTATGGAACCGGTTGAACCCAGGATTGAAAGTCTTTTCATTTTGAGATGTGGCCTCGCTTTCGCTATCCCTGAAATATCCCGAAAATATACACCGCATAGTAATAGGCAAACGGAGCGGCGAAAATTATGCTGTCAAGACGGTCAAGAACCCCTCCGTGACCTGGGATAAGGGTACCTGAATCCTTGATGTTGAAGCTTCTTTTAAGCATTGACTCAAAGAGGTCGCCGCACTGCCCTATAAATCCAATTACAAGCGCTGTGAGTATCGCATCCGGAAAAGTCAGCAGCTTGAAGAAAGTGAACTTCGCGACCATTGTTCCGCAAAGGCTACCCAGGAGGCCGCCAGCAGCCCCTTCCAGACTTTTTTTAGGGCTTACAAGAGGGTAAAGCCTTCTCTTTCCGAACAGAGTGCCTGTGTAATAAGCTGCGGAATCATTGGTCATGACTATCAGCATGATGACCAGCAGCCATTCAACACCATGCGGCGTTTTACGGAGCATTACCAGATGCATCAGCATGAATGGTATATAAAGAAAGGCGAAGAGGGCATATGCCGTTTCACGGGCAGCATCAGCAATCTCTTTTATGCTGAACAGAAAAATAAGGGAAAAGAGAAAAAATTGAAGAACCATGAAAGCAGTAAAAAAGCGGGCATCGGCAAAGAGCGGCAGAAAAATCGAAATTGAGGCTGAAACAGACGCGAGCCTCGAGATATTCCCTCTTTGCGGCAGAGCCATTCTGTAGAACTCATCGGTTCCGATGAATGTGAAAACTGCAAGAAGAAGGGCAAACAGCGTCTCCCCACCCCAGACAATGATCACAACAACAACCGGAAGCAGAATCATAGCGGTGATAAGGCGTCTTATGACAGGCTCCTGTTTGTGACCTGGCCGCTGGTTTTTCCGAAACGTCGCTCCCTTGACTGAAAATCGGACAGCGCCTTGTGCAGTTCGTTAATCGTAAAGTCAGGCCAGTTGATTTCCGTAAAATAAAGCTCGGTATAAGCCAACTGCCAGAGAAGGAAGTTGCTGATTCTCATCTCTCCGCTCGTTCTAATCAGAAAATCGGGATCAGGGAGATCAGCCGTATCCAGATTACTGCCAAAAAGCTCCGGAGTGATGCTTTCTGCATCCATGTCGCCCGCGACAACCGCAGTGGCCAGCCTGGCTGCCGCCCTGCATATCTCCTGCCTTCCTCCGTATGAAAGCGCCATCGTAAGCACCATGCCGCTGTTTGATGATGTCTGCCGGATCGCTTCTTCAAGAGAAGAGTTTATATCATCAGGGAGATCGCTCCTGTTCCCTATGACGTTGAAACGGATATTCCTCCGTATCATTCGCGCTGTTTCCCTGGCAATATATTTTTTCAGCAGATGCATCAGGGCGCGAACCTCGGAAGGCGGGCGGGACCAGTTTTCAGAAGAAAATGCGAAGAGGGTTAGATATCTGATCCCGAGAAGTGAAGCCTGTTCAACCACCATTCTGACGGTTTCAGCGCCACGCTGGTGTCCGACGATTCTTTTGAGCATCCTCTGCTCCGCCCATCTGCCGTTTCCGTCCATGATTATTGCGAGGTGAAGAGGAAGTTTTTCCGGAGAAAGCCCTTCCATCAGACCTCCATCACTTCCTTTTCCTTATGAGCAACAGCCTCATCTATTTTGGTTTCATATGACTTTGTAATATCCTGCACCTCTTTTTCAAGCTTTTTAAGCTCATCTTCAGTCAGGAGTTTTTCCTTCTCCAGCTTTTTCAGACGGTCAATAGCATCACGGCGTATATTCCGGAGCGCCACCTTGTCGTCTTCAGCCTTCTTTCTCATATCCTTCACTATCTCTTTTCTCCGCTCTCCGGTCAGGGGGGGGAGATTAAGCCGGATAGAACGCCCGTCATTGGAAGGTGTAAGGCCGATATTTGCATTCAGTATTGCCTTTTCTATCGCAGGAATTGACTTGGCCTCCCAGGGGGTTATCGTAATGGTGCGGGGTTCGGGAACGGCAAGGGTAGCCACCTGGCTGACAGGTGAAAGATTTCCGTAATAGTCAACCTTCACCGCATCAAGCATGGAAGTCGAAGCGCGGCCTGTCCTGACTTTCTGGAATTCGTTTTTCAGCACATTGAGAGTTTTCTCCATGTGACTCTTCATATCGTCAATTACATGTCTCGCCATAATTCTATCCTCCTTGTACGATCGTTCCGATATCGTCCCCGTTTATGACTTTCCTGATATTGCCTGGCGTCGTCAGATCAAAAACGATAATTGGGAGATGGTTGTCCATGCAGAGCGATGTGGCGGTTGCGTCCATCACCTGCAGCCCTTTGTTGAGAACGTCGATATATGTAAGGGAAGAAAATTTCACGGCATCCTCATCCTTTTTCGGATCTGACGAGTAAACACCGTCAACCTTTGTCCCTTTGAGTATCGCCTGGGCGTTTATCTCCATGGCCCTGAGACTTGCGGCCGTGTCGGTGGTGAAGTACGGATTCCCAGTGCCGGCTCCGAATATCACTACCCTCCCTTTCTCAAGATGCCTGATCGCCCTTCGCCGGATATACGGTTCAGCCACCTCCTGCATGGCTATCGCGGACTGCACCCTCGTGGCTACCCCCGCCTTCTCAAGAGCGTCCTGCATTGCAAGCGAGTTTATCATCGTTGCCAGCATTCCCATATAATCGGCGCTTGCACGGTCCATCCCCCTGGAGGAGGCAGCCAGACCGCGAAAGATATTCCCCCCCCCTATAACCAGAGCAAGCTGAACCCCCTGGTCTACCACTTCGCGGATCTCTACAGCTATAGCGTTAATAGTTTCGGGATCTATTCCGTAACCCTGATGCCCGGCGAGTGATTCTCCTGAAATTTTAAGCAGCACTCTGTTAAATGACAGTCTCCCCATTATCCCCCCCTCCGTGCGGAGTTACGCCGGCAGGCAGTCTCATTGCGGTAAATTCTGCTGAAAGCTGCTAAAAAAAAGCCGGCCATAAGGCCGGCTCGGGCAGCTTCAAAGACCGGCTGCCGCCGCGACCTCTGCGGCAAAATCCGATTCCTTTTTCTCCAGCCCTTCACCCAGAACATAACGTTCAAAACAACAGACGGACAAATCGCCGCCGGCAGCTTTTCCGGCCTCTTTCATGACCTGCGTGATGCTTTTGTCAGTATCCTTCACATATACCTGTTCATTCAGGCAGATGTCGGCATAGAATTTGTTTATCTGACCATCGGTAATTTTTCCTATTATTGCATCCGGTTTGCCGGACTCTTTCGCCTTTGCACGATAGATGTCCTTTTCACGTTCGACGACATCTGACGGCACCTGATCGCGGCTTACATACCTGGGGGCGGCTGCCGCCGCATGCATTGCGATATCCTTTACAAAGCATTTCAGGACATCTGCATTGGCTTCTGTGACTGGTGGGGTTTCTGCCTGGACGAGCACCCCTATCTTCCCTCCGGCATGAATATAGGAGCCTACCATGCCATTTCCGGCGACATTGAATCTGACAAATCTCCGGATCTGGATATTTTCGCCTATGACAGATATGGACTCGCTAAGGTACTCCTGGACTGTTTTGGAAGAGTCATTGCAGTAGGGTTGAGAAAGCATGGTGGCACAATCAGGGGGAGAAAGAAGAAGAATATGGCGCCCTATGTCAGACACGAAAGACTGGAATTTATCATTCTTGGCGACAAAATCAGTCTCGCTGTTTATTTCCACAAGGACGCCGCTCTTCTGGTCGTCTGAGAGAAATGCGGCAACCATCCCTTCAGTCGCTGCCCGTCCCGATTTCTTGGCAGCCGCGGCAAGTCCTTTTGTGCGAAGATAATCAATAGCCTTTTCGAAATCGCCTTGATTCTCTTCTAGCGCTTTCTTGCAGTCCAGCATTCCAGCGCCGGTTGATTTTCTGAGTTCGTTTATCTCTGCTGCTGTAATAGCCATTTATATTTCTCCGTACCGGCAACAACCGGTGTTTTTTTTTAAAGTCTCTTCCGTTGAATTTCAGGCAGTCTCTTCTTCGCTCGCTACAGCTCCAGGCTCTTCCACCGGTTCCTCTCCCCCTTCGCTCTCTTCCTGTAGAGCGTTGTTGCGCGCCTGAGCCCCTTCGATGCAGGCATCGGCAATCTTCGCGCTAAGAAGGCGTATTGCGCGTATCGCGTCATCGTTGCCCGGAATGACGTAGTCGATAGGTTCAGGGTCGCAGTTGGTATCTACAATAGCGACTACCGGAATGCCGAGCTTTTTGGCCTCCTGTACGGCGATTTCCTCGTTCTTGGGGTCAATTACAAAAATAATCCCTGGAAGCTTGCTCATCCCCTTGATTCCACCAAGGGTTTTCTGAAGCTTTTCCCTGTCCTTCTCGAACTGCCCCTGCTCTTTTTTCGTGTAAGCTTCGATGGTTCCATCTTCAAACATCGCATCAATCCGCTTGAGACGGTCAATACTCTGTTTCACGGTAGTGAAGTTCGTAAGCATGCCGCCAAGCCAGCGCTGGTTGACGTAGAACATGTTGCAGCGAAGCGCCTCTTCAACGACTGAATCCTGCGCCTGCTTCTTTGTCCCTACGAAGAGGACGGTACTGCCCTCTTTGACTGAATCTTTCACAAAATTGTAGGCTGATTTGAAATAGCGGACGGTCTTCTGGAGGTCAATAATGTAGATCCCATTTCTTGCTCCGAAGATATAAGGCTTCATCTTCGGGTTCCAACGTTTTGTCTGATGGCCGAAATGAACACCGGCCTCCAGCAGCTCCTTCATGCTGATGCTTGACATACTCTGTTCTCCTTTGGTTTTTCCTCCGCCCCGTTAAATCCCTGCAGCAAAAAAAGGGACACCGCCGGCATGATCCGGAGCGTGCGAATTTAAAAGCAGTATTTTATATCATTTCAAGAAATGGATATCAAGATTAAATGCCTGATTATGAGCGGGATTTAGAATTAAAGTTACCTGGCTTTCCACCCGTAAACTCCGGACGAGAACTATCTGACTGTAATATTGAGCCTTGATATCAGGCGCTCGATTATTCTGCCATGAAAGGTGTTTATCTCCTCTTCCGTCAATGTCCGTTCTTGCGAGCGATAAGTTATCCTGACGGCGATACTTTTCTGCCCCTCCGGTATCCCGGCTCCACGATACAGATCAAATATTTCGGCGTTTTCAATTTCAGCATCCCTGACTGACCTGACACAGTCGAGCACATTTTCGGCAGTCGTCTCTTCCGGCATAAGAAGAGCTATATCCCTGTTGCTGTCCGGGAAGCGTGACGGAGCTGCAACCCTTCTGACTGTACGTTGGAGTCCCAGAAGTTTTTCGAAATCAAGCTCGAAAGTGTAAACCGGTTTCTCTATCCGGAATGCATCCATGACCGCCGGATGGATTTCCCCTGCCGTGCCGATTCGATCGCGCCCGACAGTTATGCTGCAGGATTTTCCTGGATGATAGTAAGGCTCCGGAGAATCCGCGACCCATCTGACATTGTTCAGCAATATCCGGTCAAACAGATTTTCTAGCACACCTTTGACATCAAAAAAATCTACGCTATCTCCATTCCGGCACCACCCTTCCCTTTCCCGCGCACCGGTGAATGCCCCGGCAACTTGGAGCTGCTCCAATGGGGATGAATCATCGCAAGCCGCCATGTAAACCCTTCGTATTTCAAAAAGCTGAAGGTCAAATGAGCGGAAGCTCTGATTTCTGGAGACCGTCTCCAAAACAGCCGGAATAAGGGTTGTACGCATGACGGCGTGCTCGTCAGCCAGCGGATTTGAAAGCCTTACACCCCTCCTCCTCGGGTCTTCCTCTTTGAGCATCAGCTTGTCGGCGGCGGATATCGATGTAAAACTGAAGTTGATCACTTCATGCATCCCCTGAGCCACCAGAAGGTCTCTCAATTTTCTTTCAAGGGCCTGCGCCGCTGTCGGAAGGTCGGAATCCACCCGTGCAAGAGGCATTGTAGCCGGAATCTGGTCAAATCCGTTTAACCTTGCCACTTCCTCTATCAGATCAATTTCCCGTTCTATATCCATTCTGTAAGAGGGGGGAGAGACAATCCAGAAATCAGCCGCTGAGGAGGGTTCCACAACACAGTTCAGACTGGTGAGAAGAGAAAGCATGCTTTCTCTCTCCATTGAAATCCCAAGCAGGGCATTTGCCTTTTCCGGCCTGAACTTGATTTTCACCGGGGGGAGATTGCGATTCTGAATATCAATGACACCGCGTAACGCATATCCGCCGGCCAGCTCAATTATCAGCGACGCTGCGTGGTCGAGCGCGCTGACAGTCCCGTCAGGATCGACGCCTCTTTCGAACCGGTGCGACGATTCAGTATGAAGAGAGAGCCTTCTGGCGGTAGAGCGGATGGCGGCCGGCTTGAAGCAGGCGCTTTCAAGAAGTATCGAAGAGGTTTCCCGAGCTATCTCCGAATCAAGCCCCCCCATTATCCCTGCAAGCGCGACCGGGCGCTCAGCATCACATATGACAAGGTCGGATGAGACAAGTCTCCTGGTCTGGTTGTCCAGGGTGGTGAAATTCTCGGCGTCAACGGCGTTCCGGACGATTATCTTTCCTCCGGATATGCGGTCAAAATCAAACGCGTGCAGAGGCTGTCCCAGCTCTATCATGACTAGGTTGGTGACATCAACCACGTTGTTAATGCTTCTGACTCCGACTGAATTCAACCGCTTCACCAGCCATTCCGGAGATGGCGCAATCCGGCATCCGGTGACCAGACGCGCGGCATATCTCTGGCATTTTTCACTCTCACGGACAGTTACGGAAAAGCGCCCGTCGATCCCCTCCTCGCTTTCCTGGAGAAGCACTTCTCTCCGCTTGAGCGAAGTTCCAAGCTTTGCTGCTATTTCCCGGGCAATGCCGATGCAGCTCAGGCAGTCCGCGCGATTAGGAGTGAGACCTATCTCATAAATTGCGTCTTTTTTCCCCGTGGCTTCAAAAAACGGGGCGCCTGGCAAAAAATCACCGGAAAGCACGATGATGCCGGAACTCTCCTCAGAGAGCCCAAGCTCCTTTTCAGAACAGAGCATCCCGCACGACTCTTCCCCGCGGATTTTTGATCTCCTGATCTTGAAATCACCCGGAAGGGTGGCGCCGATTCTGGCCAGCACAACGGTGTCTCCGGCTGAAAAGTTTCTTGCCCCGCAGACGACATTGAGACGCTCCCTGCCGTCATTAATGACACATAGCGAAAGTTTGTCTGCATTCGGATGTTGACGTTTCTCTTCAACAGCGGCAATAACGACATCATCCATGCCGTCGCCCTCTATTTCCATCCCTTCCACTTCAAGACCCAGCATGGTCAGCATATCCGCCAGCTGAGAAAAAGAGAGGTCAAAATCGACAAATTCTTTTAGCCAGTTATAGGTAACTTTCATATCATCTAACCCTTCATGGACATTCCAGATATCGGCGCTTTTTCATATTCAGATTAACCTTGCAAGCTGGTTTCTGCTAAAACTGCCGAAGGAACCTGATATCGTTTTCAAAAAGAAGACGCATGTCGCTTATGCCATATTTGAGCATGGCGATTCGTTCTATCCCCATGCCGAATGCAAACCCGGAAATTTCTTCCGGGTCGTAATCAACATGCCTGTAAACTTCAGGGTCAACCATCCCGGAACCGAGAATCTCCAGCCAACCGCTGTTCTTGCATACCCTGCACCCTTTCCCGCCGCAGATTACACATGCAATATCGACTTCGGCGGAAGGCTCGGTGAACGGGAAAAAGCTTGGCCGGAGTCTCACTCCTGTTTTTTGACCGAAAAGCTGATTTGTAAAGACCGTAAGTATCCCCTTGAGATCGCCGAAAGTAACATTTTTGTCGAGCATCAGCCCTTCTATCTGATGAAACATCGGGGAGTGCGTCGCATCGGAGTCGCAACGGTAAACTGCGCCTGGCGCTATGATCCGGAGCGGCGGCCGCCGCTTCAGCATTGTGCGTATCTGGACAGGCGAAGTATGAGTGCGGAGAAGAAGGTCCCCCTCGACAAAAAAAGTATCCTGCATGTCACGGGCAGGGTGCTCGGGCGGAAAATTCAAAGCCTCGAAATTATACCAGTCATGCTCTATTTCCGGACCTTCGGCGACAGAAAAACCAAGCCCGGAGAAAATGTCGGTTATCTCTTCTATAACCAGCGTTACCGGATGTTTACCTCCAAGAGTTCTGGATCGCCCGGGGAGGGTCACGTCAATCTTTTCCGTCGCAAGGCGCTTCGCCATCTCCTCGCCACGGACAGCCAGAAGAGCAGCCTCCAGAGCGGACTCAAGCCTTTCCCTTATACTGTTCACCACCTGGCCGACCAAAGGCCGCTCTTCCGGGGATAGCGAACCCAGACCTTTCATCAGAAGAGTCAATTCACCTTTGCGCCCAAGAAATCTGATCCTGGCACTCTGAAGCGTATCTTCATCACTTGCTTTCGAAATTATTGCAAGAGCTTCGATTTCAAGTTTTTCAAGTTCTTCGCGCATGCGGATATCCTTAAAAAAAAGGAATGGGAGTCACTCTCCCATTCCTTGAATTTTTTTCTGACAGCTCCGGTCCGGATCAAGGTCAAGATAGCGAGAAATCCGGCAAAAGCAGACGCAGCAGAAAGCCAGTTCAGCGGCGGCTACAGGAGACTGAAAAGAAATTGCTTACGGGCATTGATTTCACAAACCGGCTTTAGCGATTCCTGCTATTTCAGCAAAACCTTTCGGATCGGTTACGGCGATATCTGCAAGCACCTTCCGGTCTATTTCGACATTCGCTTTTTTAAGACCGAAAATGAATTTGCTGTAAGAGAGACCGTTGATGCGTGAAGCGGCATTGATCCTGGTTATCCACAGTGAGCGGAAATCCCGTTTTTTGACGCGCCGGTCGCGGAAGGCGTAGTTAAGAGCCCTGTCAACAGCTTCGGTCGCGCTCCGGAAAAGTTTGCTGCGCGCGCCACGATAACCTTTTGCAAGTTTAAGAACCTTGTTGCGTCTGCGTCTCGCTTTGAAACCTCTTTTTACTCGTGACATACTTCTACTCCTTTGTCATTTTTTTTATCGCCGATCCGCAAGGGGAGACATTTTCCTCACGGTTCATGGCTCCCCGCTATTTATAGGGGATAAGTCTGGCTATGTTTTTCTGGTCAACATCGGCAACCATGCCGGCCTGCCTCAGGTTACGTTTACGTTTGCGGGTTTTGCTGGTGAGAATGTGGCTGGTGAAGGCGTTGCTCCTCTTTACCCTTCCTGAAGCCGTTTTTTTGAAACGCTTGGCAGCGCCTCGGTTCGTTTTTATTTTCGGCATGTTACTCTCCTTGTATATGCTTTATGTGAGCTGAATTTCTATTTTTTGGCTTTAGGGGCAACTATCATATACATGTTTCTACCGTCAACCCTTGGTTGAGATTCAATCACAGCGACATCTTCCAGCTCTGCAGCGAATCGCTGAATAACAGAACGGCCGATATCCATATGGGTGATCTCTCGTCCTCGAAACACCAAGGTAATCTTGGCCTTGTTCCCCTCTTCGAGAAAGCGGCGCACATGTCTGACCTTGAACATGAGGTCATGCTCGTCAGTCTTTGGTCTAAGCTTGATCTCCTTTACCTCGACATGCACCTGTTTCTTTCTGGCCTCCTGCTGTTTCTTGCTCTGCTGGTACTTGAACTTGCCATAATCCATTATTCTGCATACCGGAGGAACAGCCGTGGGAGAAACCTCCACCAGGTCGAGTTCCAGTTGCGCTGCAAGTTCAAGAGCTTTTGATGTAGGGATGATACCAAGCTGTTCGCTTTCGGCGCCGATCACGCGGACCTCCGTGGCGCGAATGGCTGAATTGATGTTTACGGTAGGTTTTGCTATGACGACACCTCCTGTTCGGTCATGAATTCCAGATAGTTTTTGGATGGAAACGAGATGTTTCCCAGATTAACAATTCATTGGCCGGATAAACCGTAACCGGTCTCCGGCAGCAGAGAACCCATTGAGAAAATGCGTACAGCTCTTTCGAAACAGCCTGAAAAAACTTTTCCGGATGAAATCACCTGTATTCGGCTGATTCCTTTCTGACAAAATCAATAAAATCAGCCGGGCTCAGAGAGTTCAGGTTTTTCCCGTCCCGGTAACGCGGAGCCACAGAGGCATGCTCAACTTCCTTGTCACCGATGACAAGCATGTAAGGAATCTTCTGCAGCTGTGCCTCACGAATCTTGAAACCCAGTTTCTCGTTTCTGAAATCGCTGCTTATCCTGACGCCACCGGATCTTAACTGTTTGAACACTTCCTGTGCATACGGAATATGATTGTCGGTAACGGTAAGGAGAACAGCCTGAACCGGAGAGAGCCAGAGAGGGAAATTTCCCGCAAAATGCTCAATGAGAACTCCGATGAAACGTTCAATGGAACCGAGAATGACCCTGTGCACCATGACGGGACGGCGCCGCTCGCCGTCAGGAGCCACATAAGTCAGGTCAAAACGCTCCGGCAGGGTAAAATCGCACTGGATAGTAGCACATTGCCACCTTCTGTCAAGACAATCACGAAGCTTTATGTCAATCTTTGGGCCGTAAAACGCGCCGTCACCCTCGTTTGTCCCGAATGCGCGCCCTGACTCTTCAAGCGCCGCGAGAAGCGCATTTGTGGCGTTTTCCCAATCAGCGTCCGTTCCTATCGATTTATCCGGCCTTGTTGACAGTTCCATCTCATACTCAAATCCGAACTTCTGCATAACATGATCAACAAAAGAGAGCACCCCTTTGATTTCTGAATCAAGCTGCTCAGGGGTGCAGATAATATGAGCGTCATCCTGCGTGAAGCACCTGACTCTCATGAGGCCATGCAGAACGCCGGTGCGTTCATGGCGGTGAACCGTGCCGAGTTCGAAATAACGTTGCGGAAGGTCGCGATAGCTTCTAAGCTGTGACTTGTAGATCATCATGTGAGCAAGGCAATTCATCGGCTTGACGCCATAGCTCTGTTCATCTATCTCCGTAAAATACATGTTTTCACGGTAATTTTCGTAATGTCCCGAACGCTGCCAGAGTTCGGCCTTCAACACCTGAGGCCCTACGACAATATCGTATCCCCTGTTCAGATGCTCCTTACGTTCAAAATCCTCCAGTATCGTCCTCAGCATTGCCCCTTTAGGATGCCAGATAGGGAATCCCGCCCCGACCTCATCCGAAAACGAGAAGAGGTCAAGCTCTCTTCCGAGCTTGCGATGGTCGCGGCGCTTTGCCTCTTCCAACCGGTGAAGATAGGTTTCAAGCTCTTTTTTATCGGCAAAAGCGGTGCCGTAAATCCGCTGCAGCATCCGGTTCTTCTCATCGCCCCGCCAGTATGCTCCGGCTATGGAGAGGAGCTTGAACGCCTTTATGCGTGAGGTTGCAGGGAGATGCGGCCCGCGGCACAAATCTGCGAACTCCCCTTGCCTGTAGATGGAGACGGTATCCGCGCCTATATCTTTAATAAGCTCGGCCTTGTAGGTCTCCCCCATCCGGTTGAAAAAATCTATCGCTTCGCCGCTCCCGAGCTCAAAACGCTCGATCCGGATGTCAGAGTCTGCCAGTTCAGCCATTCTTTTTTCTATACGCTCGAGGTCTTCGGGAGTAAACGGATTCTCGAGATCGAAATCATAGTAAAACCCGGTTTCAATAGCCGGACCTATGGTGACTTTCGCATTAGGGAAAAGCTCTTTTACGGCCTGCGCCATCAGATGCGAAGCGGAATGCCTGATGATTTCAAGCGCTTCCGGACTTTTTTCGGTTATTATCTCGACATTGGCGCCATCGAAAAGAGTCGCAGTCAGATCAACCAGTCTGCCGTCAATCTTCCCGGCTATTGCCGCTTTGGCCAGACCCGTTCCGATTGCCGAGGCTAGCGCGGCTACTGTAGAACCGGACTCGATTTCGCGAAATGAGCCGTCAGGAAGTTTTACAGAGATTTTCCCCATTGTTGAATCCCTCTAGAAAGCACAACAGAAAAGGCATCGATTATCGATGCCCCGACACTGCCTGGTAAGAAATGGTAGGCGCGGGCGGTCTCGAACCGCCGACCTCTACCGTGTCAAGGTAGCGCTCTCCCCCTGAGCTACGCGCCTGAATCAGAGCGTTGGACAATAACAGTAATTATTTATAATTGTCAATATTTTTATCATATCCGCTCTTGCATAAAAAATTAGCGTTTCTCCACCTTCGGATCAAGCGCATCCCTTATCCCTTCACCAAGAAGGTTGTACGCAAGCACGGTGACAAGAATAGACAGACCGGGGAAAAAAGATAGCCACCAGGCAAACTCGATGTAATCCTTTCCGGAGGTGAGGATATTCCCCCAGCTTGGCGTCGGCGGCTGCACCCCTATGCCTAGAAACGAGAGCGCTGACTCTGTAAGGATGGCTCCGGCTACTCCCAGTGTCGCCGATACAAGAACAGGCGACAGGACATTGGGAAGGATGTGTCGCAAAATTATGCGTCCGTCCGAACAGCCAATGCATCTCGAGGCCATTATATAGTCCATCTCCCTGATAGACATAGTTTCGGCACGGACAAGACGAGCGACCCCCATCCAGCCGGTAAGCCCTATGACAAGCATTATGTACCAGATAGAGGGTTCAAGAAACGTAATGACAGCGAGTATCAGGAAAAAAGCGGGAAAACAGAGCATTATGTCTACAATCCGCATAAGCGCACCGTCTGTCAGGCCGTTGTAGTAACCGGAAACAAGGCCTACAGCTGTCCCGATAACGACAGCTATCCCGACAGCTACGAACCCGACTTTCAGGGATATTCTGGCGCCGTAGACAACCCGGCTGAAAACATCCCGCCCAAGCTCGTCTGTCCCGAACCAGTGCTCCCATGATGGGGGAGCCAGGACATGCCAGGCATTTATCGTGTCAGGGCTATGACGGGCAATGAATGGGGCAAGGAGTGAAACTGCAAAGAGGATTACAACAAGCGCTCCCCCTGCCACGGCAAGCGGATTGGCTTTAAACTGCCTCCAGAAAACGGCGTGAAAATAAGAGTCTTTATAGCTCATTCTGTAATTTCCGGTCATCTTTTTTTACGAAGTTTCAGGATAAAAAACAGCCTGTTTCCGATTCCGGCATGACTCCCGCCGCAAATCGTTCATGCCTCAACAAACGCAGCAATGGCGCCCCCTTGAAATGCCTCATTGCCCGTGCCTTATGCGGGGATCGGCAATCGCGTAGCTTATGTCCGCCAGAAGATTCCCAACGAGCGTCAGCGTGGCTCCTATGACCAGTATCCCCATAACCAGGGTGTAGTCTCGCGACATAACCCCCTGATAGAAAAGCTGCCCCATTCCAGGAATGGCATAAACAGTTTCAAAAATTACGCTCCCTCCGATCAGGCCTGGGATGGAGAAGCCTGCCAGGGTTATAAGCGGAAGAAGTGCATTCCGCAGTGCATGCTTGTAAATGACAACTCTTTCCGGCAAGCCCTTGGCGCGCGCTGTAGTGATATAATCCTGGGCTATAACGTTAAGCATCGACGAACGCATGTATCGCGAAAGCCCGGCAAGGCTGCCGAAAGAAGCAACCATTACCGGCATTATCAGATGTTTTATCATATCCCACAGATAGAGAGGCAGGCTGTATGAGTCGCTCCCGAGCGAATGCAGCCCGGAGACCGGAAGCCAGTTCAGTTTCACGCCGAAAAAATACATCAAAAGAAGCGCAACCCAGAATGCGGGGAGGGCGAAACCGATAAACACTAAAACAGTAATACCCTTGTCAATCCATGTATCACGGTGGACAGCCGCCATTATACCAATAGGAATAGCAAACCCGAATTCCAGGACAAGCGCTATTAAATTCAATGAAACAGTCACCGGCAAACGCTCGGTAATCCTGTCAATTACAGGACGCCCGTCGCTTGAGAGCGAGCGCCCGAAGTCGAGCCGTGCGATCTTTCCAACCCAGCTCAGATACTGGATGTGAAGAGGCTGATCGAGTCCATAAAATTTTTTCAACCGTTCCCGCGCTTCTTTGCCGACTTTCGGGTTCATGGCCATCTGCATCTCGACCGGTTCCCCCGGCGCCAGGTGAATCACGCTGAATGTAACAAGCGTAATCCCTATCATGAGCGGCACAAGCATTAGCAGGCGTTTCAGAATGTATCCCTCCATCCGCATCACCCCTCGAGCAGCATCGTTTCAGGCTCTTCGATATACTCTTTCACAAGCTTCAGAAACCCGACAGCCTCGCGTCCGTCGATTATCCGATGATCATACGAGAGGGCCAGGTACATCATCGGACGTATGTCGATCCCTCCGTCACGGACAACAGGGCGGTCTTCTATGGCATGCATCCCGAGCACCGCACTCTGAGGCGGGTTGATGATCGGAGTTGAAAACATCGAGCCGTATACCCCCCCGTTGGAAATAGTGAAAGTTCCCCCTTCCAGGTCTGAAATTTCAAGCCGGTTAGATTTTATCTTGCCGGAGAATTCTGAAATCGCCTGGTCGATCTGACGGAGAGTCATCCTTTCGGCATTACGAATAACAGGCACCACCAACCCCTTTTCTCCTCCAATCGCAACTCCGATATCGAAATAATTGTGGATTACTATATCATCGCCATCAATACTCGCGTTGACATGCGGGAATGTCTTTAAAGCTTCAACAGAAGCCCTCACAAAAAAAGGCATGAACCCGAGAGCAGAACCGTGCCGCCTGGCAAAATCCCCCTTTGAAATCTCTCTTAGCTTTTTTACAGCCGAAATGTCAGCCTCATTGAAAGTGGTAAGCATTGCTGTCTGTTGTCGAGCCATTACCAGCCGTTCAGAAATCCGTTTCCTGAGAGGGGACATCGGCTTCCTTTCCTCACCCCTTCCGATGCCATATGCGGGGGGTTCCTCGCTGCGTACCGAAACAATATCAATAGGTTCTCGCGATAACAGAGGAGATTCGCCAGAATTTCGCGTGACCGATTCATCAGCCGATTTCAAAACTGTCAGATCATCATGCGTTATTCTCCCCCCATCTCCGCTTCCCCTTATCTGACGCGGATCAAGTCCGGCTTCGCGGATATCTCTCCTTACCGACGGGGAAGAAAGAGTTTCCATGACCGACTCTTCATAGCGGAGTTGCTTGCCGTGGCTGGAAGCTGATTCCGGGAGAGGCTTGTCATCCTGTGCCGCGTTTTCATCAACTTCTGCAATAACTGTCCCGACAGGGATCATAACCCCTTCATCCACCTTCACAGTCAGAAGACCGCCAGATGAGGCGTGCAGGTCAAGTGTTATCTTGTCTGTTTCAATCTCGCAGAGAAGTTGATCTTTCTTGACTATCTCGCCACTTTTTCTGTACCACTTTGCAAGCAGCGCTTCACGCACCGATTCGCCGACTTCCGGCACCTTTATTTCCATAAGGAGCTCCTCCCCGTCATATGAGTTTCAGGCTGTCTTAACTGTTTATTCAGGATTCCGGTTTTTTAGCGATTTTTTATTCATTTGTCAAAATACAATGTATCCGCGAGCAGATCACTTTGCAAATAGAGTGATGCCGGGTTCATTGCGGATTTTTGTACTGGTGATATGCAGCGAGGCGCTCCTGTTTCCTGAAAGAAAAAGGCTCGCCCTGCAAGAAAGGCGAGCCTGAACGTCAACATAATGGTGACTGCTCCGGGCAGGGATCAGGCCTTCGCCGACCATAGTCCGTGCAGGTTGCAATACTCGCGGGCAGTCACATTTTTCGCTTCGATATTGAATACAGCTTCAGGAGCCGCGCCAGGCGCAAGTTGCTGGCGATAAACCTTTCCGTCTGCAATCAGCTCAATCCATTCAATAAAATGCTTATCTTCCATAGGATGAGTGACAGCACCTACTTTAACGGAAATTCTGCCGGATCCGACTTCTATTACCGGCACATGTTTCTCCTTTGCCGCATCCACCGTATTCTCGACCATGAGGGTCATCTCCTGGCCACAGCAGACGATATTGGAGCCTCCGCCATGAACAACTTCAACCATGTTTCCGCAAAGCTGGCATTTGTATACTTCATTCAATCCTGGCATTTTGACATCTCCTTTGTTTTTTTGATTTGAATTCGATGCATTGCAGTCAGTTGATCACCAGTTCTCCCCAAGAAGCTCGAAATGAGCCTTCGGGTGGAGGCATGCCGGACATATCTCCGGCGCTGTATTTGATGTGTGGAGATAACCGCAGTTCCTGCAGCGCCAGACTTCCGGAGAGTTCCGCTTGAAAACCTCCCCGGAGTCAATATTCCGAAGAAGCTCGCGATAGCGCTTCTCATGCTGTTTTTCAGCTATTGAAATAGCATCCCATGCGGCGGCTATTTCAGGAAACCCCTCTTCCCTTGCTTTCGAGGCGAATCCAGGATAAAGGTCTGAATACTCTTCATGCTCTCCGTTTGCCGCTGCAAGAAGGTTCTCCGCAGTAGTGCCGATCTTCCCTGAAGGAAAGCATGCGGTTATTTCCAGATCTCCCCCCTCCAGAAGCTTGAAGAAACGTTTTGCATGCTCCTTCTCCTGGTTTGACGTCTCATCAAAAATATCAGCTATCTGAATGTACCCCTCCTTTCTTGCAACGCCGGCAAAATAGGTATAGCGGTTTCGAGCCTGGCTTTCACCGGCAAATGATTTTAAAAGATTCTGTTCGGTAAGCGTCCCTTTTACAGATTTACCCATCTTTACCCTCCTCTTTTGTTGAAATTGAATACAGTTTGAGGATTTTACGAAAAGTCTGTCACCCCAGAAATGATAATACCGCGTGCATCATGTTCTTTCGGAAGTTTTCAGGAGCGGATTTACTGCTGCACTCCTGATGATGACATCTTTTTTGGCTTTCAGCAGAACCCAGTTTTTATAATACTAAACATTAATGCTCTTTTTTCAAGCGATAAAAACAGTATTATCGTGTGCCAATTATTGCACACATCATGCAAAACTGTTAAGGTTTATCTCAGAATAAAATAAAGAGGGGTTTATGGAGCCGATAATCACCTACAGGGAGCGCTGCCGCAGGTGCTATTCTTGTGTAAGGGCATGCCCGGTCAAAGCGATCAAGGTGGATCAAGGATACGCACAGATAATTTATGACCGCTGCATCGGCTGCGGCAACTGTCTTGCCTGCCCGCAAAACGCCAAAATGGTTGTGGACAGAATGGGACGGACACAGGAACTTCTAGCCACTGATTCACCGGTCATTGCGGTTCTGGGCTGCTCTTTCCCGGCTTTTTTCCATTCGATCACTCCAGGCCAGCTGGTCTCGGCTCTTAAGAGCCTGGGATTCATGGAGGTGCATGAAGGGGCCTACGGAGTAAGAATGATTGAAGCAGCGTACAGGAAAGCGGTCAAAAAGAACGGTAAAACGCTCTTGTCTTCGCACTGCCCGGCAGTAGTAGACCTTATTGAGCGCCACCGTCCCGGGCTTCTTGGTAATCTTGCAGAGATAGTATCGCCTATGATTGCAATGGGGAGGTTCATAAAGGGGGTGCTTGGAAAAGATGCCAAAGTGGTCTACCTCAGCGCCTGCATAGCGGCAAAATTCGAGGTGCAGTCACTCGAATCATCCGGAGCTGTTGATATTGTTCTGACATATCAGGAGCTTGACCGTATGTTCAAAAATCGCGGCATTATTCCGTCAAACTTTGGAGAGTCGCCGTTTGACGGAGTTAACCCAGGAAAAGGAAGGCTTTTCACTCTAAGCGGCGCCCCCTTGAAAGCTTTCGGGATATCTCACGACCTGCTTGATTGCGATACGATAGTTGCCGAAGGGGAATCGCAGGCGATAGATATAATAAGGGATCTTGACGCAGGCCGCATTAACCCTGATTTTGTTGATTTGCGCTTCTGTAACGGAGGATGCATTGACGGCCCTGCAAAGGACAGAAAGACAAGCTTCTTCTACAAACGAAGGCTCATTGTAGATTACAATAACACTGAACTTCCATACAATACCGCGCCGCATTATCTTGCCGCCACCCAGGCTGTAGATACCGCGCGATCTTTCAGCGATAAATCCCGCAAGCTCCCAGTTCCGGGAATAGATGACATAAAGCGGATACTTAATTCGACAAACAAGTTTACAGTCGGGGACGAACTGAACTGCCATGCCTGCGGTTACAATACCTGTCGTGAACACGCAATAGCTGTTTATCAGGGGCTGGCCGATATCGAAATGTGCCTTCCGCACAATCTGCAGCAGGTGGAAGATGACCGCGGGAGGCTCATTCAACGCTATGAGCTTATCAGGCGTGAACTTGACAAGCATTCAGGCGTTGATCGGATAGTCGGGGATGACACAGGCATAAAGGAGGTGCTTGAGCATATTCACCAGGTTGCGCCCATGCCAACCACTGTTCTGATAAGAGGCGAGACCGGCACCGGCAAAGAGTTGACCGCAAGGGCAATTCACAGGTTAAGCTCCAGAAGCGACAAGCCTCTTGTCACTGTAAACTGCACTACCATCGCGGATTCACTCCTGGAAAGCGAGCTCTTCGGCCACAAAAAAGGGGCATTTACAGGGGCTATCGCCGACAAGAAAGGGCTGTTCGAAGCTGCGGATGGCGGCACTATCTTTCTGGATGAAATCGGAGATATTACGCCCAAACTTCAGGCTGAACTCCTGAGACTCCTCGACCTGGGCGAAGTGCGCCCGGTTGGTGGGGCAGTAGCAAAGAAGGTGGATGTAAGGCTGATCGCCGCAACAAACAAGGATCTGGAACTGGGTGTGCGCGAAGGGTGGTTCAGGGACGATCTCTACTACCGCCTCAATGTTTTCACAATTCAAGTGCCTCCGTTGCGCACCAGGATCGACGCAATCCCGATGCTTGCAAACTATTTTGTCTCCAGGACAAGAGTAAAACTAGGAAAGAACATTTCCGGAATCGACGAACGGGTCATAAAGGCGATGCAGAACTATGATTGGCCCGGGAACATAAGAGAGTTGCAGAACATCATCGAACGCGCACTGGTGCTTACAAAAAACGACATCATAAGACTTGATAATCTCCCGGCCTTCTTTTCGGAAATCTACGAGCGATCTTCAGGCATCGAGATCGGGAGACGCAAAGTGTCGTTCAAGGCTGAACGGGAAATCAGCGTGTCACGTTCGGAAAGAAACATCATCACCAGATACCTTGAAGAGTCAGGCGGGAACGTCTCAAAAGCGGCAAGGCTTGCGGAAATACCAAGACGCACCTTTTACAGGCTCCTGTCAAAGCATGGCATTGAACCAGCGCGAAAACACCTCTCAAATATCGAATCGGCATCGAAATCCCAATAAATTGTGCCAAATACGCCACACTTTTCGTAAAAATGAACGGAGTTTTCGAAAACAGAGCTCTTTAACCTACCGAAATAGATGATTTTTTTATTTTAAGTAAAAATTGGCACGCTTATGGCTTGTGTATACAACATAATAAAACAACCCATCACACCATAAGGAGAAAACGATATGGGAAAAATGAGAGAAAACCCAAGATATAACGTCATATCAATGAGGATAAGCGATGAGGAGCGCCTGCATCTGGAAAACATCATGGAAAAGACCGACCGGAGCATCTCCGACCTCATGAGAGAAGCGATGGATTACTTAGCAGCCAGCTACGACAGGAAAGATTACCAGCGTAAAGCCGCCTGATCGGCTGAATAAATATCTCCCGCAAATTGCACAATGGGGGGGGGTGAATCTTCTCTCCCCCCCCCTATGCAGCATTATGAAGGCGCATCAGTTTATTATTATTTCAAACTGCTCCTGATGAAATCCGGGCTTTGCTCTGACCGTTATCCTCTTCTTGAATTTTCTCTCAAGCTCTTCAAGCCCCCTTCTCTCCTCGTCATACAGAAGGTCGGCAACCTGCGGATGTACCGATACCGTAGCCTTGGTGCCTCTTATGTCAAGCATTTCCCTTCTCAGCTCACGGAATATCTCGTGGCATACCGTGGTCTTCGACTTGATGTATCCTCTCCCTTCACAGTAGGTGCAAGGCTCGCACATCATCCTCCCTATGCTTTCCCGCACCCTCTTGCGGGTCATTTCGACAAGTCCGAGCTCGGATATCTTCAGGATGTTGGTTTTTGACTTGTCACCCTTCAGAGCCTCTTCAAGCGCGCCGAAAACCTTGTCCCTGTTCACCTCTTTCTCCATGTCTATGAAGTCGATGATAATTATCCCGCCTATGTTTCTCAGCCTGAGCTGATAGGCTATCTCCTTTACAGCTTCCAGATTGGTCTTCAGAATTGTATCTTCAAGATTGTGCTTTCCGACGAAACGTCCAGTGTTCACATCGACCGCAGTCAAAGCCTCCGTCTGCTCAATGATTATGTAGCCTCCTGACTTGAGCCATACCTTCCGGCCAAGGGCGCGGCTGATTTCGACTTCAAGCCCGAAATGGTCAAAAATAGGCTCCTCTTCATCATAAAGCTCAATAGAATATTTCATTTTCGGCATGAAGGTTGTTATAAACTGTACTATCCGGTCATAGTCAGGCCTTGAGTCAACAATTATCTTGTCAACCTGCTCCGTCACTATGTCGCGTACAACCTTCTGAATGACATCCAGATCGGAATGAACGAGCGAAGGGGCGGGGACATTCTCCTTATGCCTGTTTATCTGCTCCCAGAGTGTTGAGAGATACTGCATGTCGGAGAGAAGATCTTCTTCACTCTTCCCTTCAGAAACAGTTCTTACTATATATCCGGAACCAGCTTCCTTAAGACGTTCAACCACCTCACGCAGGCGCTCCCGCTCGCCTTCATCCTCGATTCTACGCGATATGCCGATATGATCTACAGTGGGCATATAGACCAGATGCCGCCCAGGAAGAGATATATGGGATGTTATCCTCGCCCCCTTGGTTCCTATCGGCTCTTTGGATATCTGAACAAGAAGTTCCTGCCCCTCCTGAAGCAGCTCCTCTATCGGATGCAACGGCCTGAAGTCAGGTTGAGCATCGTCAGGCTGCTCATCAACCATATCCTGCTCTTTTTTCCCTCCGTAAAGGAGAGACTCGTATTCGTCAACAGAATCAAAAACATCGGCAACATAGAGAAATGCGGCTTTTTCAAGACCGATATCGACAAAAGCGGCCTGCATGCCTGGCAGAACACGAATTACTCTCCCCTTGTAAATATTTCCTACAATGCTTTTCTCTCTGCTACGCTCAATGTGCAATTCGGCGATTGTGCCGTTTTCAATCAGCGCAACACGGGTTTCGTGCGAAGCGGCATTAATTACCAGTTCTGCGCCCATTAAACTCCTCCGGTTTTTATTTGAGATAAATTAATTTCAGCAATTCAATACTATCGAAAAAAGTTGTCACCCTGAATGACCCGCCTGGGCTTCAGGTTTCTAATCATGAAAACTGATTCCGGATCAGATGGCTTTAATGACATCTCTGGTGGCTTTTGAACCCATATCGTTTCAGTCTCGAAATATGACTCCCAATTTTTCTACAATCATAAATTCCCCTTTCAGACTACTTCCAGTAATTGCCTCGGCAAATTCCGTTGGCTTGCCTCTCCCGGCAATGAACTCAATGGAATTTCCGGAAGCGCAGAGCGAATATAACTCCGCTCGAATATCTATCGATTGTATATCGTTTTTTTTCTTGCGGTGTATGATGAAACTATCTTGTGCCAAAAATTGCACACATAGGTCATGGAGTTTGTCTGACCATTCCCTGCCGAATGCAACCCTGTAATGCGTCTTCAAAATCATTGCAGAAAGAGAAGCGGCTTTCATTCCGATCTCTTCAGCCTCTAGAATACAAATACCGGCAGGCAAAGAACCGTTCAGGATTTTCTTGACCTCTTGCGCCGTAATCCACCCCTTGACCCATAAATCCATATACTCGGCATCTGATTCGACACCAACAGAAGTGGCACCCGCAAAAGAGAATTTTGGATGGGGATGATATCCTTCTGAAAAAAGTATCGGAACCCCCCCTCTGTTTACCGCTCGAATAAAAACGTTAATCAACTCAAGATGACTCAGATATTTCATCGCTCCACGCTTTGAAAAACGGAGTCTTAACCGGCGAGAACCCTCCTCTGGTTCTCCATCTACGGAGCTCTCCTTTGAGGGAATTACGCAGTTGGACGCGCTTATGTTTTTATTTCCGCTGAAGTCGCATACACCGCACCCTGAGCAACTTCCATCTCTGCAATCATCGGTAAAAACCTCGCTGAGCCCTTTTTCACGCTCTTCTCTCAGAAAAGAATCCGTAACTCCATAATCTATATGGCTCCACGGAAGTATTTCGTATGTCATTCTTCGCCTCAGATACCATTCCGGTTCAATTCCTGTATCAGCAAAAGCCTGCTCCCACTTTTCATAAGAAAAATGCTCCCGCCAGCCGTCAAACCTGCAACCAAGCTTGGCAGCCCTTGCAACGGCGAGAGAGAGCCGCCTGTCTCCACGTGCAAAAATCCCTTCCATAAAGGTCTGCCTGGCATCCTGCCATTTGAAATTCAATTTTCTCTTTTTAAGCTCCAGATGAAGCTGGTGCTGTCTTGAAAGAATTTCAGCAACTGAAATCTGCTCTTCCCATTGAAAAGGGGTATGCGCCTTAGGGACAAAAGAGCTGACGGAAACATTCACTTCGCCGCTTTTCCCGCAACGTCTGGCCTGTTGCTTCACTTCGCTGGAAAGCCTCGATATTTCGGATACATCTTCGTTGGTCTCTCCCGGAAGCCCTATCATAAAATAGAGCTTCACAAGCCTCCATCCGGCCTTGTAAACATTGAACGCCGTATCCAGAAGCCCAGATTCGGTTATATTCTTGTTTATAACACTTCTCAGGCGTTCGCTCCCGGCTTCCGGCGCAAGGGTGAAACCGGTTTTGCGAACTCTCCTGATTTCATTAATAAGTTCATCGGTCAAGGTGCCTACACGGAGAGATGGAAGCGAAACTGCGATGCGGTCAGAGGCATAACGGTTCATCAGCGCGGTGATAAGAGGCGTAATGCATGAATAATCACCGGCAGAAAGGGAAAGAAGTGATATTTCGTCATAACCGGTAGCTTTAAGGGAACGCTCTGCAAGTTCAAGGATGGTGGCAGGCGAACGTTCGCGAACGGGGCGGTAGATGTAACCGGCCTGACAGAAACGGCAGCCTCTGGTGCATCCTCTTGCGATTTCCAGAGCCACCCGGTCATGCACGGTTTTTATGAATGGTATGACTGATTCGGTCGGGTAAGCTGCCTGATCCATATCTTGAAGAAAACGGCGTCTAATCCTGTCCGTATCCCCTTTGAGCCTTGAAATGCGGGCTATTGTGCCATCCGGATTGTATTCCGGCTCAAAAAAAGATGGAATGTAGATACCCTGAATCCTGGCGAGGCTCTCCAGAAGCTCCTCTTTGCCGGTTTTTTTACGCTTGGCCTCCAGAACAGTATGAGCGATTTCGAGAATCGCCTCTTCGGCATCTCCAAGGAGAATTGCGTCAAAAAACGGAGCCATCGGCTCAGGATTGCATGCACATGGCCCCCCCGCAATAATCAGCGGATATGACTCCCCCCTCTCTCCGGCAAAAAGAGGGATACGCGCCAGATCAAGCATATTGAGAATATTGGTGTAAGACAGCTCGTACTGAAGGGTAAAGCCGATCACATCGCATTCAGCAAGCGGGGTTCCGCTCTCGAGGGTGGCAAGATGTTCCCCTTTTTCTCTCATTTTCCCCTCCATATCAGGCCATGGAGCGTAAACCCGTTCTGCGGCGACCGGTTCCAGATTGTTCAGGATTGAATAAAGGATTTTCAAGCCAAGATGGCTCATCCCTACTTCATAAACATCGGGGAAAGCCAGAGCGACCCGGAGAGCAGGTGACTCCTTACGGCATGACCCCATTTCCCCCCCCATATAACGGGCAGGTTTTTCCACAGCAAGAAGATTCATGATCATATCCGGGGGTTGAGCCTTGAATTTTAAATATTAATGATAGCAGAAGAGATGGCCTAATGGAAGGGGAACCCGGTTTCCGCTTAACTTTTTCCTTGCATAAGGAGGTGAGTAATGATATTCAGAAGCAAATGCCGAGGTGGCGGAATTGGTAGACGCGCCAGATTCAGGTTCTGGTACTCGCAAGGGTGTGCTGGTTCGATTCCAGTCCTCGGCACCATTTAAAAATGCAGAACAGTATCATACAGCACGCGATGCCATGAGAATTCATGGCTTTTTTTGTTTTTTGCAGACAACCTGTCACGTTTCGGTTTTATATTGAAGGATGTGCGAGAGTCCCTCTGACCGGGATACGGTAGGCTCCGGGCGAGGCTATGTATTTGGCTAGCAGAAGAAAGACAAATTTCTGTTTTTCCATGAAATCCGGCTTGGGCATGAGCTCAAGCGTCAGATTGAGGGGAGTCGCTGACGGGGGTGGTCCAAGGGGGAAATCCCCGCTAAGACGAATGAACAGCCCTTCCCCTTGCAGTGAAAAACTTTCGATGACCGCTTTTCCGGAAGCAAGCTTAACCATCCCCTGCACAGTATGATATTCAGAATCAGGCAGCGGCATGTCCCCGATTTTTATTCCTCGCGCCTCCGCACCGCGAACGCTCAGTTTCAGGTACCCGGACGCTTTTCCCCTCAAGTTTCCGAATGCCCCTTCTGCACTCAGATAACCTTTGATCATAGCCCCGGCCACTGTTTTGAAGAAAGGAATATCTTCAAGTTGCACACCTCTGATGGCAAAAGCGGCGGATCTGTTGCCGTCAAGATTATACTCGCCGCTTATTTTGCCACCCCTGACATCTGCATTTAAAGCAAATTGAATCTCCCCGGCAAAAAACGGCAGGATTTCAAGATTTATTCTGGCATTTTCGGCTGTGAAAAAATCCCCACGCTCATCCCCTATTGCGATCCTGTCAGCTTTTATTCCTAACGGAAAAGCTTTTCTGAAATTTTTCGCAGAAAATGAATAGCCGTTATTTTCAAATATCCGACTCACAAGGTTCTGAATATCCCTGTTCGGAATAAAAAGGATGGTCAGGAAAAGAAGCAGAAAAAACGCCGACATTATCAGCGCAAAGATTGCAAGATTACGTTGCTGCCTGCTCATTTAGGGCTCTTCTGGGGCGCTTTCAGGAGTGCCAGATTGAGAGTCATGTCCAGCTTGGAGGGATCGTTGAATTCGGTGCGTATAAGCGCTTTTTTAATCAGTACCGGTCTGGAACCTTTCTCCAGACGGAAGAGAAGATTTATTGCATCATTTGCACTGAGCCCTTCTATTTTGGCCTCCACTGCGTCCTCAATAAAATCAGGATGCGTCTCTCCCTTCACAGGCTTGAACTGAATGTTTTTCCCTTTTATTCCGGTTTCTTCCACAACTTTGGAAGGTGTATCATCCGGCTTTGTGGCCGCAAGCCGGTTGGCAAGCATCTGCATACCGGCATTCAGTCTCTGGTACTGGGCTTTCAGCTGCATCATTTCAGTGACATCCACCTCTCGGGATGCACGCTTGCGCTCAAGCTTCGTGATATGATCGTTAAACGCGGAATAGATGATTCCAAAAATGAGCATGACCGCGATTGCCAAACCGAAACGGAGGCGCGCAGAAGGGGATAGATCTTCGTAGAACTCTTTAAGAATCTCGATATACTTCATTTATTGTCCCTCCTGAACATCCCGCTGAATGTAAAGGAGACGCCACCATCAGGTCGAGATTTTATTTCACCCACTTCACTGTCCGAAAAGTAAACATTTGCTTTAGTGCGGAAATTCTGTACTGCTTCGGCTGTTTTTGCCTCTCCCTTGAGGCGCACCTTGTCACCGTCAATCTCAACCTCGAAAAGTCCTGTCAGATCATCCGGTTTTGTTTCAGCCAACTTTTTAAGCACCTGAAGTATGTTTCCGGAAACTGTCCCCATACCCATACGTTTTATTTCGGAACGGAGTTCACCCACTTCGTCAACAGGCTTTTTCCTGTTCGGAAACAGCTCTCTGTATATCGATCTGGCAGAGTTGTCCAACGAAGCGATATCCCTCTTGAGGAGATAGTAACGGAGCCCCGACTCCGTTATTACAAGTGAAAAAAGGAGTGCCACAAGAATTGCCGGCAGCATAAGCTTTTTGCAAACTCTCTCCATTTTTCTGGAGTATGCGAATGTGCCGCTTCTGAAGTTTACAGATTCCCCGAATGCTGACGCCATGACAACGGCATATGATCCGGCGAGATCGCGCGCCGCAGTATGATCGTCCCCGAAAGCGCCGGCATATGCGCCTGTAACCGGCAGAGGCGCCGATTCAATATCAAGGCACACTTCGTTGCGGGCAAGGGCGCCATGTGTATAGAAACGATTCACCTTGAGCGATTGGCCTATCTCGAGCGCAGTCAGCGTTGCATTGATCGATTTTCCAGCATCCTTAGAAGTCAGGTTACGAAAAAAGAGAGGATTCTTGCCGCGGAAAACAGCAATGGCGTCCCCATCGCTAATGGCGGTGACATCTTCCGGGGATGTCTCTTCCGGGAGGAGATATTTCCAGTGGAAATGCGATGATGTGACTATTTCCGGCTCAAGCCGTATGGAGGAGAGCGTCTCTACCCTCTCCGAAACAATTTCCTTGCGCGTCCAGAGGGCAAGAACCTTCCCTTCCTGAAGAGGCATGGCGTCGAAAGCCAGCTCATCGGCGTCAATGAGCGTCTCCCCCTTGAGCTCGACAGGAAGTATTTCCCTAAGTTTTCTACGATCGGTCAGAGCCAGTTCAATTTCCCTGAAAAAGATGAGTTCAGGCTTTAAAGAGAGAATGACCCTGTTTTCTTCTGATGGGAGATCATCTCTCCCTGCAAGATAAGAATCGAGCGGGAGATCGGTTTCCGAGAGGGGAGCGCGGCTTGCGCCGACAAAAAAAACCTCTCTCCGCTCTCTTTTGAAGCGGGCGACTATTATTTCAGAAGCGGTCTGCTGTATAACCAGATAATCCATCAGTATTCTCTCCAATAAATAACAGTTGACTGCGCCCCCTTTATCCTCACCACAGCTTCAATCACCCTTGTAACCTCTCCAACCCTGGCCTGAGAAAGTATCCGGTAGACATTTCCCTTGGTTGTAATTCTTGTCTGAAGCGATGTCGCTATGGATTCCATCCCCGGCACTCTGGAAAGTTCACCTGTGTTTTTGAACGGAGTGTCAGCGCGGTACTCTATGATGCGGCTGGCAAGATCTTCGTTCATCTGCTCATGAAGGGCTACCAGCACTTCAAGAGGGGCGGTGTTTATATTGACCGGAGCAGCCGGAGCCGTAGGAGCCTCTGAATATACCGTAACAAATGGTCTGAGCTTCTGGAGCGGCAAACCGCTGAAACCTTTTATGAGGCCGAGCTCTTCCACTGTTTCGAGGCGCCCGTTTCTTGGCAGATAAGGAGGATTGAGACTTTCATAATACGCAGACTCCGCCCCATTGGTGTGCGGCGTGTCATCAGCATCTATCCAGTCGGCCAAAGAGTCGCAGAGCGGCACGGCATCAAGACCGAGCTCAGTCATAAGACGCATCACCATTCCGTAGTAAACGTCGTCTATGGCTGTAGGCAAGGTGACATGGTTGACGCTCAGCTTTGAATTCTCCTCCACTATTCCGATCTGAAGGTCACCGTTTTCCTCCTCGAAAAGCATCGGCTTCGCCCAATAGTCGGAGAGTGTCGTGTAACTCTGGAGCGAAAGCGAGGCCAGGAGCACCCTGACCCCTCCCGCGACACCGGATTCAGCCAGAATCCCCGCCTGCTGCGCCGCGACAAAATTATGCCTCGAAGATGTGTCAACATAGACATCATTTATGAACTCGGTCAGCAGCGCAACCAGTAGAGCTGTTATGATAAGGGTCAGGATGAGAGCGAAACCGCGCCTGTCTTTCAATTTCCGGACACCTTCGGTATGGCGGTAGTGAAAAAAGTCACCGGCTTTTCCCCCTCCATGACACGTACGCTTACCCTGACGGCCTGAGGAAGGCGCATGTTTATCCCGGTATCCCAGGTTTTTACCCATTGGCTCCCGTCATAACACTCAACAAGAAATGCGTCCAGATTCTCCATCTGCGGGTATTTTGCGGGGTCAACACTGAAAAACAGGTCTCTGGACTGTTTTCCAAGAATAATATGGTCATCTTTTTCAACAGGCTGATATCTGACTATTGAAAGATCGGAAACAGGAAAAGTGCCGGCGTGTGGAGGGGTTAAAGTGGTGAATTCCAGTGAGGAAGCCGGTTTACCGAAAATATCCCTGTCTTCGACCACAAAATGCAGTTGCCTGTTTGTTCTGTTGTAAAAAGTGGAATCTAGCTCACGACGGATGGTATCCAGGGTCACCCTCAGTTCCCGCCTGTTCTCCATACCGGCCAAAGCCGACTCTTTCCCCCTCACAAGCGTAAAATAAACGCTGTAGAGAGATGTCGCCAGGATGGCGGCAAGGGAGAGCGCAATAAGAATTTCAATAAGAGTGAAGCCTCCGACCCGCGCTTTTTTGTCGCAACAGGTTGTTCTGCTCTTCACCGATAGAAAATCGGCATGGTCACTATTTCGTAACATACTGCACAAGCGAAAGCGATCTCCTTGCATTATCCCAGCTTACGGTAAGCACCATTCTGTCGAGAGATGAAAGCTCGGTTGGCGTTTTTGTTATCTCCCAGGTTATATCCGGCCATTCCGGGGCGAACGTACCGTTCGTGTCGCTGCTGCTCTTCATGTCGGGATCCTCGAGTTTAGCCCTTGCAAGCAGAACTGCCACTGTCTCTTCACGGTCTCTCGTTACAATATCTATATGATGGTTGAAGGAAGCCATTATCGTGAAAACGGAACCTGCCATAATAGCCAGAGCTATCATCACTTCCAGCAGGGTAAAACCTTTCACAGCTCCATCTCCGGTTCCTGACGCCCTTCATACAACTTAACCTTGCCGCTTCCCGGATAGGCCATTACCGTATACTCCTTCTCGGCAGAATCCTGCAGATGGACATTTACAAATTCTGCAATGCCGCCTGAATCGAAATCTACGATCACCTCCCCTTCATTTACAGTTCCAAGCCTCGCTGTCATCACATCTTTTATCGAAATCCCTTCTGCTATTATCCTCCTTTTAAGGAAAGGGTCGTCAGGAGGAACCTCCCCGCCTTCTCCTGTTCTCCTTGCAATTGCTATTTCAGAGTCACGAATATTGAAATGGATTCTGTACTGGGTTCTCGATGTCACGGCGTTTTCGCCAAGATATCTGAGGATTGCCGCAAGAGAGCGGGCTGAGCTTTTCAGCTCTTCAGCATTTGACGACTGGAGCCTTGGCATCGCCAGCAACATTATCAATGATAGAATGGCCAGCACAATGGCCAGCTCAATCAGCGTGAAACCGGAGGCAAAGCCCCCTTTTTTATCTGTCAAGGTGAAACCAACCCCTTCTTTCAAATCATCTCAGCAGCAAACATAAAAACGATGCTTGTGTGCGACAGGGATGAAATCTGCCGGATAATTTCAGTTGATATCCCAGCTCGTTATGTCGGCGGCGTTCCCCTCCCCACCTTTAACCCCATCCGCGCCGTAGGAATAGATGTCAAAATCGCCATGTTCGCCTGGTGAAATATAGACGTAGTCATTGCCCCAGGGGTCTTTCGGGAGTTTTTTGCTCTCAAGGTATCCTTCAGATTTGTAATTCTTTGGAATGAGCCCGATGGTAGGCTTAGTGATAAGCGCTGCAAGCCCCTGCTCCGTTGTCGGATAGCTGCCGCTATCCAGCTTGTAGAGTTTAAGGGCGGTTTCTATGTTCTTTATCTGCACCTTTGTGTCTGTAATCTTGGCGTCATCGCTCCGCCCGATGAGCTTGGGCCCTACCAGCGACGCAAGAAGTGCGAGAATTACAATAACTACCATGATTTCAATCAGTGTGAAGCCTCTGCTGTTGTCGCAATACCTTTTCATCTCAAACCTCCATTTTTTTCTTTCAGTTGCCAGAAAATCCATCGCTATTTTACAAGTTCGTTCAGCTGGAATATCGGAAGAAGAACCGCCAGAACTACAAGACCGACCGAAAGCCCCATTCCGAGCACAAGCAGAGGCTCCAGCAGGGTCATCATTCGGCTTACCGAGGCGTCAAGTTCCTGCTCGAAAGCTTCCCCGGATTTCAGAAGCATTGTCTCGAGTGTCCCGCTTCGCTCCCCCACCGCTATCATATGCACCAGCATCGGCGGGAAAAGTCTGCTCTTTTTCAGGCTCGAGGAGAGGCTCTTCCCCTGGATAAGCTCCTCCCTGACCTCTGTCAGAAATGCACGGTATTCACGGTTTACAACCACTTCTGATGTGATTTCAAGCGCCTTTATTACCGGGACGCCGCTGTTCAGGAGCAGTCCCAGCACTTTGGAAAACCTCGAAAGGACGAGCTGCTTCCGTAGCATTCCTAAAACTGGAACAAGCAGGAGGATATTGTCACGTTTTCGCCTGAACTTTTCACCTTTCATCAGTTTCCTGTAAATGAAAACAGCTATGGCGACAATCGCGAGAATTGCCCACCACCCTTTTCTGATTGCTGCGCTGATTTTTATAAGTGCGACGGTGATGAAAGGGAGCGCGGCCTTGCTGTTGGCAAAAACTGTCACGATTCTAGGAACAACAAAAGCGAGCAGGAAAAGCATGACCCCCGTGCCTACAATGACCATAAGCACCGGGTAGGCAAGCGCCGTAGATATTTTATTTCGGGTTGCGGACTGATCTTCAAGAAAGCTGGCAAGTCTTTCAAGAACCACTTCCAGCGCGCCGCTGGCCTCCCCTGCCGAAACCATGCTGATGTAACTTTCATTGAAAATCTTAGGCTCAGCAGACATCGCCTTTGCCAGTGAATTTCCCTCAGAAATCTGCTCTTTCAACCTGCCTAGCACATTGCGAAGCTCTCCCGGCGGCTCCTGCTCCTGCAATGTTTCGATAGCCTCGTACACCGGCACTGCTGCCCCCAGAAGAGTTGCCAGTCTTCTGGTCATGAGGGCTATCTCCGGCAATTTCGGGGAACGCTTCAGAAAGGTGAATGATGATTTCCCGGCGGCGGCTTCATTTGCCTGCGTGATCTCCTTAGCCAGAAGCCCATCCTGCTTGAGCCGGCTCTTCGCATCGCGGATACTGTCTGCCTCAATCGTGCCGACGGCTTCAGCACCACTCTTTTTATAGGCGCTATATCTAAATATCGGCATAATCTTCCTGTGTCACACGCATCACTTCCTCTATTGTGGTTACACCGGCGGCAGCTTTGGCCAGACCGTCTTCCCGCAAGGTTTTCATCCCCCGTTTGACGGCGTACTCCTTGATAACCCCGGAATGCTCCCTTCTTATGATCATTGAGCAAAGTTCGCTGTCGATCAGGAGAAGCTCATAAATTCCCAGCCGGCCGATGCTCCCGAGATTGAAACATCTGTCGCAGCCGCGCCCTCGATAAAGCACCGGAGGCATCTCTATCCCGGGATATTCCCTGTCAGGCAGATACTCTTCCTTGCAGTGCGGACATATGACGCGAACAAGCCTCTGTGCGATAACGGCGGAAAGAGTCGAGGCGACCATGAACGGCTCAATCCCCATGTCGATCAGCCTGGTTACCGCCGTTGCAGCGTCATTGGTATGAAGAGTGGAGAGAACAAGATGACCGGTAAGGCTTGCCTGCATCGCTATTTCAGCTGTCTCGGCGTCACGTATCTCTCCTACCATGATAATGTCAGGGTCCTGTCGGAGAACCGCCCTGAGTCCATTGGCAAAGGTAAGGTCAATCTTCGAATTGACCTGAATCTGACCTACCCCTTTAAGCTGGTATTCGATCGGATCTTCTATGGTGATGATATTTTTCACCGGTGAGTTTATCTTCGTAAGAGCAGAGTAAAGAGTAGTCGTCTTGCCGCTTCCGGTGGGGCCGGTTACCAGGATGATCCCGTTGCTCCTCTCAAGCAGACGCTCCATTGAAGAGACATTCCTGCTGGAGAGACCGATGTCGGACAGTGAGAGAAGCCCCTTCTGCTTGTCCAGCAGACGCAGGACGACACGCTCTCCGTAAAAGGTCGGAACGAGCGAGACACGGATATCGACATCGCGCCCGGCGACCACGACCCTTATACGTCCGTCCTGCGGGAGCCTTTTTTCAGCTATATTAAGGCCTGACATGATTTTCACCCTGGAGGTCAGCGCCTCCTGAACAACCTTCGGGGGGGTAAGCATCCGGTAGAGAACCCCGTCAATCCTGAATCTCACTTCCAGCTCCCGCTCGAACGGCTCGATATGGATATCGCTTGCACGCTCTTTTATAGCCTGGAAGAGAATTGAGTTGAGAAGCCTGATGACCGGGGCTTCATCGGTCAGATCCATCAGGTCTTTAGGCTGGTTCAGTTCGGTCGCGATGGTTGAGAGGTCTTCCCCTTCCAACTCCTCGACAACATCCTGAGCCGTACTGGAGAGCCTGGAGTAGAGCCTGTTGATAGCGTCAGTTACTTCGTCTGAAGGGACAGCCACTGCCTGCACCGGGATACCGAAAAGCCCCTGCAGCTCATCCAGCGCAAGAATATTCGAAGGATCCCCGCTTGCGACGACAAGAAAACCTTCTTCAATCTTAAGGGGAAGAAGCAGGTTATTACGCGCGAAGGAGAGCGGAACCTGTTTCAGCAGTGAAGTATCCACATCATGGTCTTCTATAGCGGTTTTATAGGATATCCCCAGGCGCAATGCCGTATTTTCTATGTCTCCGGTTGTGAGCAGAGTCATTTTGCGGGTCTTTCCTGAGCATCATTGAGCGGTATCGACAACGGGAGTGAAAACGGCTTTATCTCTTTGCCGAAAATCTCTTTTTCTATGTCAACCGGCTCAACTCTTTTTGCAGCATCGCTGAAAATTATTCTCTGATTGTCTGAAACAGCGTTCAACTGCTCTCCGTCTCTCACAATCTGAGGAGTCAGCAGAATAAGCAGATTGGTTTTTCTGCGGGTTTTGGTCTTTGTCTTGAAAAGCCAGCCAATGCCTGGCAGATCGCCTAAAAACGGGATTTTCTTGACGTTCACATCATCTGTATCCTGAATCAGGCCACCTATGACTACGGTTTCCTTGTCTTTAACAACTACGTTCGTCTTTGCCGCGCGCTTGAGGGTTATAAGATCTATGGCATCCCCTTTGCCTTTAACCGAAGATATCTCCTGGTTGATCTCCAGCCTGATATATCCCCCCTCGCTTATCTGCGGCTTTATCTTCAGATTTATGCCTACATCCTTTCTTTCGACCGAAGTTGTCGTCCCGATTGTGCTCTGTGTCGCAGACCCTTGAAACGGGACATTTTCTCCGACATTTATCTCTGCCTCCTTGTTATCTGAGGTAAGAAGGTTTGGAGTGGAGAGGATATTTACAAGCCCGTTCTGGTCAAGAGCCTGCAACAAGGCAGCTCCTGTTACCGGTCTGGTTGTGTCATTGAGATTGAGGCCGGATGTGCTCATGGCACTTGCCAATGCTCCGAACGGATCAAATGATGCTCCCCCCTGAAGATGCTTGCCAAGGGTTCCGGCGGCAATAGCTCCGGCCTGAACTCCGAAAGCAAGAGATTTGTCAAGTGAAACCTCCGCGATAACGACCTGGACAAAAACCTGCCTGCTTCTTCGGTCAAGCTTCTTTATGACCTGGGCAAGGGTGTTGTAGTCGTTCACCGTAGCCATTATTACGAGTGAATTGGTCGCCTTGTCCGGGGTTATAGAAATCTTGCTGCTTTCGAAAAGAGATGTCTGTGGAGCGCCTGTAGCGGCCGCAGCAGCGCCAGACTGCTGCCCGCTGCTCCCTTTTATTACGCTGTCGATGACTTTTGCCATTTCCGTTGCGTCAGTATTTTCAAGAAAATAGACATTGACCCTGCTGTTTGCATCCGGCGGCGCCACGTCAAGTTTTGCCACCATCTCCCTGACCGCCTTCTTTATGTTCTCATTTCCTATTACAATAAGAGCGTTCAACCGCTGGTCATGCAGAATCACAGGCCCTGTTGCAGGAGCAGCAGTTGCCCCGGCCTGAGCAGTGCCCCCCCTCCCGTCGGTGAGCCACTGCCTGATCGTATTGGCGACACCCTCGGCGGCTGCATTTTTAAGATAGATAACTTCCATTCCATCGCGCACCCGCTCCCTGTCAACCGCATCTAGAATCCCCTGTATTTTGTGGACATTCAGGGAGGAATCAACCACAAGCAGTATATTACCCGGAACAAAAGCCGAAATCTGGCCATCTTTTGCAATTATCGGCTGAAGAAATGTCAATGCTTCCTGCGCTGTTATATTTTCAAGCTTTCTTACCATTGCTACATAACTTTCATTGACCGGCGCCCGCTCTCCCTCCTTGAGCAGTGTGACGCCCGCCTGTTTTGCGGCAGTTATCGGGATGATTTTTGATACCTTGCCGCTCTGAATCACTGTGAAGCCTTTCAATTCGAGAACAGAAACAAATACATTGTAAGCTTCGTCAACTGAAAGCTGGGACGGAGAGTAAACGGAAATTTTCCCCTTCACCTTGTCATCCAGGATAAAGTTTCTTCCTGTCAGATCGCTTATGAATTTGGCCATGGTCGATATATCAACTTCGCTGAAGTTAAGGACAACCCCTTTGGCTAACGCCGGACATGGCATGCTCATGATAAGCGCCATGAGCAGGGTCATTAATATTTGTGAACCGTATCTGTTCAAGAAAGCCTCCGCATTGAAGAAGAGTTATTAAGTTGTTATCTTATGTCGTAGTTGAAAGTCGTCGGTTGACCGTCTCTTATGATGTCGAGCTTCACCTGATTCTGCCCCTTCAGAGTCGCAAATGACTGTATCGCCTTCTCCGGAGAGTCTATCGGAAAATCGTTGATGCGAAGCAGCACGTCGCCATTTTTCATCCCGATCATTCCGAAAACCCCATCCGGCTTGATTTCTGACGCCTTGAAACCCTCAACCTTTCCATCCTTCATGCTGGGGAGAAGCCGCGCATCGGTCATCGCCTTTCCGATATTGTCAAGAGCAGAATTCAGGGCGCGCTGGTCGATAACATAATTGCCGCCGCCGACGGAAGTGGCGAGAGGGGCTTTTCTGGATTCCACCGCAGTAGGAGAAGAATTCTGCTGAGCTGGCGGAGTTCCGTTTGCGGCTATCGCCATAGGCGTAAGAATTGTCATCCGCTTGCCGTTGACCAGTATCTGAGCTGTATCGCTGGTAACGGCAACAAGTGGGCCAGCATCGAAAACCTTGTCTCCAAGCCTGAAAACACGCTCCTCTTTTGTGCTGTTTTTCAGGATGAGCGCAAACGTCTCCCTGTATGAGCCGATAACCGTCCCCTGAAGCAGAAAGTCATCCATAGAGAGTTGCTGTTGGGGCTCACCTTTGGCATCTGAAACCTTCACTTCTGCAACCGGAACAAGCTTCCCCCTCGTAGCAGCTCCGAACAGCGCTTTCTCGAGGATGACCGAAAATGATTGGAGGTCTTCTACAGCGACCGGTGTCGTGATCGTCGGTTGCGATATCGAAGTTTTTTTAGGGAAAACCTTGTTCAGCCTGAAGGAGGCGAGAGTGGAAAAAATCATTGCCAGAACGGCTATAATCAGAATTGCAAGTCCGATGTTGACGGACATTATCCATTTCTGCATCAGCAAGCCTTTTCAAACGGGATAACAAATGCGATACGATAGTAAAAAAATGGAAGCGTTGCAAGGTAAAACAGATGAAATACCGAAGCGGACATGAGAGATGAGGCCAGCTCTTTTCGCCATAAAACAGTAAAAGGAGGCAACTTGAAAGTGGCCTCCTTTTTATTTTTCATATCAAGCGGAGACTACCCGATTGAATTCACAAGCCTGGTGAGACGGGAAACATTTCTGGATGCGTTCGAGCGGTGAATCACCCCCTTGGAGGCGGATGAATCGATGACAGGGATTGCAAGTGCAAGAGCAGCCTTTGCCGCCTCGCTGTTCTTTGCCTCGACAGCCTCGCGCACACGTTTGATATATGTCTTGAGCGTAGAAGTGACATGCCTGTTCCTGGCATTTTTCTTTTCGTTCTGTTTGATTCTCTTGATTGCCGATTTGTGATGTGCCAAGCTGCACCTCCATAAAATGCTTATAGCCTGATAATTTAAAGCGTAATTAATAGCACCCCGGAAACATGCTTGTCAAGGGCTTTTCGCCACAAAGCTCAACAGCTTGTCACGGAATATTTCGACTACTGGAAACAGTCACCCTTCTGCCATTGACTACCAGCCTCCCCTCAGTGAAGAGACGCACCGCTTCAGGATAAATCCTGTGCTCTTCTACCAGTATCCTCGCAGAGAGCGACTCCTCTGTGTCATCTCCCTTAACAGGAACAACTGCTTGCAGTATTATCGGCCCTGTATCCGTGCCGCAATCAACGAAATGAACCGTGCACCCTGAAAATCTGACCCCATATTCCACCGCCTGCATCTGTGCATGCAAGCCGGGAAAAGCGGGCAGCAGAGCCGGATGAATGTTCATTATTGCATAAGGAAAAGCGCTTACCATCACTTCTGAAAGTATACGCATGAATCCTGCCAGGAGCACCAGACTGACCTCTCGTGAGCGGAGCAATTCTACCAGCGCCAGATCATACTCGCGTCGATTTGAAAATTTTCCGTTCTCAAGCACCAGAACCGGAATACCAGCAGATTCGGCGCGTTTCAATGCATAGGCGTCCGGATTGTTGCTTACCACCGCTGCAATCTTTGCATTGATCTCTCCTCTTTTCACAGAGTCGATTATCGCTTGCAGGTTGGAGCCGTTCCCGGAGACCAGAACTGCGATATTAACTGTCGGCGTCATTCCGGTCACCTCTCCAGCAGGACAACAGGTTCTGAGCCATCCTGGCAGCCGGTGACCTCGCCTATGATCCATGCCTTTTCGCCCAGACCGTTAAGCCGGTATATCATATCTTCAGCATCATTCTCTGCAACAGCCAGCACCATTCCAATCCCCATATTGAACGTCCGGAACAGCTCGCTTCTCTCGATATTCCCAGCGTCTCTCAGTATGTCAAAGAGAACCGGGACTTCCCAGCTGTTCAATCTGATTGAGGCATGACATCTTTTCGGGAGAATGCGGGGGATATTCTCAATCAAACCCCCGCCGGTTATGTGGGCTATCCCGTTGATTTTGAAGTCCTTCAGCAGATTCATTATCGAACGTATATATATTCTTGTCGGTATCAGAAGAATATCTCCGACTGTGCGTCCGGTGCCTGGAAGCTCTGAATCGATTTCAAGAGCCATACGCTCGAAAATGAGCTTGCGGGCAAGAGAATAGCCATTGCTGTGAAGTCCGCTGGAACCGATTCCTATCAGCCTGTTTCCTACCGATATCCCTGACCCGTCAATAATGCTGTCACGCTCTACAACTCCTACCGCAAAACCTGCCAGATCGTACTCACCATCGGCGTAAAATCCGGGCATCTCGGCCGTTTCTCCCCCGATCAGAGCGCAACCGGCCTGTTTGCACCCTTCAGCAATCCCTTTGACTATGCCAGCCGCTTTTTCAGGCTCAAGCTTTCCTGTTGCAAGATAGTCCAGAAAAAAAAGCGGTTCAGCTCCCTGCACGACTATATCGTTCACGCACATCGCGACAAGGTCTATTCCGACCGTTTCATGACAGTCAGCCATGAAGGCTATCTTCAGTTTTGTACCGACCCCGTCAGTTCCAGAAACCAGAACCGGGTTTTTGTATTTTGAGCTGTTGAGCGAAAAAAGTCCGCCGAATCCCCCCAGGTCAGTCATGACCTCTGGGCGGAATGTCCCCTTGACCAGAGGCTTTATCATGCTTACAAAGGTATTGCCGGCATTTATATCTACACCTGCATCCTTGTATGTCATTCGTTCCTTGTCCAATTTGTGCCACCTCCTCATAACTGGTTATTAGTAAAATATGAGAAAAGAAATGTCAATTCCGGTTCTTGCCAAAAACAAAAAAATTCAGCCTACTAGGAGTCTGTCGGTCTTGACCACCGGGTTGATTGTTTCATCGGTCAGTCCGATTTGAAAAAGTTGCGCATCTTTTTATTGCTACGAAGATTTCCCGTTTATTGCGAGTACATCAGCATTGAAGCATAGTCTTTCCGCTTATTTTCTGCTCTTTCTCAATCTATCTGGTTTCCATCCGGAAACTCCGGATGAGAAACAGTCGGTTTNNGCCAGGGGGAAAAAGCACCCTTTCCCGACGGAAACTATCTGGTCAAGGTATGCAGCTTTTTGATGTTGTAAGCCATGCAGACGAGGTTCCATTCGCCTTTTACTGCATCTAAACCCCGCAACAGGAAGCTTCTGAACCCCATGACTGCTTTGATGATGCCAAAAACCGGTTCGGAAGTGACTTTCCGCTGGGCATAAACTTTCTTGCCGGCTGGCGTCTGTACTGGATTCAAATACAGGGGACTTGCACCCCATAAGNNGTTCACGCCCATGACGGGCGTACACTTACGGCTGGAAACAGACGGGCAAACACCCGCCCCGCTGTTCAGCCATGCACCGTTAGGTTGCTGAAAATGGCTGGGTATTGCAGGCTAATGCATGTATGCGGTAGATTGCTTTAGTTGCTCTACTACCCAGGCATTCATACTTTTCCCAGCAATACGAGCAGTAGAATAAATTCTACGGTGGAGGTCAGGCGGGATTCGAACCATGAACTTACCGGTAAACGGCTTTTCTGGTTCATGGCCAAGTTGGGCGCAGAAATCAAGATAGTCTTCTACGGAATCATGAAAAGCCTGTTTAATTTCGGCTACTGTGGTGCCTTGAAATGTTATTACATCACGGGTGTTAATTACCTCACCGTGGAAGATTTCTGCTTCATCATCAAACTCGACTTTGCCTATATATCCTTTATATTCCATCATGGCTTTATACCTCCTGCTTCAAGAAACCTTCTTACAGAAACGACAGCCCCTTTGTCCGTCTCCTTTTGTGGGTGTGGTCGATGAAAGGTGGCCTTGACATCATTCAACAAAAACCGTACTCGTGAGCCATTGCCTTCAAATCTTTGTGCCCCAACGGCCAGAAGCAACGACTCAATGCCAGACCATGCAATNNATTTGTAAGGGCTGGCTCAGTGAATATTGCATCCAACGTCTTGCGGTGTTTGTTATTCATGGGAAAATAGTATCACCAAGTGACACTATTATACAAGGTTTAATTTGGCCCATATGCGCGGCCTACAACCTAACGGCTCAATCAACTCGGACT
>DFZL01000031.1:0-24811 GCA_002382705.1 Geobacter sp. UBA4057
TGATCCGATTTTCTTTTCCGATCAGGATCGGTATCGCCTTTACCTGATCTTCCAATATGCTGTTGAAAGGTTTGACTGCCGGATACATGCTTTTTGCCTGATGAGAAACCATAACCACCTCGCCGTTCAGACAGGTGACATTACGCTGTCCCGGATTATGCAAAACATCTCACTTCGCTTCACAAAGTGGATCAATTACACTCAATCTCGTACCGGACATCTTTTTCAAGGCCGATACCGCCAGGTTAAGGAAAACGCTGCTCTGGGTAAAGGACGAAAACGGATCAAAAAGGGTGCTGATACAGTTCTGAAATTCAGCCCGGAGAGAGGATGCTTTTCGCTTCGTCCCCATATTCGCCGTTCTCCTTGAAGATTATCAGCGGAGATAGCGCCTCGGGCGCCCCTTTTCTCCCCTTTGCCAGCTCTGCCAGAAAAATATTGGCGGACGTTCCCATCTTCCCGTGAACCATCCTGATTCTGAGAAGTTGCAGCTTGAGTCCGGAGGCCAGATGCATGAACTCCTGGAGGCGGTCAGGGTGGTACACGAAAAAAATCCTCCCTGATGGCTTTACCAGATATTTCGCTGCGCAAAGAAAATCTCCGATTCCGGCTCCCGATTCGTGACGGGCTGTGTCCCGCCCTTTTCTGGGGCTGATCCTGCCGCTTTCAGGTGTGCGGAAAGGGGGATTCGAGACGACGCAGTCAAAGCTTGAAACCGGGAAGAGTCTCCTTATATCAAGGATGTCATTTTCAAATATCCCGACTCTTTCCGAGAGATTGTTAAGCATTGCGTTTTCCCTGGCGAGAAGAGCCATGTCGCTGTTTTTCTCTATCCCGGCTATTGTCGCATGCCCGAACCTGCGGGCAAGGATGAGTGAGATGACCCCGCAACCTGCACCAAGATCGGCTATGGCTGGCGCTTTTGCATCTGTTGATACAAAATCGGCCAGAAGCAGCGGGTCGAGAGAGAATCTGTAGCCTGTAGCAGGCTGGACAATTTTCAGGTTGAACCGTTTAAGTTCATCTGCTGTTTTCATCTTTCCCTTTTCTGCTCATTGCGACTGTATTCCAAACTGTTTAAGCAACCTTTGGTAATCGCGGGAACAGTATTGACTGCCACGATCCGGATGATGAATCAGTCCCTCTGACGGATGTTTTGCTTTTACCGCATTAAACAGCGCTTTACCAACCAACTCCCTGGTCATCCGCTCACAGTAATATTAGGGCAGCTTGTTTCCGTGCGGTCAGGAGGGGCAATTTTTATCTTTTTTCCTCCACTCCCTCATCAGCATTAAACCGAAAAACCCGAAAGAGGCCAGTGTCAGGTTCTTCCCGATCCTGAAAGGGAGAGGATCGTAGACAAACTCGATCCTGTGTCTCCCCTCTTTCAGGTAGACGCCGCGAAGTACATGATTCACCGGGACTATCCCGGCGCTTTTACCGTCTATTCTGCATCTCCATCCCAGGTCATATTTTTCTCCAAGAACAAGAAGCGCGTCGGTCGGAGCATCCGCCTTTAAAACTATCCGCTCCCCTTCATACAGCTCGGTCACAACTCTGTCAGGCAAAATTTCCCTGATATTTCCACCTGGCGCTGCCGGGAGGGGAAAGGGGGGAGGGGAGTCAACCAGGGCGACAGCTTTCGGATTGAACTCCGGGTTCTTCAGAAGGGAGAGTCTCTTCGCCGTATCGCCAGCCACTTCGACTGCCGGAACAAGCCACCCTTTGGGGAGCACTCTGCTGTTTTCCAGAATTACCTGGTCACTTCCGGAGTCACTGAAAACTGGCCGGTATTTTGAAGGGATATACGCTTTCTGCACCAGATAGTCGTTTTTTTTCAATATCAGATATCTGACATTAAGCATGTCCGGCATCGGCCCAGCCAGTGTAAAGCTCTCAAGAAACTCCTGCCAGCGCCTCTGCTGCACCGCGTTTGGGGTGAACATGACAGGTATGTTGCGGGAGGCGTATATCATCGGATCGCTCCCGTCCATAGGGAGTACCCGGTAAATCGGGGGAATGGCAGAGAGAAACGCAATTTCAGGGGGAATTGCGACGTTTCCCCCCGGTTTTTGAGGCGGCGGCACCAGAAATATGAATTTTGAATCCACTCTGTAAACATCCACGGCGAAGATTGCGAGAAGAATCCATGGGAGATATTTTGCCGCCTTATTTCCGGTAAATGGCAATCTTGCGAGAGCGAGAAGGTATCTTCTCCCGGAGAGGGTGTCTTGAGACCCGGTTTTACAGCTGTTCACAAGAGGAGCCTGGAATGCCAGAAATACTGCCGCATAAATCGCTGAAATCACGGTTGCAACCGATGTTTCCGCCATGATGTTTTCCCACCGGCGAATGACCAGTCCCCCCCCCTGCCCGTACCGGGTCAGTTGAGAGAGGTTATCAATGAAAGCCGGTATCCATCCTCCTGCTCCAGCTTTTTCGGCTGCAAGAGCCGAAAGCAGAATGACCGGAAGAGCGAGAATGCCGAGAAGATATTTTCTGAAAGCAATGGTGGCGCGCACCTCGTCATCCATCAGCAGATCGATCCCGCGCGCCGCAAGTATTGCAATCGCAGTCAGAGGGATGAACATCATCATCTTCGGAACCCTGAAATGATTTATTCCGGGGAAGTAATCGTAGAGGAAATTGTAAAAGGGGGTGTACTTCCCCATTGAGAAGAGAATCCCCCCTGCTATTCCTGCCGAGAGAATCCAGCTGTATATGTCCCGCCTGAAAATTAACGGGAGCGGGAGAAGAAGCCAGGGGAGAAGACCGAAATAGTCGGTTGTCTGCGTAAAGCGCATTCTCCCCCAGTAGTAAGCATCTATGTTTTTCGGATTTTCTCCGGCCTCCTGTCTTGAAAAACCGAAAAAACCAGGAATGATGAAGGTCGATATCTCTTCCGGAGGGAGCGACCATGACATTGCCTCATCCCTGTCAAGCCCTCCTCTTGTGCCTGCTGATCCGCTGTCAGAGCCGCTCTGAACTCCGCGATTGGTCTCTTTTGACCAGTCGGCCAGGGGGAGGAGCGAGATCGAGACCGTTGAAAGAAAAAATATGAGGAGAAAGGCGTTGTAAAATAAGAGCCTTGCGGCTTCATTCCTGTTGAATTCCGGTTTGATGATCGAGGAAACTAATCTCGCCATCCCGTAAGCGGCGATGGAGAGGCAGGTGTAAAAGGCGATCTGCCAGTGGGTGTTGAAGAACTGGAATGCCAGAACTACCGAAGTGGAGAGGAAAAAAATCAGGCGCCTGGTCTGAAAACCTCGCTCAAGGAGATAGAATGCCCACGGCGCGTATGAAATAGTGGCTATCTTCATGACATGGCCTGCATTTATCAGGGAGGCCAGCTCAGGGGCGAGCGCGAATATCGCCCCGCCGGCAAAGGCCGCCAGACGTCCGGTTTTTATCGCGCGGCAGCAGAAGTATACACCGGCTGCTCCAAAGAAGAGGTGAAGCACGATGAACCAGGCTATTGAAGAGGGGAGCGGTAGTATGCTGAAGAGCAACTTTTTCCATATCAAAAATCCGATCGACGCGTCCCCTCCGCCTACCGAATAGCCGCTGTTTATCAAAGGGCTCCATGAGGCCTTCAGATTTATCCGGAATGCTTCGATCAGGCTTGAATTCGCGATGTCCCTGACATTCCAGTAGAATTCGTTGATTATGTCCGGTGCGCGTATGATTTCTGAGGTGAAAAGCATCCTGGAGTAGAATGCAAGAAGAAGGAGAAGGAGAGCGGATAAAAAAATCGAATCAATTCCCCGTTTTCTCATTGCGCCCCCCGGAATAAAAATCGAGAAGTTTTTCAGCGTAAATCCCCCACGAAAATTTTTCCTGCATTCGCTTTCTTGCGGCATTTCCGATTTCAAGCCGTTTTGCCGGATTATTTACCAGCAGGACGACCGCTTGAGCCATCTCCACGGTGTTTCCCGGTTTGCAGAGGATGCCAGTCTCTCCATGCTCGATATATGAAACCGCCTCGCCTGTAGCGTCGGCTGCCACAGGGAGCCCTGCGGAGAGTAGCTCTGCCAGCTTTGCAGGGCATTTTGCACGGTTTAGCATCGTGTCGTCCATCAGATATACCCCAAGATCGGCGGCCGCGATATAGTCGGCTGTCTCTTCCGGCCTGATCCAGCCGGCCATGACCAGATTTCCGCTGAATCCGGCCTTAACCGATGCTTCCATCAGGAGTTCCTCTTCACCGTTTCTCCCTTCTCCCGCCACAAGCATGACAAGATCAGGCAGAAGCCGGTGTATTTCAGAAAAGAGCAGATGAAGTCGTTTCTGACCGAATTCGAAAAACCGGGTATAGAGGAGAAGCAGATTTTTATCCGGCGGAATTCCCAGCCTCTTCCTGACTCTTTCTCCATCTCCTTTTTCAGGAATGGCTACGCAGTTAGGGAGGTAAAGTATGCTCTTCACCGGCAGATTCATTGCCGTTGCGATCTTTTCAAGCTCCCTGCTCGCCACTGTAACCCCCCTGGCGTGTTTAGTCAGCCACCACTCCTGAAGCGAAAATACAAGCTTCTCCGATGTTGAATAATGGTGCAGTTCGTTCATCCCCCCTCTCCCCTCACGATCGTCGCAGTCGAGGAAAAGCGGGGGGAGAGCTGTTCCTAAACGCTTTAAAAGCAGAACAAGCATAGCCGCCAGACCGGAATACCCCTTTGGTTTGAAGATGTGTATAAGATCGGCTTTTTCAGAGAGAGCAGCTTTGAAAAGCCGCCAGGAGATGATAAAGGCACCGGTGATTTTCCCGCATTTCGGAAGAGAGATATTGACAAGCCGGACACCTTTGACCGTTTCAATCTTCCCTGAATCTTCCGGGTTGGTGTAGGGGGGCGCGATTACGGTGACTGAATGCCCCTGTTTCTCGAGCTCCGCGGCAAGCGGGAGCATCCTGGCTGGGACAGTCCCTTTCGGCCTGATGCCGAACGGAGCAAGAAAGAGTATCTTCATGCTCCGCTCCTCATCTTGCGTCTGAAAATCTTCCAGGGGGAAGGCGGGGGGAGCAGCAGGGCGTTCGCCTTTCGTGCAGGGATTTTCACAAGCTTCCTTATCTCTCTTCTTTTTTCCAGAATCGCGCGAAAATCGGCTATCACGCTGATTCTTGCTTTGATGGCCGCCCAGCCTCTCCCTTTGACGGCGGCAAGCAGTATCGATGCCGCGTCATGAAGAAGAATTTCAGGAAGGTGCCGGGCGATCAGAGGAAATGGCCAGTTTTTGACTATTGTCCGCCATTTGTTCCGGTGCGTATGATAGACAGTGAAATCGCTCATCCGGCCTGAAGTAGCCGAATGGATATGATATGCGACCCCCTTCGGGGCTGCCAGAGCTCTCCATCCGGCCAATACGGCTCTCCATGCCAGGTCCATGTCTTCGTAATATGCGAAGAACTCCGGGTCGAAAAAGCCTGTTTCAGAGATCATGCTCCGTCTGTAGAGTGCGGCTCCGGCGCAGGCCCCGAAGATATATCTCTCCCTGTCATATTGGCCTCTGTCGGCCTCCCCGGCTCCGATGCTGACCGCGGTGCCGTTGCTGGCCGGGTATATGCCGACGGAATCGATCATGTCCCTTTTATGATAATCGAGCATTTTCGCCGCCACGATTCCTGTTTTGCAGCTCTTCTCCGCTACCTTCAGAAGCTCTTCGAGGAAATTTTCAGAAACTTTTGTATCGTTATTCAGGGTTACTATGTATTCTCCGCAGGATACCGCGAAACCTCTGTTGTTCCCTCCGGCGAAGCCCAGATTTTCAGAGAGCGCCACTATTCTGACCCAGGGGTAATTTTCGCGCAGATAGTCAACCGATCCGTCAGAGGAGCCGTTGTCCACGAGTATGGCCTCGAACTGCCGGAAGCTCTGGACGCGAAGCGAGTCGAGACACTCCTTCAGGAGCTTCTTTCCGTTGTAGTTAAGAATTATGACCGATATACGAATCATGTTGCATTCCTGATCAAATGCCCAGACAGAAGGGATTCGCCTGTTCAGCGCGCCTTTGTTTCCGGCTGGCCAGAGCCGGAGAAGTGAAGCAGCGAGACTGCGCCGAGCATAAAATATCTGCCGCGCTTCGGAAACCTGGTGCGGCACGCATTGAAAATATGGCGTCTCCCTTTTGCGATCTCCCCCTCAAGAATCAGCGCCTTTCCGTAGTCAGCTTCATGAAGCGCCAGCGGAGCGGCAAAGCCGATTCTGCGCTCTTCAAGCCGGTTTCTGTTTTCAGAGACAAAATCTTTTATGACTTTCCATTTTGCTTCGTGCATCCCCAATGCGTCGCGGCTCGTGTTTGAGTCATGCTGCCGGCAGAGTGCGTGGCATTTGTCGATAAAACCGAACTTTACCCCTGAAATGGCGAGTCTCAGGAAAAAATCCCAGTCTTCGTTTCGGGCAAGGGAGGTATTGAAGCCGTTAACCCTTACTGCGGCCGTTTTCCTGAAAAGGGGGGAATTGACGGTTATGAAGTTGCCGTACAGGAGATTCTCAAGAATGTCACCTTCCGAAGTCTGCCGTTTTACGGCGAAAGTTCCGTTTTCTTTCTCCCCGCGGAAATAAGCGGCTTTTGAATATACCGCGTCATATCCTCTCCGCTCTTCAAGAAATGCGACCTGATCCCCGATTTTGTCCGGAGTGAGGAGGTCGTCGGAATCAAGAAACGAGATGTAAGCGCCAGATGAGATATCGATCCCCCTGTTTCTCGCCGCGGATCGTTCGAGGTTATCCTGACGGAGGCAGATAACGCCGTCGAATGATCCTGCTATCTCTCTTGTGGCGTCGGTTGAACCGTCGTCCACGACGATGCATTCGACATTCGGGTAGCTCTGACCCAGGACGCTTTCAATCGCCTCTCTTATGAATTTTTCAGAGTTCATTGCCGGAATGACGACCGAAACCCTGGGATGCGATGAATCAGAACTCTTTTTCGAGGCTCTTTCTGTCATACTGTTTCACATCTCCCGAACTTCCCTCTGAAATAGTCGAAAATGGCCAGCAGCATAGCTTTGATGCTGTGTAGTCGCCCCTCTCTTTTCGTGAAAATAATCCGCGCTATTTCCCGAGGGATGAGATTCAGAAGGTAATTCGCCAGAAAGAGGATATATAACGGCGCCGGGGCGTTTTTCTTCATGAAAAGGATATTGTTTCTGGTCATGTAATACTTCACAAGCGGCGAACCTTCTCCACCGGTCGAGGCCGCCCCCTTGTGCCAGACCTTCGAGCCAGGGATGTAGAAAATTATGCAGCCGGTTTTGCGAGCTCTGACACACCAGTCGGTCTCTTCAAAATAGAGGAAAAATCTTTCGTCCATAAGACCTGTATTCCTTACGGTTTCACTCCTTATGAAGAAGCTGCATCCTGAGACGGTTTCAACCTCCCTTGTCTCATCGAATCTTCCGTCGTCTCTCTCGCCGTAACCTGTAAGCGAAGGTTGCCCCGTGATCCGGTTTATCCTCCCCCCGGCCGAATTGATAATCCCGGGAGTGTCGCTGAAGAGAATCTTCCCGCCGAAAATTCCCCCCTGCTTCATCTCGGCTGCTGCCGAAAGAAGATGTGAGAGCGCATCCGGAGCGACAGTCGTGTCGTTATTCAGAAGCCATATGTATTCGGCGCCGTTTTCAAGCGCATACCGTATCCCTACGTTGTTTCCGCCGGCAAAACCGAGATTTTCGCTGTTTCTTATGATCGTTATTCCGGGGAAACGGAGTTGCAGTATCTCACAAGAGCCATCTGTCGAGGAGTTGTCAACTATGACGATCCGGAAGGCGTCACCCTGGAGGCAGAGGCATGACTCGACACATTCAGCTGTGTCGCTCCAGCCGTTCCAGTTGAGGATTATGATAAAGCAGCTCTCCCTTTTCATCTTTTTTTAATGATGCGGTCTGCCGCAAGGTAAAGAGCGTAGAGCAGGGATTTCGGCCTGAGCGCGCTTAGAGAGAGAGCTGCCGCGTCAATCAGGGCTGGCAGCGTCTCCCCGCTCTTTATCCTTTCATACGCCATCAGAAGTCTTGCCGTATCAAGATGCCTCATATTCGTTTTTTTCAAGGCGCTGTTTTCGAGAAGATTGCCAAGCTCTGCCCGCAAATCATGATGCGCTTTAATCATTGAGCTGAAATCGCCGCTTATGTTCCGGTCGTGAATCCTTATAAGGGTTGCGGAGCCCGCAGGGTCGAAGCGTCTGAATCTGGCGCCTTTCATCGCGCATCTAAGCCAGAATTCCCAATCTTCAAGGTGTCGCATATTCTCCTTGAACATGCCGTATCTGGAGAATACCGAAGAGCGGATGAGAGGGGATGAGATGACGAGGCCGTTTCTCTCTATCATGCCGCGGAGGAAGGCTTCGTCCGATTCTTCCGATGCCTGTCCGGCAAAGAGGTCGCCGCATCCTTCCTTTTCATCCCTGAAATATGAAGCCTGACCGTAAACTATGTCCGTATCATGGTTCACATCAAGAAAAGCCTTATGTTCCGCGATCTTGTCAATTTCCAGAAGATCGTCTGCGTCCAGAAGCTGGATGTACTCTCCGGAAGAGCTTCTTATCCCTCTGTTTCTTGCTGCGGATACCCCGAGGTTTTCCTGGCGGATGTAGAGGAGTCTCGGCTCTTTTTGCGCCATCCGGTTGACTGTTTCAGCGCTGTTGTCGGTAGAGCCGTCGTCAACCACGATGCATTCTATATGGCTGTAACTCTGCCCGAGCGCCGATTCTATCGCCTCCGGAAGATATCTGGCGTAATTGCGGGTCGGAATTATGACCGATACAAGCGGCTCCGCTCTCATGGCGCAATCCCCCTCTTGCCGCTGTTTTCAACCAGTCTGGCGAAGTAGAGCGAATTTTCCCTCCTCGTTTTCAGGTATCTCCAGAATGCAGGCAGCAATCTGAGCGGGTTTTTCCCCAGGTATCTCCTCCTGACCCTCCACTCCTCGCTGGAAGCCAGATCAGCCTCGAAGCTTGACCTGCTCTTTTCATGAACGCGGAAGCAGGAGAGCGGCCGGTCTATCAGTGCGGGGGTGCCGCAGATTTTCCCGACCCTCAGCCAGAGGTCGTAATCCATGGCATATCTGAGCGACAGGTCAAAAAGGCCGCAACTGTTGAAAGCGCTCCTGGTGACGAAGGTTGAAGGGTGAAGAAGCGTGTTCCCCATGAGGAGGGTTCTGTAATCGTATCCTCTCACCCTGATCTCGTCCATCTTCTCTCCGGTCTCGCCTGCGCAGAACATCCCCCCTGTCGCCCAGAGCCTCCCTGACTCCGCCAGCGCCTTGGCCACTGACGAAATGACACCGGTGTCAGGGTAGAAATCATCGGCATGAAGATGGGCTATGATCTCTCCGGTCGAGAGCCTGATTCCCTTGTTCATCGCGTCCGAAATCCCGTTGTCAGGCTCTGAAATCCACCTTATCGACCGGTTTTCGTCCGCAAATCTCCTGATTGTCTCAAGGGTGCCGTCGCTCGAGCCTCCGTCTATCAGGATGTATTCGATATCGGGATACTCCTGGGAGAGGACGCTTCTGATCGTTTCCTCTATAAAGCGGGCTGAGTTCAGGGAGACCGTTATGACTGACACCTTCATCTTATCCTCCGCGATCCCGACGATTTCGCCTCTTTTCTCTTTCCTAGAAGCCTCCTGGCCGCTTCGGCTACTTTTCCCGGATCAATCGATTCGATGCAGCGGGGGGATTCATACTTGCATTTCCAGTTGCAATGGAAGCACTCCATGAAGTTAGTCATGACTATGTTCATCGACTCATCTCCCCAGGGGACAAACCTTCCGTGATGACCCCCTCCTGCTATTCCGATCGTCGGTATCCCCGCCGCGATCCCCATATGGAGCGGCGCGCTCTCCATCCCTATGAGAAGGTCGCATCTTGAGATGCAGCAGTAGAGCTGACGCAGGGTGGTTTTCCCCGCAAGATTGAGGCAGACGTGATTATTTGCTGAGCTTTTCTGTATAGTTGCCGCTGTTTCGTCAGCAAGGTCGATCTCTTCCGCCCCGCCGAAAATCAGGAAATTCGCGCTTTCTCCGATTTTTTCCGCCATTATCCGGTAGTTTTCGGGAGCCCATGAACGGATTCTGTTTGAAGCCCCCGGAGATATCCCTATGACAGGCTTTTCTGAAGATGGAACAGCTGCAGCGGCGAAAACTTCGTCATCTTCCGAAACGAAAATGCGTGGTTTCATGTCGGAGATATCGCTGATATTGCACCCCAGATGTTCAAGAAAGTCTGCTGTCGCAAGAAACTCATGCCTCCAGGGGTCGGCTCGGGAAATGTCCAGATATTCCGAAAAGAGCCTTTCCGGCGCCAGATGCGCGGGATACCCCTCCGGAGGCTCGTTCACCCCTGACCCTGCGATTCCGGCTATATTCCTTATCCCCAGATAGTGGATGACCTCTAGCTGCTCTGTTGAGGGGGAGACCAGGGGGAATATCAGAGCGTCATAAGCAGGATTCAGCCGGTTTGAAATCCTCTCGAGATTCTTGCATATCCTCCTCGGGAGCTTGAAGCGCAAAAGCGCCGATTTTTCATGTCTTTTCCAGAAAAGAAGCCTGGTGGAAGGGATCAGCCCGTCAATATCCGGCGAAAGCTCAAGGAGGTTCATTATATGCGGCTTTACCGCAACAGTGATCCCGGCTTCAGGATACCTCTTCCTTATGAGCGGAAAGGCTCCGCTGAAGAGGATCACGTCCCCTATGTTGTCCGGACGGAATATCAGGATGCGCTTTGCCCTGCCGTGGGATTTTCTCATATCTGAATCCGTGACGCCTTCGCGGCTCCTCTCGCTTGGAATGCCCAAGTCCTGGCGTTTCAGGCCATAATAACCAGTGAGGCTGAGTTCACCCGGCAGTGTCGGCATGGACATTCACTGGCGGCGATTGGCCCCGGCATTTCGCTTGCTACGCAATTCAGGCATCGCGGATTCAGGTCATGAACCCGGGTTTTTCCCCATCTTCCACTCCAGAAGCGGAGAGATGAAACCGAGCCTGCCGTCGCCGCTCCCAGGCCATCCGACCTGCGTTACATGGAACGTCACTGGCTGCTCCACCTGATCGTAGAGCAGATTGTACGGGAAATGGGCGGCGACAGAGATGCTGTAGGAGCCTGGTGTCAGGAGGTTCGGGGGGATTACGCAGATAGCGGAGAACTCACCGGGTTCTCTGGGTATTGCAGGGGATCCGGCAGAATCGGTGTCAGCAGTTGTCAGGATGATCTCCCCTTCTGAATTGAGAAGGCGAAGCGATATCTGGCAGGCATTTATGTGGCGGCTTATGGCATATGATATCTTGATCTCTATCCGCTCGTCGGCGTCAAAGAGGGTGGCGCCATGCTGATTTCCGGTTTTGAGCTCTATCCTCTTGAATGAAAAAAATTCGCCCGGTTCCGAGCTACGTATCCAGAGCGAGGAGGATGTCCCCCCGCTGGAGCCGTACTCATCGAGAAGCTCTCTGGCGTCCCCGTATTTCACTACTTTCCCCGAGTCGAGCCACAGAGCGCTATGACAGAGCCTTGCCACCGCTCCTATGTTGTGGCTGACAAAGAGAACCGTTCTCCCCTCTCTCCTTGAAACCTCCTCCATCTTACCGAGGCATTTCTTCTGGAACTGTGCGTCGCCTACCGCCAGAACCTCATCGATTATCAGTATGTCCGGCTCCAGATGAGCGGCCACCGCAAAGGCAAGGCGGACGTACATTCCTGAAGAGTAACGTTTGACAGGGGTGTCCAGAAATTTCTCTACCTCCGAGAACAAGACTATCTCGTCGAATTTCCGCCTGATCTCGTTTCTTCCCATGCCTAGTATCGCGCCGTTGAGATAGATGTTTTCACGCCCGGTAAGCTCCGAATGGAAGCCTGTGCCGACTTCAAGCAGTGTGGCTACCCTCCCTTTTACAGTCACCCTCCCTTTTGTGGGCTCCGTTATCCTGGATAGAATTTTGAGAAGCGTTGATTTTCCGGCGCCGTTTCTCCCTATTATCCCGACCCTGTCCCCATGCGCTATTTCAAATGATACTTCGTCAAGCGCCCAGAACTCTTCAAGCTCACTTTTTTTCCCGGCTCTGCCGGCGAAAGAGGGTTTTATGAGATCGCCCCCCCGACGCAGAAGCTCTTTCCCTTTTTTCACTATCAGAGCGCTCAGGAGTTCTTCCCGTTTTTCGATCTGATGGGAGAGGATGTATTTTTTCCCGATCCCTTCCGCTTTTATTACAATGTTGTCGCTCATTGTCACCATGAATGTAGATTCTGTCAGAAGAGCCCTGAAATGCCACCTGTCCGGTCAAATCTGCGGATCAGCATTGCGCGTCTCTCCTGGCGATTCCGAAAAAATACCGTCACTACAGACGGAAAAAAGCCGATTCCGTATCCTTCTCATATTATGTCTGCAAACACTTTTTCCGTCCCTCTGAAGTATCTGATCCCGCCGTAAAGCAGAAATGCGGAGAGGATGAAGGAGATGAGAAAACCTGGCCAGTACATTCCGGATACATCTCCAAGAATCGCCCAGCGGAAGCCGTCTATCACTCCGACCATCGGATTCATGGAGTATAGGAGCCGCCATTTTTCAGGCACCACGCCGCTTGCGAAACCGACAGGGGATATGTAGAGTCCGAACTGCACCAAGAAGGGAACTATGTAGCGGAAATCCCTGTATCTGACATTCAGAGCGGCAAACCAGAGGCTTGCCCCGAGCGACGTGATGATGGCGAGCAGGAAAAAAAGAGGGAGCGTCACTATCCGCCAGTCAGGAATGAAGTGGTACCATATCATGAGGAACGCCAGGATCAGCAGGGAGATTAAGAAGTCTGCAATGCCGAGCGCAACTGAACTGGCAGGGACTATCATCCTTGGAAAGTAGACCTTTGATATCATGTTGGAGTTTGTTACAAGCGAGTTGCTGCTTTCCGAGAGTGAATTGGCGAAAAACTGCCAGGGGAGCATCGCGGCGTAGACCAGTATCGGATATGGCGCATCGCCGGATGGAAATTTTGCCAGCTTGCCGAAAATCACAGTAAAGACCACCATCGTGAGGAAAGGTCTCAGCACGCTCCAGGCTATCCCTATCACGGTCTGCTTGTAGCGGACGAGAATGTCTCGCCATGCAAGAAAGAAAAAGAGCTCGCGGTACTCCCAGATATCTTTCCAGTAACGCTTATCCCTCTTTCCTGCCTCTATTATGACGCTTTTTCTGCTCATGGTGCGGATGAGTGATCGTCTACCTTGAAACAACGCCACTTCGACCGGACGACATCCCCTCGAAACGGAGTTCTCCGGCATATTCCCCTCTGTTGTAGATTGCCGCTCTTCCCGAGGGGAGGTATGAAGGGGTGCTGTTGGTTATCCTGAATGAAATGTCATTGGCCGGAAAGCCGGGTATTCTGAAGTCTGAAACGGGGAGACGGTATGTGCCGAATCTGAATGCTCCGGAGTATTCAGGCGCAACTTTTCCGCTCTTCCCGAATTCTGCTACTCCACCCTGCGATGCCGTTATCCTGGCGCCGGAGGGGAGTTCGGCTGCGCGGCCGTAAAATGTAAGTTCCGCATTTCCCGGAGCATAAAAGCGTATATCGTAAAACGGCGTCCAGCCGTTGCCGGAGGTGGCGAAGCGGATTGTCATCATCCCGTTCGGCGGGGTGATGTGAATTCTTGCGCCTCCACCGCCACCGGATGCTCTCTTCCGGGTTTCCACCATTCTCCTTTCCAGGCTCCTCATCTCCTCCGTTGCCTTTCTTTCTGCCATGTATACGGCCTCAAGGCTTGTTATGGCGTAATCTGTCCCCTGGCGTATGCTCTGCATCGGCTCCGGGTTTGTTTTTGTCTTTCGCGGTGTCTTTGTGCTCTGTGATTTTGCGGCAGCCATGAAAATCTGCTCTCTTGTGGAGAGCGCTTTAAGTCTCTCTTCCAGACGGTTCTTCTTTTCCTGAAGAAGTTCGAGCTCTTTCAGAACATTTCTGTCTACCCTTGGGGGGAGAAGTTCAACTCTGTTTATTTCCGCGCCGTGAAGGGGAGTAATCCTCAGGGTTCCTTCTATCATGTTACCAGGGAAGGTTGTCTCGGCCAGACCTTTCACCGCTCTCAACTGAATCTCCTCTATCGTTCCGTCACTCATTAAATTGAGGCTCCTCTCCGCCGCCAGGCAGTTGACCGCGGTTGCAACAACAAGAAAAAGCGGAGCGACGCTCTTGATCATCTTCTTGCCCCTTTTCCCTAAAAAAGAGTGAACCGATAAAATGTCAGATACCTTACCATAGAGTTGCCGTGTTGCGAGAGACAAAATTGGACAAAAAGATGCCAGCAGTATTCAAACAGCAAGAATTGTGTTATCAATCACCCCTATCAGACTGAAAAAATTCTGAGGTTCTTACAAAAGTCGTAAAGGCTGTCATTCCCGAGGCAGCAATCGGGAATTCATTTTTCAACTGTATTAAAAGACTGGATCCATAATGGGATCATTCGGGGATGACACCCTTTTTCAAAAAGCTCCTCTGTCACCGGTGGAAAATGCATAAAACAGGGTTTCACGCAATTCTCTACTGGGCGGCTCTGCTTGCAGCCCTTCTGCTTTCGGTTGCCTCACAGATGAAGATATGCTCTTCAGCCTGCAGCGCGACTGCCGATTTTTCAATATTCGGAATGGAGTTCGGCTGGTTCGGGATACTCTTCTTCATCTCCCTTGCCTCTGTCTCTGCCCTGGCGAAGCGATTCCCACCCTTCGCCCATCTTGCGATGTTCATGCTGTTTTCCGCCGCAGGAGCGGAGGCAAGATTCATATGGATACAGAAGTATGAAATAGGGGAGTGGTGCACCATCTGCCTTTCAATAGCGGCTACCGTGTTTATTGCCGCTTCGGCCATGATTTATGAAAAATATGCCGATATCAAACATACCGGAGGAACAATGAAATTTATCCTCAAACAGTTTCCCTTCATTTCGATTGCTTTTATAATCGGCATGACGGCGGCGATTCTTGGCGTCGGAAGAGGAGATGCCGGCGCGGCCCCTCTCAACCAGTTTCTTGGCAAGCAGGACAGCGACGTGACGGTCTATTTCGTCAGCGACTGGTTCTGCCCTGTCTGCCAGAAGATAGAATCAAGAATCGAAGAGATGTTTCCAGAGGTAGCCAGAAGAGCAAGGGTAGGTTTTGTGGATATGCCGGTTCACAGGGAGACCCTCAATTTCACTCCGTACAACCTTCAGTTCATCTTTCACGAAAAAGAGAAATATATCCAGCTCCGTAAGGAGCTCTCCCTGCTGGCGCTCAGGACCAGGAACCCATCCAGGGGAGACGTCCAGAACGCTGTGATGAAGCATGGCGTAAAGCTGAGAGAGGTCGATTACGCTGATATACTTAACGGAATGCAGGCGGATCAGGCTGTATGCAGGGATTTCAAGGTCAAATTCACCCCGTCAGTGGTAATCACCGCTTCCGGAACAGGCAGGAGCAAGGTTCTTGTGGGCGACAAGGAGATCAGCCTGACGGCTATCATCCATGCCATAAACTCTGTAAGGAGCAGAAAATGAAAAGAATAACAGGTATTTTAAAAAACCAGGTCACCTCTGGCGTCTTTATGGCGCTTTTCCTCTCCCTCTCTGTTTCGAGCCATGCTGCCCCGCTGAAGGTCAATGTCGCTCCGTTCAATGTTGTCGGGGCTCAGAACAGAGACGAGATGAAAACCACTCTTCAGGGGCTTCTCTCTTCCAGGCTGAACCAGGAGCAGGTTGCGCCGGAGGAAAATCCGTCAATGGCGGATTTTGTTATAACCGGCAGTTATGCCCGGTTCGGGAGTATGTTCAGCATAGATCTGATGATAAAAGAGGCCAAAACAGGTCGTGTCGCCAAAATATTCGAGCAGGGGGAGGGGGATGAGAACATAATTCCGGCCATAAACCGGTTGTCCAGAAAAGCGGAGAGTGAACTTGCAAGGCTGGTTTCACCTCCGGCTGCCACTGTCGCCGGGCAGGCGGCCTCTCCATCCGCGTCTCTCCCGGTTCCGGCTACTCTGCCCCCCAATCGGCAGGGGGTTGCGGTCATTTCACCTCCAGTATCGCCTTCAGCAGGCATGAAGAGAGAAGTCCCTCCTGCGGTGCAGACTCAAGAATCTCCGCGGGTTCTGGAGAGGGGAGGGCATGGCGGTTTTGCGATAAAGAGCGAGGGGGCTGACATATCTCCTGATGGTTCTTGGACAAGCGAGCCGCTTGAGGGGAATTACAACAGCATGGCTCTTGGGAGGAGGCTTCCGGGTGGCGAGCTTGAGATATTCATCGCTGACGAGCATCTGATCCGCTACTACCTTAAGGGGGAAGGGAAGGGGTTGAGACTCGTATCGGAAGTCAGGATACCTGTGCCGTCGCAGGTGCTAGGAATCGATACGGCAGATATCGATGGCGACAGGATTCCGGAGATATACGTCTCCATAATCGACAGGGAAAAACTGGCCTCCAGGGTCTATACGGTTGACGGGAAAGAACTCAAACTGGTTTCAGACAGGCTGGCATGGTTTTTCAGAGGGATAGGGAATGATTACGCCAGCCGGGTAATTTATGGCCAGGAACTCGGCACAAAAGGGGAATTCTACGGGGGGGTGGCCAGAATCAGGATGGACGGAAAGCGTCTTGAAGCGGGGAAGAGCCTCCCATTGCCCAGATATGCACATATTTTCAATTTCAACCTCTTAAACGGCTCTTCGGGCGGGACCCTGTTCACTTCGTTCAATGAAGAGGGATATCTGACAGTGACCGATCCAAAAGGGGAGGAGATATGGAAGAGCATCGAAAAGTACGGCGGTTCCGAAACCAGCTTTAAATTCAGGGATTATGCTCTGATCGGAGATACGGGGAGCCAGTACCGGATAATTTTTCTGGAGCAGAGGACAGTCACGATGGATGACGGGATGATGATTGTCCCGCGGAATGAAGGGATGTTTGTTATAGGGAATGCACGTTCTTACAACAGGAACACCCTTTTAGGGCTTCGCTGGCAGGGGACGGCTTTCAAGGAGATGTGGCACACTAAAACCGAGCCGGGATACCTGGCCGATTTCGCCTATGACCCGGTTGCACGCTCTGTTGTGATGCTTGAGATCACCAGGAAGAGCGGGTTATCCGGGAAGGGGAAGAGTACAGTATCGATTAACAGGATAGATTAGCAGGCTGTTGAATCTTCATCATAATTTCATGGAAAACTGTATTGCATACATCTGCTGCTTTTTTCTCCTGCCGCGGCGGGTGTTCAACAGTTGATTCCAGGTTTTCAGTAATGTGTTTTTCAAATGAAGGTTCTTGCAAAAGGTTGTCATCCCGGAATGATTCTGTCGGCTATGACAACTTTTTTGCGACTGTCTGTAAATTATGGCCTTTAGCCGGAGGCAGGGGTAAGAAGGATATTTAGAGGAGGCAACTTATGTCTTTATGGGACAAGGCAAAAGCCGAGCTGCTGGATATTGTCGAATGGAACGACGATTCCTGCGATACGATGGTGTGGCGCTTTCCCAGGTTTGACAACGAGATAAAATACGGCGCGCAACTGATAGTCCGTCAGGCACAGGCCGCAGTTTTTGTGGACAGGGGTAAAATCGCAGATATTTTCCCTTCTGGCCAGTACAGGCTCACAACCGGAAATCTTCCCATTCTGACCACGCTCCTGGGGTGGAAATACGGCTTTCACTCCGCTTTCAAGGCGGAAGTTTATTTTGTAAACCTCCGCAATTTCACAAATCTCAAATGGGGGACAAAAAAACCTCTCATTATACGTGATCCGGAGTTAGGTCCCGTAAGGCTCCGCTCATTCGGAACATACGTGATACGTGTCGGCGATCCGGGAAAATTCATAAACGAGATAGCCGGCACCGACGCGCATTTTACTGTAGACGGGATAAGCGAGCAGTTGAGAAATCTCATAGCAAGCCGTCTTGCCGATGTCATCGGCGAAAGCGGGGTGCCTCTGCTTGACCTGGCCGCAAACTATGGCGAGTTTTCCACTCTTCTGGCAGAAAAAGTGGCTCCGGAGTTCCTTGAATACGGAGTGGAAATCACAAAATTGCTTATTGAGAACATATCCCTGCCGAATGAGGTTGAAGAGGCTCTGGACAAGAGGAGCAGCATGGGGATAATTTCGGATATGGATACTTTTACCCGGTTCCAGGCGGCTAATTCGATGGAAGCGGCTGCGAGAAACCAGGGCGGCGAGGCCTCCGCCGGCATCGGCATGGGGATCGGTTTTGCGATGGCGAACCAGTTTGGTAAAATCCTTTCTCCTCCCGGGGATAATAGTGGCCAGAATTCTAAACAGCCAGCATCCGGCTCCGGCTATTTCGTTGCTGAAGGGGGGAACAAGACAGGACCGTTTGAATATGAAACGGTTCTGAGTATGATCGTTGAAGGGAGAGTAACGGAAGTAACGCTTCTCTGGAAGCAGGGGATGGAAAGATGGGAGAAAGCCGCTGCATTCGATGAGTTAGGTCGTGCGCTCCGGAATATCCCTCCTCCAATTCCGACCTGACATGGGGGAAAATCCGTGGCGAACTGCATGAACTGCTCTGCCCCTCTTCCGCAGGACTCAATACTCTGCGGCTATTGCGGGAGCCGTAACGATGTGGACATTAAAGATATCAATCAGGAACGGGGTGATGATCCGCCATCTGGACGGGTCTGCCCGCGCTGCGACATTCAACTTTTACCTGTCTGTCTTGATGTTAAGGGTAGTGGCGGGCGTGCCGAGCGATGCGAAAGCTGCATGGGGCTATTCTTTGCCCCTGGAGAGCTGGAGAAGTTTCTGGATGCCGTTGTCGGGAAGGTTTACAGCATAAACAGAAAGCTTCTGGAGAATCTGAGAGCGGATAAAAGGGGTGACGATGCTGCCCCGTTTTATATCAACTGCCCTGACTGCGGAAAGATAATGAACCGGGTCAATTTCGGCAGAAGCAGCGGAGTTATGGCCGACCGCTGCAGAGAGCATGGCATCTGGCTTGACGGAGGGGAGTTGAGGCGGCTTGCCGAATGGATGAAGGCCGGCGGCGAACTGCTTCAGAAAGAGCGTGAAGGGGAGCGTATGAAGGAGTCATTGCGCGCGCTGGAGAGGGAGAGAAAGAGGGGAGAATCCGCCCCCTGAAAAACCCTCTGCTTCAGACGCTGGCGTCTCCTCTTCCGGTTGACCGCTCTGTTTGTCTCCGGGCTCCGCATCGTCGGCATTTCCGGGCGGTTTCCTGCCACCCCCATGCACCGGGCACTCTTCCTTGGGCTCACTTCCACGGATATAATACTCATCACGCCTTGACCGGCATTCCGGAACCGAGAGATATCCCGTCTCCGGGTCTATTGAGACTGAGAAAACATTTTCAGGCTTTACAAAATCAGCGTCAGCTCTTGACGCAAGAGCCGCCCGCATGAATTTTTCCCAGACAGGGGCGGCTGCGCTCCCTCCGGTGAACCTCTTCCCTGAAGGTTTGGGCATGTCATATCCGATCCAGACCCCAGTGACAATTTTCGGAGTGTACCCTATGAACCATGCGTCCCTGTAGTCATCGGTTGTTCCGGTCTTTCCCGCCGATACATGCTTCTGGCTGAATTTTTCGAGCGATTTGGCGCTTCCGTATATCATTACGTCCTTCAGCATCTGGGTGGTTATGAATGAGGCTTCAGGAGAAATGGCGGGCGATTTCGGCGCGGGATATTCTGTCCAGCGCCGACTGTTTCTGTCATAAACCCTTATGATTACTCTCCCCTCCACCCTCTCTCCCCCGGTTGCAAACGCGGAATAAGCCTGAACCATCTCTCTTATGGTGACCTCTTCAGCCCCGAGCGCCAGCGACAGCCCGTTTCCGGCATTAAATTTCAATCCGTTCCTTGCGGCAAAATCGACAAAATACGGAATGCCCAGTGAGTCAAGCAGCTTGATTGCTATGATGTTGCTGGAGAGGGCAAGTGCGCGGCGAAGCGACAACTTCCCGAAGCTTTCTCCCCCGTAATTGTGCGGGGTCCAGCTTTTTCCCCCACCCATGTCGTATGTCACAGGAGTGTCGTCCATTATGGTTGAAGCGGTGAATCCTTTCTCAAGCGCCGCCGCATAAATGAAGGGTTTGACAGATGACCCAGGCTGCCGTCTGGCGTAAAATGCCCGGTTGTAGTCGTTCTGTTCTGGATTTGTCCCGCCTGCAACAGCCAGAATGTCTCCAGTGGTGGTCTCCATGCAGAGAAGAGCTCCCTCCAGATCAGGCGCGATCCGCTTCACTCCATCGCGGAGCGCCTGTTCTCCCTTCTTCTGAAGTTCCAGATCCAGCGCCGCCGTAACCTGCATTCCCCCCCGCTCTGTTATCTGCTCTCCGTACATTGCGATAAGCTTTTCCCTCACAAGCGAGATGTACTGCGGGGCATTCCCCGGCTTGACAACAGTCGGGGGATTAGCACGCAACTCCTTTCTCCGGCGCTCCGTGATCATCCCAAGCGCGGCCATTCTTTTAAGCACTACATCACGGCGGGCAATGATGTTGGCAGGCTTCCCCAGCGGGTTGTAGCGCGCAGGATTTTTCTGCACTCCGGCGAGCATTGAACATTCGGGATCTGTCAGCTCTTCAGGGTTCTTGTCGAAATAGAGCCTCGCCGCCTGGGCTATTCCCCATGCGCCCTTTCCGTAATAGATTTCGTTGAAATACATCTCAAGAATCTGTTTCTTGCTGTACTTTTTCTCAAATTCCATCGCCATGCGAGCTTCTTCGAATTTCCGCTCAAACGTCTTTACTCCGGAAAGGTACCGGTTTTTTACAAGCTGCTGAGTTATGGTGGAGCCACCTTCGGCAAACCTCCCCTCAGTCACATCTTTTACAAGCGCTCTGGCTATCCCTCTGACATCCACTCCCGGATGTTCGTAAAAACGGGAATCTTCTACAGCAATCACCCCTTGTTGCAGAAAAAGCGGTATCCGGTTCAGCGGAGTCCAGTACCGCTTTTCAGAAAGGACTCTCCCCACGAATCTCTCTCTACGGTCGAAAACCTTTATGGATGAGTAACCTGAAGGGAGAACAGGGTAAAGCTGAGGATTTTCCAGGGCGAAGCCCGGTTCAGCCTGACAGGCGAGCAGCAGCGTCCATGATGCTGCGAGGGTGAATATCCTTGCGCTTGATGAAAGTTTCACAGGTTTCAAGGGTTGTTTCGCCTCCGTTTTGTTCTGCCGGGTGAGGTTCTTGCAAAAGTCATAAAAGCTGCCATTCCCGAGGTAGTTTCCATCCGGAGTTTCCGGATGGAAACGAGATAAGCGATCGGGAAAAAGAGTCGTCACCCTGCGCGAAGTCGCAGGGTCTACAGGAAACATCATCGAGCTCTTCAGATGGATTCTGCGACTACGCTTCGCTCCGCGCAGAATGACAGTATTCTGGATGCCTGATAGAATCATTCGGGGATGACACCCTTTTTGCAAGAGCCTCGGGTGGAAGCAATTAATATATTGGGAATCCGCGGTGAATTCAAATTTTCCTTTCTGCTGAAACTTTTACAGAAAGATTGTCATCCCCGAATGGCTCTGTCGGTGAGCCGGATTTTCAAGAACCTTTCAAGGTTCAATTTCTGTCGCATAATTGAAGGAGAAGGGGAGAATCGGAGCTGTTCTGGAGCAGCGCCTCTCTCCTCGACAGAATTGCGTTTTCTCATGTTTGTATCTCATGACGGAGTAATAAGGTTGTCTTTTTCATCGCTTGCAGTTATTCTTCCAGGCTGGGAAAAATGCCATGACACCCCTTTCTGAAAACATAGGGTCAATCGGTGAATTCGGATTGATTGAAATGATAGGGAGAAAAAGCGAAAACCGCGCCGGGGTAGTAACCGGGATAGGAGACGACTCGGCGGTTACGGAGATCACCCCCGGCATGCAGCTTTTATCTTCAACGGATATGCTGATCGAGAATATCCATTTTCGTCTTGCATGGCATGATCCTTACCTTCTAGGCCGAAAATCCCTTGCAGCGAGCATATCGGATATTGCCGCAATGGGGGGTATCCCCCGCTGGGCTCTCCTTTCAATGGCGCTGCCGGCAGAGGTTGATCTCGATTTTTTCGAAGCCTTCATCGGCGGTTTTCTTGATATGGCTTCGGAGCATGGAGTGTCGCTAACAGGCGGCGACACCTCTGCATCGCCAGATGGCGTGGCTGTTTCCGTGACAATGATGGGGGAGCAGTTTCCAGAGAGGATAATCAGGCGTAGCGGCGCCAGAGTCGGTGATGAAATCTGGGTGACCGGAACTCCGGGAGATGCGGCAATGGGGCTCAGGATTCTTGAGAGCCGTATCCCGGGGGGAAATGATTCTTCCACCGGCATGATGCCAGATTCCGGAGAGCGTGAAAATTCTGCCGGCTACCTGGTCTCACGGTTGCTGAACCCCGTTCCTCGAGTTGCTGCGGCGCTATCTCTGGCAGACGCCCGCATCGCCAGCGCCATGACCGACATAAGCGACGGCCTGATTGCAGATTTCGGCCATATCGCGGAGATGTCGGCTATTGGTGGCGAGATATGCATTGACTCTCTTCCGGTTTCGGACAGTTTTCTGCTATTCGCCGGAGAGCGGAATAATAATGGCGATGACCTCCGGCTTTCCGGAGGGGAAGATTACGAGTTATGCTTCACGGCCTCTCCGGACGATCACGAAAGAGTTGTCGCATGCATGGAAAATTGTGGCGTCAAAGCCTCGGCAGTCGGTCTGGTCACAGGCTCCAGGAGTGTGAAGATAGTGAAGAGGGACGGGTCGGAATTCGTTCCGGATTTTGCTGGCTTCAATCATTTTATTAAACTTGAAAGGAACTCATAAATGCAGGTTGTCATTCCGTCCGACAAGGCGCGGCTGTGCGCCGACGCAATTCGTTTTTTATCCATCGACGCAGTTGAAAAGGCCAATTCCGGGCATCCCGGCCTTCCTATGGGGGGGGCTGACGCCGCGTTCGCTCTCTGGGGAAATTTTCTGAGATTCAACCCTGACGACCCGCGCTGGCCAAACAGGGATCGCTTCATACTTTCAGCTGGGCATGGCTCGATGCTCCTCTACTCCCTGCTCCACCTTTTCGGTTTTGACCTCACGCTTGAAGAACTCCGGAATTTCCGTCAGATGGGGAGCAGAACACCCGGCCATCCGGAATTTGGCCACACAGCTGGGGTGGAGGTGACAACGGGCCCGCTCGGACAGGGTTTCGCAAATGGAGTAGGCATGGCTATTGCTGCCAAAATGGCTGCGGAACGCTTCAACACATCAGTTTTCAAGCCTGTTGACCATCATGTCTACGCACTTGTCGGAGATGGCGACCTTCAGGAGGGGATAAGCTATGAGGCTGCTGCGCTGGCGGGGCATCTGAAGCTTGGAAACATCGTTTATATCTACGACGACAACGGAATAACAATCGAAGGAAAGACAGGCCTCGCATGGTCGGAAGATGTTGCCATGCGATTTGAGGCGGCTGGCTGGCATGTCCAGAAAATAGACGGCCATAATTACGCCGGGATTGTATCCGCAATAGCCGCGGCCAGAGACGAATCCTCAAAGCCGTCGATAATAATGGCCAGGACACATATAGCATTCGGCAGCCCTGGCAAGCAGGATTCGAGCGGGGCGCACGGCTCGCCGCTGGGTGGCGACGAAATAGCGGCGACCAGACGGAATCTCGGGTGGTCTTACCCCCCCTTTGTGGTGCCTGACGAAGTGAGGGATATCTGTGCCGAGCGGGTTGAAACATTGAAGAGAGGCCATGCAGCCTGGGTGCGTGGGATGCAGGTCTGGCACGCGGCCAATCCTGAAATGGCGAAACTGTGGGACAGGATGTGGAACAGGAATGTGCCGGCCGGCATTGAAAACGAGCTGCTGGAGCTTCTGGCCGGCAAGGATGGAGCTACCCGCTCGCTCTCCGGGGCTGCGCTCCAGAAGGTGGCGGAAATTGTCCCGGCGCTTGTCGGAGGCTCGGCAGATCTTGCCCCTTCCAACAACAGCGAAATAAAGGGTGCCGGATCGATCATGCCCGGAGCATTCTCCGGAAGGAATATCCATTTCGGGATTCGCGAACATGCAATGGGCGCCATAATGAACGGGATTGCGCTTTATGGATGCTTCATCCCTTACGGAGCTACTTTCCTCGTCTTTGCGGATTACTGCCGTCCGGCGGTAAGGCTCTCCGCTCTGATGAAACAGCAGGCGATATATCTTTTTACGCACGACTCTTTCTATGTCGGAGAGGACGGCCCGACTCACCAGCCTGTCGAGCATCTGGCTTCGCTCAGGATAATTCCGGGGCTCCAGGTGATACGTCCTGCGGACGGGACGGAGACGGCAATGGCCTGGTCAATGGCTTTGAAAACCGCCGACCGTCCCACGGCGCTCATCCTCACGCGCCAGAAGCTCCCGGCGATCAGCAGGGATGGGCATTTCTCCCCGGATGATATAGCCAGGGGGGGATATCCGGTTTTATCCCCGGACTCCGACCCGGATATTGTCATAATGGCGAGCGGCTCGGAGGTTCACCTGGCTCTCGAATCTGCCGAAGCGCTTCTTTCGGAAGGGATAAGAGGACGTGTGATCTCGGTGCCATGCATTGAACGTTTCATGGAACAGCCACTCTCCTACCGCGAATCGCTCATTCCCCCCAATCTCCCCAAAGTGGCTATAGAAGCGGGGAGAGGGGAATCATGGCACAGGCTTGTCGGGTGCGACGGCCTTTTTATCGGAATCGACCATTTCGGAGCCTCTGCTCCGGCCGAGAAGCTGGCGGAAGAGTTCGGTTTTACCGCGTCTCAAGTAGCTGTGAAGATAGCTGATTTCATGAAGAAGATTCAGATTTTCTGACTCGTTTCCATCCGGAAACTCCGG
>DFZL01000031.1:24821-60109 GCA_002382705.1 Geobacter sp. UBA4057
AGCACCCTTTCCGGATGGAAACTCTGTTTATGCTGCATCGGAGAGAAGAAGATGGAACGGATTGAACTCTTAAAAAAATCACTTCTGTTTTCAGGACTTTCAGAGTCGGATCTCTCCCAGCTCGCCATGATTGCGGTTCAGCGCAACTTCAGGAAGGGTGAAACCCTCTTTTCCGAGGGGGATGACGCGAACGGTTTTTACCTCCTCATATCCGGCAGTCTCAAGCTCTGTCGGGTATCTCCCGACGGGCGGGAAAAGGTGCTTCATTTTGTGAAGCCGGGGGAGTCTTTCGCTGAGGCCGCTTTTTTCGGCAATGGGAAGTACCCGGCTGAAGCGCGCGCCCTTGAGCATGGTGAAGCGATTTACCTCCCAAAGGGAGGTTTCATGGAGCTCCTTGGAAGGAATCCGAATTTCGCCCTTAACCTTGTCATATCGCTTTCGCTCATGCTCCGCCACTTTGCCCGCCAGATCGAAGAACTCTCCTTTGCGGATGTGACTTCACGCCTTGCCTCCTTTCTTCTCAGGCGCGCCGAAGAGAAATCGACGAACTACGGCGGAATCATCTACATAGACCTCGGCATAAAAAAGGGGGAGCTTGCGTCAAGGCTGGGTACAGCAAACGAGACGATTTCGCGCACTCTGCGAAAGCTGAAGGATGAAGGGATAATAGATGTCCAGGGGAGCAGAATTGTCATATTAAAGCCTGAGAGGCTTGAGAAGCTGTGCGAAAGATACGAATGACTTCTGGGCAGCATCGTCTTTGATTTGCCGGGTATTCCGGTTGCCTGTACCGGGAATTCATGAGTGGTTTACGGAGAAATAGTGAAAAGAGAGAGGTTTCAATGCTGATAGTAATGAAACATAACGCCACAGAATCCGACGTAGAGAAGGTGACAGCAGCGGTTTCGGGAATGGGGTACACCCCTCTTCCGATACCAGGGAGGGAGCGCACGGCCATAGGGGTGCTCGGAAATCAGGGATATGTCGACGATTCGAGGATACTGGAGCTCTCCGGAGTGCAGGGAGTGCTGCATGTCTCGAAGCCGTACAAGCTTGTTTCGCGCGATTTTCATCCCGGAAGCAGCGTGGTTGATGTCTCCGGAGTTTCTGTGGGCGAAGGGGCAAGACCGGTAATGATAGCCGGCCCCTGCGCCGTTGAAAACGAGGATCAGATAATGAAAACCGCGCTCTTCGTCAAGAGTCATGGAGCGGATATGCTGCGCGGCGGCGCCTTCAAACCGCGAACGGGGCCGCACACCTTTCAGGGGTTGAAGGGGGAGGGGCTGAAGCTTCTGGCAAAAGCGGGGAAAGCCGCCGGGCTGCCGATAGTCACCGAAGTAATGAGCCCTGACAATGTCGGACTTGTCGCGGAGTATGCCGATATGCTCCAGATCGGCGCAAGAAACATGCAGAATTTCGATCTCCTCCGGGAGGTCGGGAGGATAAGCAAGCCTGTTCTGCTGAAGCGCGGCATGAGCGCGACGATTGAAGAGTTTCTCGCAGCGGCTGAATACATACTGGCCGAGGGAAACGAGAATGTGATTCTCTGCGAACGCGGCATCCGCACTTTCGAGACAGCCACGAGGAACACACTCGATCTGGCTGTCGTTCCTCTTGTCAAGGAGCTTTCGCATCTTCCAGTCATGGTCGATCCTTCGCACGCGACCGGAAAACGGAGTCTCGTGCAGCCGATGACGCTTGCAGCCATAATGGCCGGAGCTCACGGCGTGCTTGTCGAGGTTCACCCGGAGCCTGAAAATGCGCTTTCAGACGGGGCGCAATCCCTGACTTTTGACGGTTTCGAGCGCCTTATGAGCGAAACCGGGAGATTACTCGCCTTTCTTGGCTTTCCGACTGTTTGAGATTTTTGCAAAAAACTTGTCACCCCGGAACGATTCCATCGTGAATCCAGTCTTTTCAGGTAGCTGAAAGAGTGGATTCACGATTACTTCCTCGGGAATGACAGCTTTTATGACTTTTGCAAGAACCTCAGATGTTTTCATTTAATAATTTTTGCAAGAGGCCAGTCTTTTATTGTTTTTAGAAGAAGTGATTGATTTTATGGGCTTTTACCCTAATTGATCCGCTTTGGTTGTGAGGAGACTGATGGATCTGCCCGAAGAGAAAAAGAGCGCGCCTGAAGATTCTAAAAGAGAGCCATGCGCCGAATTTCAAGATGCGAACGCCCTTCTGCATACGGCTATGAACTGTATTCCGGCCGGCATTGCCATTGTGGATGCGCCAAAAGGCAGGTTGCGTTATGTGAATGACACGGGGCTTGAGATAGGGGGGGTAACCCGTGATGAAGTCGCTGGTATTGAAATCGAGCATTACATGGACATCTGGAAGTTCTTTGACATGGATGGGCATGAAGTAGGGCTTGAAGATTTCCCTCTGGTGCGCGCGATCATGACCGGTGAAACTTTAAACCGTGAGCTTGTCTGCCGCAGCATAAAGGGCGAAGAGCGGATTGTGCTGTTCAATGCCGCGCCGGTAAGGAACGAATGCGGAGAGATCAAGGCCGGAATAGTGATTTTTACCGATCTGACGGAGCATAAACGCTCCGAGGCTGAAAGAAAGAGGCTTGAGGAGCAGCTTCAGCAGGCGCAGAAGATGGAGTCTATAGGGCGTCTCGCAGGCGGAGTGGCTCATGATTTCAACAACATGCTGAGCGTCATCATCGGCCAGTCGGAGCTGGGTCTGATGCGGCTCGATCCCGGCAACAGGGTGCGCGCGAATCTTGCCGAAATTCTGGAAACCGCCAAACGTTCCGCCGAACTTACCAGGCAGCTCCTGGCCTTTGCCCGCAAGCAGACAGTTATTCCGGAACTTCTTGATATTAATGAAAAAATATCCGGGACTCTCAAAATTATCGAGCGGCTTATCGGAGAAAATATCGAGCTCTGCTGGCGCCCCGGGGAGGGGGTGTGGCGGATCAGAATGGATACTTCCCAGTTGGATCAGGTGCTTTCCAATCTATGCCTGAACGCCAGGGACGCCATAGACGGTAACGGAAGCATCGTAATTGAAACGGCAAACCGCATGATAGACGAGCATTTCGCGGCGGCATTTCCGGAAGCCAGGCCAGGGGAGTATGTCTGCCTCTCTGTAACTGACTCCGGCGTCGGGATGGATAGTGAGACTCAATCACTTATATTCGAGCCGTTTTTTACGACCAAAAAGAGAGGCAAGGGGATAGGGCTGGGTCTTGCCATGGTTTATGGCGCAGTCAGGCAGAACAATGGTTTCATAGACGTAAGCAGCGAACCGGGACGCGGCACCAGATTTTCCGTCTATCTGAGACGGCACGAAGGGGAGATGAAAAAAACCGTGCCGGCGGCGCTTGATGAAACATCACCTCCTCGCGGCGGAGAAACGATCCTGATTGTCGAGGATGAACCGGCGATCCTAAATTTTACGTCCGATATCCTGCGTCAACTCGGATATACGGTTATTGAAGCTGATACCCCGGGGAAGGCTCTGGCTCTGGCCGGAGAATATGCCGGAAAAATCGATATGCTGATTACCGACGTAATAATGCCTGAGATGAACGGGCGGGAACTTTCGGAGGGCATGATCTCCATCTTTCCCGGGATCAAATGCATTTTCATGTCTGGCTATACCGATGATGTAATTGCAGACCACGGGGTGCTGCTTGAAGGGGCGCACTTCATCAGCAAACCTTTTTCGCTTGCATCGCTGGCGAAAAAGCTCAGGGAAGTGCTTGATATCAGAGGGATATGACTATCACCCGGAAATAGAGTGGAGTTGTCCGGAGCTTTTATCATCTTTACAGTTTCCTGACGGGAACTGACTATAGACGCAACGGAGGTTTGAAATGTCTGGAAATGCGGGGAGCTCTGCTGTATCTGGCGTTGCAAGGATATCCATAACCCAGAAAATTGTGCTTGCAGCATCGGTTGTCCTTGTTCTTGGTCTTCTGACAGTAGGCGGCGCAGGGCTGTATCTTTCGAAGAAGGGGATGGTCGCTCTCCAGAAGACAAACACTATGAATGCTGCGAACATGATAGCGGACGACCTGAAAAGAGACATGATGACTGGCGAAAGCCAGAAGATCGATCAGAAATTCAAGGATATTATACAACACAGGCAGGCGGCTTCTGTAGCCATTTACAACGAGAAGGGGGAAGAGCGCGGGAGCGGCAAAAAAGGAGATCAGGATGTCGTGGCTGTCCTTAATAGCGGCAAACCTGTAGTAAATGAAGAGCTGGATAATGGCGGACACATAATCGAAAGCTATCTCCCGCTTGTCAACGAGGAGAGGTGCACAAGCTGTCATGACAAGGGGATAAAGATTCTCGGGGTTCTGAAGCTGGCCTCCAGCATCGAGGAGGCTTACCAGGCGAACAGAACAACGACTCTTTACCTGACTATATACGGTCTGGCCGCGCTCATCCTGAGCATCATCTCACTTGTTGCTGTCCTCAGATTTACAGTAACAAGGAAGATCAATAGTTTTGTAGCAAGCATCACTGCGCTTTCACAGGGGGAAGGGGATCTCACCAGACGGCTTGAGGTGGCCGGAAATGACGAGCTTTCCGATATTAACAGGCGTTTCAACCATTTCCTTGAAACTTTGGACAGGCTCATATCCAGCACAGCCAGGACGTCTGTGAATGTGGCCGCTTCTGTGACTTCCATCCAGGCTTATTCCCTCAATATGGCGAAAGGGGTCGAGGATGTTACCGGGAGGTCGGTTTCTGTCGCTACGGCAAGCGAGGAGATGTCGGCCACATCGGAAGATATCGCGCGCAACTGCTCTATGGCTGCGGAGAGCTCGCAGCATACAAACAGCCTGGCATCCGAGGGAGCTCAGGTTATTCAGACTACAGTAGAGAGGATGTCGCAGATTTCCGCTCGCGTGAAAAGCGCCGCCGGAATCATCGAGAGCCTCGGGGCGCGTTCGGATCAGATAGGGGCTATCATAGGGACTATCGAGGATATTGCCGACCAGACCAATCTGCTTGCGCTTAACGCAGCTATCGAGGCGGCGAGAGCCGGGGAGCACGGGAGAGGGTTCGCGGTTGTCGCGGATGAGGTGAGAGCGCTTGCGGAACGGACCACGCGTGCGACGCGCGAGATAGCCGAAATGATCAGCACGATTCAGAAGGAGACGAAAACGGCTGTTCAGACGATGGAGGAAGGGGTCAGGGAGGTTACCCTCGGAGGGGAGGACGCCGCAAGATCAGGAGAGGCGCTTCACGGTATCCTTCAACAGATAGGCGAGGTTACCCAGCAGATAGACCAGATAGCGACTGCCGCGGAACAGCAGACCGCGACAACGAGCGAGATAAGCTCCAATATCATAAACATAACTGAATTGTTGAGCAAGACTTCAAAGACCGCCGATATGACATCCGATGAGGCGGGGAAACTTCAGAATCTGACAAACGAACTACAGGAAACTGTTAAAAGGTTCAAGACCAGGGAAAACGATATCCTCATGCTTCTGGTCGCCGCCAATGACCACCGGATGTTCGTCAACAGGATAAGAGCGGCGGTGCTGGGTGAGGAGCGTATCGAGCCATCCACCCTTTCCGATCATCATGGCTGTCGTTTCGGAAAATGGTATGACGGCGATGGAAGAGCCATATGCGAAGGGATCGGAGCATACGGGGCGATAAACTCCCCGCATGAGCGGATACATTCCCTTTCGAAGGAGGCCGTGGCCGCAGCTAACGCCGGCGACCGGAACAGGGCGGAATCGCTTTTGCAGGAAATAGAGGGAGTCTCGCAGACCATAACTGAGAGACTTGAGGATATCAGACAGGAGTATTTACGGAAGATATCGCTGGCATGAGAGCGGTTTCAAGCGAGGTCACTTCAGAAGTCCCAGAATTGTAGAATCAACAGTTTTTCATCGTTTCGCTGTTGTTAGTAATTTCAAATTACCAATCTTCGGAGATGTCAATGTTCAGCACCATTGTAAAAAAAATAGTCGGAAGCAAGAACGAGCGCGAGTTGAAGAAGCTCTGGCCGCTTGTCGCAAGAATCAACGGGCTTGAAAAATCGGCCTCATCCCTGACTGATGAAGAGCTTCGCAGAAAAACAGCGGAATTCAGGGAGCGCCATGAAAGGGGAGAATCGCTTGACGCGTTGTTGCCGGAAGCTTTCGCAATCTGCCGGGAAGGGGGGAAGAGAGCGCTTGGAATGCGGCATTTTGATGTACAGCTTATCGGTGGGATGGTGCTTCATTCCGGCAAGATAGCCGAAATGAAAACCGGCGAGGGGAAGACTCTCGTTGCTACTCTCCCCGCTTATCTGAACGCGATTGGCGGGAAAGGGGTTCATGTTGTAACTGTGAACGACTATCTGGCGAAACGCGACGCGGAGTGGATGGGGAGGCTGTACAATTTTCTCGGCATGACGGTAGGAGTCATCGTGCATGGGGTAGAAGACGAGCAACGCCGCGAGAATTACGCCGCTGACATAACGTACGGCACTAATAACGAATTCGGTTTTGACTATCTGCGCGACAACATGAAATTCTCCCTTGATGATTATGTCCAGCGGGGGTTCAACTACGCCATTGTCGACGAGGTGGATTCAATTCTCATCGACGAGGCGCGCACGCCGCTGATTATTTCCGGCCCTACCGAGGATTCCACCGACAAATACTATATCATCGACCGGATAATTCCGCTCCTGACAAAGGGGGAGGTGCTTGAGGTCGAAGCCAATACCCTCTCTGGGAAACGGAAAGAGTACACCGGCGATTTCACTGTTGACGAAAAATCAAAAAGCGCCAACCTGACCGAGCAGGGGGTGCTCAAGGTGGAGAAACTCCTCAAGGTAGACAACCTCTACGACCCGAGAAACATCGAAACGCTTCATCATGTGCAGCAGGCTCTCCGGGCCCATGCGATGTACAGGCGGGATGTCGATTATGTGGTGAAAGATGGGGAGGTTATAATCGTTGATGAATTCACCGGGCGTCTCATGCCCGGGAGACGCTGGTCTGACGGTCTTCATCAGGCGATTGAGGCCAAGGAGGGGGCAAAGATCGAGAATGAGAACCAGACCCTGGCTACAATAACATTCCAGAACTATTTCCGGATGTACTCCAAGCTTTCCGGCATGACCGGAACAGCGGACACCGAAGCTGAGGAGTTCCACAAGATTTACAAGCTGGACGTAGTGGTCATACCCACGAATCGCCCTCTTTTGCGTCCAGATTTTCCGGATGTGGTCTACAAGACAGAAAAGGAGAAGTTCAACGCCGTTATCGAAGATATAAAAAGCCATTACGCTATTGGCCAGCCATGTCTCGTAGGCACGATCTCGATTGAGAAGTCCGAGATTCTGTCGGAACTTCTGAAACTGGAAGGGGTCCCGCACAATGTCCTTAATGCAAAACAGCACGAAAGAGAGGCCGAGATAGTCTCACAGGCCGGCCGCCTCAAGTCTATCACGATAGCGACCAACATGGCGGGGCGAGGCACCGACATTCTGCTGGGAGGCAATCCGGATGCGCTTGCGAAGCAGTGGAAACGGGCAAACCCGGAAGCCTCTGAAGAGGAGTATCTGGCGGTTTTGGAAAAATACAGGGGAGAGTGCGCCAGGGAGCATGAAGAGGTCGTGAAGCTCGGGGGGCTGCATATCCTTGGGACGGAGCGCCATGAATCACGCCGCATAGACAATCAGCTGAGGGGGAGATCCGGCCGCCAGGGGGATCCGGGGTCGTCAAAATTCTACCTGTCGTTGCAGGACGATCTCCTTCGCATTTTCGGCTCGGAGCGTGTCGCCAGGATAATGGATATCCTCAAAATCGACGAAGGGGAGGCTATCACCCACAGGATGATCACAAAATCTATCGAGAATGCTCAGAAAAAGGTCGAAGCCCACAATTTCGACATAAGGAAGCACCTGATAGAGTATGACGATGTAATGAACAAGCAGCGGGAGGTTATTTACACACAGCGACGCGAAATTCTTGGGGGGAATGAGATAAGGGAAAGCTTTCTCGATATGATTGATGAAACCGTCGAGGATATCTGCAACTGTTACTGCATAGAAAAAATCGCCGCTTCTGAATGGGACTGGCAGGGGATCGGAGAGACGGTTTTCAAATGCTTCAACCTTCAGTTTGACCTCACTGCCGAAACTATTGCCAGGCTGAACAGAGAGAACTTCCGGAAAATGCTTGCAGAGCAGACCAGAGCCATTTTTGATGCGAAGGTGTCAGAGCTTGGCGACGAAATGGCCGACCACCTCATAAAGATCATGATGCTTCAGGCAATAGACACGCACTGGAAGGATCACCTGCTCAACATAGACCATCTGAAAGAGGGGATCGGGCTTCGCGGCTATGGCCAGAAGGATCCCAAGCAGGAGTACAAGAAGGAGGCCTATAACCTGTTCATGGATATGATGATCCGGATAAGGGAAGAGGTTGTGGAGCGCGTCTACTGGGTTCAGCTGGAACGTGGAGGGGAGCAGATAGAGGAGATTGAGGAAGAGAGAAAGAACAAGAAACTTGTCTTCAATCTTTTCGGAGATGAGGAGCATGCAAGAGAACCTGCCAAAAGCGCCAAGGTGGCGGGGCGCAATGATCCCTGCCCATGCGGAAGCGGCAAGAAATATAAAAAATGTCACGGGAAATGAACATGAAACCGAAAGGATTCAAATTTGCGACAGCAGAAGCTGCAATAAAGAAGCCGGGGAGGAATGATCTGGCGCTGGTGTTTTCCGAGCGCCCTGCCGATGCTTCCGCTCTTTTCACCAGAAACGCGGTCAAAGCGGCGCCTCTTCTCATCTCGATGGAGCGGATCAGATCGGGAAAGGCCCAGGCGATACTCGTCAACAGCGGCAACGCCAATGCATGCACAGGCAGCCAGGGGATTGAGGCCGCCGCTGAGACATCTGCTCTGGCCGCTCGCCTGCTAGGAATACCCGAAGAGATGGTGCAGGTCGCATCTACCGGAGTCATAGGAGTGCAGCTCCCGGCGGAAAGGGTTCTCTCGGCAATCCCGGCACTGGTTGGCTCCCTGCCGGACGGCACGCTCGAAGATGTAGCCCGGGCGATAATGACGACTGACACTTTTCCTAAGCTGGAGACGGTGGAGTTCGAGGCGGGGGGGATGCGCTGCGCGATAGCCGGAATAGCGAAGGGAGCAGGGATGATAATGCCTGATATGGCAACGATGCTTTCCTTTGTTCTGAGCGATGTGAATGTTGATCCGCTTTTTCTTGATAAGGCCTTCAGGAGATCGGTTGACTCTTCCTTCAATGCAATAACCGTTGACGGCGACATGTCCACCAACGACACCACCCTGATAATGGCGAACGGTATGGCAGGAAACAGCATCATACTTGAAGGGACTCCGGAAGGGGCCAGATTCGAGTCGGCTCTGCGTGGTGTCCTAATCTCTCTTGCCAGAAAGATAGTAAAAGATGGTGAAGGTGCGACCAAGTTTGCAGAGATCAGGGTTATAGGAGCGGAGAGCGACCCGGACGCAAAAAAGGTTGCGATGGCGATCGCGAATTCGACTCTGGTCAAGACGGCTTTCTTCGGAGAGGACGCGAACTGGGGGAGGGTCTTTGCAGCCGCAGGGTATTCTGGGGCGATGGTCGACCAGAACAGGCTTTCACTCTGGTTTGATGACGTATGCATGGCCAGGGATGGCGTTTTCGCCGGTGGAGACGCCGAGGCTCGCGGCACCGGGGTGCTAAGGAAAGAGGAGTTCAGGGTGACTCTCGATATGGGGCTAGGCAGTGGTGAAGCGACAGTATACACATCCGATCTTTCGCATGAGTATATAAGCATAAATGCCGATTACAGGACGTAATCCCGATCCCGGTTCACAAACCCCCTGGTTTTCCGGTTCTCTTTCTTATGTCCGCAGATATAACAACAAATAACGGAGGGACAGATGGCCATTAAAATCCTGCTTGCTGATGACAGCATCACAATCCAGAAAATTATCGGTATCATTCTTGGCGGCCCGGAATATTCCCTTTCCGTTGTTGACAACGGCATCTCGGCGGTGGAGAAGGCGCGTGAAATCCTTCCGGACATCATGCTTATAGATGTAAACATGCCCGGTCTTGACGGTTATCAGGTCTGTGAGGCAGCAAGGAAAATTCCGCTTCTTTCTGGGACACCTCTCATTCTTCTCACCAACTCCTTCGACCCTTTCGATGAAGAGAAGGCGAGGCTCTCCGGGTGCAGCGACAGGATAACGAAGCCTTTTGATTCCCAGACCGTTCTCTCGAAAATCAAGGAGCTTCTAGCTTCGCGCGGAATTGAAAAAAAAGAATCGCTATCCGCTGAAACTGCCGCCGGAACCGGGACAGACTCCGAAGTTGACGGACATGGATATTCCCCGATTGATCCGAACGATATCTGGGGCGCCTTCACAGCTGCGCCTGAAGCTCCATCTGACAAGCCGGCCTCTTCTGCCGGCGTTGAGGTGAGTGACTTTTTTCCGGCAGAGACCCACATTCCCTTTTCGGTTCCTGAGAACGACAAAGCCGCATTCCCCGGAAAAATTGGACAGATTATCCTGCCGGATGCTGAAAGCATTGCCGTTCCGAATTTATCACAACCAGAAACAGCAATTCCATGCCCGGTGGAAGAAAAGTCAAGAGCCGCAATTTCCGCCATTTCAAGGGAAGTTGTCGAGAGAGTCGCTCGCGAGGTTATTCCTGACCTGGCCGAGAAGATAATAAGAGAGACGATCAGGGAGATGCTTGATAGAAAATGACACGCCACCCTCCGGTGGAGTTGCCATTTACGCCTATTTCCGGGGTCAGCAGGGAGCGGATCATGATCAGAAAAGCCATTTCAAAACTTGTTGAGCTGGAAAATCTCTCTGAAGGGGAGATGATTGAGGTGATGGGGCAGATAATGTCTGGAGAGGCCACCCCGGCGCAGATCGGCGCTTTTGTAACCGCGCTCAGGATGAAAGGGGAGAGTGTCGAGGAAATCACCGGAGCGGCGAGGGTCATGAGGGAGAGGGCTACGCCGATTGTTGTGGGCAAAGGTGTGCTCGACATGGACAGGGACGACATCAACATCGACCAGGAGACGATCCTGGATGTCGTAGGGACAGGCGGCGACGGTACAAATACATTCAATATATCTACCACTGTCTCTTTTGTCGTATCGGCCTGCGGCGTCAAGGTCGCCAAGCATGGGAACAGGGCTGTCTCTTCGGCCTGCGGCAGCGCCGATGTTCTTGAAAAGCTGGGGATCAACCTTGATGTAACCCCCGAGATAGTGGAGAAATGCATCTCGGAAATCGGCATCGGCTTTCTTTTCGCCCCTGCACTGCATGGCGCGATGAAACATGCGATTGGGCCGCGCCGTGAGATAGGGATCCGCACAATTTTCAATATTCTGGGCCCTCTCACTAATCCTGCGTCCGCCGACTGCCAGGTTATGGGGGTTTACCGGAGCGACCTGGTTGAAAAACTTGCGGGAGTTCTGCAGCGGCTGGGCTGCCGCCACGGTTTCGTGATTCATGGAATGGACGGGATGGACGAGATAACTGTAACTGCCGCTACTTTTATGGCGGAAGTGACTCCCGCATCGATAAAAACCTGCACCATATCACCCGAGCAGTTCGGAATAAGGCGTTCCGACATGAGCGAACTTCGCGGTGGAGACGCCGCTGCCAACGCTATTGCGGTCAGATCGGTATTGAGCGGGGCTTCAGGCGCAAAAAGGGACGTGGTTCTTCTCAATTCGGCCTATGCCCTGGTTGCTGCCGGAAAAGCGGCCACTCCTGAAGAGGGGATTGCAAAAGCGGCGGATGCGATAGATTCAGGAGAAGCTCTGGTTCGTATGGAAAGGCTTATAGCCCTCACAAACCGGCAATAATTCAGATAACTGAAGGCAAAGAGAGATTATGGCGGGAGAAAAACCTGATATCCTGAAAAAAATAGTTTCAAGAAAAATCGAGGAAGTGGCTCTTGCAAAAGGGAGAAGGTCTCTTGAAGAGCTCAGGGGCAGCATCGCCGACCTTGAGGATATACCCAGAGGTTTTGAACGCCATCTGAGGGAGGCGTCGCAGTCCGGATGGACGCCTGTAATTGCGGAAATCAAGAAAGCATCTCCAAGCAGAGGGGTCATACGGGAAGATTTTGACCCCCAGGAGATCGCTGAAACATATCAGGATAACGGAGCAACATGCATTTCTGTCCTTACCGATGAATCTTTTTTCATGGGGAGCCTGCATTATCTTGGAATCATAAGGGAAACGGTTTCGCTGCCTCTTCTCCGCAAAGAGTTCATCTGCGATCCGTACCAGATTTACGAGGCTCGAGCAGCTGGCGCTGACGCGGTGCTTCTTATAGCCGCAATGCTGGATTCCGCCATGATTGATGATTTCATGTCGATTGCAAGGGGTATTCATCTCGATGTACTGCTCGAAGTTCACGACGAAGCCGAGATGGAGATGGCGGTAAAGGCCGAAGCTTCGATGATAGGTGTCAACAACCGTAATCTGAGAACATTCGGGATTGACATGGAGACGACCGGACGCCTGGCTGCCATGGCACCAGATGGGTGTCTGATTGTCGCCGAGAGCGGAATAGGGAGCCGGATGGATATCGAACGACTCATACAGGATGGAGCGGGCGCATTTCTTGTAGGTGAGACGCTTATGCGCGAAGCGGATATCGGGTCGAAACTGCGCGAGCTGCTGGAGCCGCTTTGAAGTTGAATAGCTTACCGGTTGAGCACTCTTTTTTTAACCAGCGTCATTGCCTGAAGCAGCTCAAGCCCCCTTTTCAGCTGCATGTCGTTTGAAATATCACCACCAGCCTGCATGTATCCTTTATCACTTCCCTTTACGCCGCTTCCGGTCTCTTTTTCATCATCTTTCTGCACTCCGGGTCCGATTCTTCCAGGGAGATTTTTTTCCGCGAAATATTCAGGATAATCCTTCACCTTGACAGGCGGAGATGTCCCGATATCTATGTCAGGCTCTATCCCTTTCGCCTGAATGGAACGCCCGCCGGGGGTGTAATATCTGGCCGTAGTCAGTTTCAGCGCCGAATTCCCCATCACAGGTATGATGGACTGCACCGATCCTTTTCCAAAGCTTCTTTTGCCCAGTATAATTGCTCTTCCGTAATCCTGGAGCGCTCCGGCTACTATTTCGGAAGCGCTTGCGCTTCCGCTGTTGATCAGGACAATGAGAGGATACATGGGCTCTTTTTTGCCTGGCGTACTCAAGTAGGAGTGGTTTGCATCCTCTATCCTCCCCTTCAATGAGACTATTACTTTTTCACTCCTGCTGTCGCCGATGAAGCGGTCAGCCACTTCGACCGAAGAGTCGACCAGCCCTCCCGGATTGTAACGGAGGTCAAGAATCAGCCCCTTCATGGCGCCTCCTGATGCTGCGTTCAGCTTTTTAAGGGCTTCCCTGAACTCTTCTCCGGTACGTTCCTGAAACTGGCTTATTCTGATCAGGCCGTAACCAGGGGCCGGCATCGACCATCTTACGCTCCTGATTTTTATTATATCGCGCTTAAGCCGGAAGAGAAGAGGGCGGGACGCTGATTTTCTGATAATGGTTATTTCAACTCCGGTCCCTTTCTCTCCGCGCATGATCCTTACGGCGTTGTTTATTGACATGTTGCCGGTAGCGATTCCGTTTATTTTCCAAATGTAGTCCCCTGGCTGTATTCCTGCCTTGAAGGCCGGGGTGCCGTCAATAGGGGTGACAACGGTAAGTTTTCCGTCATTCATCCAGATTTCCAGCCCGACTCCGCCGAATGAGCCGGATATCTGCGTCTCCATTTCATTGAGCGCTTCAGGGGGGAGAAAAGAGCTGTGCGGGTCAAGGGCAAGAAGCATCCCTTCGATCATCCCCTGCGTAATCTTCTTTTCGTCGATTCCATCCACATAGTGATCCCTGACTGCCCGGGATGCCTGGATGATCAGATGCAGATAAGCCTCGTCACTTTTTTCTCCTCTCTTGTGCAAGAGATAGACGGATGTAAAAGAGATGATTGCTGCAGCAATGAAAAAGGTTATGATCAGCCTGTTGCGGAAAGGGGTGCGGAGCATGTTTTGATCCTGAGATTTCCTGGAGAGTTATTGAGGTTATTGCAGAAGCGATAAAAATATCAGGTTCTTGCAAAAATCATAAAAGCTGTCATTGCCCTTTGCAGTAATCTGGAATCCATTTTTTCATCTACCTGAAAAGGGTGAATCCCCGATAGAATCATTCGGGGATGACAATCTGTTGTGCAAGGGCTTCTTGCTGTAAAATCTTGCCGTAAAACCTTATCGAAGGGTGACATACTATTATCTTGTTTTTGTCTCTGCAAGCTAATTGTTGGCAGCTAATAATCCAATACTGTTCACTATGCCATTCACCTCTTGCCGATATTTCCGGAAAATCATATGATCCAAAAAAATCTTCAAAGTTTTTATCCCAAGTTCTGCTAATGAAACGGAGTGATCAGTGGTCAGAATAGATTTTGATAAAACAGGGGGGGTAGTGCCTGCGATTGTCCAGGATCATGCGAGCGGCGAAATACTCATGGTCGCTTTTATGAACAGAGAGGCTCTCAGAATGACCATTGAGAGCGGGAAGGCCTGGTTTTTCAGCCGAAGCAGAAACAGGCTCTGGATGAAGGGTGAGGAGTCAGGCAACACGCAGGATGTCATTGAGATGCTTACCGACTGCGACGCCGACGCCATTTTGTTGAAGGTCAGGCAGAACGGGCATGCTGCGTGCCACACAGGAAACAGGAGCTGCTTCTACAGGAGGTGGGAAGATGGAGAATGGGTTGAAAATTCCGATCCGCTCTTTAATCCTGAGGAGATGTACGGGAAAAAATAACCGGAGAATTGCCCCGTCAGGCATCTTTTTCAACCAGAAAAGCCGAGTACTCCTCCCGGAGCTTTTTCAGCAGCTCTCCGGCATCCTCGATATTCCCGGCCAAAGCGGAATTTTCAAGTATGCGCGCCAGTTCAGATATCCTTTCCGCGCCTATGTTCGCTGCGCTCCCCTTTATGGTGTGCGCGTGAACCCTTATGCCGGAACAATCGGATGAGGCTACGGCATATTCAAGTTTTTCAAGATGTTCTTCAGCTGTTCCTGAGAACAGAGCGATAAATCTTCCGATAAGAGAGTCCCGTCCGTCCAGTCTTTTCAGGAGTTCCTGACGGTTGAAAATCTTCTTCTCTTTAATTCTGGAATATTCAGGCTTGACAATCTCTCCACTGTTGTCACATTCAATCCGGGAGTTCCGGGAGCAGACTCTTCCGATAGTATCGAGAAGCTCCTCCGGATTGAAAGGTTTTGAGATGTATCCGTCCATTCCGGCTGCAAGGCATCTTTTGCGGTCATCATCTCCGGCATAGGCTGTCAGAGCTATAATCGGGGTCATCTCTCCTTTTTTCATCTCTGACATGCGAAGCCTGAAGGTCGTCTCAAGGCCATCCATCCCAGGCATCTGCACATCCATGAGTATGATGTCGAATCTCTCCTCGCTGCATATCCGCAGCGCCTCGTCTCCGCTATGCGCCAGAGTCACAGTATGCCCGGCTCTATCAAGAATCGCCCTGGCAAGCTCCAGATTGACTGCCACATCGTCAGTCACAAGTATTCTGAAATGTCTCTGTTCGTTTGAAGATGCCGCTTTACCACCTTTGTCAAGATATTCTGCATCACCATCCAGCAATGAACTCACTGTCTTCTGAAGCTCCACCCTGTCAATCGGCTTTACAAGCAGCGCATCATGCGGGGGCATTTCATATCCGCTTTTTGCTCCGGCATTGATCGAGATTATTATTCTGGTCTTTTGGAGGGATGTTTCGCGAAGTTTCGAGATGATCCCGCGTAATGCCTCTTCATTCAGATGAAAGTCGATAATTGCGATCTCTGGCATGTTTCCGGCCTGATCGCGGCTATCAATCAGCAAGAGAGCTTCCTCCGCGGTTCCGGCAGTATATGATCTGATTCCGATTTCCGAGAGTAGACGGGATATGACGCTCCTGCTCTGCTCAATTCCGTCCAGCACCAGAGCTGTCATTCCTGTTGGGGGCAGCTGTGGCGCATCACTCTTCACCTCAATTCCAAAAGTTGCGGTAAAGTGGAATACGCTGCCGATGCCTACGGAGCTTTCACACCAGATATTTCCCCCCATAAGCTCTGCAAGGCGTTTTGAAATGGCGAGCCCGAGCCCAGTTCCACCGAAGTTCTTTGAGGTAGATGAGTCGGCCTGTTCAAAAGTGTTGAATATTCTGTTGATATTTTCAGGGTCAATCCCTATGCCGTTGTCGGAAACGGAGAAATGAAGAGTGATCCTTTCATCATCTCTTGATTCAGGCCTGACATTTACTGCGACCACACCGTGGTTGCTGAACTTGATGGCATTCCCTGCGAGGTTCAGGAGTATCTGTCTGAGCCTGGCAGAATCTCCGATCAGGTTTTCCGGGGCGCCGTGAGAGATATCGTACACCAGAAGCACCCCTTTTTCCTCCGCTCTGGAGGCTATTGATCTGAGAGCGCCGCTGATGGTGCCGCAAAGATTGAAAGGCGCATGAACTATATCTATCTTGCCCGCCTCAATCTTGGAGAAATCAAGGATATCGTTTATCAGAAACATGAGCGACTCGCCCGAATCCCTGATAGTCTGAAGGTAACGTTTCCCCAGCTCAGTTGGCACGTCCCCTGAAAGCAGGAGCTCTGCCATGCCGATTACGCCGTTCAGCGGGGTGCGTATCTCATGGCTCATGTTGGCTAGAAACTTGCTTTTGGCCGAGTTGGCCGACTCTGCGGCTCTTCTTGCAGATTCAAGCTCAGCGGTGCGCTCCTTGACACGTTCTTCGAGGTTCATGACATTCTGATGCAGCATTGAATAGAGAGTCAGGCTTTCAAGAGCGTAGGAGCAGGTGTAAAAGACTATCGAAAGGGCGTTGTGGGCGGCTATGTCTATCATCTCCGCGCGGTTTTTTTCAACAAGACCGGCAAACATCCCCCTTATCCGCGCGCGGGTTGCAATGACGTGCAGAAGAAGGGTCATCTCTTCATTAAAGGGGATGACCAGAGCCTGGGAACGATTCAGGGCCAGCGCAAACGATCCTTTCATTATCGTTTCGTCGATTATTTCCTGCAAATGCTGGCTTTCCGATCCGGGGCGGCTGTTTCTGAGCTCGAAACTTCCATCGTCCATCGATTCAAGGCACCCCATTACCTCAAAAGGCATGAGCCTGCCGACCTGATTCATCGTCGCCACGAAAATGGAGGCTGGATCTTTTGCCTTGCTCAGTTCTCCGTGGTAGTCGCTGCTTGATGTAAGCATGTCCAGAATCGCGATCTGGCGCCTGTTCGTCTCTTCCAGAAAGTTGACACGCTCTACAAGATACTCAACTGTCGGAGTGAGAATTTCTCTCTGATCGGCAGTTTTCATAAACTCTCCGTCAGTATTGACACGGTTTCGGCTATTACAGGCTCGGCCTGTTTGATGATGTTGGAAAGCATGGCTACCGGCATGTTCAGCCGCTTCCATGCGTCGTCGTCAATTTCCGGCACTGCATGTTCGATGCTTCCCCCGAAACCTGTGGAGTGGCAGATTATGTCGGATATATGCACTACCGCCGCCTCAAGCGGGAACTGCTTGGCAAAGCCTGGAGAGTGGTGATGGCTCACAGGTTCCGAGATGCTTGAAGGTATTCTCCAGTGCTGTAGCAATGCGCCTCCCACCCCGGCATGGTTAAAACCGAGCATTTCATACTCCGTTTTGTAGCAGAGACGGTCAAGAGCGATGCTTTTTTTTCGTATCTCCTTGACCAGTTCAGGAACTGTCGAGCACATTACGATCTGTCCTACATCATGCAGCACCCCTGCCACGAAGAAACGCTCGATATTGTTCTCTCTGAGATAAGAGGCGAGAGTTCTCGCGATGATTCCGCAAGATATGCTGTGAATCCAGAAAGAGGCCATTGTGAGAAGATCATCCGGCACGCCTTTGAATACCTTGAGCACCGAGCTTGCCAGCGCGAGGTCCCTCAGTTGCTGAAACCCTATTATCGTTACAGATTTTGTGATGGAGTCGACGTTGGAGTACCCACCGAACATAGGGCTGTTTGCCAGTTTAAGTATTCTGGCGGAAAGCCCCTGATCCTCCATGATTATTTTGACAATATCGGAAACCGAGCTTCTTGGATGATTAATGGTTTCATTGAGGCGGTTGTAAAAGAGAGGGAGGGAGTAGATCGTACCGGTTTTCAGAACCAGCGCTTCAACCGTAATCTGGTTCGGTCTATATGTGTGCATTATGTGCCTTTTTTGCTGCTGCAATCCTGAGCAGCTCCTGTATTACCGGATTGTCGAGTCCCGCATGGCGGAATCGGGGTTCCAGTTCCTTTTCTGCAGCGAGAAGCTCTTCCATAGTAATATCTGGTGGGAGCTGGACAGCTGTTTCAGAATCATTCACCCCTTCAATATTCACTTCCACTACTCCCCACGTCCTGAAAATAGTCAGGTGCTTCCCTGTAAGTTCTGTTCCTGAGCCAAGAAGCATCCTGCCGGTGCGGTCAAAAACATCTCCGGCCAGGGTCATTCCGGTCTCAAGTGAATCTATAGGAACCATACCCATCATTTTTTCTCCTGTCCGCATATCCGAAAAACAGCGTCAACTGCAATTATCAAAAAAAAGGGAGAAATAAAATAGAAAATCCGGACAGGTAAAAAAAATCACGAAAATATTGAGTAGTTCTCAAAAAGATTTTCATTTCCGAACGGTTCTGCCCGGAATCCACAACAGTTGTTGCTTTCATGCCAGAATGTTTCCGTAGGATATCCAGGGGTTTTTGAAAAAGGTGTCATTGCGGCAATAGGAAAGCAGCAATCCACTGCTTCCAAGACTTTTGAAAAATCCAGATTACTACGCCCTGGAATGCCAGCTTTTATGACTTTTGCAAGAACCTCAAGCGTTTGAGTTTTTAGCTTGACACCACTTGAAGCCGGCGTTATAAGTTGCGCATAAAGTGGTAAAAAGTGGTTTAATATGGCAATTAGTGGTAGAGGATACCATGTTCAGAGGGATTTTTGAATCAGCCATAGATGCCAAAGGGCGCTCCAGTCTCCCTGTCAAGTTCAGAGATGTCCTGAGCGACTCCTTTGGCGACGATCGCTTTTTCATCACCAATTCATATCCGGTGCAGATGGATGATGGCTCACAATGTTCAGGGCTGATGATCATCCCATACCAGGAATGGTTCCGATTCGAGGAAAACTTCCTCGGGAGCAAGGGGTTGAACCCTGCGGAACGGAACTACATTCTTTACACCATGATCTCGCCAGCCCAGGAGTGCGTCCCAGACAAGCTGGGGCGCATACTCGTACCCCCCAAACTCCGCAAGATAGCAGCCCTTGAGAGGGAAATAGTATACGTAGGCGCTTTGAAAAGAGCCGAAATATGGAATGCAACCGAGTGGGAAAAGGTGCGTCTCCAGGCCATGAAAAATTTTCCAGCCACAACCGAAGCTGCCGCTGAACTCGGGTTATAGAGGATGTTCGCGTTCAGGCATATTCCGGTCATGCCGGATGAGGTAATCGCATTTCTGAAACCGGTCGATGGCGGAATTTACCTGGATGGCACGCTTGGAGGCGGAGGACACGCCTCTCTGATACTTGAGAGAAGCTCTCCCGGTGGAGTTCTGGTCGGAATGGACCGCGATCCTGAAGCCATTGAGGCGGCAGGCGAGAAACTCAAGATGTTCGGCGGAAGAGTTCATCTTGTCCGGGGCAATTTTTCAGATCTCGGAGAGAAGCTTGATCTTCTCGGCATTGCCGGACTGGACGGTTTTCTCCTCGATCTGGGAATTTCTTCGCACCAGATTGATACGGGAGAACGCGGTTTCAGTTTCATTGAGGACGGTCCGCTTGACATGCGGATGGAGAGAAGCGGGGGGATGACGGCCGCTGATCTGGTCAATCAACTCCCTGAAGCGGAACTGGCAAGTATAATCAGCGAATATGGAGAAGAGCGGTGGAGCGCCAGGATAGCGGCTTTTATCGTCGGAGCCAGAGCAAAGAAAAATATCGAAACAACCCTTGAACTTGTCGACATAATCAAAGGGGCAGTGCCTAAAGCGAAGTGGGATGAGAGAATTCACCCTGCGACCAGAACATTCCAGGGGTTGAGAATAGCAGTAAACTTGGAGCTCGAGTCAGTGGAGAAAGGGTTAAGGGGAGGAATTGGCAGGCTTAAAAGCGGCGGGAGAGCGGTTGTCATATCTTTTCACTCTCTTGAAGATCGTATCGTCAAAAATATTTTCAGGGAGTATGCATCCGGATGCGAATGCCCCAGAAATTTTCCGCTTTGCGTTTGCGGGAAGAAGCCGCTTCTGAACCTTGTCACCAGAAAGCCTGTTACGGCTTCCGCGAGCGAAGTGATGTTTAACCCTCGAAGCAGAAGCGCAAAAATGAGGGTAATCGAAAAGATCTGATTGTTCGGACTTTTGTGAGAATCAAGGAGAATCGGCATGTCACAGACAAGAGTCAATTACGCCAAAGTTATTGCGCCTCGTCCGTTGGGGGTGGAAGCGGTTTCTGGCAACCGGATGGACATTTTCAGGTTTGTCATGATCTGCACGATCCTTTTCACCATGGTTTCTGTTTTTCATGTCTGGTCGCGTTTCAAGCTCGTCGATCTGAATATAGAAATTGCCGATATTTCAGCCAGGCTGAAGGAAGCGGAGCAGGAGCAGAACCGCCTCAAGGTTGAAGAGGCGCTTCTCAAGACTCCGGCGCGCATAGAGAAGATCGCCAGAGACAACCTCCGGATGCTGCCGCCAGTGGCGGAACAGATTATAGTGGTCAAATAGGCGATGGGACTGGACTTTCATTTCAATCCTACATTTTACATGGCAGGATGGCATGAGTGACAACCGGCAGAAATGGATGCATTTCAGGATTGTATTTATAGGCGCACTGTTCGGGATACTTTTTCTCGTAGTCACATGCCAGGCGTTCAGGCTTCAGATATTGCAGCATGAGGAGATGGTCAGGAAGGCCGACGCACAGCACCAGAAAATTGTCAGGATGCTTCCCGCGAGAGGCGCGATTCTGGACAGGAACGGGATCAATATGGCTCTCTCCGTGGATATGGAGTCATGTTTTGCAAGGCCAAGGAGCATCTCCAACAAGAATGAGACAGCAAATGCCCTGGCTCCGGTTATCGGAGTCAACCCTTCCGATCTTGTAAAGAAACTGAAGGACAGCAGAAATTTTGTATGGCTTGCCCGTTTTCTCTCGCCTGAGCAGGTTGCAAAAGTAAAGGGACTCAGGCTCGAGGGGATAGACTTTGTTCCGGAAACCAGGCGCTACTACCCGAACCTCGATGTGGCCGCCCATGTCATAGGATTCACCGGGAGCGATCCTGCAGGCCTTGACGGAGTGGAGCTTAAATACAACCAGACTCTTCTCGGCAGCAGCGATTATGTTGTCACGGAACGGGACGCCCTGGGACGGAGCATATCGATGAACAGCGACATGCTCGGGAAACAGGGGTCAGACAAAAATCTCGTCCTTACCCTGGACAAGAACATCCAGCATATAACACAGAAAGAGCTTGAAAAGGCCGTAACTAAAAGCAGGGCAAAAAGCGGAGTAGCCATTGTCATGGAGACCGACACAGGCAAAATCCTCGCAATGGCGAATTATCCGACATTCAATCCGAATGCAGCATCACGTTACACCCAGTTTCAGTTAAGAAACAGAAGTATTGCCGACAGCATGGAGCCCGGCTCAACCATGAAGATTTTTCTGGCCGCCGCTGCACTGGAGGAAAAGCTTGTTCAGCCTGCCGAGAAGTTTAATTGTGAATGGGGTCAATACAAGGTAACTGACAAGGTCATACATGATACTCACAAGTTCGGGTACCTTACTCTTGGCGAAATACTGAAACATTCAAGCAACATAGGGGCAGCCAAAATAGGTTTCAGGCTCGGGCGCGAAAGGTACCTGAGATACCTGCGCAATTTCGGTTTCGGAGAAAAAACCGGGATAGACCTCCCTGGCGAATCAGTCGGCAACATTCATTCAAATCGCCGCTGGTACGATCTGGAGCTTGCCACAATCTCTTTCGGTCAGGGGGTCACGGTCTCCCCCATACAGCTTTTGACGGCAACTTCGGCCGTTGCAAACGGCGGGAATCTTATGAAGCCGTATGTTGTCGAGAAGATTGTTGACGGGAATGGAACGGTAATTCGTCAATTTCTGCCTCAGATTGTCAGGAGGGTGATATCTGAGGAGACTTCCAGAAAAATGGCCGCAATGCTGGAAACAGTGACGGCGGATGATGGGACGGGGGTAAACGCTGCCCTGAAAGAGTACAGGGTCGCCGGGAAAACCGGGACTTCCCAGAAAGCTGACCAGATAACGCGAGGCTATTCGGAGAAAAAAAGAATAGCCTCGTTTGTCGGGTATCTGCCGGCTGACAAACCGAAACTGAGCATTCTTGTAATTGTAGACGAACCCGCTACCAGCCAGTACGGCGGTATTGTAGCCGCGCCTGCGTTCAGGCAGATAGCGCAGGATACGATCGCTTATCTTAAAATTCCGCCAGATACGAAACACCCCAGTTCCATACAGGTGAAGAGGGATGCTGCGAGCAAGATTGCAGAGAAAGATACGGTTTCTGATGGAGACGGGCTTGTGTCGTCGATTGTAATGGAGGGGGGTGAAACTTCCACCAGGATGCCGGATTTCAGAAATATGAGCATCCGCCAGGTCATGCAGGTGATGCAGAAGAGCAATATCAACATCAGGCTGATAGGGAGCGGCAGAGCCGTGACCCAGAAGCCTGAACCTGGAGCTGTCATAAAAGAGTCCGGGGAGGTCTGGGTCAAATTTACCCCTTCGACTTGAAGATAGAGGTTCTTGAAAAATCATGAAAAATGCGCCTCTTGCAAAAGTCATATAAAGTTTTCATTCCCGAGGCGATAGAATCATCCGGGGATAACACCCTTTTTGCAAGAGCTTCAATATTCTGGAGAATTTATGAAACTTGCAGAGTTGCTCGAATCTATTGACGGATACGAACTGCATGGCGATGCCGGAGTCGATATCTGCTCGCTTGCCTGTGATTCACGAGCTGTTTCGCCAGGCTCCCTTTTTTTTGCATTTTCCGGTTCATCAGCAGACGGGCATGACTATATATCCGCCGCCCTCGAAAACGGCGCTTCTGCGATCATTCTTGAAAATAGCTCAAAGGCGCCATCCGGGGTTCCCTGGGTAGAGGTAGCCGACGGTCGCGGTTCAATGGCGCTTATAGCAGCATTTTTTTACGGCAACCCTACATCGGCTCTCCCTCTGATAGGAATAACCGGAACAAACGGCAAAACGACCACCACATATCTGCTGGAGGCCATACTTGCCGCTGCCGGCATCCCTTCTGCGGTTCTCGGCACAATAAGCTACCGGTTCGGGAACAAGAGGATCGAAGCTTCACATACCACGCCGGATGCCATAGAGCTGCAGAAAATAATGAGGGAGCTCGCGGATGACGGTGCAAAAGCTTTTGTCATGGAAGTTTCCTCGCATGCGCTGGAGCAGAAGAGAGTCGATGGATGCAGATTCGATGCCGGGATTTTCAGCAACCTGACACGCGACCACCTCGATTATCACGGAACTATGGAGGATTATCTTGCAGCCAAGCTCCGGCTTTTCACTGATTTGCTCCGCCCTGATGCGGAAAAGCCTGTCAGAAGGGGGGTTGTGAATCTTGACGACCCGTATGGGGCTACGGTGGCCTCCAGCGCAGCATGTCCGGTAATCACCTTCGGAATGAAAGATGCTGATGTCAGGTGTCTTGACGCGACATTTTCCGTTGATGGAACACGCGCGAAACTGATGACTCCATTCGGAGAGCTGGTTTTTGCTTCTCCGCTTCTCGGACTTTTCAATCTCTACAACATAATGGCGAGCATAGCGGCCGGGATTGCGCTTGGTATCCCTCTTGATGCGGTAAAACGCGGCATTGAGGATCACCAGACGGTACCTGGTCGACTGGAGCGGGTTAAAAACAGCCGCGGGGTCACTTTGCTGGTTGACTATGCCCATACCGGAGATGCACTCCAGAACGTATTATCCACTATCAGAAATCTGAACCCACCACGGGTCATAACCCTGTTCGGGTGCGGCGGCGACCGTGATCCAGGCAAACGCCCGATTATGGGGAAAATTGCTGCAGAATATAGCGATCTTGCCATCGCCACATCAGATAATCCCCGCACGGAAGATCCATTTGTCATACTTTCCCAGATACGAGAGGGGATGGCGGAGACGGAGGGAAGGGAATATTCTCCTGAAGAGCTTGATGTCCGGTTCTGCGAAAAAGGGTATCTGACGATGGAAAACAGGCGCGAGGCCATAAAACTTGCCGCAAGGGTTGCGCAGGCCGGAGACGTTGTTCTTCTGGCAGGAAAAGGGCATGAAGATTATCAGATAATCGGAAGAGTCAAGCATCATTTCGATGATCGTGAGGAAGCTGCGGAGGCTTTCAAATAAAGTGACAAAGAGAGATTTCTTCACAATCGGTGAGATAGCGAGAATAATCGGAGCGACTCTCAAAGGGAATAGCGACGCTGTTCTCGCTGGGATTTCTACCGACTCCAGAAGCATATCTCCCGGGCAGCTTTTCGTGCCGCTGACCGGTGAAAATTTTAACGGCCATGATTTCATCCAGGCAGTTGCAGCAAAGGGAGCGGCTGCCTCTCTTGCGGAATCTGACTGGTCCACACCCGTCACTCTCCCGCAAAATTTCATCATTCTCCGCGTCGCCGACACCCTGCGAGCGCTCGGAGATATAGCCGCCGCACAGAGGAAGAGACATCATCCGAAAATGTTCGCCATTACCGGGAGCAACGGAAAAACAACCACCAAGGAGATGCTCGCCTCAATACTTGCCGGGATAGGAGCTGGCCTTAAAACCGAGGGGAATCTGAACAACCTTGTAGGTCTTCCCGGAATGCTCTTCAGGTTGAACAGCCAACATCGCTGGTGCGTGCTTGAGATGGGGATGAGCAAGCCGGGAGAGATCGACAGGCTTGCGGAAATCTCCTTTCCTGAGATCGGAGTCGTTCTGAATGTATTCCCGGCTCATCTTGAAAGCATGGGGAATGTTGAAAATGTGGCGAAAGCAAAAGGGGAGCTTCTGCTCCGCATCCCCGACGGAGGGGTCGCCGTTGTCAATGCCGATGATCCTCTCGTTTCTGCTCTTCCATCGCCGAAAGGGGTCGAAAGGGTAACTTTCGGAATTGATTCCGGCGATATCAGAGCTTCGGATATCTCACCGCCCGGAGTAGCAGGACAGACGTTCACTCTTGATCTGCATGGCGACAGGCATAAGATCGCCATGAAAACATACGGCAGGCATACGGTATACAGCGCTCTGGCAGCCGCGGCTGCCGCTTTTGCGGCCGGGACGCCACCGGAGATCATATGCGCCGGACTCGAAAATTTCGTCCTCTTTGACAGGAGATTTTGCCTTGAAGAGCTGAACGGTGTTTTTCTGGTTGATGACAGCTACAACGCAAACCCTGGTTCGATGAAGGCCGCGCTTTCCGCAATCGGAGAGCTCAAGGGAAGCCGGCGGGCACTGGTAGCTTTGGGAGATATGCTCGAAATGGGGGGGAATGAACGGAAAATGCACCACGCCCTCGGCATTGAGGCGGCCTCAGTCGCCAACAGGCTTTACCTTTATGGAGAGTTGAGCTCTGAAACCGCCAGAGGAGCGCTGGAAGCCGGGATGAATAGCGAGGATCTGATAATGGGGGGGAGTCACGCAGAGATTGCAGATCATATACTGGCGGATATCGAAGATGGCGATTTCATTCTGGTGAAGGGGTCGCGCGGCATGAAGATGGACAAGGTGGCTCAGAGGATAAGAGAGAGAAAAGGAAGGGGCTGATCATGCTTTATCATATATTTTATCCGCTGGCATCGGATATCAGGCTTTTCAATATCTTCAAATACCTGACCTTCCGCACTATATACGCCATGATAACCGCACTGGCCGTTTCATTCATACTCGGCCCCTGGATAATCAGGAAACTCGAGGGGCTTCAGGCGCGCCAGATAATCCGCACCGACGGGCCGGAATCTCACCTTCAGAAACAGGGGACGCCTACGATGGGAGGCGTCATGATTCTGGCCGCGATAGTAATTCCTACCCTTCTCTGGTCAGACCTTTCCAATCACTATGTCTGGGTCGTGCTCTTCATCACACTAGGTTATGGGGTAATCGGTTTCATAGACGACTACAGAAAGGTAACGGAAAAAAATACAAAGGGGTTAAGCGCGAGGCAGAAGATGTTCTGGCAGGTTTTCCTCGCCGGCGCTGCCGCGGTATTTCTATTTCTGAAGCCTGAGTTCAACGAACTGCTCTATGTGCCGTTTTTCAAGAAATTTCATCCCGACCTCTGGATACTTTTCATCCCTTTTGCAGTTATAGTCATTGTCGGGGCCAGCAACGCGGTAAACCTGACCGACGGACTTGACGGCCTGGCGATCGGGCCTGTGGCGATAAATGCCGCAACCTACATGCTCTTTTCATATATCGCCGGCCATGCGGCGCTATCTGCATATCTTCAGGTGCCGCGCGTACCCGGCGCCGGAGAGTTGGCGATCATCTGCGGTTCTATGGTCGGAGCGGGACTCGGTTTTCTCTGGTACAACTCGTATCCAGCGGAAGTTTTCATGGGGGATGTCGGTTCACTCTCGCTAGGGGGGGCGCTCGGCACAATAGCGGTTCTGACGAAACAGGAGATACTTCTGGTGATAGTCGGCGGAGTTTTCGTTATTGAGGCGCTATCTGTCATCTTTCAGGTCGGCTCTTACAAATACAGGGGGAAGAGAATATTCAGAATGGCTCCGATACACCATCATTTCGAGTTGAAAGGGGTGGCCGAGCCTAAAATAATAGTGAGATTCTGGATCATAACGATAATTCTTGCGCTTGTTGCAATTTCAACACTGAAAATGAGGTAGACGGGTAACGGACATGAAACTTGAAAAGAGGAAAGTTCTTGTTGTAGGGATGGCGAAAACCGGTGTCGCATCGGCAGCTTTTCTGCTGTCGCGCGGCGCGGAGGTGACGATAACGGATATGCGCCGCGAGGAGGAGTTTTCAGGCCTGCTCTCTGGAGTAGACTCTCCCTCATTGAGAAAGGTTTTCGGCAGGCATGAGGAGTCTGATTTCATAAAGAGCGATCTGATAGTCGTATCCCCTGGTGTCCCGCAGGATCACCCTCTTCTTCAAAAAGCGAAAGATGCGGGAATTGAAATCATAAGCGAGATAGAGCTTGCCTCACGTTTCATAAACGCCCCTTTGATTGCAATAACAGGGACAAACGGCAAGACGACGACGACCATGCTTGCCGGGGAAATTTTCAAGGCTAACGGGTTCAGAACATTTGTCGGCGGCAACATTGGCAATCCCCTGCTGGAGCTCCCCGCCAGCGATGCGGATGTCGACAGGGTCGTTGTTGAGATAAGTTCTTTTCAGCTTGAATGGATAAAGAGTTTCAGGCCGGCAATTTCGATGCTTCTTAATCTGAGCGAAGACCATCTCGATCGGTATCCGTCCTACCGGAAGTATCTCGAAGCGAAGCTCAGGATATTCAAGAACCAGACGGAAGACGATTTTGCGGTTCTAAACAGGGATGACCCGCTTGTATGGGAAAACTCGGCGGAAATCAGGGCTGCCGTGATTCCTTTCAGCCGTAAAATGGAGCTTGAAGAGGGGATTTTTTCTCTCAAGGAAAACAGGATCATATGGCGGCATGGCGGCATGGAGCATGTTTTCGAATTCGGGACGCTTAAGCTTCATGGGGTGCACAACCTTGAAAACATAATGGCTGCAATGGCCTCTTCACTTCTGCTGGGATGCCGTTCGAAAGAGACATTTGACGCCGTCAGGGAGTTCAGTCCGCTCCACCACAGGATGGAGTTCGTCAGGAAATTCAAAGGGGTGAGTTACTTCGAAGACAGCAAGGCGACCAATGTAGGGAGCGTTGTCAAGGCTCTTGAAAGTTTTGATAACATAACTCTGATTGCAGGTGGGAAAGACAAGGGGGGGAGTTACGCTCCGCTCGTGCCGCTGATCCAGGAGAGAGTGCGGCATCTTGTTCTGATAGGCGAGGCGGCGGAGAGAATGCAGAACGAACTCGGGGCGCTCACTGATACTCATCGCGCCGGGACAATGGAAGAAGCTGTCTGGCTTGCGTCGCAAATTACAGCGCATGGAGGAACAGTTCTATTGTCGCCTGCCTGCTCTAGCTTCGACATGTTCCGGGATTATGAAGAGCGTGCTGAGAGTTTCATAAGGAGCGTGAACCGCCTGAAACAGGTTTGAACTGAAATCCGGAGATAAAGCCTGATGATTAAGAAACTCGAGGAATATGACCACATAACGATGCTTATAGCGATTGTCCTTACCTGCTTCGGTGTGGTGATGGTTTACTCAGCCTCTTCGGTCATGGCTGACAAACGTTTCCACGACGGTTTCTTTTTTCTGAAAAAACAGGGAATTTTCGCCATTGCAGGTTTTCTTGTCATGTTTATCGCCATGAAGATCGATTATCACGCCTGGAAGCATCTGGCTGTCCCTTCGCTTCTTTTATGCATGGTTCTTCTCGCTCTTGTGCTGATCCCCGGAATAGGGGGAAAAGTTGGCGGCTCATCAAGATGGATAAAGCTTCCCGGGTTCAACCTGCAACCTTCCGAGATGGCCAAACTTTCACTCATTTTTTACATGGCGTACTCGCTTGACAAAAAACAGGATAAGGTGAAATCTCTCACTTCAGGATTCATCCCTTACATGATAGTTCTTATGTTCCTTATCGCGCTGATGATTCTGCAGCCTGACCTCGGAGGAGCGCTAACAATGTTGGCAGTAGCGGTTGTAATGCTTTTTTCTGCCGGAACCAGAGTGGTTTACATAATCTCCATGATCCCGTTGGCACTTCCGTTTCTACTCTACAAATTAAGCACCGGATATCACAAGGGGCGGATTGACGCCTATCTTGACCCGTGGAGCGACCCGACAGGAAAAGGTTTCCAGATCATCCAGTCATGGCTTGCCTTCGGGACCGGAGGGATAGGAGGGCAGGGGCTTGGAGAGGGGAAACAGAAACTTTTTTATCTGCCGGAGGCGCATACCGATTTCATACTCGCTGTTGTCGGCGAAGAGCTCGGTTTTCTGGGTGTTGCCGTGATAATCGCCATCTTCTTTCTCCTTGTGCAACGCGCAATAAAAATCTCGATCGCAGCGCCTGATGACTTCGGAAGATTTCTGGCTCTTGGAATAGCTGTCCTGATAGGGATTGAAGCTACTGTAAATATGGGCGTTGTAACAGGGTTGCTCCCCACCAAGGGGCTTGCACTCCCGTTTATCAGTTATGGGGGCAGCTCTCTGATTACAACGCTTTTCTCAGTCGGAGTGCTTCTGAACATCTCTTCCGGACTGAACATTTCATCTCCAGGCCAGAAAGGGTTAAAATGAAGCTCATAATAGCCGGAGGCGGTACAGGAGGGCATCTTTTCCCCGGAATTGCCGTCGCCGAGGAGTTCATATCCAGGGACAGCTCGAACTGTGTCCTTTTTGTAGGGACAAGGCGGGGGATAGAGGCTCATGCGGTGCCTGCAGCCGGCTACCCTCTCGAATTCGTCTCTGCGGCAGGGATAAGGGGGAAAGGGGTGTTTGGCAAGCTGATTGGCGCGTCGCTGATGCTTTACGGCTATGCTGAGTCCCGCAGGATCATAAAGGAATTCCGGCCTGATGCGGTTCTGGGAGTCGGCGGGTATGCATCGCTGCCTCTTCTGCTTGCTGCCCGCGGCATTGGAGTGCCATCATACATTCATGAACAGAATGCCATACCTGGAATGACAAACAGAGCGCTTTCAAAAGTGGTTGACAGAGTATTCATAACCCTTGAGGAGTCATCCAGATTTTTTCCGAAAGAAAAAACGGTTCTTACAGGAAATCCGCTGAGAAGGGAGATAGTCGATGCCGGCAAAGCAGTGGAAGGTGAGGCCGGAAGCATGGGAGAGGATTTCCTTGATCGCCTTAGATTCCATCTTCTGGTTTTCGGCGGAAGCCAGGGGGCGCATGCCATAAACATGGCGATGATAAAGGCGGCACCGTTCCTGGCGCCTTATCGCGACATGATATCGATAAGGCACCAGACCGGAAAGAACGATCTGGAAGAGGTCAGGGGGGCGTACAGGGAGCACGGGATAAAAGCGGATGTCAGCGGCTTCATAACCGATATGGCGTTACAGTACCGAAAGGCCGATCTCGTAATATGCCGTGCCGGAGCTACGACGATAGCCGAGGTGACAGCCTGCGCCAAACCGGCGCTGTTCATACCGTTCCCTCATGCCGTGGACGACCACCAGCGGCGAAATGCCGAAGCGATGCTCAAGAAGGATGCCTGCATGATGCTCCTGGAAGATGAGTTGAGCGGCGAGCTTCTGTCCGCCATGGTAACGAATCTGATGCATGATCGGGAGAGGCTTGCGGCAATGGCCGACAACGCTGCTTCTCTCGCATCTGTTGACGCTGCAAAGCGTATCGTTGACCTGATTTCCGGTTCAGAAGGGGGAAAAGGTTGAGCGGCGCTGGCCTTGTCTACCTTGTTGGGGCCGGGCCTGGCGATCCGGGGCTGATTACGCTCCGCGGCGTGGAGTGCATTTCCAGAGGAGATGTAATCGTTTTTGATTACCTTGCCAACCGCAGACTCCTGGACCATGCTGCGACCGGGGCAGAGCTGGTTTACGCCGGAAAAATCGGGGGAAGGCACAATCAGAATCAGGAAGAGATAAACTGTCTTTTGATTGAAAAGGCAAGGGAGGGGAAGACCGTAGTCAGGCTCAAAGGGGGTGATCCGTTTGTATTCGGGCGCGGCGGCGAGGAGTGCGAAGCGCTCAGAAAAGCCGGTGTGCCTTTTGAAGTGGTGCCAGGAGTAACTGCTGCAATAGGGGCATCCGCATATGCCGGGATTCCTCTGACCCATCGGGATTTCACCGCTTCAGTCCAGTTTGTCACCGGCCAGGAGGGGGATGGCAAGGATAAATCGAATATAGACTGGGAACGGATCTCGGTCGGAAACGGCACTGTCGTTTTTTACATGGGGGTATTCAATCTCCGTCACAATATGCAAAAAATGATCGAACATGGACGCGCTCCCGAAACTCCGGTGGCTCTTGTCCGCTGGGGAACACTCCCGGAGCAGGAGGTGCTTGAAGGGAGAATCGCCGATATAGCCGACATGGCGGAAAAATCAGGATTCAAACCTCCGGCGATAACGATAGTAGGGGATGTTGTGAAGTTGCGGAGCCGCCTCAGATGGTATGACAATCGCCCGCTTTCAGGGCGGAAGATCATGGTGACAAGATCATCGGATCAGAGCGGCGTTTTCTCTTCAATGCTTGCTGAAGAGGGGGCGGAAGTTATCGAGTGCCCTACGATAAAAATATTCCCCCCATCGGATGATTTCTGCGAGCTTGACAGCGCGATAGCTGATATCGGAAGTTTTGACTGGCTCATCCTTACTTCAATAAATTCCGTGAAGTTTCTCTTCGAAAGAATGGAGCTTTCAGGAAAAGATGCGCGTTCTCTCGGAAGGTGCCGGATAATGGCGGTGGGCCCCCAGACAGGAGCGGGACTGCGAAGCCATGGCATACGCGCAGATATGATCCCTGCCGATTACAAGGCAGAAGGGGTAATAGCCGAGTTTGAAAAAATCGATATGAAGGGGAAAAAGGTGCTTTTCCCGAGAAGCGAAATCGCGAGGGAGGTCATACCGCGTGGAGTCGAACGGATGGGAGCAATTTGCGTTTCTCCGGTCGCCTACCGGAATGAAGCGCCGGAAAGTATTCCGGAAAAAGCTATGATGGCGCTTGAAAAACATGATGTGGACTGCGTTGTTTTCACGTCATCTTCCACTGTTGCAAATCTTGCCGGGATAGTCGGGAAAAATATACTTGCCGGACTTCTTCGCGAAAGCGCCGTCGCCTCGATAGGCCCGATAACATCCAAAACCTGCCGGGAGTGCACTCTGGAAGTCGATATTGAGCCTGAAGAATATACTCTATCAGCACTTAAGGAGAAGATTGTCGAATATTTCAGTGCGAAGGGGAATAATTCGGCGAAACGTCGTTGAGCAGCAGTGTCGATTGAATCAATTATTTGGAACGGTTTTTAATAAATCCAGACACTCGCCCGGATAAACGGTTACTCGTTCGGAAGGCGAAAATTTGTCGCTTATGGCTATTTTATTTATCATGGTCTCTCTGCCGGATCGGCTGGTATTTCTTGAGAAGATACCATGAAAATCATATGGCAGGGTAATCAATTTCGTTTCAGTTTTTAGTGCCTTTAAAGGGTGTCAGGTAAGCTGCTATTGCTTTAAATACCTGGAAAATCAGGCGGTCAACTCATGATCAAGAAGAGAAAAAAAGAAAATCAGGGCGTATCTGAAGTGGAAGAGTTTCGCACATCCCCGTTCAAAAACCTTAAAGGCCTGGCCGTTCAAAAAGAGAAGGCGCCGGCTCCTGAAAAAACTCCGGTCAGAGATATCCCGACACACCCTCCGAATAACGACTCATCGCTTTTTCTCAAAGCGATGAAAGGGGTTGTCAAACTTGCAGAGGAAAAAACTGCACCGGTGAAAGAGAGCCGGGGGAAACAGCGTCCTGTTTCGGAAGAGAACATGGAGCAAAGAGAGATATACTCGAAGAAAGAGCCGCCTGTAAATGCCGTCGAAACCGCTTTTTTCAAAGAGGAGATCAGCAGGTTGAAGCTAGACGTGACATTTGAAGAGAAGTTTCCGGAGGATGCCGAAATAAAGCCGCTCGCGCACAACCGCCTCCGCCAGCTTAAAAAAGGGGTCATAAGCGTAGAATGGCAGCTTGACCTGCATGGGCTGAGCAGGGAAGAGGCCATAGCGGCCATCCCCAGGTTTCTGCAGAGTGCGAGGAGGCATGGTGAAAAGGGGGCGTTGATAATTACCGGCAAGGGGAACAACTCTTCTGGAGAGCCGGTTCTTCAGCAGGCTGTAGCAGGGTGGCTCCGTCACCAGGGGAGGGAGCATATTCTTGAATTTGCGCCTGCCCCGAAAGAAATGGGGGGGAGCGGCGCTTTTGTAGTTTTTCTCAGGGCTAACGAGCCTCGTTGAGAGGTTCGCGGCAAACGAGGTTTGCTCAGTTACCCGATCAAGCGCGCCTGTCGGCCTCCAGCTCCCCTATCCTCTCCTTCAGCTCTTTTTCGCGCTGCCATCTGGCTGTTACGTCGCGTATGACTGCGGCAACGCCAAGCATTTTCCCGTCATCCCCTTTTACAAGAGCCATGGAAAATTCCGTCGATATGCGTGAGCCATCACTGCGTAGGGCCGGAGCGGAGAGGAGTTCGACATTGTAACGGCTCTCCCCTCTCTCCATGACGCCGAAATATCCGTCCCAGTGGCGTTGTCGAAGTTTCTCCGGAATAATGATGTCAAGTGATTGCCCCACTGCTTCATCTGCAGCACGGCCGAACATCCGTTCCGCGCCGCTGTTCCAGAGACGGATTATCCCTTTATTGTCAGAAAAGATTACAGCGTCATTGAGCTCTTTGATTATTTTGGAGCATAACTCTTTCATTGAGATGCAATCTGCCATTTTACCCTCCTTCAGGCTTGAACCGTTTTATCTGCTTTCATACTTTATTACCATCTCCTCATAGCGAGCCGAAAAATCAGCCCCTTTCTTCTCTTCCGAATCAAAGTACGCGGAAATTATTCCGTCTCGCGCTGATTCCGGGATCAGACGCTCTGCAAGCGGGTAAAGAACACCATCTTCCTTGCTTATATGCTCGCGGAGCAGAGTGGCGTATCCGAAAGCATGCTCCGCAATGACAGGCTCCTGTCCAGTTTCTCCGGCCATTGCAGCCTTCACCCCCTTATCGAGAAGAGCGACATGGGCGCGGCCGGCGTCATGTTCCATAAGCATCGCAGCCACGGGACTATGCTCTCTCGGCATTCCGTTCGCAACAAGCGCCTCGAACAGAACATCCTCTTCTTTCGCATGATGAAAACGGTCGGCGTAATTTCTGATGAAATCAATCGCGTCAATGAAAAATCGCCAGTCTGAAAAATTCCCCTCAAGCATCTCTGAGGCATTCCGTTCCAGAAGGTCGATCATTCGAAGAATAAGGCGATGTTCTGTCACCAGAACCTGTGTGATATCCTTTTTCATCAGTTTCTCCGCTCTCCGTCGATCCCTATGATGACGCTCTCTACAGGAATAGTCTTTCCGCTCTTCAGCAGCGCCTCCCTGACTATGATGTCCAACCCGCGGCAGCAGGGGACTTCCATGATCGCCACAGTTACGCTTTTAATATCGTTTGTGCTGAAAATGGCGCCAAGCTTTTCAACGTATCCGGTAGTGTCGTCCAGCTTGGGGCAGGCGATTGCCAGCGCCTTCCCTTTAAGCAGGTCATTGTGCATGTTCCCCATCGCAAAAGCGACGCAGTCCGCGCAGATCAGCAGGTCTGCATTTCTGAAGTAAGAAGCTGCCGGTGGCAGAAGGTGAAGCTGAACCGGCCACTGCCTGAGCTCCGAGCAGGCTTTCACAGCCTCGTCAACTTCTGTCTCCTCTCTTTCAATCGTCCTCGCCATGCTGCCTGGGCAGCCACATGCCATATTTCCCATAAAATTACCTTCCCTTGTTTGCAAGATGCGTGTTGATTTCCTTTTCTATTTCCGATTCCTCTTCTGGTGAAAGCCCGTGAATCGAGACAACATCCTTGAGCAGGCAGATTCCTACCTTGCAGGTGACACAGGCTATCCCGCGCCGCTCAAGAATATCCCCGATTTCCGGATCTGCTTTGATGACCTCCTGAATAGCCATGTCGCCTGTGCCGTTTGCGAATATCATCTATCAACCCTCCTGTTTCTTCATCTCTGGAGAGAAAATAATCAAGATGGAGATAAAAGTAATTGATGTATGTCAATATTCCGAATTAGTGGCAAAAGCCGTTTTTAGGATGAAACAACCGCTAAGGAGGAAAGCATGCCCACGGATTTATGAAGACTTCGCGCAGTCCACAGGCAACAGGCTGATCTTGGCAAAACCTGCTGGATCACCGATGACGAGACCGTTTCCAAAACCAATGCCGGCGGGAATACGCAGTCTGCTGCAGGCACGGTATTGCAAGCTGGAAATCGACGGACGCAACGGGTTAACCTATGGGGTCAGTTAACCTATGGGGTCAGGCTTGACTTCCGGACATTTGATGTTAAACTACCGCCA
>DFZL01000016.1:0-7780 GCA_002382705.1 Geobacter sp. UBA4057
TATTCTGGATGCCTGATAGAATCATTCGGCGATGACACCCTTTTTGCAAGAGCCTCATCTTTTACCGGAAAACTCAATCAATCGTTTCTGCCCCTTGCAAAAATCTGTTCCTCCCAGCTTGAAACTGTTCCCTCCGGTCGACTGGAAGCGCCGGTTTTGCCTGACGCGTGAGCCATCCTGACTTGTGAGGCGTCAGCAATGCATACGGAGCGATCCACGACAACGGGATAATAGAGTAAAATCCATAAACAAAACCCCAGAGAGAGGAGAAACTCCCCGATACCCGCGCATGCACCCCTGCAGCCAGACTTGAATAAATGATGACTCCCAGCATGATGCTGACTCCGAATGAAACCGGATAAAGCATGACCATTACAGGCGTGGCGAGAATTAACACCTGAAGGAGAGTTGCAATCCAGTTGGTGATCAGATTGATTCTTATCCCAAGCATTGAACCGTCGCGAAAGCCGGAGAAAGCGAAGCGGGTAAGAGCTGCATTCTCACGCAAATCCCCTCTTGCCCATCTCAGAAGCATTTTGCACAGTTTGTCATATGTCACAGGCGCTTCGGTGTATACCACGGCGTTCTGCTGGAAAAGGACATGGTGTCCCTCACGGAGAATCAGGTTGGTAAGTGCACGATCTTCACCTATATTGGCAGGCTCCCCGCAAAAGGTCTGTTCCAGCCACTCCTGCAGTACCTTCATAACCAGATCTTTACGATATGCCGACAACGCACCCGGCGTGCAGAGTACTCCCTTTACAACACTTTGGCTGGCTCTTAGAAAGTTACAGGTGTATGCGAACGCCACGTCCAGCATTTTAGGTATAAACCCTTCATCAATGTTAAGCACTCTGAGGTTTCCTGCGACTGCGCCAGTTTTGCTATCGACTGCGAATGGAGCGACAAGATTTTTCAAAGTATCCGCCCCGACAATCGAATCACTGTCCACAGTTACCAGGATTTCTCCTCTACTCCTGCTGAAACCTGCATGCAGTGCGTGACGTTTCCCCCTGTTGCACGGAAATCTTACGGTAATCAGACGCTCTCCCAGGAGTTCCTTCCCCCTGAGTATCCATTCCCATGTGTCATCAACGCTACCGTCATCAATCGCTATAAGTTGCAGTTTCTCTTCAGGATAACTAGAGGCAGCAAGGCTCTTTAACGTCAAAAAGACCTGCTTTCCCTCATTGAAAGCTGGAACGACGACAGTGCAGACCGGGAGCAACAATTCATCGCATGCCGGTACTGCTTTGTACTTGAACAGGAGTACCCCGCGCCATAAAAGCTCGGCTAACATTACAAAGGAGAGAATTGTACAGATCATGTCGATCTCTGAAAATTCGGAGTCGCCAAGACGGAACGCTATTGTTCCGCAGAGCGCGAAAATGCCAGCAGCAATAGAGAGAATGAATGGAAGGCGCCGGGATTTTGTATAAGAACCGGAATATGAGACAGGAAACGACTCAGGCAGAAAAGTGCCAGAATCATCCAGACCGGTTGGCTCTTTACCGCCTAATCGTTCAAGAGGTGGCACTCCTCCCGATGTTTTTTTGTTTTTTAAAGTTATCCGGAACAGCGACATATTCACCCCTTATTTTTGTGGCGTTCGAAGCGGAGGCTCCTGCAATGAACGCTGACAAAAGCAAGGAAAGTGCCACTTGTCTGCCAGACAGATATCTCCCCGGTTTTTCAGGGCAAATCCGTTTTTTGAATGACCTGGAATTTCAAAAAAGGGGAAAAGTGAATGAGATTTCATACAGTAAAGATATTATATGGTGAGTATAATATAAAATTTGTTTTGTAATTCAGCTCATTATGAATTGTATGACTTTCCATCCATGTTAGGCTGGGCTCTGATAAATTGATGGCACATACACCCATAGATGGATATATCCATTCTGTCGGCTTTTCCTGACGCATGTACCACAGTCTGATCAACGTAAAATTAAGAATTGCAGGATTGAATCTGAAAAACGGAATTTTTGCGATAAAATCGCCGGAAATTAACGGTAAAAGCTGATTTCAGGTTAATTCATGGCCGGTGGCTTTTTGAAATCGGCGGGATTCATCCCATGCTTCTTGAGGAGAAGGTAAAAATCGGAGCGGTACTTTCCGGCAATTCCAGCTGCATTACTGACATTCCCTCCTGTCTGCTCCAGAAGACGCGACAGATAGTCTCTCTCGAATTTTTCACGCGCCTCTTTCAAAGGTTTCATCGGCTCAAAGGAGAAGGGAAAACGCTTTTTCTCCGGGAGTATCAGCTCTTCTGTAATAAAATTACTGCTGGTCATCGCCACTGCATACTCCACTGCATTTTCCAGTTCTCTTACGTTACCGGGCCAGTCATGCAGCATCAGATGTTGCAAGGCGCCAGGCGTGAAACCTTTGATCTCTTTTTTCATACGGCAGCTGAATTTTCTGAGAAAAATCTCCGCCAGAAGCGGTATATCCTCCAAACGTTCTCTCAGAGGTGGCAGCGTAACAGGGATAACGTTGACCCGGTAATAGAGATCTTCGCGAAATCCGCCACTTTTCACCAGCTCTTCGAGGTTTCTGTTGGTCGCTACTATTACTCGCAGATCAACTGCGACAGGGCGCGTGCTGCCTAGAGGATAGAATTTGCGTTCCTGAATGACCCGAAGAAATTTGGACTGTATTGCAAGCGGCATATCTCCCATTTCATCCAGGAGCATCGTTCCTTCATGAGCCTCTGCGAACAACCCCTTGGAATTTTTGATCGCACCGGTGAAAGCCCCTCTTTCATGACCAAACAGTTCGCTTTCCAGCAACCCTTCCGGAATGGCGGCGCAGTTTATCGCAACGAACGGTCTGTCCCTTCTGGCGCTTGCCATATGTATCGCCCGTGCGATAACCTCTTTACCGGTGCCGCTTTCGCCTTGAATGCAGATTGTCGAATCGTTTCCGGAAATCCGGGAGACAACCTCTAGAACTCTTCTCATCCGCTCGCTTCTGGCCACAATCTCACCGAAATCATTTCGCTCCACCAGGAGCCCTTTGAGTCTCTCGATCTCTGTTGTTAGCCGGCCGGTCTCCAGTGCACGTTCTATGTGCAAAGAGAGTTCGCGAGGGTCAAAAGGTTTGGTAAGATATGTATATGCCCCCCTTTTGATGGCATCCACAGCGCTTTCAATGCTACCATACGCTGTAAGTATTATAACCGGCATTCCGGGTTGAAGGGGGCGCAACTCTTCCATGAGCGAAATCCCATTCTCTTCCCCCAGTTGAAGATCGATAACAGCAAGGTCGAAGCGCCCAGCCGAGAGTGCACCCTTAGCCTCTTCTCCGTCTCTCACGGCGGTTACGTCGTACCCCATAGATTCGAGTCGCATCGTGATAATCTTCAGAAGGTTGCCGTCATCGTCAATCAGAAGGAGTTTACCGGGAAGCATGCAGAACTATCTCCTAAGCTCTTTTGTTTTTTCCTCTATCGTAATGTCTATCTGCAACGCCTTCTCAACTGTTTCCAGAACATCTATCCATATTCTGGCTTCTTCAGAAAGAGAACTGCCCGGGAACTCCCTCCTCAGTCGCGCAAAGATGGGAAGAGCCTTTCTGTAATCCATTTTCGGGTTGTTCCTGTCAAGATATATGAGCCCCATGTAATACAACGCTTCGTCAGCAGGAGATGTCCTGGAAGAATTTGCAAGCATGTTGCGGCACTCCCGGAGCGCACCATCGAAATCACCCTTCCGGAGAAGTTGTTTCAGCTTCTGTAGTTCGGCATTATCATCAAGCTCTTTGACCTCTTTTTCCAGAATCCGGATACGTACAAGGCTCTCCCTTCTGAACTCGGAATCGGGAAAATCATTCACAAGCCGTTTAAAAAAAGTCAAGGCTTTTGCTGCATCTCTTGCATGATATGAGTTATCTGCATAAATATGCCCGACAGCATACAGAGCTTCATCGCCTTGGGGACTCCTCGGAAATTTTGTCAGGATATCAAGGTATTCTCTGAGTGCTCCGTCAAAATCTCCATTGCGGAGAAGTTGTTCAAGTTTCTCGCGCTCGGCAAGCCTGTCATGCATCCTGATACTTTTTTCAAGTGCATCAACCCTTTTCCTGGCACCCTCCATGAATTCTGATTCCGGGAAATCAGCAATAAGATTTTTGAAAAGAGTCAACGCCTTCCGTGGGTCTCTTCCCGGATTGGCAAAATCGGCATAGATCAGCGCACTCTCAAGCAGGGCGGCATCACCGACCGGACTCTTTGGAAACAGCCTGAAAGCCTCCCGATACTCTCCAAGCGCCCCGTCAAAATCCCCCCGCAGAGCCAGAGACTCTCCATGCCGGAGACTGGATTTCCCCTCTCGTTTAGTCATTAAGTTTTTGAAAGAAGCGCAAGAGGAAATTGCCAAAACGGTCAGAACGGCAACGCAAAAGTGAAAACAGCGCCGCGTCCCAAAACGCTCTCTACCCATACCTTCCCTCCATGCGCCTGCACAATATGCCTGACTATAGCCAGACCAAGGCCTGTTCCGGCAAATTTTCCGGAAGAAACAATCGATGTCTGCCGGAATTTTTCAAAAACAGTGTCAAGCTCTTCTTCCGGAATACCTGGTCCATTGTCTTCAACCGAAACCTCGACACTGCTCTCTCTCCGTCGCAGGGAGACATGCACTTTTCCTTTCTCCGGTGTGAATTTGAGAGCGTTAGCTATCAGATTCCTCAACGCCTGCATGACTCTTTCCGGGTCTGCAGGAACTGAAGGGACATCTTCCATATCGCTTTCAATAATTATCTCCCTGGCCGCGGCCAGAGGGGCCATTTCTCTGATTGCGCGAGTGGCAAGAGGTGCCAGATCGCAGATGGAGATGTTGAAAGTCACTATTCCGGACTCAAGTTTTGAAAGGTCAAGGAGCCTGCTTGCCATTTCAATGAGACGCGAACTCTCTTCCGCAATAATAACAAGCAACTCCCTCTGTTTCTCAGCAATCTCCCCCACGACCCCCTCAAGGAGGAGATTTGTCCCTTCCATGATAGACGTGAGAGGCGTTCTTAACTCATGAGACATTAGAGAATAGAAATCGGATTTCATCCTGTCCACTTCTCCAAGTTTCAGGCACATGGTATTAAAGGCAAGCGCAAGTTCTCTGATTTCAGGTGGAGACGGGAGGTCAGGATCAGCCTCGAAAACCCCTCTGGCAATTTCGCCGGTTTTCTTTTTTATCCGTAAAAGAGGACGTGTAATGCTTCTTGTTATCGCAAACGAAAAAATTACTCCGGCTAGCAGCGCTATGCCTGCAACTGCGATGACATTGGCGCGCCCCCTTGCGGCGCTCTCTTCAAGACTCCCGATCTTTTGGAGTATGTTCTGCTGATTTAAAGCTTTCATATAGGCGAGCTCCTCCATCGCCTCGGTAACCAGCCGTTCTTTTTCTCGCCAGTAACGCTTGCCCCGCAAGTGATCCCCTCTCTTCACAAAGCCGATTTCTTTCATAAACAGTTCTCTGTAGCTGTAATTGAGTTTTTCGAGCCTGTGCAGCGATTTTTTCATGCTGTCGGAATCGGCCAGGAGAAGAGCCCTGTTCAGGCTTTTTTCGAAATCTTCGACAGAATCGGTAAAACCTTTGTAAAGCGTATTGTCATGAAGGAGAGCGAATTTTCTTTCATAGCGGGTTTCAGAGAGAAGAGCGGAGGTCATCTGGTTATTCAGTTCAGCAAGATCATTGTTGACAAGCATTATGCTGTGTATGGCGGCGTTCATATTCCCAAACTGCAGTACGGCACTTGCCGATATACCAGCGGCAATGGCCAGGATTGCAAAATTTCCTAGCATCAGTCTGGAAAAGATCGTCAAACTGTTTCTTCCTGAGTCGAACAGCATATCAAAAGCTTTCCGGAGAATACTTTAGCGGCATGGCAGGAGAGTGCGGAAAGGCGAACTCAGAATCTTATCAGCAGCCCGCCCCATGAAAGCCCGCCGCCGAAACCCATCGTCAACACGAGATCGCCGCTCTTTATCCTGCCGTTTGCCATGTTTTCGGCCATAACAAGGGCTACAGAGGCGGCGGAAGTGTTGCCGCAACGGTCGAGGTTCAGGAGGAAGCGCTCCTTTGGGAATCCTGCTTTCTTGGAGATGAAGTCGATCATCCGGACGTTGGCCTGATGGGGGATTATGTAATCAAGGTCAGATGGCGCAACCCCTCCTTTTTTGCAGAGCACTTCAATTATCTCTGGGATCACTTCGGTTGCGAAAATGTAGACCTGCTTCCCGGCCATTTTGAAGGTGGTTTCCCGTGCGGCTATTGTTGCCTGCGTCACCGGCTTGCGCGAGCCTGAGGAAGGCACCTGGATCAGGGGCCAGCCATGCCCGTCGCTACGCATGTAGGTGCAGAGTATTCCCTTGTCCGGATTTTCGGTTCTTCTGACTATTACGGCGCCTGCTCCGTCCCCGAAAAGCGGCGCGGTGGATCTGTCTTCGAAGTCGAGTATCTTCGAGTAGGTGTCAGCCCCTATGGCCAGGACAGTCCTGTATTTGCCACAGCGTATGAAGTTGTCGGCAACCTCCATTGTGTAGACGAAGCTGCTGCAGACCGAGTTGATGTCAAAGGCGAAGGCGTTTTTTGCTCCGATCTCTTTCTGCACGATACAGGCTGTGGCAGGAAGGCTCATGTCCGGAGTGGATGTCCCCAGCACTATACAGTCGATTTCTTCAGCTCCGATCCCGGCTGAGGCGAGGGCTCCCCTCGCTGCTGTGACGGCAAGTTCTGAGGTAGGCTGATCATCACGGGCAAAACGGCGTTCTCGGATGCCGGTGCGTGAAAATATCCATTCGTCCGCGTCTTTTACTAGGTACTCGAAAAAACTGTTTGGCACAACCCTGTCCGGGTAGCATGTGCCGCTGCCGATTATCTCGGAATTCATCATTTGTAGGCTCTCGATCTGTTCTTATTAGACTCAGGCAATTCAGCCGGAAAATTTACCAGGAATATCACACATAATAACGCTGTTTGTCAAACCATATACATATGGAGCAGCTTCAGAGAAATCACTCCGACACAACTACGACGGGAAACCGTAAAAACCGGAGGCCATTGCAAAAAGGGTGTCATCCCCGAATGATTCTATCGGTAACCCAATCTTTTCAGATAGTCAAAAAAGTGAATTACCGATTACGCTCTTAGGGAATGACATCTTTTATGACTTTTGCAAGAACCTCACCGTAATGCCGGCGATTAATCTCTTTTGCAGTAAAATATGTCAATCAGGGCATACCCCCAGACAAGAGCGAAACAGGCAAAAATCCATTTTGCAAAAGGAACGGAGCTCTCAAGCGCCGTTGCGATCTCGTCCGTATTGACGACGGAATTGAGAGCCTGCGCGGCTATCAGGGGAGAAGCTGTCCTGAAGAGAAGAAGCAATCCTGCGAGAAGAAGGATATTTACCGCGACGACAAGCGCCACCCCTTTCCATCTCTTCCCGAGATAAATCTGCCCCAAACCTGGCATAAGCAGGGCGTTGAGCAAAAGAGCCCTTGTCTTCGTCTTAAGCATTTCGTCGGTCCTCATCGTACTGTTGCAATATTTTTCCAGCCTGAAGCTGCATTGAGAGGTTCCATCCGGTGTTTCTGGATGGACAGCGGCTGGCGCTGGTGATATATCATACACTTATGGTTCTTGCAAAATTCATAAAAGCTGCCATTCCCGAGGTAGTTTCCATCCGGAAAGGGTGCTTTTCCCCTCCGGCGGCGTCAATCTTCGGATTGTCTTGTGCGGCGTACTTCTGTACGCCTCCGCGCAAATCCTCGATTTCCTTG
>DFZL01000016.1:7836-15878 GCA_002382705.1 Geobacter sp. UBA4057
GGATGCCTGATAGAATCATTCGGGGATCCATGCAGTTGATCCTGTTGTCATACCCGAGTTGTTTTATCGGGGATCCATAAGGGTTTAAAAGCTGGATTCCCGATGGCTCCCTTCGGGAATGACAGGTTTTTTTATATCGGCTTCCCGATTAAGCAGAGAGCAAATAAGCTTTGAATATTAGCGCAAAATAAAATCAAAGGACAGAACTTATGAATACGCGCATTGAAAAAGATTCGCTGGGCGAGATAGAGGTGCCTGAAAACGCCCTCTACGGAGCGCAGACCGCCAGAGCCCTGGAAAACTTCCCGATATCCGGGCTCAAGCCTCACCCTGCCTTTGTAAGGGCGACGGTGATCATCAAGAAATGCGCCGCAAAGAGCAACATCTCCACCGGCAGGCTCCCTGGCGGGATCGGTTCAGCCATTATCCAGGCTGCGGACGAACTCCTTTCCGGCCTGCACATGGAGCATTTCGTGGTTGATCCTTTCCAGGCCGGCGCAGGGACATCCCACAATATGAACGCGAACGAGGTTATTGCCAACCGCGCGCTGGAAATTCTGGGGCGAAAGCGCGGCGATTTTTCCGTCATTCACCCGAATGACCATGTCAACATGGCGCAATCGACAAATGACGTGATCCCTACGGCAATGCGCCTGACCGCTCTGCATCTGCTCGATCCGCTCCTGGGAAACCTTCAATGCCTGGAATCAGCCCTTGTTGAAAAGAGCCTTGAGTTTGACAACGTACTTAAATCGGGGAGAACTCACCTCCAGGACGCGGTGCCGATCCGGCTCGGCCAGGAATTCAGCGGATATGCGGCGGCGGTGAGAAGGAACAGGGAAGGGCTTGAAGGGTGCATTCCGGCCATGCTTGAACTCGGGATCGGCGGGACTGCTGTCGGAACCGGCCTGAATGCCGAGAAGGAGTACATCATCAAGGTGGTGAAAGAGATTGCGTCCGAAACGGGATTGCCGGTCAGATCATCACCGAATCTGTTTGAATCGATGCAGAACATGGACCCGTTTCTGGAGCTGTCTTCCGCGCTCAGGCGGTGCGCGGTGACTGTCGGGAGAATAGCAAACGATCTGAGGCTCCTCTCATCAGGGCCGCGCACCGGATTTGACGAGATACGACTCCCTTCTGTCCAGCCGGGCTCTTCGATAATGCCGGGGAAGATTAACCCATCCATGGCCGAGATGACGAACATGGCCTGTTTCCAGGTCATCGGGTGCGATCAGGCGATTATGATGGCTGTGCAGGCGGGGCAGCTTGAGTTGAACGTCATGATGCCGCTTATCGCTTTCAACATGACATTTTCGATGGATATACTTAACAATAGCGTGCGAAAATTCACTGAAGCATGTATAGTCGGCATTACAGCCAACAGTGAAAGGTGCAGGAAATATCTTGAGGAATCGCTGGGACTTGTGACGGTTCTTGCCCCGAGCATAGGTTACAATGCTGCGGCCATGGTAGCCAGGGAATCGGTTGCGACCGGCAGATCGATCAGGGAAATCATCCTGGATAAGGAATTGATGAAAGAGTCGGAGCTGGATGAGGCGATGAGACCCGGACATCTGACGGAACCGGGTCTTCCGCTTGGCGGGAGATAAAGGCTGAACGCGTGGAGTTGCCACGGATTCAGGATAAAAACAACAATCAAAGGAGAAGCTGAATGAGAGAGGATGTTCTGAAAGTTCTGGAAATGGTGCGTCCTGGCCTTCAGGCCGATGGCGGAGATGTCGAGCTGGTCGATGTTACCGAAGAGGGCGTTGTCAAGGTGAAACTTAAAGGCGCTTGCGGAAGCTGCCCTATGTCTACGATGACACTGAAGATGGGAATAGAACGGGCTATGAAAGAGAACATACCGGGCGTAAAGGAAGTTCAGCAGGTCTGATCTGCACCCCCGTCATATCTCGGCGAAACCCCTCGGGATATTTCATCCTGCGGGGTTTTTTGTCATTCAAGAGGCTTTACGTTTGTTATGAAGTATTCGGTTTCTCCGAAATAGCTCCCCGGGAGCCCTTTATGCTGCTCATAGGTGAGGGAAACCTTTTTCCCCATTGTAGAGTTGATTTTAATGGCGACGGAATCATCCATGACACTGAAGGCAAATTTTTCAGGCGTCGCTCCAGGCACCGGAACCATCTGCAACTCCCCCTCCCATGTTTTTACAATCCATCCTTTACGGGAAAATTTCTGTATGTATCCGGCCCGCTCCCCTTTCGCGTAGCTCCAGTTGAGCGCTCCCCAGATGTATCCTGCAAAGATTGCGATTGCGGATATGATTGCGATTATCAGAGCTGATATTATTTTTTTCCTGTTTAAAAGCATTTTAGTCGGCCTCCCTGCCAGAAATTTTATTAAGGTTTGCGCGGAACACTCCATTCACTCTGATATCACAGAATTTCTCGTTCCCACGGGGTAATCTCTCGCGTGCTCCTCGTACTCTTCGCGTGAATATCTGTTCATCTTTTGAATTGACAAGACAACTACGATCAGGATCGGCAGCGTGTAAATGAAGACCGCTGTCAGCGCCATCAGGTGCTCTCCAATCCGGATTGCCATCACCAGGTTGAATAAAAGCACCGAAAGGTAAAGCAGCGGACCGAGGAGCGGCCTGAAAGGGATATTGCATCCACCGGCAGGGTGGGTGGCGCAGATTTTGCTCCGATCTATCAGCTGGAATGCGGCCACCAGCAGAAAGCTTGTCAAAAGCCATCCGCCATAATTCGATAGTGGCACCCCGAAATGAATTCCGTTTTCTCGATAGCCGTAGATTTCTCCGAGAAACCACCTTCTCCCCTGCAATGCGACCGGATCAATGACAATGTCGAGAAATGTCTGGAGGAATGCTCCGAGAAGAAGCGCGGAGAATGAGGCTCTGATGCGTCTTGTCTCCAGTGTTGCGATCCCCCATCTCCACCCCTTGAGAGGAGAGAGGATGAAGAGCGCGGTCGCATAACTGCAGTAGGAAAGAAAAACATAGGAGAGCGAATCGAAGAAGGGAACCCCGGCTATCCAGAGCTCCCTGCTCTTTGTCGTATCGATGTAATAGTACCATCCGTATGGAAAGCCGGTGTTGATAGAAAGCCATTCAGACGAAAAAGCGATCAGGTAGGCAGCCGCGGTGAAGATAAATGTCTTTTTCCATCCGACGTGAGGGACGCAGGCGAGCAGAAACGCCGCAAAAAAGGCAAATACATAAGGGCGCGAACTGAATGTGCCGATCAGGATATCAGGCATGCTGCGTCTGGCTCAGGTATAAAGCCTGATCGATATCCGCAATTATATCTCCCGCATCTTCAATTCCGATAGAAAGGCGAATCAGATCCGGGGTGACGCCGCTTGATATCTGCTGCTCTTCCGTAAGCTGGCGATGAGTCGTGCTGGCGGGGTGGAGCACGCAGCTTCTGGCGTCTCCTACATGGACTACGAGCGCTATGAGCCTCGTCCCTTCCATGAATTTCCGCCCCGCCTCCATCCCCCCCTTGATCCCGAAGGTAAGAACGCCGCTCGCCCCTTTCGGGAGATATTTTTTTGCCCGTTCATGTGACGGATGATTTTCAAGGCCGGGGTAGCAGACCCATGAGACAAGCGGATGCCCCTGCAGAAACTTCGCGACAGCCAGCGCGTTTTCGCTGTGCCGCTGCATCCTTAGATGGAGTGTCTCGACGCCGAGATTGAAGAGGAATGAGTTTAACGGGGCCTGAGTGGGGCCAAGATCCCGCATCAGCTGCACCCGCGCCTTTATGATGTATGCGAGATCACCAAAATTGTTCAGATAGCGGATGCCGTGATAGCTTTCGTCCGGCTCGGTCAACTCTGGATAACGTCCGCAACCCCAGTCGAATCTTCCTCCGTCGACTATCACCCCTCCTACGCTTGTCGCGTGTCCGTCCATATATTTTGTCGCGGAGTGGACGATTATATCCGCTCCAAGCTCGAAAGGACGGCAGAGGTAAGGGGTTGCCAGTGTGTTGTCTATTATCAGCGGGCATTTGCGATCATGAGCCACCGCTGAGAATTTTTCGAAATCAAGTATGTTGAGCCCGGGGTTGCCGATCGTTTCCGCATAGAGGCAGCGTGTTTCGTGCCGGAACGCTTTGAGAATATCTTCAGACGAAGCCTCCGGATCCACAAAAGTGACCTCTATCCCCATCTTTGGCAAGGTTGTGGAGAACAGGTTGTATGTGCCTCCGTAAAGGGTGCTGGCCGCTACAATATGCTGCCCGGAACTGCAGATGTTGAGTATTGCGAGAGTTATGGCCGCCTGCCCCGAAGAGGTTGCCATTGCGCCTGGACCTCTCTCCATCTGCGCTATTTTTCTTTCGAAAGCGTCGGTCGTCGGGTTTGCCAGCCGGCTGTAAAAAAAACCGGCAGCTTCTAGATCAAACAGCTTGCTTACATGCCCTGCGTCCTCGTATTTGAATGTGGTGCTCTGGACAACAGGGAGGACGCGCGGTTCTCCCGACCTGGGCTCATACCCCCCCTGTACCGCTATAGTATCGATCTTCCATTCAGGGTTCATGATATTATCCTCCTGCAATCTGAAAATGTATGCAACCAAAAGAGTTTACTTATTTACAGTCGTTGATATAATTCCGGCTCTGCCGTGCAGTGATTGAACATACCCAGTTTCCCTCCGGAAAACAACCGTTTTTCGCCGCAATTCCGCTTCGGGAGGAGATTTGAAAAAATCAAAGGAGAGTGTTGATGCTAAGTTTTGAACAGGCAAGGGGAGTGATACTCGAAAATGTAAGGATCGCCGGAACAGAGCAGCGTTCGCTTGAAGGGAGCGTTGGAATGGTAATGGCCGAGGATTTCATCGCTCCGTGGGATTTGCCGCTGTGGAACAATTCGGCAATGGACGGTTTTGCGGTCAGGCTTGCCGACTGCTCAAAAACTCCGGTGAAACTGAAAGTGACAGGCTATATCCCTGCCGGCGGATCGGCAGAGAGAATCGAGCTGAAGCCTGGATGTGCTGTCAAGATAATGACCGGTGCGCCTGTCCCGAGAGGGGCCGACGCGGTTGTCCCGGAAGAGTTGACAGAGGCTACATCCGGCGAGGAGATAACCGTAACGGGAAATGTGACTGAAGGGGATCATATCAGGTTCCGCGGGGAGGATGTTCCGGCCGGCTCTTGCGTGATGACCGCCGGCACGGTCATAAGGCCCCAGGAGATAGGGATGCTGGCTTCTATGGGAAAAGCCGTGGTTACGGTTTACCGCCAGCCTGTAGTAGCGATAGTTTCTACGGGAGACGAGCTTGTGGAACTCGGGAGGACACCGGGGGCGAATGAAATTATCAACAGCAATGCCCTGGCTCTTTCTGCGGCGGTTCGGGAAGCTGGCGCGATTCCGAGGATTATGGGGGTGGCCCGTGACAATCACGAAAGCCATGTGGAAAAATTGCAGCAGGGACTTCAGGCTGACATGCTGATCACTTCAGCCGGAGTCTCAGCCGGAGATCGCGATCTGGTCAGGATAGTGCTTCAGGAGCTGGGAGTGAAACAGCTCTTCTGGAAAGTCGGAATCAAGCCGGGTAAGCCGGCCGCTTTCGGGCTCAAGGACGGAAAACCTGTTTTTTCACTCCCTGGCAATCCGGTTTCAACACTCATGACATTCGAAGAGTTCGTCAGGCCTGCGCTTCTGAGGATGATGGGGATAAAAAAGGTGTGGCGCCCAACTTTCAGGGCAGTGCTGAAGAACGACATCAAGAACAGGGAGGACGACCGGACATCTTTCCTTCGGGTGCGTATCGAGCGGGAAGGGGAGATTTTCTATGCGGTCTCGGCCGGCAAGCAACAGACAGGGCTTATGAAAACATTGGTCAACGCAAATGCCATTGCGGTCATACCCCCAGGCAGAGGCTTTCTAGGCGCTGGTGAAGAGATTGAAGTCCATTTCCTTGGAAGCCACATCGAACTGGTCTGATTCAGCGGATCAGAAGCTTTTCAAGCCTGAGCAGCTGTTCTGCGGTGCGGCAGAGGTAGACAGGAGACCCTTTGCTCTCCGGAAGGAGGAGATCGACATCATATCTGTCTCCTACAAAAAGTGTTTTCCCTGGGGGTGAAGCTACTGCAATCATGACATCGTCAAGCATCTCCATGTCCGGTTTCGGGCGCCATCTCTCTTCTACGGTGAAAACCCGTCTGAACGCTTCGGTAATGCCGAGATGAGAGAGTATCCTTCCGGCCAGGCCGATCGTGTTGTTAGTGTAGATATACAGAGTGAAGCGTCTTGCAAGCTCAAGAACAAGCTTCCTCACCATGGGGTCAGGGAGAATCACCGCTTCAGGAATCAGCGTTTTTTCTAAAAAGTAGTTAAGCTCCCTGATATCTCCTCCAAGCTCCACGCAGACTGCGGAAAGCGTGCCGACTCTCCCCTCCTCATCGAAACGTTTTCTCATGGCAGTCAATATTTTTCCGGATTCTTCGCTTTCCACTCCCAGCACCTCCGCCATGTAAACGGCAGCTGCTTCTCTGATCGCATTTGAGTGCTCTTCGGAAAAGTAGAGCGTCCCGTCAAGATCAAACACTATCGAATCGACCCGGGGAGAGAATGTCATGCCGGCAACCCTGCTATCCCGCCATGCGAGAGGAGCTTTGCCCCATGAATCCCTTTAGACTGGATCAATACCTTGAAGATGTCGCCCATCCCCCCTTCCGGCATTATCAGCTTTTTCAACGCCAGGCGGAGCCTGAGCTTTTCCTGGTCGTCGGCTTCGGACCGCTCTATATTTTCAAGTTCCTCAACAAGACCGCAGGAGAGGAGAAAACGGTACTGTTCGCCGAACCACTCGGAGCGAAGCCCGATCTCTTCACCCCGTTTCATGAGTGATGTAAAATCGACATGCGAAGTAATATCCTGTTCGCCAAGCCGGATATAAGGATTCTCTTCAACCTGGTGCCTATGATAGCAGAGGAGAGTCCCCTGCTTCCGGTGGGGAGCGAAGAGCTCTGTTGCCGTAAAGCCGTAATCGACCGTCAGTATGAAACCTCTCTCAATGACTCCGGTCATGGATTCAAGCCATTCAAGCGCGCGAAGATTTATCTCCCCCATCTGCCCCGCAAGAAGCCTGACTCCGGCGCGTTCGAGATATCCGGTTATGGCGGTTGTGGATATTTCTCCCGCCTCATCGCTCAACCCCCCCTCTTTCATCACGACATATATCTCTTTCAACCCTTCATCTGTCATGACTACCCTGTGGACAGGGAAGGAGTCGAGCAGTTCGTTCGAATAGACGCAGCCGTTCTTGATTTTCATCGTTGAAAGAAATTCTCCGGGCGAAAGCCACCCGATGCGGGAGAGGTGCGGATAGAGCTGTTCTCTCTGGGCATCCTGCAGGGTAGGTTCCCGTTCGAGCAGCAAGAGCCGGGTCGCTTCATACGCCCCTTTCTCGCGCTCTGAGAGATAATCCATTATGTCGCAGGCGAGTCTTCCGTTTCCGGCGCCGCACTCAACGAGGGTGAATTCCTGGGGAGAGCCGAGACAGCGCCACATCTGTGCAATCTCACGGGCAATCACCCTCCCGAAAGCGGCATGTACCGAGATGCTGGTATAGAAATCCCCCTCCCCCCCCACTTTCCTCCCGGGTGAAGTGTAATATCCGAGATCTGGCTCATACAGGCAGATTTCCATGAATTCCGCGAAAGTCATCCTTCCCGACGATTCAAGGCGCTTTGCAATTATCTTCTCAAGTCCGTTTTTTACTGACATGATGATTGTCCCGCTCTTTTTTCCATATTGCCATCCTCGATTGTTTCAATCTGTGATACCCATCTATTTTGAAACCTCTAAAATGAGTCTATTTTTATGGATTCCCGATTACTGCCCCGGGAATGACGATTTTATTGTTTTTGCAAGACCTCATCTTTGATGACTTTTGCGAGATGCTCAGGCTACAATGCGAAAAACCTGACTAGTTTACATCCGGAAACTCCGGATGAGAAACAGCCGGTTTCAGCTTCGGAAAGCGGGAATTTTTGCTTCTGGCAAGGAAACCGAGGATTTACGCGGAGGCGTACAGAGGTACGCCG
>DFZL01000042.1 GCA_002382705.1 Geobacter sp. UBA4057
TTAATATTCTATTAAACAAAAAAAAACAACCCTGAAAAAATGGGGGGGGTTTTGTGGATTAAATATCCCTGAATAAAATACCAATTCAGTCCTGTTTTTAAAGATTGAGATTGTTATACCAATACAGGGGCAATCCTGGTCCTTCTGTTCTGGGGGTCTACTGCATTGACATTTTTCATTCCAGGACTGTCGATTATCCGATCTCTTCAGCTTCTGTTTACAATTCAGAAATACTCCTTTAATATTTACAAAATAAACAGGTTTGTTTCTTCCGACACCCAAGCAATTGAGGAGAGCAGAATGAAGTTATTGCTGATGGCTATGATAGTTGTCTTTTTCTGCACAGGTTTACCTCTGCCTGTTTTTGCCGATCTGAAAGACAATAGCGACGGGACAGTTACGGACACTTCGCAGGGGTTGGTGTGGCTGAAAAACGCCGATTGTTTCGGGAAGCAGATGTGGAGCGATGCATCTAAAACTGCCAGTGAGCTCAAAAGCGGCATGTGCGGCCTGACTGACAACTCGGTTCCCGGAGATTGGCGTCTGCCGACAGCGTATCAGCTGAAATCAAGAGCATTGAACAAAAGCGGGTTTACAAATGTCAGGCCAGGCTATTACTGGTCATCAACTGTATATACTTATGCCGGCAACAATGATTTCTACTGGGCAGTCCATCTTGACGCAGCTATATATAATGGATTTTACAAGACTTTTTATTTTAACGTATGGCCGGTTCGCAGTATGGTGAAGAAGTGAGCCGGCAGATAAGAAATAGATTTTTCCCCTGGCCAGAAGATGATATCCAACCTTCATGACTATCTGGCAATCATTGAAAGAGAAGGAGAGCTTAAGCGGATAACCGACAAAAAAAATCCTTTTCTGGAAATTGCCAAAATCGTATCTGAAGAATCAAAGCTTTCCGGCGGGGGGGATGTTTTGCTGTTCGAACATCCCGGTGATTCTGGATTTCCCCTGGCCGCGAACCTTTTCGGCTCTCTCAGGCGGGTCTCCATTGCTCTTTGCGTCGATAATATCCGTGAGCTTGAGAAAAAATTCTCGGCTTTGATCTCCCCTCTTCGAACGGTGAGCTTCGATAATGTTGACAGCCAGATGTCATCATTGCCTGAATTCTGCTCAATGAGACCGGCAGTTACATCCGAAACCGCTCTGACCGAAATAACACTCCCTGACCTGACCACTTTTCCCTTTCTTCAGTCATGGCCGGAAGACGGGAAAGTTTCTGGGCATCCGCGTTACATAACCCTCCCTCTTCTATTTACCTCATCGCCTGATGGCATCGAAACTAACTGCGGAATGTACCGTTGTCAGATCCGCGGAAAAGCAGAAATAGCGGTTCAGTGCAAGGATGGGAGCGGGGCGGCATCCCATCTGGAAAGTTACAGAAAGATCGGGAGGAAGATGCCGGTTGCAATCGTGCTGGGAGGAGCGCCATGCATGACTTTCAGCGCTATGTTTCCTTTGCCGGGCAGGCTTGATGAAGTAACTTTTGCAGGCTTTCTTCAGAACAGACCTCTTACGATGGTCAGATCGCTTACAGTTCCATTGTATGTCCCGTCGGAGGCAGAGGTCGTGCTTGAAGGTTATATAGATCCCCACGAATCGGTTATAGAGGGGCCATTCGGCAATCATACCGGTTCTTATTCACCGCCATCCCCCGCCCCTCTCATCCGATTGACATGCATACGCAGACGTGAAAAACCGATAATACCGGCGACAGTCCCTGGCGAACCTCCGATGGAGGACTGCTGGATGGCCAAGGCATGGGAGCGGCTACTCGCTGTTTTTCTCAGAAAACTTCTCCCCGGATTTGCAGATATTCATTTTCCGATTGAATGGATATTTCATAACAGCGGGGTGATTTCCATTGAAGAGCCAGGCTCGGGCATGGTAATTGAAACTGCTCGCTTTCTCTGGTCGCTCCCCTGGTTCAGAAATTCAAAAATACTTCTTTTTGTCGATGCTTCGGCATGTCTCCCTGAAAGGGTTTCAACTGTCGTCTGGCATGCTATCAACCTTGTTGAATTTTCTTCGGACATATTTTTCGATGCTGAAAAGAGAAGAATGGCTATAGATGCGACCGGATACGGAAAAATGACAAAAAGGATCAAGAGTTGAAATGACGATAGAAACCGGCGTAATCCGCAGAATTTCACTATTTCTTGAGATGATCAAGTTTTCACACACGATCTTTGCGCTCCCTTTCGCTCTGACAGGGGCGCTGATGGCTGCCGGTGGGTTACCCTCCTTACGCCAGATTTTCTGGATAATGGTGGCAATGACAGGCGCACGCACTGCTGCGATGGGGCTGAATCGACTGATTGACGCTTCGATAGACGCACAGAATCCCAGAACTTCCGGGCGCGCCATACCTTCAGGCCTCGTTGGCAGAGGCACTACAGCGGGGTTCATCATTTCAGCGACCCTGCTCCTTCTGGTTGCAGCCTGGAGGCTTAACCCGCTCTGTCTTGCTCTCGCTCCGGTCGCAATATTTTTCCTTTTTCTCTACTCATATTGCAAACGCTTTACTTCACTTGCCCATGTCGTGCTAGGGGTATGCCTTGGTGCTGCCCCTGTCGGAGCCTGGATAGCTGTCCGCGGCGAGATATCCTTGCCTCCTGTTCTTCTGGGTAGCGCTGTTTTGTGCTGGGTTGCCGGTTTTGATGTTCTTTACGCGCTTCAGGATATAGATTTTGACCGCAAGGCTGGGCTGCACTCGATTCCGGTCGCTTTCGGCGTAAAGGGTTCTCTTTGGATTGCAAGAGGACTGCATTTTGCGATGCTTCTTATTCTTCTTTCGCTTCACCTTTCAATGGGGCTTGGAATCTTTTTCATGCTCGGGATAACGGCATCAGCCATTCTCCTTTTTTATGAGCACTGGCTGCTCCGTGGCGGTGATCTGGAAAAGCTGGATGCGGCCTTCTTTGCCATGAATGGCTATATAAGCGTGATAATATTTGTTGCTTCAGCAGCTGAATTTATTCTGCGCGGGGTCAGATGAATGAAGAAGAGGAATGTTTTCGTCGCCATTACTGGAGCGTCAGGGGTAATTTACGGATTGAGACTGATGGAAGAGCTCTGCAACATAGGCTTTTCTGTAACCGCTGCTGTGAGCGGAACCGGCCGGATGGTCTGCCTCGAAGAGACCGGGCTTAAACTCGATGACGTGGATATCGGTGATGCGAACAGGGTTATTACGGATTTTCTCGAGGTGGACGATATCACCCTGGTTTCTCCGGATGATCTTTTTTCACCATCTGCAAGCGGGTCGGCCGCGCCTGAGATGATGTTTGTTGCTCCGTGCAGCATGGGGACTATGGCGAGAATCGCTGCCGGGATATCCGGAAATCTTATAGAGCGTACAGCTGATGTGATGCTCAAGGAAAAACGGCCGCTGCTTCTTCTGCCGCGCGAAACCCCTTTAAGCGAGATACATCTTGAAAACATGCTCCGCCTTGCGCGCGCCGGAGCCCGCATCATCCCTGCCATGCCGGCTTTCTACAACCGTCCGGGAAGCATTGAGGATATAATAAATTTTGTTGTCGGCAAGGTTCTTGACCAGGCCGGAATAGAGAACGATCTTTACAGGAGATGGATGGGATAGCCTGCCGCCGTGTCCGGCGCTGTGAGCGGAAACGCCGCAAGTAACGGCAGGCCTTTTTAAGCTTGAGGTTATTGCAGAAATGGTGTCATCTCCGGATGGTTCCGCCGGGAGACCAGCCATGTTCAATACCTGTATGAATCACTCTTGTATGGCCCTTCCTTCCTGACTCCTATGTAGGCGGCCTGTGCGTCGGTCAGCTCTGTCAGCATGGCGCCCATTTTCTTTAGTTGCAGGCGCGCAACCTTCTCGTCCAGCTCTTTAGGCAATGTGTAAACCCCTACCGGATATTTGCCGGGGTTGCAGTATATTTCCATCTGAGCCAGGGTCTGGTTGGCGAATGAGGAGGACATGACGTAGCTGGGATGGCCGGTGGCGCAACCGAGGTTGACCAGTCGGCCTTCGGCCAGGAGGATGATCCGTTTTCCGTCAGGAAATATCACATGATCAACCTGAGGCTTGATGTTTTCCCACCGGTACTGCTTCAGTCCGGCAACCTCGATCTCGTTGTCGAAATGTCCGATGTTGCAGACAATGGCGTTGTGTTTCATCTCTTTCATATGGTCATGGGTGATAACATCGATATTGCCGGTGGTGGTGACAAAGATATCGGCCTTATCTGCGGCGTACTCCATGGTAACAACCCTGTACCCTTCCATTGCGGCCTGCAGCGCGCAGATCGGGTCTATCTCTGTGACCCATACCTGTGCCTGGAGTCCGCGCATCGCCTGGCAGCACCCCTTGCCCACGTCGCCGTAGCCGCATATCACGGCCACCTTGCCTGCAACCATCACGTCGGTGGCGCGCTTGATGCCGTCCAATAACGATTCGCGGCAGCCGTAGATATTGTCGAACTTGGACTTGGTGACCGAGTCGTTGACATTGATGGCCGGGAACTTCAGAGCCCCCTTTCTATGCATTTCATAGAGTCGATGCACGCCGGTTGTGGTCTCTTCGGTAACTCCATTTATGCTGGCCGCAGTCCGGGAATACCAGCCCGGCTGCTCTGTCAGACGTTTTCTGATGGATGCGAAGAGGAACTGTTCTTCCTCGCAGGTCGGATTGGCGATAAGCGATGGGTCATTTTCGGCATCACTTCCAAGATGCAGCAAGAGCGTGGCGTCGCCGCCGTCGTCCAGTATCATGTTCGGGCTGCTGCCGTCGTGCCACTCGAAAATCCTGTGTGTGTACTCCCAGTATTCGGCCAGACTCTCCCCCTTGACCGCGAAAACCGGGACGCCGGTCGCGGCAATGGCAGCGGCGGCGTGATCCTGGGTGGAGAAGATGTTGCAGGATGCCCAGCGCACCTCTGCGCCCAGAGCGGTCAGGGTTTCGATCAACATTGCGGTCTGTATGGTCATGTGGAGCGAGCCGGCGATTCTGGCGCCTTTCAATGGCCGCGATTTTGCGTGCTCCTCACGGATCGCCATCAGGCCAGGCATTTCGGTCTCTGCAATAATCATCTCCTTGCGCCCCCATTCCGCAAGAGAGATATCGGCTACGACATAATCCTTTGACATTTTGTCTCCTTTGTATTTCCGGTGTGGACATCTCAGGCTTTTGTCAGGTCTACCTGTTTGCTGCTGTTTTCCCGGGAAGTTCAATCCATATCTTTGAACAGTTCATCGAAGATGGCCTGCACGGTGGTAATCCTGTCTGCCTTCCAGGCGTTGGTCCCGCAGAACACCAGGCCTGTTTCAACGTCTCCGCGTTGTGCCCGGTCGAGTGCATTGACAATGCAGAAGCGTTCTTTACCCTCCTTGTAGGAGCATTTTTTCAGACACCCAAGACGGCAGCGCGTGTCATGATCAAGATCAAACTGGCGTATGTTAGCCTGGTTGTTCAGGATCGCCCGTCCAGGCAGGCCGGCAGGGCTCATGATCAGTCCGATATCCTCCTGCCTGCATTCCATGTACAACTGCTTGAAGGCATCCGAGGCGTCGCACTCCTCGGTGCAGACAAAACGGCTCGCCATCTGAACTGCATCCGCCCCTTCGGAGAGAGCGCGTTCAAGATCGCTCCTGTCCCATATTCCTCCGGCAGCCACAACCGGAACATCAGCCCCGTATTCGTCGCGGAAAAGCTCTTTTACCGCTCTTACAGTCGCATACTGATCATATTCGCCGGTTCCTATATTTTCCATCTTCTCGCCAAGGTGGCCGCCTGCAGTGTCGGGATCTTCCACCACAACCGCGTCAGGGAGGCGATGGTAGCTCTTGAACCATTTTTTTGCTATGAGCTGTGCCGCCCTAAGGGATGAAACAATCGGTGCAAGCGCTACATCAGGGTGATCCGCGGTCAATTCCGGAAGATTCATCGGAAGGCCTGCGCCGCATACGATAATCTTGGCCCCCCCTTCGACGGCAGCCCGCACAAGATGTTCAAAGTCCGAGAGCGCAACCATGACATTGACGCCGATCACACCATCAGGGGCAATTTCGTATGCCTTGCGGAGTTCGTCTTTAAAAGCTTCAGAATCTGCCTTGAAATAATTCGAGCCATTATAGAATCTGCTGTTAAGGCATATCCCGGGAGCCGCGACAAGTCCGACCCCTCCGCACTTCGCAACATGTCCCGCAAGGTTGCCTCCGGATATTCTTACCCCCATACCCCCCTGGATCAGCGGAAACCTTGCAACATGTTTTCCAATTTTCAACTCACTTAACATTGAACCCTCCGGAAATACAGCCGCAGAAGAGACATCTCAGAAATGATGATAGCAACTGGTTGACCGGAGGCGCTGTAATATTTTTGTAAAAGGAGGAGGCTTCAAAAAATCAGGCGAACAGAAGAATAAACAGAATGCCTGCAAGAATCCTGTATATCCCGAAAGGGATGAAAGTATGGGTGGTTATGAACCTGAGAAGAATTTTTATGCCGACAATGGCGAAAATGAATGACGCCAGAAATCCTGCAAGGATATTGAGACCGTCATCGAAGGAGAAAATAGCGATATTTTTGTAGATATCGTAAAAAGTCGCGGCGAACATCGTAGGAATGGCGAGCAGGAATGAAAATTCAGCAGCGTCCTTCCTGTTCATCCCTGCCAGAAGGCCTCCAAGTATGGTCGCACCAGAGCGTGAAACTCCGGGGATCATCGAGATGCTCTGAACCACGCCAATGAAAAAGGCTTCTCCGTATGATATCCGGTCAATGCCTCCTTCAGCGAGGGTGCGTCCTTTAAGGAACCTTTCAATGACAATAAACGCAATGCCCCCTGCTATCAGCATATAGCTTGCAACTGAAGGGTGAAAAAGCGATTTTACGCTTTTATAAAGCAAAAGACCTGAAATGCCGGTAGGGATAAAAGCGACGCATAGTTTTAAAAGGAGTGATGAACGGGAAAGGAGCTCCTTCCTGTAAAGCCATACTACGGCAAGTATGGCTCCTGACTGTATGGTGACTTCAAACGCCTTGTGGGCATCGCTCTGGCTTATTTTCAATATGGCCGAAGCAAGGATGAGATGTCCTGTGGATGATATGGGGAGGAATTCGCTCAGCCCTTCTACAATGCCGAGTATTATGGCTTCAGTCAAATTCATTTGCGGTTCCTGGACTTTCTGTTTTGTCTGGTGCAGCCCGATTGCTGATGTTTATGGATATCCCGGAAGCGCCTTGATCTGCAAGCTGTTTTTAGCGGTGTTTATCACAGATGGCAAATTTCCGGCCGATTCGCCTTCGATACCGGAATATCCGGAAAAAAGTTGCAGCCGGATCTGAATAGTTGTAAATATTCACTGCATCCGTGAAAAAACTGAACCATCAGAGGCAGAATATGACAGTGCAGCCTGAAATCGTTCATTTTGCAGTATCAGTCGTCGGAAGAGACAAGCCGGGGATAGTTGCCGGAGTGGCCGAGGTTCTTTACCGTCTTGGCTGCAACATAGCCGATTCAAGCTGCACCATGCTTGCCGGCGAATTCGCCATGATACTGATAGTCTCGCATTCGAAGCCGTTCAATAAAGGGAAACTGTCGGACGAGCTCAAACCAGCATGCGACAGGCTCGGGATGTCTTTGGCTGTCAGATCGCTTCATGGGGATGAAGCTGTAAGAAGAGATTCGGGCGGTGAAATCTGCCTGATATCCGTATACGGAGCTGACAAACCCGGCATTGTCTATCGTGTTGCAAATGAACTGGCCGAGCGTGGTGTGAACATCACCGATCTGACTACGAAGCTTATAGGGACAGATGATGAGCCGGTGTACGTGATGATGCTGGAGGCGGCGCTTCCTGACGGGAATACCCCTGACCAGCTTGAAGCGCTGCTTGAAAAACTTAAGAAGGAGCTGAATGTCGAGATAGGCGTAAGAGTCGTCACTCCTGTCTCGCTTTAAACCAGATGCCTGCACATCCGATTTTGCGCTATCCTCATCCTCTCCTGAAAAAAGTCTGTCACCAGGTTGAGATAATAGACGAAGAGATCAAAAAGCTCGTATCCGACCTTGTCGACACAATGCGCGAAGGTCCCGGCTCTGTAGGGGTTGCCGCCCCGCAGATAGGCGTGACTCTAAGGGTCTGCGTGGTTGACGTTTCATCAAGCCGGCATGGAAGGGAAAACAATCATGGCCTCCTCTGCATGATAAATCCGGTAATCGTTTCCTCGAAAGGGGTTGCGGTAATGAGGGAAGGGTGCATGAGCGTTCCGGATTATACCGGGGACGTTGAGAGGCCAACCGAGATAGTCGTCCGATTCGTTGAACCTGAGGGTGGGATGCGAGAACTGGTCGCAACCGGCTTTGAGGCGGTTGCCATCCAGCATGAGATGGATCATCTGAACGGACTCCTCTTTCTTGACAGAATTTCAAGCGTAAAGACCGGGCTCTTCAGGAGGAAGAGCTACAAATGAACTTAGGGGGGTCGGAAATGTCTGAAGTGCCGGATGAAAAAGATGGGAGAGTACTGCTTTCGATCGCAAGAGACGCCATAGTTTCGCACATTAAAGGCTCTTCTCCCGCCGATTTTCCGATTGACTCCGCTGCCTTGCAGGGAAATCAGGGGTGTTTTGTCACAATCAGGCAGAATGAGAAGCTCCGTGGTTGCATAGGCTCTTTCGTATCTGACGAGCCACTTTGCCTGCTGGTAAGAGAGATGGCGATATCCGCCGCAACAAGAGACCCACGTTTTACTCCAATGACAGAAAAAGAGCTGGACGATTTCACCCTCGAGATTTCGGTGCTTTCACCTCTTTCAAAGGTAGATGCGCTTGAAAAGATCAGGGTAGGGGAGCATGGTCTTTATATTGTGAAGGGTAGAAACCGCGGTGTTTTGCTGCCTCAGGTCGCTGTTGAATACGGCTGGAGCCGTGATGAATTCCTGGGGCATACCTGCCTCAAGGCCGGACTTGCCGAAGATGCATGGCGGAATGAATGCGATATATTCGTATTCACCGCCCGGATTTTTTCAGAATAACTCCCACCGAACAACTAATCAGTTTCCATCCGGGAACTAATCAGCCCGGCTTTATAAAACCTCTCTTTTCCTTGATCGAATCCTGCTGCGAGGCAATTCATTAAAAAGTTGCCTTTTTAGGCGATTGATTGTATTTCTTTGCTCTGTTTTAACATTAAAATTTTTCAGTTCAGGAGATAAGAATGAAAGCGCTTTATAATTTTTATCTTAACTTCACCATCAACTTCCGTCTCGGTTTACTCTGTTTCTGCTACAGTCTCTGCATCATCGCCACGGCAGTGGTCGCCCGCTTCGTTTCTTCGGAGATTCTAACTGTAGCGGTAATTCTCTTCATACTGGCTGGCGCTCTTTTCGGCTCCATAAACATATATGCGATCAGCAGCTCCATAAACCGGGTCATCAGATACATCCAGACCATGGCCGGGGGCGATCTCTCCAATGAAATAACCGTTATGCGGAACAACGAAATCAGCCATATCCTGAGGGCGATGAAGGAGCTCCAGAATTCCATGCGCTCCGTCATATCCAGCATTCAGACCACATCCGCAGAGCTTGCATCGGCGTCAAGAAACCTGACCCATACTTCCGAGAATATAGCGATGGGAACAAACAAGGCTTCTTCTGAAACTTACTCCGTCAGCAGCGCTGTTGACGATCTCTCGGCGGTAAGTGTGGAAATAGCCCAGAACTGCCAGCAGATGGCGGAGAAAGCTTCAGACACCAGAAATTCGGCGTCAGAAGGGGAGCGGATAATCAACGGCATGGCTGAAATGATGGGAGAGATCGGGAGGATGGTGACTGATACTACCGCGGCTGTAGAATCACTGGGGGCTAATTCAGGACATATAGGAGCAATAATAGCCTCAATAGAGGAGATCGCCGATCAGACGAATCTGCTGGCTCTTAACGCTGCCATAGAAGCGGCTCGAGCCGGAGAGTACGGCCGCGGATTTGCAGTAGTCGCGGACGAGGTGAGACGCCTGGCTGAGCGGACGACTACAGCTACAAGGGAGATTCAGGCGATAATCGACGTTCTTCAGAAGGATGTGAAAAATGTTGTGGGTTCAATGGAGCAGAGTTCGAAAAGCGTAAGGGAAGGGACGCAGGGGGTTGAAAGCTCAAGCCAGGCGATAGATTCGATAAAAAACCAGATCGATGTGCTGGCTACCGGGGTGTCGCAGGTCGCGACCGCTGCGGAAGAACAGTCCGCAACAACGGCTGGGCTTACAAATAACATGCATCTTATAAGCCAGGTCATAAGCAGCAGTTCCAGCGACGCCCAGACAACGCGGCAGGCCGCTTCTGAGCTTGCCGGGCTTGCAGGCAGGCTTCAGGAGATGGTGAACAGATTCAGGCTGGCCTGATTGATTATGTTACCTTATTGAGAGCATAAAAAAGGATTGGCGCCGGAGCCAATCCTTTTTTGTTGAAATCATTGGATATTCAGGTCAAGGAGGCATGGGCGGCGGCCAGTCGAGCGATCGGAACACGGAAGGGCGAGCACGATACATAATCAAGCCCCGCATTATGGCAGAATATGACCGAATCCGGATCGCCGCCATGTTCGCCGCATATTCCGAGTTTTATCCCCGGCCTAGTCTTTCGCCCCAGATCGCACGCCATCTTCACAAGCTTGCCGACTCCACCGGTATCCAGCGAGACAAAAGGATCTTCCGGTAGTATTGCGTGTTCGACGTAAAACGGGAGGAATTTTCCGGCATCATCGCGTGAAAGGCCAAAAGTGGTCTGGGTCAGATCGTTTGTGCCAAAAGAGAAGAACTCCGCTTCCTCAGCTATCTCATCAGCAGTCAGAGCTGCACGCGGGAGCTCGATCATCGTGCCGATCAGATATTCGATCTTCACGCCGTATTCGGCGATAACCTGGTTGCAGACGGCAACAGCATTCCGTTTCAGCAACGTAAACTCCTTTGCAGTCGCTATCAGCGGGATCATTATTTCCGGCACGATGCTGAATCCCTCATTCTTTACAAGTTCACACGCCGCCTCCATGATGGCGCGCACCTGCATGTCGTAGATTTCGGGGTATGTTATCCCCAGCCTGCATCCGCGATGGCCAAGCATAGGGTTGAATTCGTGCAGGGTGTCAACCTTGTGTTTAAGGGCGCTGACCGGCACTTTCATCGTTCTCGAAAGTTCCTCCATGTCTCTTGTTTCCTGCGGGAGAAACTCGTGCAACGGTGGGTCGAGGAGGCGAATTGTCACAGGAAGGTCGCGCATTTCACGGAAAATGCCGATAAAGTCCCCTTTCTGCATCGGGAGAATTTTGGATAAAGCCTGCTTGCGCCCCTCCGTGTCATCCGCAAGTATCATCTCACGCACAGCGGCGATACGTTCAGCGTCGAAGAACATATGTTCGGTCCGGCAGAGCCCTATCCCCTCGGCGCCGAATTCCCTGGCGACTCTGGAGTCATGCGGAGTGTCTGCATTCGTGCGAACTTTCAGCTTTCTGAAACCGTCCACCCATTCCATTATGATTCCGAAATCTCCGGTGAGCTGGACTGGTATGGTCGGAACCGCCCCCAGTATGACATCACCGGTCGAACCGTTAAGCGTGATTACATCCCCTTTTTTTACCGTTACTCCATTCTTTGCCTTGAAGCTCTGGCATGAGTAGTCAACCTGGATATCACCGCATCCGGCAACGCAGCATTTACCCATCCCCCGTGCGACAACAGCCGCATGAGAAGTCATACCGCCACGCGCCGTGAGAATCCCCTGGGCGGCATGCATTCCGTGAATATCTTCCGGAGAAGTTTCCACCCTGACAAGTATGACTTTTCGCCCGGTCTTGGCAGCGCTCTCGGCCTCGTCCGCCGTAAAGACGACTTCGCCTGAAACGGCGCCTGGCGAAGCCGGCAACCCCTTTGCAATTATGGTTATATCAGCTTCAGGGTCGAGAGAGGGGTGGAGCAACTGGTCAAGCTGGTTCGGATTTATGCGGAGCACCGCGGTCTTTCGGTCGATAAGCCCTTCTTTGACCATGTCAACTGCAATTCTGATGGCAGCAGGGGCGGTACGCTTCCCAGTGCGGGTCTGCAGCATGTACAATGTCCCTTTTTCAATGGTGAATTCGATATCCTGCATATCTTTGTAATGTTTCTCAAGAATTTCCCGGATATGCACAAGTTGTCTGTAGCACTCAGGCATGACCTCTTCCATTGACGGAAGTTTGGTATCCCTGTTTTTTACACGGTTGATCGGCTGCGGGGTACGTATTCCGGCGACAACATCTTCTCCCTGCGCGTTTACAAGGAATTCGCCGAAGAAGTAGTTCTCGCCTGTTGACGGATCACGGGTAAAGGCAACTCCTGTGGCGCAGTCGCTCCCCATGTTGCCGAATACCATCGATTGAACATTGACAGCAGTTCCCCATTCAACCGGTATGTTGTTAAGTTTTCGATATGTGATTGCGCGCTGGTTCATCCATGATCCGAATACCGCTCCTATCGCGCCCCACAACTGTTCTTTCGGGTCGTCCGGGAAATCCTTTCCGAGTTCGGACTTTATTGTCTTTTTGAAAAGAGCGACCAGTTCTCTCCAGTCGGATGCGGTAAGCTCGGTATCCTGATGAACGCCTCTCTCCTCTTTTTTCTGTTGCAGAAGCTCTTCAAGCAGCTCTTTTTCCATTCCCATGACAACATCGGAATACATCTGGACGAACCGACGGTATGCGTCATACGCGAAACGTTCGTCGCTGCTCTGTGCGATAATTCCCTTTACAGTTTTGTCATTAAGTCCAAGGTTCAGCACCGTATCCATCATTCCGGGCATGGATGCCCGCGCTCCGGAGCGGACCGAAACAAGAAGCGGATTCGTCGGGTCTCCGAATTTTTTACCCATCAACTCCTCGATTTTTTCGAGATTCATCTGCACTTCGCCTGCGAGAGCCGTCGGGTAGACCCTGTCGTTCTTGTAATATTCGGTGCATACTTCAGTTGTTATCGTAAAACCTGGGGGGACAGGCAGCCCTATATTCGACATCTCCGCCAGGTTGGCCCCTTTTCCACCCAGCAGATTTTTCATGTCGCCTCTCCCCTCTCCCTTCCCGGCACCAAAAAAGTATACATATTTCTGAGTCATATCCGGACTTCTCCTTTCAGTGGAATATATTCGTTTCAATCTCAAAAAACATTTTTATCCATAATAAAAATAATACTTTATGAGACGTTAACTATAAAGATATCTTGAAAAATTACAACCAGATTATATCAAATTAATTTAGTAGAGTTACAGCTGGCATCAAAGATGAAAAACTTTTGCCAGCAAGTAAAAGAGAGATATTTTTGCTCACATTTTCTGTTATAGTGAAACTCCAAAAATGAACAGAACCTGACAGAAACAAAACCAGATGCCAATTACCTATGACGATATCGCTTCTTTCCTTGCCCCGCTCTACTGCGCCGATCTGCCGGAAAGCGAGCCGACGGCCTCTGTAGCGATGATTCTTGGCAAACCTTCCAAAGAGCTTGAACTCCTTCTGATGCAGAGAACTATCGACAGGAGAGACCCGTGGTCTGGCAACCTTGCCTTTCCGGGAGGAAGAATAAAAAAAAATGAAAACCCCAGGAGAGCCGCGGAGCGAGAGACTTTGGAGGAGGTCGGGTTGAAACTCCGGAATTCGCGCTGCCTGGGGCGCCTGCCGGATATCAGCGGCGCTCATCTTCCGGTTAATGTTGCATGCTTCGTATATGCTCTTGAAAATGGCGAGGGACGGACAGTCAGGCCAAACCATGAAGTTCATGATGTTTTCTGGATAGGAGTGGATCAGCTTGCAGCTCCGCAGCGCCATATTGTCGCAACGGTGACTTTTGATGGTAAGAAGATGAAGATGCCGGCAATAAGCATTCCGCGTCCTGGAATTCCAGTGCTATGGGGGTTGACCTATCGAATGGTTGTAATGTTTCTTGAAGCGGTCGGCATGCTTCCATCGGATATCAGGATGGAAAAGAGCTTCGCGGAACTGCCGGAAAAGCGCTATGAACATGGATACGCCATGCCCTTGAGCTCTCGAGATTGTATGAATAAAGCCTGTTAACGTCACAAAACAAGGGGGAGTAGAATGAACGAAAGAAAAGGGGTTGTTACCTTCAAGGGGAAACCGGTCACACTTGTGGGAAAGGAACTTAAAGTCGGCGAGATAGCGCCTGATTTCCGTCTTACCGACAACAGCATGTCACCTGTGACACTTGCTACATATGCCGGCAAAACCAGAATCATTTCTGCTGTCCCTTCGATCGACACGCCTGTCTGCGACACTGAAACCAGGCGCTTCAACCAGGAAGCTTCACAGTTGTCCGATGATACGGTTATTCTCACCGTAAGCATGGATCTCCCGTTTGCACAGAAACGTTGGTGCGGCGCGGCAGGAATCGACAGGGTAATCACACTCTCCGATTACCGGGACAGTTCATTCGGAGTCTCTTACGGAGTTCTCATGGAAGAGCTCAGGCTTTTGGCCCGCGCGGTTTTTGTGGTTGGTCCAGATGATGTGATCCGATACATCCAGTTTGTCCCTGAAGTAACTTCGGAGCCTGATTACGACGCTGTTTTCAAAGCCGTAAAATATACTTGAGCGGGGGCATTTTCATATGATCGAAAGTAAAACCATCGGTTTCATAGGTGGCGGCAACATGGCGGAGGCGATTGTAAAAGGGCTTATCTCCGGCGGGGTGCCCTCGGAATCGATAATGATTTCAGAGCCGCTCCCTTTCCGGAGAAACTTCCTCTCGTCAGAGTATGCCGCGATTGTAACCGATGACAATCTCGATGTAGCCCGAAGGTCAGACATAATCGTACTGGCTGTCAAGCCTCAGATTGCCGCTTCAGTTCTCTCCGCCCTTGAGCCTGTCGTTTCCGGTGCAAACCTGATCGTTTCGATAATGGCCGGAATATCCACCACTTATATTGAAAATATTCTGGCCAAGGGGATACATGTGGTAAGAGCCATGCCGAACACTGCGGCGCTGGTGCGCTCTGCCGCTACCGCCATCTGCGCGGGGAGAAATGCCGATAATGTCGATATGGCGCTGGCCAGATCGGTGTTCGAGCAGACAGGCGTTGTGATTGAAGTATCTGAAAAGCAGATGGACGCCGTTACCGGGCTTTCCGGGAGCGGTCCGGCATATGTCTGCACTTTCATGGAAGCCCTTTCTGATGCAGGCGTAAAAAACGGCCTGACACGCGAGGCATCACTTGAACTGGCTTTGCAGACAGTTCTGGGAACGGCTCTGATGATAAGGGAAACTGGCGAGCATCCGGCGCTTCTAAGAGAGAAAGTAGCTTCTCCAGGCGGGACGACCATAGCTGCCATACATGAGCTTGAAAAAGGGGGATTCAGAGGTATTGTGATGAGTGCCGTTGACGCTTCATGCGCCAGGGCAAGGGAGCTTTCAGCAGCGGGTTGACCCGAGCCGGGAAAAAACACTTTTTGCTCCTGTTTTGCTGTTACATGCTGCCGGTGTGTCATTAATCCTGGACGTGCCGGCTTGCAACCTGCCAAGTGGCGCTGTAAGATCAGATCTCAGACAGCTTCATTACTACCAGTTTTCCTGCTCTTGTGCTTTTATTATCTGTCAATTTTCAAGAACTTCCATAAGTTCCCTGAATTCTTCATCATCAAGAAAAACCGGCTGCATCTTTGCCATCGGCCTGATTTTTCTTGGGTTGCCCAACCACTCCTTAAGCCGCTTTCCGCTCCATTTACCACTGTTACTGAAGCTGGCGGGATAATGGCGCGTGAAAATTCCGGAGAGGTTCGGAGCCGTTATCCCGTTGCCCAGCGCCCCTTTTTTCCTGGATATTGCCTTGTGGCACCCTCCGCATCTTGAGGTGAATATATCTCTTTTCTTTTTATCCAGCGTTTTGAAGATCAGGGAAAAGGGGGGGGATGCTCTTTTGTCCCCTGATCTGGCGGCAACTGCTTCTATTGAATTTACAAGCGCAATTATCTGGCTTTCTCCAAACCTGAAGTCAGGCATTCCTGACGCCGGCCTTTTTATCGCTTCGTAAATTTCTTCCGGTGTTTTTGCAATCGCTGCGGAATCTAGCGAAGATGCGAGAAAATTCCCGCTCCCTCCGATGTGATGACAGCGCCTGCACGCGTGAATATTTGTCAGACGCTCCCCCTCGATGACGGTTTTGTCCCGTTCAATCCTGAAATGAGCGAATTTCCCCGAAATCAACCTGTAATGCGCGATATTCATTCGCTCTGAAAAGGGATTGCCATTGTGGCAGCTGACACAGCCCCCGCTTTTTTCATAATGCCTCATGTGACAGTTTACACATGATCCATCTCCCCTTGATGCCGCGGAGCCGGGAGGAGAAGCGGCAGTAGCGCAATAAGGAGCCTGAATCGAGATGATCGGTATTGCAAGCAAAATCAGGGAGACAATGTAAGAAGCCAATCTCGCCCCCTGAAAAACATGGCTGTAATCGTCAAAGCAACAATGACGGCAGATATAATCAGAGTGAGCATGTTAACAGCGATCTGCTCGCGTGGAAACCATCTGGCCCTGAAAATCCTTCTGTCAGGCTTTATCCACGGGAGGGCAGCAAATATGAGCGCCAGGCAGATCAAAGGATAAATCATCCGGCTCGACCAGCTTACAACCTCCTGAATCCAGAGGAGGAACCAGGCGGATTTTACCGGATTGGGGGTTATTGCAGGGTTTGCCCCTTCCTGTAGAGGCGCCGGGAAAAAAGGGGTCAGGAAGAGGATGAGTCCGAAAGCCGAGATTGCTGAAATCCCTATCATCCTGAAAAAGCGCGGCGAGCTTTTAATTAATCCGTTTTTCACAGGTACGGCAGAGCCCCCTTGTTTTTTCTGATTCGGTAAAAATGGAGGAGGGAGAGAATCAGGATGGCCATCGGGATAATGACCACATGAAGAGCGTAAAAACGGAGAAGTGAGAGCGGTCCTCCCACTGCGTCCGGAACAAGCAGGGAGCGTAGCGGCTCACCCGGCGGAGCGGCAGCCAGAAGCTCCATCCCTGTCTGCGTAGCCCAGTAGGCGAGCTGGTCAAGCGGAAGAAGATAACCTGAATACGCCTCAAATGTTGCGGAAGAAAGGAGGAGCACCCCTATCACCCAGTTAAGCTGCCTTGGCCTGTGGTATGCTCCGGTGAGGATCACTCTTAAAGTGTGAAGCATTATCAGCAGAAGAAGGGCATGGGAGGCTAGCCGGTGGAAGGAGCGGAGATATTTTCCGCCATGTACGGAAGCCTCCAGAAAAAGAATTGAATTGTAAGCGCGCTCAGGTGTCGGCTGATAGTAGAACAGAAGGAGAATGCCGCTTGCAAACAGCATGACAAAAACCGCAAATGACATGCCCCCAAGGCAGAATGTATAGGTGATGCGGAGATTTTTCTCAAGCACCACACGGGGGAAAATATGTTTCATGAAATCGGTGAGCATTTTACCTCGATGGTTTATGCAGAGCTTCTCATAAGAACAAAATCACTTTTTTCTGCGTTGCCATGATACACCACCCTATAATTCTTCTCCTGTCAGGGTCATCACCAGTTTACCGTGCTTCACCCCCTTCACCCCGATAAGCTCGTGAGCTATCTGTCTGATCTCTCGCACTTTTCCTCTGATTATCAGGACTTCGAGGCAGTTGTGCGCGTCGAGGTGCACATGAAGGGAAGAGACGATCTGATTGTGATGCGAATGCTGCTGTTCGGTCAGCTTGTCAGAGAGATCGCGAACATGATGGTTGTATACCAGCGTAACCGTGCCGACCGCTTCCTGATCATCGGAACCGAGCCTCTCCTCGACCAGTGAGGCGCGTATCAGGTCGCGGATCGCCTCTGACCGGTTCATATAGTTTTTCTGTTCAATAACCCTGTCGAAGTTCTCAAGCAGCTTCCCATCCAGTGAAATGCCGAATCTTGCGGTATTGCCCATGTCAGACTCCTGCCACGATTTTTTCGCATATTACGCTATCCGGGACGAATTTCAATCCATAACCGTTTCTGACATTATGATTCCGCGGCAGTTTTCATGTTGACACATGATTCCAGTTTACTGTATGCATTCAGTAACACTTTTTTTATTTTTGTGTTACCAGATTTCAGCCAGTCAAGAGGTAACAATCAGATCATTGCCTGTTTCACCAGTTTTTTCAGAGCAGATACTCAGAATCCCATGGTTTTGTCAAAACCGGACGAATACTGCGTATGCTGGGCATGGAGAGCATGCTTCTTCAGTTGTTTTCACTTTTTTATGGGCAGAGGAGAATATAATTCATGCATATGTCGGACGCTCTGCTTTCGCCTTTGACAGGAATTGCCATGTGCGCTCTTTCCACCGGAATGATCGCATACTCCTCCGGCAGAATAGGGAAAGAGGAGCTTGAAAAGAGGGCGCCTCTGATCGGAGTCATGGCTTCATTCGTCTTTGCAGCCCAGATGATAAACTTTACGATCCCTGGCACCGGATCGAGCGGACATCTTGGTGGCGGGGTGCTGCTGGCGGTGCTTCTTGGCCCTTATGCCTCATTTCTTGCCATCTCTTCGGTCATTCTGGTTCAGGCTCTTTTTTTCGCAGACGGCGGCCTGCTTGCGCTTGGATGCAATATATTCAATATGGGTTTTTTCCCCGCTTTCATCGCGTACCCTTTCATATATCGCAAGATAGCGGGTAGCTCTCCGGATGCTGGAAAAGAGAGCATCGCCATTATGGCGGCGTCTGTCTTTTCCCTTCAGGCCGGGGCATTCTCAGTTGTTCTTGAGAGTGTGGCTTCAGGAGTCTCATCGCTCCCTTTTTCAGCTTTCGCCGCGGTCATGCAATCTGTCCATCTGGCTATAGGGGTTGTAGAGGGGGTGGCTACGGCTGGGATAGTGGCATTCATCAGAAAAGCCAGCCCCCGGATGCTGCAATTCCACCCAAAGCCTCTTCCTTTACGGGAGTTCCCGTTTAAAAACGCATTGTTCTGCCTCTCTCTCATCACCATGCTTGCAGCAGCCGGAGTCATCTCCTGGTTTTCATCTGCAAAACCTGACGGGCTTGAGTGGTCGATTCAGAAAATTACAGGGAGAGAAGCGCCAGATAGCAAGAACGGGCGTTTTCACACGTTTTTTGAAAAGATGCAGAAAAAAACGGTTTTTCTTCCTGGATACGATTTCGATGCGACAGAATCTGCCGAAGCTCGAATGAAAACGGAAAGCAGCAGGGCAGGCGGGATGCTGTCTGCCGTTGCTGGAGGGATAATCACGCTTTTAACGGTTTTTCTTGCTGGGTTCCTGTTGAGAAAATTCACCGGAGGGAAGGCGGGGTAGCTATTTCCGGCTCACTGTTCCGTCATATCCGGACAGCCGGTAGCTACTGTCTTGCCGATTTCAAAAAGGACGCGGATGACTTCAATCAGCAGTGCGGCGCTTGATTTAAAACGGCTGGATATTCTTGCAAAACAGGGGACATCTATTCATCTCCTTGATGCCAGGGCAAAGACGATTGTGACGTTCGGATTTATTCTGGCTGTAATATCTTTTGACAGGTATGAGGTCGCAAGGCTCATCCCTTTTTTCATCTTTCCCGCTGTCATACTTTCGCTATCTTCTCTTCCGTCTCTTTACATAATCAGAAAAATTGCGATAGCGCTTCCATTTCTGGTCGCAATCGGCATATTCAATCCGCTTGTTGATCATGAAACGTTGTATCAGCTCGGGCATCTGCATATCGCAGCCGGCTGGTTCTCGTTCGCCTCAATCATTCTGCGTGGCATTCTTACCGCAGGCGCTGCTTTGATTCTTGTCGGAGTGACAGGATTCAACGACATATGCCTTGCACTTGAAAGACTCGGTATTCCACAGATTTTTGTTATTCAGATGCTTTTCATGTACAGGTATCTCTTCGTACTGGTTGAAGAGGGAGAGAGGGTATCGAGGGGGCGCGAGTTGCGTTCGTTCGGAACCCGAGGGTTTGGTTCAAGGAGTTACATTTCCGTCATCGGACATCTGATAATAAGGACATGGGAACGCGCCGAAAGGATACGGAATGCAATGCTTGCAAGATCGTTTGTCGGGGAGTTTCATGCCGCCAGCAAGATGGATTTCGGCAAGAAAGAGTGGTTTTTCGTCTCCTCCTGGCTTCTGATTTTTATCCTTCTCCGATTTATAAACATACCTGAAAGAATGTCGAGTCTGTTGGCGCCTCTCCTTAATTCCCGCTTTTTTAACTCTTTCTGAAAAAGATTGCGGATAATCAGGATATGTGTAGTTTCGGGTTGATTTTACCTCAATGCCAATTCAGCTTCTTCCAGTTTCCTGATCCTGTCCCTAAGGAGCGCTGCTTTTTCGAAGTCGAGCTTTTTTGCCACCTCAAGCATCTCTTTTCTCAGTTTTTTTATGGTTCTTGGAATATCTTTAGCAGCAACGCCATAATTTTCTGCCATTTCGGCAACTCCAGACGAAGGGGTGTAATAATCCTTATCTTCTATGGAGCCAAGGATGTTACGCATCCCCTTGACAATCGACTCCGGCGTTATTCCGTGCTCGATGTTGTAAGCAAGCTGCTTTTTCCGGCGGCGGACGGTCTCGTCGATGCAGGCCTGCATTGATACTGTGATTGTGTCTCCGTACATGATGACCTTGCCATTTACATTCCTTGCAGCCCGACCGCATGTCTGTATAAGCGATCTGGTGGAGCGGAGAAAACCCTCCTTGTCTGCATCCAGGATTGCTACAAGCGATACTTCAGGGAGGTCAAGCCCTTCACGCAGCAGATTTATCCCGACAAGCACGTCGAATTCCCCTCTCCGCAGATTATGCAGTATCTGCATCCTCTCGATCGTTTCGATATCTGAATGAAGATACCTTATCCTTACCCCCATCTCCCTGTAATAATCGGTCAGCTCTTCCGCCATTTTTTTTGTAAGAGTTGTGACAAGCATACGTCCGCCGGAGGATACGCATTTCCTCACTTCGTGCAGCAGGTCGTCCACCGCGCCTGCCGATTCGCAACTCCCATCTGAAGGGATATCCGCTTCATCTGTTTTCAAAATGGTCGCAGAAGAGGCAAGCTCTCCTGAACGGGAATCAGGTAAAACCTTCTTCCCCGGAGTGGCCGGCCTCACCTCGATAACCGGGTCAAGCAGCCCTGTCGGGCGTATGACCTGCTCAACGATTACACCGCCGCTTTTTTCCAGCTCATAATCAGCAGGGGTGGCCGAGATGAAAACAGCCTGCCTTATCCGTTCTTCAAACTCCTGAAAGTTCAGCGGACGGTTGTCGAGAGCCGCCGGGAGCCTGAAGCCGTAATTCACCAGAGTCTCCTTTCTGCTTCTGTCCCCACGGAACATCCCGCCTACCTGGGGAATGCTTATATGCGATTCATCTACAAAGAGGATAAAATCATCAGGAAAATAGTCAATAAGCGTGTATGGAGGCTCGCCAGGCTCACGCCCGTCGAAATAGCGGGAATAATTTTCAATTCCCTGGCAGAAGCCCATCTCCTCCATCATTTCAATATCGAAAAAAGTCCTCTGTTCAATCCGCTGCGCTTCAAGCAGCATATTTTTCTCCTTGAAAAAACTTATCCTACGATCAAGATCATCACGAACCTGAGCAACTGCATGTTCGAGTGTCTCACGGGTAGAAACATAATGGGAAGCGGGGTAAATAGCGCATTTTGTGAGCTTTGCGAGAGAGACCCCTCGCAACGGATCGATTTCGGAGATTGATTCCACCTCGTCTCCAAAAAACTCGATTCTTAGCGCCCTGTCACTGTCATATGCTGGGAATACTTCGACGACATCGCCGCGCACCCGAAAAACACCGCGATGGAAATCGGTATCATTCCTCTCGTACTGGATGGCAACCAGTTTTTTCAGCAGATTGTCACGGCCATACTCCTCTCCCTGACGGAAAAAAAGATGGAGACTCGAGTAGGCCTCGGGAGAGCCGATCCCGTAGATGCACGAGACAGAAGCGACAATAATTACATCCCGTCTTGTAAGGAGGCTTCGGGTTGCGGAGTGCCGCATCTTGTCGATCTCGTCGTTGATGGAGGAGTCCTTTTCTATGAATGTGTCGCTTGAAGGGATATATGCCTCGGGCTGGTAATAGTCATAGTAGGAGACAAAAAACTCGACTGCATTGTCAGGGAACAGCTCTTTCAACTCTCCGTAAAGCTGGGCGGCAAGGGTCTTGTTCGGAGCCAGCACGAGAGCTGGCCGGTTTACAGCTGCTATGACGTTGGCCATAGTGAACGTTTTCCCTGAGCCTGTCACTCCAAGCAGCACCTGAAACCTATCTCCTCTTCTGATCCCTTCCGCAAGCTGACTGATAGCCTCAGGCTGGTCACCTCGCGGGGAATATGCGCTTTTAAGATTGAATATGTTGTTTTTTATCTCTTCCATCAGATACCTGTTGGCTAAACTGAACAGAAATTTTCACACGTTGTGCAAACCTGCCGGAACTTTCCTGTTTTCCGCACGAATGATATGAACCTGCAACCGGTTTTCCCTTCGTCGGGGATGTTCATTGGCCTGATTCGGCAAAAAAACACCTCTGAACCGGCTGTTTCTCATCCGGAGTTTCCGGATGGAAACTATATAGCAGCTTTAACATGCTTAATCCATCGAAAGCCTTTTAACATTTGACTTTTGTTGGGTGACTGAGGCAGTTATGAGCGACATCTCCTCAAGGGGCTGTTCCACTTGCCCCTCATAAAACAGCCGCTTCCAAACCTTGACCCCAAAGATGCGATTTGTTCAAATTGACATCGTGTTATTTGCCTGTTAAATTCCTCCAGATTCATTAAATCAAATGGCATTTGTCAAGACTGGCCGTAAATCGCATATGTTTTCCTATTTTGTTTCCATCCGGAGTTTTTGTATGGAAGAAACCATTTTGCAAATACAGGCGATAAATGAAAAAGAGCGAAACTGAACTCAACCGCGCCTTGAGGCTTATCTCCGCGAGCAATCGCACTCTTCTCCGCGCAAACGACGAAACCGCCATCCTCTATGATGTATGCAGGATAGCTACGGAAATAGGCGGGTATTCGATCAGCTGGGTAGGTTTCAGGGATGGAGGCGATGAAACTTTTTCTGTGCGCCCTGTAGCTCATTCCGGTTATGATGAGCTTTTCGGCGATTTATTTGACATGCCGTCGCATACCGCGCTGCATGACTGTTTCGCCATGAATGCTGCGATAGATTCCGGAATTCCACAGTTCAGGCAGAATATTCTGAATGACCCTGAGCTCGAAGAATGGCATGACACTGCTCGGCGGAAAAACTACCAGGCTGCGATTGCTCTGCCTCTCAACGTCAATGGCGAAACAATCGGAGCGCTTGCAATTTACGCTCCTGAACCTTACGCCTTCGACGATGAGGAGATAAGGCTGCTCGAAGAGCTTGCCTCGGACCTCTCATTCGGAATACAGACAATCCGCCTTCGGCAGGCTCACGAAACCGCCAACGCCCGCATAATCAAGCTCGCCTACTTTGACACAATAACCGGCCTGCCGAACAGGAACAGGCTTTCTGAAATTCTATCCGACGAAATAAACTTTGCTGCTGCTGACCGGAACTCTACGTTTGCGCTTCTCATGCTCGACCTTGATTTCATAAGGGAGATCAATGAAACATACGGACATGGCACAGGGGACAGGATTCTGCAGGAAGTCTCTGACAGAATCAGGAGGGAACTTGAAGAGAGCTCGCTTCTCACCAGATTCAGCGGCGACGATTTCATAATTATCCAGAGGGGAAGCGGTTCCGATATGGCGGCTGCTCTTGCACAGCGGATACTGTCGTCAATAAGGCGGCCACTGCTGCTGGATTCGCATTCCTTTTCCATTGGCGGCAGCATCGGGATAGCGATTTATCCGACCGATGCGGCTAATCCGAGTGATCTGCTTGCAAGGGCGGATCTTGCAATGTCGAAAGTCAAAAGAGCGGGTGGAGGTTACCGTTTTTACTGCAATGAAATGACACAGATTCTTGCAAGAAAACTGGACATTCTTCAGCGGCTCAAACTATCTCTCGAGGAAGGGAGTTTTCATCTGCATTACCAGCCGAAAGTGGAGCTTTATGCCGGAATGATTGTCGGTGCGGAGGCGCTTATCAGGTGGAATGACCCGGTTCTTGGAATGGTCGAGCCGTCAGAGTTCATTCCGATAGCGGAATCACGCGGTCTAATGCCGGAGATCGGAGAATGGGTTCTCACGACTGTATGCCATCATATTAAAGCCTGGCTTTCATGGGGATTGTCCCTTCATGGGAAAATTGCCATAAATGTTTCAGGAAAACAGCTCGAAGACCCCCTGTTTACCGAAAAAATCGCCAGCATAATGGAGGAAGCAGCTGTTTCGCCAGGCTTGATTGAGCTTGAAATCACTGAAAGCTGTCTTATGGGCGATCCGGAACTGATGCTTGAAACCGTGATCAATCTCAGATCCATGGGATTCAGCATAGCTATTGATGATTTCGGAACCGGATATTCATCTCTTGCATACCTTAAGAAGTTTCCTGTGAATACCCTGAAGATCGACCAGATTTTTGTGAAAAACATGCTTCATGACAGAAACGACAGAGCGATAATTTCAACTATCATGGCGATTGCCGAACAGATGGGGATGCTTACGGTAGTTGAAGGGATCGAGCTTGAAAAACAGAGGAGCGCTCTGCAGAATCTTGGCTGTGTTCTGGCGCAGGGGTACTATTTCTGTGCGCCGGAATCGGTCGAATGTTTTACCGCAAAGCTTCTTGACCCGGTTTCTCTCCTGGTGCAGTGCGGAAACGTTTGAAGCTGTTTCCGTACCCTATCTCGGCTTGAAGCAGAATACCCGACATTTAAAAAGCGTGCAGGCGTGCGAGCGCTTGAAGCCCTGACCGGTTCAAGTTAGTTTTTCACTTCCAGCAACTCTACGTTGAATACAAGCGTGGAGTTTGGCGGTATGATCCCTGCTGCTTCTGCGCCGTAGGCGGTTTCCGGCGGGCAGACAAGCCTCGCCTTTCCTCCGGCTTTCATCATCCGCACCCCCTCAGTCCAGCACTTGATGACCTTGTCAAGCCGGAATTCAGCAGGGATGCCACGCTTGTACGAGCTGTCGAACTCCTTCCCGTCTATCAGCGTTCCGCTGTAATTTACTTTTACTGTATCTGACGGGGCAGGAGCTGCGCCACTCCCCTCCTTGAGAGAAGTGTAGACGGCGCCTGAAGCGGTTTTTACCGAACCTTTTTCTGAAGCGGCCGCATCGGCGAATTCTCTGGCTTTCGCGGCAAGTCTTGCTCCCTGAGCGTCTCTTCTCTTTATCGCCATGGCCTGTATGCTTCTGCTTGCTGCTTCAAGGTCATCCCTTGTATTTATTCCGGAGATGCCGTCAGTCAGCCCCAGTTTTACCAGTTCAAGCTCTCTTTGAGAGAGCTCGAAAATCCCGAGCTGCTGCGCCAGTATCTGGCCCAGGTTGTAAAAAAGCCTCCCGTCGTCTCCGGATGTTCCGGCCGCGAATGAAGATGTGGATATTGCAAGAAAAAGTGCAACAAGAGAGAGTTTGCGCATATAAGCTCCTTTTCAGGGGAATTTCCCGGTTTTTAGTGCAAATCGGGGAATAACGGCTCCATGCCGGGAATGTCTGTGAGCCGAAGTGTCTGGCCGTTTCAACGAATTTCCAGAAGCTCTATTTCAAAAGTGATGTTTTCGCCTGCCAGCGGATGGTTTGAGTCAAAAGTTACAGACTCTTCGTTAACAGCCATCACCGTCACTTCCATCTCCTCCTCGTCCTCATTCCATATGGTCAGCTCATCACCAGGCGCTGGCTTCAGATCATCTGGCATGTCGGTGCGCGGCACTGTAAAGACTTTCTCATCGTCGTACTCGCCAAAAGCTGATACCGCCGGCACCAGAACATCTTTTTTATCTCCAGGGGTCATACCTATCAACGCGTTTTCAACTTCTGTGAAAAATTCTTCGGAACCTATTGTTATCTCCATGGGGCCTTTTTCATGATCGCATCCGCAATCTTCGGAGTCGCACTCTTCCCCTGCTGATGCATGATCGCACCCTCCCCCGATTTCGAAGGTCGAATCGAAGACCGTGCCGTCTTCAAGTTTTGCAACATAATGAATGCTTACTTTGTCGCCGTCTTTAGCCTGTGTCATGTTTTTTCTCCATTTTAATTTGATCTGGCTCACTCAGTAACCTACTGATTTAGAGGGTAGTTTCGACTTACAGAAAAAATACTCAGGGGGTTGAGGGTGATTGAGATGGTATATGCAGAGCCGGCTTCAAGCTCCTTGCCATAAAAGAAAAGGGCATCCTTGCTGGATGCCCTTACTCACTGTCCGGCTTCAATGGCCGATTTGATTACTTTGCAACGGTTTCGGCGAGTTTAAGCGCGATATCCTTGTAAGGGTTCGCGAAGAGGATGATCAGACAGATGACGAGTGCATAGATTGCCAGAGACTCGATCATCGCAAGGCCTATCATCATGGTTGTCAGAATCTTGCCGGAGGCGCCGGGATTGCGCGAAACACCTTCTACCGCACTTTTAACCGCAAGCCCTTGACCGATACCTGTTCCCAGTGTTCCGAGCGCCATGCCGATTCCGGCTGCCAGAACGCACATTGTGAAAAAACTCATTTTTGCTTCTCCTCTCTTTTGTTTGATTATCCTAGATTGTATAGGATTATGTAATGAAAAATAAGAAGTCAGTGAGCCTCTTCCAGAGATCCCTGAATGTAGATCATCGCAAGAAGCATGAATACGAACGCCTGTATGAAAGAGACCAGAACTCCCATAAGCATCATCGGCAGCGGGACAAGAAAAGGGGCGAGGCCGAAGAAAATCATCAGAACCAGCTCATGGCCGTTCATGTTGCCGAAAAGACGAAGTGTAAGTGAAACCGGGCGGCTCAGATGGCCGATCACCTCGATGAAGAACATTATCGGCGCAAGCCATGCAATAGGGCCGCAGAAATGCTTCAGGTAGTGTATACCATGATGTTTTATCCCGACAATATGAGTCGACAGAAAGACTATTATGGCACAAGCCGCTGTGGTATTTATGTTGGCGGTCGGAGGGAAAAACCCGGGTATGAGACCTATGAGATTGGATACAAGGATAAATATCGCAAGGGTTGCTATCAGGGGAAAGAAAGGTCTCCCATGCTCCCCCATTGTCTCTATGATCATGTTTTCAATGCCGCCTACGATCGTTTCCATGAAATTCTGCAATTTCCCGGGGATGATTTTGACGGCGGAAGTTGTTGCCATGGATACAATCAGCAGAAGGATTATTATCAGCCATGTGTAGATGATGGCATCGGCGCTTGCGCCTGTGATGTGAAACGGTTCCAGGAATCTCCTGAAAAATTCTAGAAAAAGCAAGGGGTGAACCATGTCAACTAACCTCCTGAACGTGCTGTACGGATTATGGAAATTGCTATTATATTAATTACGATTATGGAAAGTCCTGAAAACAGACCCGGTATAGTGACAAGCTCCGAACGCAATACAAAAAAAAGAACGAATCCGGTTGCCGAAATACGGATGATAAAACGGACAGCAGAGTATCTTGCCGGATTTTCCGGCATGACGCCCAACATCTGTTCAAGGGCTCTGCGTATCCATATGAAGTTCAGAATTGCGACAGCGCCGCCTGCCATGACTCCAGCAGCTGCTTTCGTGGAAAAAAGGAAAAAAGCCCCGATTGACATCAGAACGAGGAGTGTTACGCTCCCCTTCAGTATAACCGGAAAAATATCTTCTTCATCCTTTCCGGTCATCGCTTTTTCTTATCTCCCTGCCGGCGATTACATATACATTCTTGAAGCCGGCCGCTATTCCGATGAAAAGAAAAATATAAAAGAACCAGGGAGAGGTGGAAAACCATCTGTCAAGAGTCAGCCCGAACCAGACCCCTATCGCGATCGCGAGCACAACCGAAATACCCATGCTGGAAACCATGCCGAGCGTGCCGAAAAGCTCTTTCAGATCACGATTCATACGGATGCCGTATTATAGCTTGCGCTGATTTTAAACAAAAAACCGGAATTAGATACCATGGCGGTGGAGCAACTGTCAATTCATTTCAATGATATCAAGACAGAAAGGGGGCTTCGTCATCTTAGGGAGCGTAGCCATGGTCAGACTATCAGCTTGAAGCATTTTGAGGCTGCGTCGATGGTCTTTTCAATCTCCCTGAAGGTATGTGCGGCAGAGACGAAAGCCGTTTCAAACTGCGAAGGGGCGAGATATATCCCCTCTTCGAGCATTGCCAGAAAGTATTTCGCAAATGCCAGCGTGTCGCATGAAGATGCATCGCTCCAGTTATGAACTTCATTCGGGGTGAAAAAAGTACAGAACATGCTTCCTGCTCTTGTCGAATGAACAGGGTATCCGGATGATGCGGCAGCTTTCGCGATCCCCTCCGCAAGCATACGGCTTTTTTCTTCCAGTTCGGAGTAAAACCCCGGTTTTTTAAGCAGCTGAAGCGTGGCTATGCCGGCTGTCATGGCGAGCGGATTGCCTGACAGAGTTCCTGCCTGGTAAATTCCGCCGGCTGGCGAAAGTTTCTCCATTATCTCCTTTTTCCCGCCGAAAGCGCCTACCGGCAACCCTCCGCCTATTATTTTGCCGAGAGTGGTGAGATCAGGGGTCACTCCGTACAACTCCTGTGCTCCGCCGTACGCCACTCTAAAGCCGGACATTACCTCGTCAAAAATAAGGACAATACCTTCTTCATCGCAAATCCGGCGTAATCCGCCCAGAAAGCCGTCATCGGGAGGAATCGTCCCCATGTTGCCGGCAACAGGTTCGACTATAATGCATGCAACGGAATCTCTGTTTGCATCAAGAAGCGTTCTTACAGATTCAAGAGAATTGAACTCGGCTGTAAGGGTCAGTCTGGCAAGCTCTGCCGGGACTCCGGGGGAGTCCGGAACTCCGAAGGTAGCGCCTCCTGAACCGGCTTTCACCAGAAGCGAGTCTGAATGGCCGTGGTAGCAACCGGAAAATTTGATTATCATGTCACGTCCGGTGTAGCCTCTTGCAAGCCTTATTGCGCTCATTGTCGCTTCAGTACCGGAGTTTACCATGCGTACCATCTCAATGGAGGGGAGTGCGTCAATTATCATTTCTGCCAGTCTTGTCTCAAGTTCGGTAGGCGCTCCGAAACTGGTTCCGTTGTCAACTGCCGCTTTCAGAGCCGCTGTGACAACCGGATGAGAGTGCCCGAGGATCATCGGGCCCCACGAGCCTACATAATCGATGAAAACATTGTCGTCTTCATCTGAAACAGTCGGCCCTGAAGCTTTTTTTATGAAGAGCGGGTCGGTGCCCACAGACCTGAATGCGCGCACAGGGCTGTTGACGCCGCCCGGAATGACTTTTTTGGCGAGACCGAAGAGAGTTGCTGATCTTTTGCTGTTCATTGTCCACCTCTGATTGAAACCGAAAATCACGGAATGAAAAGAAGGAAAGGAAATAACATGTAGTTTCTCTGCACGTCAAGTTCTTATGAGTTCAGTGATTTAAAATATGCTTGACAAAAAAAACCTTATCAAATATGTTTTCGACGTTTATGTATACAGTATACTGGTTTTCTTCATAAACCGCACGTCCCGCCATACAGAGTACCCGGTGGAGACTATACTGGCAATCCCCCCTTGGAGGCTTCAGATGCTCGGAACCTATCTGCCGATACTACTTCTGGTTATAGTTGCGGTGCTGTTCGGATTTGTCACTCTTCTACTCTCCTCGCTAATCGGACCCAAAAAAAGCTCCAGAATAAAACTTGCGCCTTATGAATGCGGCTGCGAACCTGTCGGCACTGCGAGAGAGCGTTTCTCCATCAAGTTCTACCTTATAGCGATGCTTTTCATACTGTTCGATATCGAAGCGGTGTTTCTCTACCCATGGGCGATACTCTACAAAAAACTGGGGGTATTCGGGCTTGTGGAGATGGGCGTGTTCATATTGATTCTTTTTGTAGGTTACATATATGTATGGAAAAAAGGAGCTCTGGAATGGGATTAGACAATCCGCTTGGAGATGGCGTTATAACGACCTCGCTTGACAAGCTTGTCAACTGGTCAAGAAAATCGTCGATCTGGCCTATGACTTTCGGGCTGGCCTGCTGTGCCATCGAGATGATGGCTACCGGAGCTTCCCATAATGACCTCGACCGTTTCGGCATCATATTCCGCGCATCCCCACGTCAGGCCGACTGCATAATCATTGCGGGGACGGTAACTAAAAAGATGCTCCCGGTGATCAAGGTTGTATATGAGCAGATGCCCGAGCCTAAATGGGTTATCGCTATGGGCGCATGCGCCTGCTCCGGCGGGATATTCGATACATACAGTGTTGTTCAGGGAGTTGACGAGGCTCTTCCGGTGGATGTCTATGTCCCTGGATGCCCCCCGCGTCCTGAAGCCCTTCTTTACGGGATAATGAAGCTGCAGGAAAAGATATGGAACGAAAAAAATTCCTTCGGATCGTCAATCGGGCTGGGGGAGAGGGTAGAACAGATAGCGGCCTGAAACGGCGCAATGCCGTTACGATTCATTTCCGTTTATTACAAATCCCAAAAGGTTGACAATCATGGCAGATAACAATCGGGCAGCAGCAAGACTGAAGGAGCAATTCCCCTCATCAATCCTGGATATCACTGAATTCAGGGGTGAAACCGCCGTAACCGTTTTAAGTCGCGACATTCTCGAAATACTTCTCTTTCTGAAAAAATCGCTTCGGTATGAAATGCTTACAGACCTCACCGCAATTGATTACATGGGGAAAAAAGAGGAGCGATTCATGGTTGTTTATCAGCTTACTTCTATCTCCTGCAAAGAGAGGGTCCGTATAAAAGTGCCTGTTGCGGAGGATGACTGCACGATCCGTAGCGCAACTGCCATCTGGCAGACCGCAAACTGGCTGGAGCGAGAGGTGTATGACCTGTTCGGCATAAACTTTGAAAACCACCCTGACCTGCAGAGAATTCTAATGACGCCAGACTGGGAAGGTCATCCGCTTCGCAAGGATTATCCGCTTCAGGGACCTGATCGCGAACCTTACAAGGGGCGTCTGTCATAGAACTCCTTTCTTCTGTCTGCAATCATCCGAACTAAAATCAAGAGGCGACACATGTCAACCACTGAAAAGATGACACTCAACATGGGACCGCAGCACCCGAGCACACACGGGGTACTGAGGCTTGTTCTTGAACTGGACGGCGAGGTGATAACCAAAATCACTCCTGATATCGGCTATCTGCACAGAGGTGTCGAGAAACTTTCAGAATATCGCACTTATCACCAGGTGCTGCCGCTTACAGACAGGCTCGATTACCTCGCTCCGATGAGCAACAACCTTGGCTACATACTAGCGGTTGAAAAGCTTCTGAACATAGATGTGCCAGAACGGGCGCAGACGATAAGAATCATCATGACCGAACTTACCCGTCTCCAGTCGCATCTCGTATGGCTTGCGTGTCATGCCCTCGATATAGGTGCCATGACGGTTTTCATCTACGCTTTCCGTGAGCGCGAAGTGATAATGGAGATATACGAGATGATCTCCGGCGCCCGCATGACGAGCAACTTCTTCCGCGCCGGCGGGCTGTCTATGGATGTTCCTCCCGAATTCGAGCCGAAGGTCAGAAAATTCGTGCAAGATATGCCGGGGTATCTCGATCAGTATGAAGGGCTTTTGACAACAAACCCGATATGGCTGAAGAGGACGGTAGGAAACGGTGTGATATCAGCCGAGGATGCGATAGATTACGGCATAACCGGCCCGGCTCTCCGCGGTTCCGGAGTGAACTGGGATCTCCGCAGGGATATTCCATATGCCGGTTACGAGAATTACAGCTTCGAAGTGCCGGTCGGAGAAAATTGCGACACCTATGACAGATACAAGGTGCGTCTTGTAGAGATGAGAGAAGCATGCAAAATTGTCAATCAGGCGCTGGAAAGGCTCAAGCCAGGGCCGGTTCTTGCAGACGCACCCCAGATTGTCTATCCGCCGAAGGAGAGTGTTTATAACAGTATCGAAGGGCTGATTCATCACTTCAAGATCGCCTCTGAAGGATATCCTGTCCCTGAAGGTGAAGTTTACCAGGGTGTCGAGGCTCCAAAAGGTGAGCTTGGTTACTTCATAGTCAGCGACGGATCGTCAAAGCCGTACAGGATGAGGATACGCCCCCCGTCATTTGTAAATCTCCAGGCTATCGAAAAGATGTCAAAAGGCTCAATGGTTGCAGACCTGGTAGCGGTTATCGGGACATTGGACATAGTGCTTGGCGAGATAGACAGATAGCTCTCGGGCTTATTGCAAAAAGGAGAGAGTGCAGATGAGTGAAGCGGTCGAGCAGCGGGAAGAAGAGCAGACAGAGGAAATCGACCTTGAACCCGCAAACAGAGTCATAGACAAGTTTATCGACATGCCGGGAAACCTGATGCCGGTTCTGCAAGGGGTGCAGGACGAGTATGGCTACATCCCGCGAATTGCCGCAGATCTTATAGCGGAACGTCTTAATGTATATCCAAGCCAGATTTACGGTGTTCTGACATTTTATGCCCAGTTCCATCTGAAGCCCAGGGGGCGGTTTATCATCCGTGTATGCGTTGGAACGGCCTGCCATGTACAGGGCGCCACAAGAATCGTGGAAACCTTCTATGACAAGCTTGGGATAGGGCACGCCGAAACCACTCCTGATCTCCGCTACACCTTTGAAAAGGTGGCCTGTCTTGGAGCTTGCGGCATGGCTCCTCTGGCAATGGTGAATGACGCTACTTATGGATCAATGACTGTCCAGAAGGTTGAAGAAATAATCAATGACTATAATCAGAGGCCTTTAAAATCAGGCAAGTAGCGCTACATCTCAAGCAGGGGACTATTACGCCATGAGCGAAAAAGATGGAATCAAGATTCTGATCTGCCAGGGAACCGGCGGAATTTCAATGGGCGCGAAAGATGTCGAAGCGGCTTTCGTCAGGCATCTTGCCGAAAAAGGTGTGGATGCGGTAATAGGAAAACGTTGTGACATCATTAAGACCGGTTGCCGCGGACTCTGCGCAAACGATGTTCTGGTTGACATAATAACCCCGGAGCAGGGGAGGGTCACCTATGATTTTGTCAAGCCTGAAGAGGTTGAAAAGATAATTGATGAACATCTGGTCAAAAAGGAAACTATCGAAAAGAGAAAGGCGAAACCTTATTACAACCAGTTCGTGAACGCCCAGATGCGCGTCGTCATGACAGGTTGCGGACAGATAGATCCTGAAAGCCTCAATGCATACCTCGAAGAGGATGGTTTTAAAGCGATTGAAAAATGCATAAGGGGCATGAAACCGGACGAAGTCATAGAAGAGGTCAAAAAATCCGGGCTCCGAGGCCGCGGTGGGGGCGGTTTCCCTACCGGGACGAAGTGGTCATTCTGCAAGGCATCGCCCGGTAATCACAAATACCTTATCTGCAATGCCGATGAAGGCGACCCGGGCGCATTCATGGACCGCTCCCTTCTTGAAGGCGATCCATTCTGCATAATTGAAGGGATGATGATAGCGGCTTATGCAATAGGATGTGATTTCGGCTATGTTTATGTGCGTGCAGAGTATCCTCTTGCTGTTCAGCGCCTGCAACACGCGATAGACATCTGTTACGAAAAAAACTACCTCGGCAAAAACATTCAGGGGTGGGGGTTTGACTTCGATATGCGTATAAAGATGGGGGCAGGAGCGTTCGTATGCGGTGAAGAGACCGCCCTCATGGCATCCATCGAGGGTTTCCGCGGAATGAGTCGTCCCCGTCCGCCGTTTCCGGCAGTGCGAGGTTTATGGGGAAAGCCTACTAATATCAACAACGTCGAGACTTTTGCAAATGTACGCCACATAATAAACAGAGGGGCTGACTGGTACGCTTCGCTGGGCACCGACACGACAAAAGGCACCAAGATATTCGCAGTCACCGGAAAGGTGAAGCATACCGGTCTGGTTGAAGTTCCTGCGGGGATGAAAATAAGAGAAGTAATATACGACGTATGCGGCGGGATCGCCAACAACCGGAAATTCAAGGCGGTTCAGGCCGGAGGGCCTTCCGGCGGCTGCATCCCTGCGGAAATACTTGACACTCCGGTTGACTATGACTCCCTGATAAAAGCCGGCGCAATGATGGGTTCAGGCGGGTTGGTGGTCATGGATGAAACCACCTGCATGGTTGACGTCTCCCGCTTCTTCCTGAACTTCACCAGAATGGAGTCATGCGGTAAATGCGTCCCCTGCCGGATAGGTCTCAAGGTGATGCTGGACATCCTCGAGCGGATAACCGAGGGGCGCGGTGAGCCTTCGGATATAGAAACACTCAAGGATCTAGGAATTGCGATTAAAAAATCGTCCCTTTGTGGTCTGGGGCAGACCGCACCCAATCCAATCCTCTCTACCATCAACTATTTCAGGGATGAGTATGAAGCGCACATAAACGACAAACGATGCCCGTCGAACTGCTGCAAGGAACTGCTTTTGTGGCAGGTGGTTGTGGATAAGTGCGTCAAGTGCGGCGCCTGCAAGAAAGCGTGTCCGGTTGACGCCATAGTATGGGAAAAAGGTGAAATTGCATACCTGGACAAGGAAAAGTGTACAAAATGCAAATCCTGCTACGATGCCTGCAGGTTCATGGCGATAGAATAAAATCGGTGGTCACCACAGAATCGAACTCATCAGACAGAGGTTGAGATGGTTAATCTTACTATAGACAACAGGCAGGTAACAGCCCCCAGAAACGCAACCATTTATGAAGCGGCGAAGATCAACGGAATACATATTCCGATACTCTGCCACGATAACAAGCTGAAACCTTTCGGCGCCTGTCGCATGTGCCTTGTGGAAGTGGAGCAGATGAAGGGGAGACAGATACCTGCATGCACCACTCCTGTCACCGAGGGAATGATTGTCACCACCTCCACCCCCGATATCATAAAAGCCAGAAAGCTGGTTCTAGAGCTTCTGCTCCTGAATCACCCGCTTGACTGTCCGGTCTGCGACAAGGGGGGAGACTGCGACCTTCAGAATCTCTCATATGACTACAAGATCAGCTCCAATCGTTTCCATGATCAGAAATTCCAGCACAAAATAGATTACAATAACCCGCTTATAGAGCGGGATATGAACCGTTGCATCCTCTGCGGCAAATGCGTCCGGATATGTGACGAGATCGTAAGCTTCGGAGCGCTTACTTTCATTGGACGCGGCATTGAGACAAAGATAGGTTGCGAGTTTGACGAAGCCCTGAATTGTGAATTCTGTGGTTCATGCGTATCTGTCTGCCCTGTAGGCGCCCTGCTTGCCAGGCCATTCAAGTTCAAGGCGCGTTTCTGGGCAATGGAAAAGAAGAGATCAATCTGCGGTTACTGCGGCACCGGGTGCAACCTTACTCTTGGCGTTAAGGAAGGGAAGGTGCTCACCACCGTCTATGATGAGAATCAGGGGTTCCACAGAGGTCAACTCTGCGTACGCGGGAGATTCGGGTACCAGTTCATAAACAATGAAAAGCGTCTGAAAAAGCCTCTGATCCGTAAGAACGGGGCTCTGGTCGAATGCGGATGGGATGAAGCACTTCAGCTTGCCGCCTCGAAAATCAGAAATGGCTCGGAGACCGCAGCAATCGCAACTCCCAGGCTTACAAACGAGGAGTTCTTCCTTTTCAGAAAACTGATGAAAGGGATTGGTTCGGAAAATTTCGATCATGCTGCCGGATATGCCCATAAAGCCCTTACTTCAGGTTTTGCCAGGAGTCTCGGATCCGCTGCCTCAACCGCGATGGTCAATGATATTCAGAAGAGCGACATGCTGCTGGTCATCAAAACAGACTCCTATGAAACCCATCCGGTTATAGGATTTGAAATCAATATTGCGGTAAAGGATAAAGGGGTAAAGCTGAATATCGTCTCTGACAAAAACGGGAAGCTTGGAAAACTTCCGGGCGCAAGAACATTCGTTCATCTTCCGGGTTCAGAGACACTGCTGATAAATGCGCTCTGCTCATCTGTCATCAAACAGAAACTTGTATCTTCAACAGCAGCTTCACTTCCTGATTTTAAAGAATATGCGAAAGGAATAGAAGCTTTCTCGCCGGAAAAGGCCGCGTCGCTCTGCGGGATATCCCCTGAAGAGATAAACAGTCTCGCCGCTGATTTCGCCTCATCGAAGAAGGCGATGATACTCTTCCCGACCGGAGTCGCATATCCGGGTCATGACTCAGAGCTTGCAACAGCTCTGGCAAACCTTGCGATTCTCGCGGGCAAGGTTGAAGGGGAGGGGTGCGGACTGTTATGTCTGCCTGAAAAAAACAACAGCCAGGGCGCCGTGGACACCGGCTTTTATCCGACCGGGAAAGGGTTGGATGCCCTGTCAGTTTTTGACGCCATAGAAGATGGCAGGATCAAGACGCTCTTTCTGGCGGGTGAAAACCCTGTCGTTTCCTATCCCGATGAAGCAAGGATCAAGAGAGCTCTAGAGAAACTTGACTTTCTGGTTCTGACCACTCTCTTTCCTACCGAGACAGCCGAATATGCTGATCTGGTGCTTCCTGCCTCTTCTTACGCAGAGAAGGAGGGGACATTCACCTCCGCCGGAGGGCATGTTCAATACTTTGCTCCAGTAATTCCCAAAGCAGGCGACAGCCGCACCGATTTCGAGATAATCAGCTCACTGATCAAGCTTACAGGTGGAGAAGCGGCATCGAATCCATCCGAAATTTTCGCCGAAATTGCATCAACTCTGGATGGATACGCAGGTATGACTTACGAAAATTTAGGAGAAAACGGCGCTTTTACGGCAGTGAAGACCAGACCGGCTCTCATTCTTCCACAGACCCAGGCTCCGGCACTCAGAAAACCGGAAGAGTTCAGCCTGGTGACCGGCGCCCTCCTGTATCATAACGGCACCCTTTCCCAATTCGGAGAAGGACCGATGCATGTTTCTCCTGAAAGTTATGCGGAAATTTCCCGCAAAGATGCATCCAGACTGGGGATAAAGGAAAACGACACGATAACGCTGACCTCTGACTCCGGATCGATGCAACTTGCAGCAAGAGTTTCGCTCCGTATCCCTGAGGGGGTTGTTTTCATCCCTAATCATTTCAGCGCAAATCCTGTAAATGCAATATGGAGTGGAAAGCCTGTAACTCCTGTTGCCTTGAGCCGATAAATTAGATTTATTACACAGGCTCCTGCAGAAAAGTTGACATCCCGGATGTTTTTTTTGGTAGGCACGAATCTTTCTAACGATTACAGCAGAGTTGATTCCCGATCGCACCATCGGGAACTATAATTTACTGAATTTTACATTAGGCTCTATATTCATTAAACAGTAAAGAAAGAGGGAGAAGATGGATACAATGATTCTGGGACTTCCGATGATTTACTACGTAGCCATGATTACGAAAGTCCTTGTAGCATTCATCTTTGTTCTGCTTACCGTGGCCTACGCCACGTATGCTGAACGCAAGATCATAGGGCATATGCAGGTACGTCTTGGCCCCATGAGAACAGGATGGCACGGGCTGCTGCAACCGATTGCAGACGGAGTCAAACTCTTCTTCAAAGAAGAGATAATCCCTTCCAGCAGCAGCAGGTTCGCGTTTATTATCGCCCCGCTCATTGCGCTTATCCCCGCCTTCATAACTTTCGCCGTGATACCTTTCGGCGGGGTTATGGAGGTTGCAGGTTACAAGATTCCTCTCCAGATAGCCGGATACTATGACACCGTTGCCGGAAGGATTTTCGACGTCAATGTCGGCATGCTCTACATTCTTGCTATGTCCTCTCTCGGTGTGTACGGCATAGTGCTCGCCGGTTGGTCGTCAAACAGCAAATACTCACTGCTTGGCGGGCTACGCGCTTCCGCGCAGATGATCTCGTACGAGCTTTCCGCGGGTCTTGCCGTTGTCTCGGTATTCATGCTCTCAGGCACTCTCTCGCTGCATGAAATAGTAATGCAACAATCCGCCTTCAACGGAATGAACTGGTATATCTTCAAGCAGCCTCTCGCGTTTTTTCTTTTCTTTGTATGCTCTCTCGCTGAGATCAACCGAACCCCATTCGACCTTCCAGAAGCTGAATCAGAGCTGGTTTCAGGATTCTGCACGGAATACTCAAGCATGAAGTATGCCATGTTCTTTATGGCGGAATATGCAAACATGGTCACTGTATGCGCTCTCTCGGCGACTCTTTTTCTTGGCGGCTGGCAGGGGCCTTTTGCCGACACTTTCACGATTCTTGGACCCTTGTATTTCATAGCAAAACTCTATTTCCTGATGTTTGTCTGCATCTGGATAAGGGCAACTCTCCCGCGATACCGTTATGATCAGCTCATGTACCTTGGATGGAAGGTGCTGCTGCCGGTTTCACTGCTGAATATTGTTGTCACCGGCCTTGTAGGGTACTTTATCAGCCATTAGAAGACGTCAGCGCAATTAACGAAAGACAAGGAATAAAAAACATGAATCCGTTCACCCCGATAATAAAAGGCCTGAAGATCACTCTAGACCATCTCTTCAAGAAGCCGGTTACGCGGCAGTACCCGACCGAGCGTCCAAAAGTGAGCCCCAGGTTCCGGGGGCTGCACGCCCTTAATATGTCTCACGACAAGGCCAAATGCGTCGCCTGCTACCTCTGTCCGACAGTCTGCCCTGCCAAATGCATCACGGTTGAGGCGGCCGAGGATGCAAACCACGACAAATACGCCGCGGTATATGAAATTGACATGATCAGATGCATTTTCTGCGGCTACTGCGTTGAAGCCTGTCCTGTAGACGCAATAAGGATGACTGGCGAATTTGAACTCGCGAACTATCGCCGAGAAGATTTCATTTATACAAAAGAAAGACTTCTAGAAAAGAAATAAAGGAGCAGTAAATGGAAACACTTTTTTTTCTTATCGTGTCGATTGTCGCCATTGCCTCGGCTGTAATGGTTATTGCATGCAGGAATCCGATCAACAGCGCCCTGTCACTTATCCTGACTTTCTTTTGTCTGGCGACCTATTACGTCATGCTTGATGCCCCTTTTCTGGCGGCAGTCCAGGTGATGGTCTACGCCGGAGCAATAATGGTATTGATAGTATTCACGATCATGCTTCTCAATATAAGGATTGACGCGACCAGAAGGCATTCGCACATGATTTTTTTCGGTTCGATAGTCGGTTTCGCGACCCTCTTCAACACGGTTTACATTGTCATGAAGAGCAGAGCGGCAACCCCTGCAACAACCGTTAATGTCGAAGCATTGAAAGCCGGTCATACGGAACTGATAGGGAGAGAGATGTTCACAAACTTTCTCCTCCCCTTCGAGATCACATCGATACTGCTTCTTGTGGCCATTGTCGGCGCAGTCGTAATAGCCAAGAAAAAAATCTAGTCAGAGGAAACTTTCATGGAAAATCTAAACGGCTATCTCATAGTGAGCGCCATACTCTTTTCGATAGGAACGATAGGAGTGCTGACCCGCAAAAACGCCATTGTAATCTTCATGTGCGTCGAGCTTATGCTAAATGCGGTCAATCTGACCTTTGTAGCCCTCTCGCGGCACCTTGGAAACCTGGACGGACAGGTGTTTGTTTTTTTTGTAATGACTGTAGCGGCCGCCGAAGCGGCAGTAGGCCTTGCACTTATGATCGCCTTCTACAACAACAGGGAAACTATCGATGTAACCGACATGAACAGCCTGAAATGGTGACTACGAATCCCTATTGCACAGTTTGCGCCTAATGATTGAATAAAGGAGTCCTTCATGTTTGACAACGTATGGCTGATCCCGCTCTTCCCGCTGATAGGTTTTCTTATCAATGGCCTCTTCGGGAAAAAGATCAAGAACGAAACCGTAATAGGGGGAATAGGAGCTTTTGCCGTACTCTGCTCCTTTGTCGTCTCCTGCATGACCATACTCAGACTGCTCTCGCTCCCGATAGAGGAGCGTCTTGCCGAAGTCAAGGTCTTTACCTGGATCACCTCAGGTAATTTCAATGCTGATATCGCCTTTCTTGTTGATCCGCTCTCATGCGTTATGATCATGGTTGTGACCGGCGTTGGTTTTCTTATTCACCTCTATTCAATAGGCTATATGCATGGAGAAGAGGGATTTTACAGATTTTTTGCTTATCTCAATCTCTTCATGTTTTCAATGCTTCTTCTTGTGCTCGGCAACAATCTATTACTCATGTTCGTAGGATGGGAGGGGGTCGGCCTCTGCTCCTACCTGTTGATAGGTTATTATTTTCATAAAAAATCGGCAGGCGACGCAGGTAAAAAAGCTTTTGTCATGAACCGCGTAGGCGATTTCGGGTTCCTGCTCGGCGGGTTCGCCCTTTTCTGGTACCTTGGTGCCAGCCACAACGTCTGGACGATACAGTTCACAGAAATCGCTAAAAATTCCCATCTCCTCCCTACAGGCGGAATCGTTACTGTCATTACTCTCTGTTTTTTCCTTGGAGCCACCGGGAAATCGGCTCAGATACCTCTCTACACATGGCTTCCAGACGCAATGGAAGGGCCTACGCCGGTTTCCGCCCTTATACATGCGGCGACAATGGTGACTGCCGGCGTGTACATGATCGCCAGAATGAATTTCCTATTCATACGCTCGCCTGAAACCTTGATGGTGGTTGCCGTTATCGGCGCATGCACCGCGCTTTTCGCTGCTACTATCGGCACCGCCCAGTACGATATCAAGAGGGTGCTTGCGTACTCGACAGTATCACAGCTAGGGTACATGTTCCTGGCCATGGGGGCGGGAGCATTTGCCGCAGGCATATTTCATCTCATGACGCACGCTTTTTTCAAAGCCTGCCTCTTCCTCGGATCCGGCGCGGTTATACATTCGATGCACGAAGCGCTGCATCACGCCCATTCGCACGATGACCCGCAGGATATGCGGAATATGGGGGGGCTGAAATCGAAGATGCCTCTTACATTCATGACCTTTCTTCTCGCAACTATTGCAATAGCCGGTATCCCCGGATTCTCAGGGTTCTTCTCGAAAGACGAGATTCTCTGGCAGGCATTTTCCAATCAGCATCATGGGAGCCTGAACTATCTCCTCTGGGGTATGGGCGCCATAGCAGCCGGCCTTACCGCGTTCTACATGTTCCGACTCGTGTTCATGACTTTTTATGGTGAATCCAGAATAACCCCGAAGGCGAAGGACCATCTTCACGAATCCCCTATGATAATCGTCTTTCCGCTGCTGGTTCTTGCCGCGCTCTCAGTCATAGGGGGATACATCGGCATGCCTAAAATCATAGGCGATGCTCTCGGAGGGATTCCCAACTATTTCGAGCACTATCTTGAGCCCGTTTTCCGCTATTCTGAAGAGTATCTTTCACAGCACAGCCAGCACACGGCTTTGCATCCGAGCCATGCGGTTGAATGGGGTCTCATGGGGCTCTCTGTCCTGATTGCACTAGCCGGCATTACAGTAGCTTTTACAATGTATGTAAAAAACAGAGAGCTTCCGTCACGGTTCACAGCAACTTTCCCTGCGCTTCACAGAGCGGTTTACAACAAGTGGTACATAGATGAGCTGTACGACTTTGCAATCGTTAATCCTGTCAAGGCTGCAGGAAGGTTTCTCTGGAAAGGGTTTGATGTTGTCATTGTGGATGGGGCGGTAAATGGAGTTGCAAACATCGTAATGGCTTTTGCCGGAGTAATCCGGTATCTCCAGTCAGGATTTATTTACAACTACGCCTGGACAATGGCATTCGGCGTGGTAGTTATTCTAGGCTATTATCTTTTCAAATAGATACCCAGCAATTTGCATAAAGGAGCATGAATTCATGAGTTACATACTGAGCCTGACGACATTTCTGCCAATTCTGGGTGTTCTTCTGCTTCTCTTGATCCCCAGGGAGAGCAAGTCGCTTCTCAGGAGCCTGGCACTGGGCGTCACCATAATCACCTTTCTCGTGTCGCTCCCGATAATGACCGGTTTTGAGACAAACGCGGATTTCCAGTTTGTCGAAAACGTCCCCTGGATTGCAGCGGGGCCTTTCGTGATGCGATACTACCTCGGGGTTGACGGGATCAGCCTCTGGCTCGTCATGCTGACAACATTCATAATGCCTATTGCTGTTCTCTCGACATGGACGGCTGTGGAAGAGAAAGTCAAAGAGTACATGATATGCCTGCTTCTCCTTGAAACCGGCATGCTTGGCGCTTTTCTCGCTCTCGACCTTTTTCTTTTCTACATCTTCTGGGAAGTCATGCTGATTCCTATGTACTTCATAATCGGAATATGGGGCGGAAAGAACAAGATTTATGCCGCCGTAAAATTCTTTGTCTATACTATGGCCGGCTCGGTGCTCATGCTTGTCGCGCTTATCTACCTTTATTTCAGGGGGCTTGAGGCCGGATTCACCAGTTTCAGCCTCATGCAGTTCTATTCGCTGAATCTTGACCCACAGACACAGACCTGGCTCTTCCTCGCCTTTGCGCTTGTTTTCTGCATCAAGGTCCCGATGTTCCCTCTTCATACATGGTTGCCAGATGCGCATACGGAAGCTCCAACGGCAGGTTCGGTAATATTGGCCGCCATACTGCTCAAGATGGGGACATACGGTTTTGTGAGATTTGCTGTCCCGATCTTTCCTGACGCGGCTTACAGATTTACCCCTCTCATAGCTACACTCGCGGTAATCGGCATAATTTACGCGGCACTCGTAGCCATGGTTCAGGAGGATGTCAAAAAACTTGTCGCTTACTCATCCGTGGCTCATCTGGGCTTTGTAATGCTCGGAATTTTCGCATTCAACCAGCAGGGTATAACCGGCGGAATGCTCCAGATGCTGAACCACGGGATATCAACAGGGGCGCTCTTCCTTATAGTCGGATTTATTTACGAAAGAAGACACACAAGACTGATCACAGATTTCGGTGGTCTTTCCAAACAGATGCCGGTTTTTGCCGTCATATTCATGATCGTGACGCTCTCCTCGATAGGTCTCCCCGGCACCAACGGATTTGTAGGTGAATTTCTGGTGCTTCTGGGTGCATTCGAAAGCGAGCTTCGCTGGTACACCGTAATAGCAACCAGCGGTGTCATACTCTCTGCTGTTTACATGCTGTGGATGTTTCAGAGGGTCATGTTCGGGGAGCTTGATAATCCTAAAAACCAGACCCTTAAGGATCTCAATCCGCGTGAAATAGCAATCATGCTTCCTCTTGTCATAATGATCTTTTTCATGGGGGTCTATCCGAATCCTGTTATAGAAAAAATGGATCCTGCAGTAAAAAAACTTGTCTCGCAGGTTAAAAGGTCGAATCCAACCGCTGAAGCACCGTCCGCAATGCAGGGACTTCCCGAAGGGCACCCTGTTGTCGTTGCTCCAGCCGCTTCATCAGGTAATTCGGTCATCCCGGCAGGAGCGACAAATACGGATGAAGCCAGGTAATTTTCTTCTTCTCACCGAATAAGAGAGAAGAGCAAAGAAAACTGCAGACAGCCAGAACGCGCTGTAGCTGACGCATGTTTCCCGATATATTAAAAGCATGCTCTGATTCTGGCAGAACCACTCGACATGCGATTTAAAAGAAGCAGCAGACGCAAACAAGACAGAAATGAGTTAACAGACCGGAGGATATACTAGATGGACATGATTACTTTTCCGACAATAGACATGACGCCGATTCTGCCGGAGATATATTTATCTCTGCTGGCTATGGCGCTTTTGCTGATCAATGTTTTCATGCCTGGCAGGCAGAAGGGTTACCTCGGATACATCAGCTTTGTCGGAGTTGTTGCAATAGCCGTGATGACCGCATCTGGCTGGGGAATAGAGGTCTCAAGTTTTTCCGGTTCTGTCATTCAGGATAAATTCGCAATTTTCTTCAAAATAATATTCCTGCTGTCAGCCGGGCTTTCGATACTTCTCTCCGACCAGTATATGGAGCGTGAAGGGTGTAATCATGGAGAACTATATCCGCTGATTCTTTTCACGGTAGTCGGCATGATGCTCATGGCGTGCGGCACCGATCTGATGACAATATTTCTGGGTCTTGAAGTCATGTCTGTGTCGCTCTACATACTTGCCGGATTCAACAGAGCGAATATCAAGTCAAACGAGTCAGGCCTCAAATATTTTTTGCTGGGCGCATTTTCTACGGGATTTCTCCTTTACGGCATGGCGCTCACTTACGGAGCAACCGGAACCACACGCATTTTCGGTATCTCCGGACAGCTATCGCAGATGGCAGCCCCAGCCGCCAATATAATGCTCCTTGCCGGCATGCTTCTGATGATTACCGGCTTTGCATTTAAAATAGCTGCCGCTCCGTTCCATATGTGGACGCCAGATGTCTATGAAGGCGCTCCGACCCCCATGACCGCTTTTATGTCGGCGGGACCGAAGGCGGCAGGCTTTGCGGCAGCCATAAGAATACTCGTAATTTCATTTCCCGCGCTTCAGCCTGACTGGAGTCAGCTTTTCTGGATACTGGCAGTCCTTACGATGACCATAGGCAATATTACTGCGCTAAGGCAGGACAACATCAAGAGAATGCTCGCTTATTCTTCAATAGCTCATGCCGGATATGCGCTCGTCGGTTTCGCAGCAGGGAATGAAACAGGTGTGGCGGGCGTTCTGTTTTATATGCTTTCCTATGCTTTCATGAACATCGGCGCTTTTGCAATAGTAATACTGATTGCCAAGAAAGGGGAGACAAACGGCACGGTCCAGGATTTTGCCGGTTTTGCCTTCAAACGCCCTCTTCTTGCTGCTGTCATGTCGCTTTTTCTCTTTTCGCTTGCCGGAATGCCGCCCACGGCCGGCTTCATAGGCAAATTCTATCTTTTCTCTGGAGCAGTCCAGCAGGGTTACGTCTGGCTGGCCATTATCGGGGTCATCAACAGTGCAGTCTCTGTTTATTACTATCTCCGGGTAATGGTTTTCATGTATATGAAAAACCCGTCGGAAGAATTCGAATGGGCTACCGTCACAGCTCCAGTAGCTCTGGCTCTGATTATTTCAGCAGCTGGCTCGATCATACTCGGGGTTGTTCCATCCTATGTTATGCAGTTCGCCCAGCAGGCGGCAAAACTGATCTAGTTTCCATCCGGAAAGGGTGCTTTTCCCCTCTGGTGGCGTCAATCTTCGGGTTTTCTTGTGCGGCGTACCTCTGTACGTCTCCGCGCAAAACCTTGATTTCCTTGCCAGAAGAAAAAATCCCCGCTTTCCGGATTGGAAACCGACTGTTTCTATCCGGAGTTTCCGGGTGGAAACTAGATACAGCCGCATATAAGACTAAAAGAGAAAAGCTCCTCATGTGCAAGCAATCGGGGAGCTTTCTTAATTTAGATGGTTATTTTATGCACTGATCTTGGTGACAAAACAAAAGCTTAAGCGAAAAAAGTTGACATGGAACAAAATATTAATATAAAAGGAAACAACAAAGGGGAGTAGCTATCAGCCGGAGAAATGGCTGATTCCTGTTACGTCAGCACAGTCTAAAAGACTCGGACAGGGAACGAATATTCGCAAGCAAGACCTTTAGCTGTTGCGTCACAGGCGCTGGGCTTAGGTCTTTTTTTTGTTATGGGATCAATACCAATACGGTAAAGGAGGCTTTAAAATATGGGATGGCTGGCTGATCCGCAATCATGGCTTGCATTTGCTACTCTGACCGCACTCGAAATAGTTCTAGGCATTGACAATATTATTTTCATATCAATACAGGCAGGCAAACTTCCGCCTAGCCAGCAGGAAAAAGCAAGGTTGACCGGACTTGGACTCGCCATGTTCATCAGAGTCGCACTTCTCTTTTCACTTGCCTGGCTCATGGGGCTTACGGCTCCTTTAATAACTGTTTTCGGGAATCAGATTTCGGGGCGCGACCTGATTCTACTCAGCGGTGGGCTGTTTCTGATATGGAAAAGCACCGTTGAGATACACGAAAAACTCGAAGGGCTGGGAAACGAGGCTGCTGCCAGTTCCGGAAACAGATTCTGGCAAGTGATCATTCAGATACTGCTTCTTGATATTGTTTTCTCTCTCGATTCGATCATTACTGCAATAGGCATGGCGAATCAGTTGATAGTCATGATTGCAGCGGTAATTACAGCGGTGATTTTCATGATGCTTTTTTCCGGGAAAATAAGCGCATTTGTTGAAAACCATCCGACGATCAAGATGCTGGCTCTCAGCTTTCTGATTCTTATAGGGGTCGCTCTGATAGGTGACAGTCTTGATATGCATATTCCAAAAGGGTACATTTATTTTGCAATGGCTTTTTCGGTCATGGTTGAAATGCTCAATCTGAGAATGCGAAAAGGGAATCCGGTAAAGCTGCATAATCAGTACGGAGAAAACTGAATAGAGAGGGATATGAGGTGCTTCAAAGGTAAGCGCTGCAAATCAAATGGAATCAGGCATTAAATTATTATTGTTTCCATCCGGAAACTCCGATGAGAAACAGTCGGTTTCCTGTTCGGAAAGCGGGGATTTTTTCTTCTGGCAAGAAAATCCGAAGATTGACGCCGCCAGGGGGGGAAAAGCACCCTTTCCGGATGGAAACTATTATTAGGACAGAGCCTGCTACAACATGGCATTTATTCTGAAAAACTCCAGATTTATTGCAGTCTGGCGGCTTTATGTGATATGCAGGAAGCCTCAGTTTTTGCTTAAAAGGAGAACTTGATGCCCGGATATGTTGCCATAAGCTATTTACTGGTGATTTGCGCGATTCTCAGCGTCCTCTCCTTTCATCTCTTGCCGGCGGTCTTTGCGGCGCTTGCTGTTTATGTTTTGACCCTCAAGCTTGCCGCCTGTTTTCCAAAAAACATGAATCGTTCCGCTCACAAGTTCGCCCTGGGTGTTGTCGTCATCTGTGTAATTGTCGGATTGACAAGCCTTGTCGCCATTGGCTCCGCCTTCATAAAGAGCAGTAATGGCTTGGCTGCGCTTCTGACGGCGGTTGTTGATACTCTCGGGAGTCTACGGAAAACCCTGCCTGACTCGTATGCGGATCTTCTACCGACAACTATTGAAGATTTGAGGCAGCAGTTTCTCGACATCATGAGCGAGCATGTACAGAAAATTTCCGTGGTCGGAATGGAGGGTTTCAAGATATTCGCCCATGTCCTCCTGGGGATGGTTGTAGGAGGCATGGCGGCTCTGCACCTCTTTCGCAAAGATGATAATGTTCCTCCTTTTCTTGGAGAATTGCGTTGCAGATTGCGAAATCTTACTTACGCTTTTGACAGGGTAGTTTTTGCACAGGTTAAAATATCTGCGCTTAACACCTTGCTCACGTCTCTCTATCTGCTTGTGGCGTTGCCTTTTTTCGGTATTCATCTCCCGATGGCTACGATTCTGATTATCCTGACCTTTGTTGTCGGAATGCTGCCGGTAGTTGGCAATCTTATATCAAACACAGCGATTTTTGTCATAAGCCTGGGAGTTTCGCCGGTTATTGCAGTTACATCGCTAATGTTTCTCGTGTTGATTCACAAGGCGGAATATTTTTTAAACGCAAAGATAGTCGGATATGAGGTGCAGGCAACAGCATGGGAGCTTTTAAGCGCAATGCTGCTGATGGAGGCTGTTTTTGGTGTTGCCGGGCTGGTCGCCGCACCGGTGGTCTATGCGTGGTTGAAAAAAGAGGTAAAGGAGCTCGGTTTAATATGAACTTGCAGCTCAGTGTGAAAACCGGAAAATCCAATGAATAATTCAATTTTCATAAGCACTTTCGGGCTTGTCTTTCTGGCGGAACTGGGTGACAAAACGCAGCTAACGGCAATGGCTCTCTCTTGCCGATATCCCTGGCGAAAGATTTTTTTCGGGATTGCGGCAGCTTTTACGCTGCTGAACCTGTTTGCTGTTCTGGCTGGGAAACTACTTTTTGCTTTCCTGCCGATTTTCTGGGTAAATATTGCCTCGGCCATTTTGTTTCTTTATTTTGGTTACAGTGCGCTTAAGCACGCTTCATCTGCCGGGAATGAAGATGACACGCACCCGCCAACAGCTGCTACTGCTGCACGTACGGCCTTTATTATGATATTCATGTCGGAACTTGGAGACAAGACGCAGCTTGTGACAGCAAGCCAGGCGGCAAAACATGCTGCTACACTCTACCGCGCAGGTATGGTTTTTGTCTCTTCAACTCTTGCTCTCTGGCTGGTGGCGCTTATCGGAATTTTTGTCGGACGCCAGATGCTGCGCTACATACCGGTCAGCTGGATGCACCGTTCAGCTGGGGTGGTTTTCATAGTTTTCGGGCTTTTGGCACTATGGCAATCGAGAATGATGTACTGAATCAGCAAAAAAACAGAGCCAAAAAGCGTAAACTTCACTAGCAATGACAATATAACAAGAAAGAAGGAGTCTGAAATGAGGAAAAATATTCCTAAAATCTTTATCTTAGCCATAACGGCGCTCTTTATCGGCACAGTAATGCTCGATTCGACCGCAGATGCCAGAGCCGGCGGGAGCCGCTCTTCGGGGAGCAGAGGGTCAAGAAGCTACTCAAGGCCGGCAACGCCACCTGTTTATAATCCGGCTCCTTACAGACAGCAGATGAATTCTCCCGCCCCGCCGGTCCAGCAGCCTCAGGGAGGCTTTCTCAGGAGCATGGCAGGAGGGATAGCAGGGGGCATTCTCGGCGGGATGCTTTTCAGGAGCATGGGTATGGCAGGCGGTATGCCGGGCGGCGGCGGGATCGGCCTCTTTGACATACTTCTGCTGGCCGGCATAGGTTACCTGATATACCGTTTTGTGGCAAAAAAGAGGAGAGAAAACTCCGATCTTCACCTTTCTGAAGGGAGATATGATTCCAGCGGCAACGGATACCAGAGTTCTCCACCTCCAGGTTATCAGCAGGAACCTTACGGACAGATGGCAACTGACCAGGTTGACGCCGGTCTGTCATACATTCGCAGGATGGATCCTCATTTTGACGAAGAGCGCTTCAAGGATAAAGTTATGGACATCTTCTTCAAAGTGCAGGCGGCGTGGATGAACCGTGATATCTCGCTTGCAGCCGCCCTGCTGACAGACGAGATGCGCCGGATTTTTCAAGACGATATCGACAGGATGATCCGTGACAGACAGATAAACCGGCTGGAGAATATAGCTGTCAGGAATGTCGAGCTTGTTGAGGCCTGGCAGGAGAGCGGCGAGGATTTCATAACCGTGCTCATAGACGCGAATCTTCTTGATTATACGGCTGACGAATCTTCCGGCGCCATTGTTGCAGGAAGTAAAACTGAGCCTGTAAAATTCGAAGAATATTGGACTTTCAGGCGAACGATTGGTGATAACCCCTGGAAATTAAGTGCAATAAACCAGAAATAGAGATTTTATCATCAGGAGGGGGTGTGTTCCACCCTCTCCACTCGTTAAACCTCATATTCCTGCAGAAGTAATGAAAGATGCCATACCGAAAGTACTAATCCGGAATCCAAAAAAAAGATTGTCATGCCCGATGGGTCTAATCTGTGACCAGCTGTTACAATGTTGGTGGATGCCTGATAAGCCATTCGAGCATGGCAATCTTTTTGCCTGAGCTTTATCTTCCCACCAGATAACTGCTGCAATCGCTTCCAGGCACGATCTCTATTTTTCTCCAATCCTTTTTTCATTCCAAGCCCTCCCGTTCAGAAACAAAAGATTCGCTTTAGTGAATTTCAGGTTACATCTTCATTACAATTTGTATGGGAAGAAGGTCAAAGATGTGCTATTAATGCCAAGTTTTGAATTTGCGGATTTCAGCGGAACGGAGGATGTCAATGTTTGGGCTTATACCGAAAGAGGAAAAATTTTTCCAGCTTTTCAAAGAGATGACTACCAATATTATTGAAGGTGCTAGATTGCTGAAGGAGATGCTGGACAATTTTGAAACACCTGCGGAGAGCCAGAGAAAAATAAAGGATGTCGAGCACAAGGGGGACTCAATAACCCATGAGATAATTCAGAAGCTTAACAAGACCTTTGTTACACCACTTGACCGCGAAGATATATACTCGCTTGCCTCAAAACTCGACGATATTCTTGACCTGATTGATGCTTCGGCTCAAAGGGTCATCATGTATAATGTAGAGTTAATCCCGAGTGAGGCCAAGTCTCTCGGATTTATAATACTTCAGTCATGTTATGCAGTTGACAAGGCTGTTGCAATGCTGGGGAAAAAATCGAATGAACAGATTTTCGAAGCGTGTGTTGAAATAAACGCTCTTGAAAACGAAGCTGACAGGGTCTCGCGTGAAGCCATCAGCAGGCTTTTTGATGAGGAAAAAGACCCTATTCAGCTTATAAAGTGGAAGGAAATATTTGAAACATTGGAAAAAGCCACTGACAAATGCGAGGATGCGGCAAATATTCTTGAGAGCGTGGTAGTCAAGAATGCTTGATCCGGTCTTTGCAATGCTCTGTCTGGTCATATTTGCGGCGCTTCTTTTTGATTATATAAACGGCTTTCATGATACAGCCAACGCGATCGCCACCTGTGTTTCCACACGCGCAATGACAATAAAGGGGGCGATTTTCATGGCCGCCACCCTTAATTTTGCAGGCGCTATGATCTCAACCAAGGTTGCGACGACAATAGGTAAAGATATCGTTGATGGCGGCAATCTGACCCAGATGGTGGTGCTTGCCGGGATAAGCGGAGCCATAATATGGGATATAATCACCTGGTATTACGGGCTTCCTTCGTCATCGTCCCATGCGATCATAGGCGGGCTCATGGGATCAGGCTTTGCCCATGCAGGAATAAACGCCCTTAAATGGGGGGGGCTCAAAAAGATAATACTGGCGCTGGTTCTTTCACCTGTTCTGGGGACAGTTATCGGTTTTATTTTCATGATGATAATTTACAGGATTTTCCGCAACAGCTCACCGTCAGGACTGAACAAGCATTTCAGGCGATTGCAGGTGGTTTCCGCAGCGTTCATGGCTTTTTCACATGGGACGGCCGATGCTCAGAAATCAATGGGTGTGATTACTATGGCCCTCGTCAGCTATGGTCTTTTGAAAACCTTTGTAGTCCCCTGGGAAGTAATGGTCGCTTGTGCGACGGCAATGGCTCTTGGAACAGCTGCCGGAGGGTGGAGAATAATAAAAACTGTGGGTCATGATTTTGTAAAACTGCAGCCGGTGCATGGTTTTTGCGTAGAAACAGCATCTGCTGGCGTAATACTAAGCGCTTCAGCAGTAGGTATGCCGACAAGCACGACCCATGTCATCACTTCCACCATTCTTGGCGTAGGGCTTTCAAAAAGACTGACCGCGGTTAACTGGAGAGTGGCCTATCGCATACTGACCGCCTGGATTCTCACTATTCCAGCTTCTGCTATGGTCTCATACCTGGTTTACCAGATACTTAATCCTCTGCTGGGAAAGTAACCTTCAATACGTAATTTTCAATATGTAAAAGAGCTGTCCTGCCTTAATAATTCCATCGGGAATGCCAGGGCATCTCAGACTGGATTCCCGATAACTGCCTCGGGAATGACAATCTTTTCTTCTGGAGTGGCAAAAAAACAGATGAACAAAAACATCTGTCATGCTCGAGATGTCATGCTCGAGTGATCCCATCGGGCATCCAGAGTTTTTACAACAATTTTTACAACAATAAAAAGAGGATTCCAGCTCTGCAGCGCCGTTACAGTGCAGCTTTGTTCAAGCCTGCCTGCTGCATCAAGAGCATGATATCCTCTTTTTATATGTCAGAGATACTGCAGATATCAGACGGCTTCTGGCAGACAGTCCTAATTCGCGGCAGTAACTGTTACTGTTGCAGTTGCCGATTTGCTCGAATCTTTCACACTCGTTGCCGTCACATGATAAGTGCCCGGAGTAGCAGGCGCTGTATAAAGTCCTGCGTTTGTTATCGTGCCGCCTCCAGTTTCAGCGACGCTCCATGTTACCGACTGATCCAGAGTCCCGGTGACAACAGAGAGGAAGAGCCATTTGGAGCCGGTTGACATGTTCTTGTTCTTTGGCATGATTATGACATTTCCTGCATTCTGTGCAATCTTGGGTATGTTTGAAGTATTCAGCTGGCCGCTGATGCTAAGCGTGTTGTTGCTGCTGTTGATTGAAGCGGTGCAGATGGTGCTGTTATCTGTTGTGTTTGTAACAGTGACGCTTCCGTTTGCAGTTTTGAAATTGGTGACATCGAACATAAGGTCAAGCCCGGTATGGTCCGCCCTGTACGACCCTTTGATGAAGTCGCTGTTTTGAGCGTTGTACTCGGTCAGAAGCGAACTGAATTTACTCTTGATGTCACTTACACAACTGGAGATGTTGCTTTTCATATTCTGAAGTTTTGTCGTTGTAGGGGAATCAAAAACTGTCGCCGGATCGGCACCTCCGTTAGCCTGGGTCACGGCCAGATTTGAGAGCGGATTTATGTTCACAGTCCCTGCAGTTTCTGTGAACGAGTAGAGGACTGTATTCTCACCTGATGCTGATGAGCCGCTGGCTTTAAGTATGAATGGGCCGCTCATGGCTGAAACATCGCATGAGAATGATCCGTCAGCCGCATTGGTCTGAACCGAAAGCTCTTTACTCGGAGTCGATGAATCTTTAACTGTGACAGTCCCGCTGAGAGGAGCGCCGGTTGCTGCAATACCGGTAATCTTCTCTGTGGTTTTGCTTGCCGTGCCTGAATCGCTGTCTGAGCTTCCACAACCGCCCAACAACAGTGCCGTTGCAAAAATTAAAAATAAACTTGACGTAATTAATTGTTTTACTGTTGTTTTCATTGTGTTCTCCTTTTTGGTCGTCTCGTTGTGTCAAACTTCTTGACGTGTTTTTGCGCTAACCCAAAGAAGGGCCCCGTTGCATTGACAACCACTATTTATTATTGCGCAAATAGCATTTATTAAATATCGCCAAAAATCCCGTCGTGCAGGGCGGGCAGGATCTCAAATAATGCTGGCTTGTAGCGTAAAAGCGGCTAGATGGTTTTCTGATGCTTGCTCAAGATGGGCATAGACGATCCCCAAAATGCCCAATTCAGAATCGGCGCCGTAGCTAGCAAGATCGGCAATGTCGGTCTGCTCAACGGTGATGGCCGCCTGAAGGGCAGATTCAAGCGAATCATCGCCTGATGCCAGCAGTGAATCATACATCGACTGTAGTGCCGTATTCGTGAATACTCCGGCGGTTGTACTCAAGGCAGAGGTATCGATTCCCGCTTGTTCGGCTACATTCAGCAAGCTATCCAGATGGCGCTGCTCAGAGTTTGAAACGCGGTCGAATACCAGATTGCCGGTCTGTTCGGAAAAGGCATCGTACAGATCACGGGCCATCTTCTCCTCTTCAATCATGTACAAAAGCCCTGCCGTTGCCTCGGCATCCAGCGTGATGGTGCCGTCGGTGATCAGACAGGCCCCTGTGCCTGCTGCCGGATTGACGTAGGCCTTGCCAGCAGCGCCGAATGGCCCCTGCTGGGTGGCCAGCGGCTCACAAACACCTGCACCGACGCCCCACGCCGATTTTGTCATCAAGCTATTTTGAAACCCGTTGTGTTTTACTGTTGTTTTCACTGTGTTCTCCTTTTTGGCCGTCTTCTTAATGTGTCAATTACCGTTCGAATCCTTGCTAGTGACTTTAAAATCATCTTTCACCTCCTTTCACTTTTCTCTTTTTGGAGCGCCATATCCTCCATACTTCTTTATGACATTTGAGAGTATGGCTGAAATCCAGGCAACAGCTAAAGCCCAATCAGAGTGTTCAGAATCGCCCCGATCATGTTGCGATAGCGCTTTGCATCTATTGAACCGTTCGGATTGAAAATCTGCCCCATATCTCCCCCTATCAGGAGCGTGATATTCTTTGCCGTAGAGTGGAGCGCACTGTTCTGGCTCGCAATGTAATCACCTGTCAGGTCAACTCCTGATGGCACTCCCATCCTTGCTCGCAGAGTCTCTTTAGCATCCGATAAATTCCCGTATTTCCCGGTTTCCGCCATCTCGCGAAGAAGCGTGGAAAAAGGACTTATGAAATTGACGCCAGATTCGCTTATGCTGTCTTTGTGAATGCTGAATATATATGTGTCTGTTACTGGCTGATTTGTGTCCCTGTCTATTGCTATCCCTCTTGCTGCGACCGCAACAATCGGGTATTTACCGATGTCGGCCAGGTCGAGTTGCAACGTGTACTCTCCATTAGCGCCGGTAGTCGCTCCAGGCTCCCCCGTATCTTTTTGATAGTTGGCGTTTTTGTCCAGGAAAACGGAAGCGTTGACAAGATAACCGTCAGCGACATTTCCCGAGACAGGTTTCGTCAGACTCCCGGTTCCTCCGCTGCCGACTCCGGCGATATCCCCAACGGTTGAACCGCATCCGGTAGTTATCAGGCCGATGAAAATAACCAATAACGCCTTGCCTTGTAGAAAAAGGATTAAATTTTTCATCTTTCTGACTCCTTGAACAGGTATTTACGTTTTACAGGTTGCGACGAAGCGTTGGGCAGCTCTTCCGATTTTTCTGCGGGTTCGTTGAAAGTGTATATGCCTATACGTATCCTTTGATCCTGAAGCCGACCGGCTGCACGGTCTGATTCGATCATGGACAGAATTTCAGCAACGAAAAAAGAGCGAATTTTTTTCCACTCCTCAGCAGCCATTTTTTTCAGTTTTTCTACTGATTCGCCGGACAACTCATCGGCAAAAACAGCCTGCTCCAGATGTCGATCTCCGTTTCCAAGCACGTTTTGAACTGAAGCGGCTAAATGATCGCCTGCATTGTCGGAAAGGAAATCAAGCATCTGATTTTCGTCGCCTATCGGGACGAATTCGCTTCTTGCAAGCGAAACGGTGTCATTCCCTTCGTTATACAGGACGATTCCGAGTCTGATCATCTCATCAAGAATGCTCCTGTAGTGCAGATCAAGAGTTACAGAGCCGGCAAGCGCCTCAAAACTCGGAGATGCGCCAAGGCGTCTTATCGTTGCAGGTTTGTAGTCTTCTCCTCGGTATGCCGGGTCACTGCTCCATCTGGCAAACAGCTCTGCCGCTATTGAAGGCTTTGGTCTGCGGATTGGCAATTCTGATTTCATTATCCGTGCAACTTCACGTCGGGTGAGGCCGGTTGCGTTGCTTATCCGGCTCAATGAGCCATGAAGCGGCGCCTCAGGGTGAAGCGCGTTTGCTTCACGGACAAAAGATTGCTTCAACAGTTCATAAACCGTTGAAACTGTGACCCCATTTGCAAGACAGAGTCGTGTGAGTGGAGATAAAAGCCTGACTAAGAGCTTTTCAACCCTTTCGGATATGTTTGAATGATTAGGTGAGTTCGCCATTTTTCACTGCCCGGGCTAAAAGGCACCCAGAATTTTTTATGAATATATGTGCTTTTTGCACATATATATTAAAGTGTCAATTGTTTTTAAAAACAATTTTATTTCAGACAAAAAGCGCATTCTTATGAGGTTCTTGCAAAAGTCATAANNAAGCGATCGGGAAAAAGAGTCGTCACCCTGCGCGAAGTCGCAGGGTCTACAGGAAACATCATCGAGCTCTTCAGATGGATTCTGCGACTACGCTTCGCTCCGCGCAGAATGACAGTATTCTGGATGCCTGATAGAATCATTCGGGGATGACACCCTTTTTGCAAGAGCCTCTTATGCCTTGCTGTTATTTTCTGGCAAATAAATAGAGGATGGTAGTGTGAGGAATGATTCAGCGCGGCATGATTTACAGTTTGTAGGGTCTGGCCGCGAAGGAAGAAAGCAAAAAAAATTTTATATTGAGATGTGACTGGAATGAATATTCCGGTTGGCAGGATCAGAGGATAACAAGGTTATCTCTGTGAACGATGACATCTGAATATCTGTATCCGAGGATAGATTCGATTTCGCTCCCTTTATGTCCTGCAAGAAGCGATATCTCACTGCTGGAATAGTCGGCAAGACCACGAGCGAACTCCTTTTCATAGCTTCCGCAAATCCTTATAGAAGCGCCGCGCTCAAACCGTCCTTCCACACGGACTATCCCTGATGGCAGAAGGCTTTTACCGTCTCTTGAAAGTGCTTCTTCTGCTCCTCTATCGATAAAAACTGCTCCTCTCGGTTTCAAGCTGTAGGCTATCCAGTGTTTGCGCCTGTTCAGTCCTTTAGCCGATGGGAGAAAGAGTGTGCCGACAGAATCCCCGGTCACCGCCCTGCAGATGATCCCCTCGCTCTTGCCATGCACGACTATAGTCGGCGCTCCGTTTCGTCCGGCTTTTCTGGCTGCAGCTATTTTTGTGGCCATTCCTCCGGTGCCAACGTCTGAACCGACGCCAGCCGCAGCTTTTTCAATTTCGCGGGTTATGTTCTTTACGAGAGGGATCAGTTTTGCGTCAGGATATTTACGGGGATCAGAGGAGTAAAAACCGTCGATATCGGTGAGAATTATCAGCAGATGCGCCTCTGCCACATTGGTTACAAGTGCTGAAAGATTGTCGTTGTCTCCGAATTTTATCTCATCAACAACTACCGTATCATTTTCATTTATTACCGGTATTATCCCGAAGCCGAGGAGAGTATCAATCGTAGCGCGCGTATTGAGAAATCTCTTCCGGTTTGCCAGGTCTTCACTGGTCAGGAGGAGTTGGGCAACCTTGAGTTCATAAGGGGCCATCCCTTCCTGATAAGCCCTGATCAGGCTGGTCTGGCCTATTGCTGCGGCAGCCTGTTTCTGTGGGATTGTCCGTGGTTTTTCGTTCATGCCGAGTTCGCATCTTCCGGCTGCAATAGCCCCGGATGAGACTATGATCGGTTGAATCCCTTTTCCCCGAAGTTTTGAAATATCATGGCAGATATGTGCTATAACAGCCATGTCGAGCGCGCCCTCTGCCCCGGTCAAAACCTGGCTTCCGATTTTTATGACGACCCTCTTTATGTTTTCAGGCAATTCTCTCTGCATTCACCACTCCTCTTCAGGCTTCCCCCAGAGACGCCTTGCTATTTCATCAAGGAGTTCAGGTATTCCTTCGCCGGTTGCCGAGGAAACCGGGAAAAGGGGAGTTCCATTTTTTTTGAACCACTCCTTCACTTCCGGCAGATTTTCTCTCACAGCCGGGATATCAAGCTTTGATATTACTACTATCTGCTCCTTTTCGCCCAACTCGCTGCTGAACATTGAAAGTTCATGACAGACAGACGAAAAGTCTTCTAACGGGTTTCTTTCCGGCATGAAAGAGATATCAAGCAGGTGCATAAGAATGCCGGAGCGTTCAAGATGCTTGAGGAAACGGTGTCCGAGGCCTGCCCCCTTGTGCGCTCCCTGGATTATCCCGGGTATGTCGGCCATTACGAATGAGAGGCCATTTTTGTATGAAACAACGCCAAGCGACGGTTTTATCGTAGTAAACGGGTAATCGGCAATCTTTGGCCTTGCGGCGGAGAGTCTGGTTATAAGGGAGGATTTCCCCGCATTGGGGAGCCCCAGCAGACCGACGTCAGCCATCAGTTTAAGCTCAAGTTTCAGCCTGCGGGTCTCTCCCTCTTCACCAGGCTGTGCAAAGCGTGGAGTCTTGTGCGTAGCTGTGGCGAATCTTGCATTCCCCTGGCCGCCGCGCCCTCCTTTCAGGAGAGTGACTGTTTTGGCCTCCTCAGTCATGTCGGCCAGTTGTTCACCAGTTTCAGCATCGGTTATGACTGTTCCTACAGGCACGTTTATTACGAGGTTCCTCCCTGCGGCGCCATGCCTGTTTTTACCCTGCCCATGTCCGCCGTTTTGCGCCTTCTGGTGCGGGTGATGCCTTAACTCGAGCAGATTGGAGAGGTTGGATGTGGCATGAAACAGGACATCTCCCCCCTTGCCGCCATCTCCGCCGTTTGGACCACCGAACTCTATGAATTTTTCTCTTCTGAATGCGACGCATCCGGCGCCTCCATGCCCGGAGGAGGCAAAAAGGGTGACTTCATCGATAAATTTCACATCAAGCCTCGTTTTATAATGAGCGTACGATCATCAGGGAAAGGTAATCAGGGTGGTGAATGGCCATGAATTCACGATCATTTATTATTTTCTGCCCCTTGCAGCCCGCTTTTTCAACAAGCACTACATCTCTTTCCGGTCTAATGCGGCGCAGGAGTTCAAGGATTTCAGGATAAAGAGATTTTATTTTCAGCAGAACGACTGTCTCGAATCCGTTTATTGCAGCTTCTACCGCCTCAATGCCTGATGTCGCGGGGATTACCGCTATCCTCTGCCCGGCTTCGGCAAGAGGTATGCCGGTTACGGAAGAAGCGGTGTTTATACTTGAAATGCCCGGAACGATCTCGATCTCTAATTCCGGATAAGATTCCCCGAATATTTTTTTGATATATATGAAAGTTGAATAGAGCAATGGATCGCCGATAGTTATGAATGCGGCATTTTTCCCGTTTTCTACATGATCTGCCAGTATCTCGGCCGCCCTTCTCCATGCGTCTGCAAGAATATCCGGGTCTGATGTCATCGGGAAGAAGCGGGTTACAATCTGCTGGCGTTTTGGGTCCAGAAACTCCCGCACGATTTCGAGGGCGATGCCTTCATCCCCCTTCCGGGAAAAAGGGGCCATAATCAGATCGACAGCTTTCAGTAATCTTTCTGCTTTTCGCGTCAGAAGTTCAGGATCGCCGGGGCCTACGCCTATAGCATAGAGCTTCGCCACTTATGATTTTTCCTTTGTGGCTGAAATCACATAAACAGGATTCTGAGCTTCAAACATCTTGTAATCTGTCAATCGTCTGGTTTTAGCGATATTTACGCATACGGTTTCAACTGAATACCCATGATCTTCCAGAAATTCAATGCTTTTTGCAAGTGTGTCGAGCGTGACCGCATTGATCGCGATGATTCCGTCAGGCTTCAATCTTCTGTCTGCGTTTTCGATTATTTCTTCAAGTCGTCCACCCGCGCCACCTATGAATATCCTGTCCGGGTCGGGGAGATCATCCAGACCCTCCGGAGCTGAAGCTTCAATAAGTCTTATGTTCCGCGCAGAAAATTTCTTCAGGTTTTCATTGATGAAACAGATGCATTGCGGGTTCTGTTCAACGGCATATATACGGCCATTTGGCATGAGATTTGAAGCTTCGATAGAGACTGCGCAACTCCCTGCTCCTATATCCCAGAGGACTAGATCATCCTGAAGCTGGAGTCTGGCAAGCGTCACAGCTCTCACTTCAAGCTTTGTTATCAGTTTTTTGGATGTGTGAAACTCATCATCGTCGATTCCTATGAGTGGGTACTGGACAAGGTTCGGCTCATATGTCCGGATGAGGACCATGATGTTCAGCTCGGAAGCGGCCAGTTCCAGAATTCCTCTCACAGTCGTTTTTGTGAATTTTTCGGAAGGCAGACCCAGGTCTTCGCAAAGCCACACCTCGTACCCTTCTGCTCCCCTTTCAATCAGCTCTTTAGCAATAGCGGCGGGTGTGTTGATTCTGTCGGTAAGCACACAGGCCTTTTCCGAAGCGACTATCTTGTCAATGGCGACCTGCATTCCGCGCCCATGCACAGAGACAAATATCGCGTCATCCCACGGCTCCTTGATCATGGCGAAGGCATACTGCATGCTGGTGACATTCGGAAATATCTCGATCCGCTCTTTGGGGAGGTTCCGGAGGAGGAAGCGGGATATGCCGAAAAAAGCAGGGTCGCCCGAAGAGAGAATGGCGACTCTTTTTTCGGTTTTCTGCAGAATGGCAAGAAGTTCCGGCAACTCTCCCAGCACCATCTTTTCGCCGCGAAACTCCTTGAAAATATCCAGGTGCCGTTGATGGCCGACAAGCATATCCGCTTTTTCTATAATCCCCAGGGCTTTGGTGCTGAAGCCTTCCCACCCTTTTATTCCTGCTCCAACCAGATATATTTTCTGTCTTTCCATAGATGATCGCCACCCTGTTGAATTGAGTATAAAGGAGACCTTAAGGCAAAAATGAGTTTTTTCTTTATTTCTGCGGGAGCCTCAGGATCTTATATCGAACCTGCCGGCGCAATCGCTCTGGTCGCCACGGATTTTCTCGACCGCATGCCCGATTACATGCCATACCGCCTCAAGGTTTTCAACAGCCCCTTTCGGGTTTCCCGGGAGATTTATTATAAGTGTCTGATTTCTGATGGCGCCGACTGCGCGGGAGAGTGAAGCCATAACGGTCTTTTCAAGGCTTTTGCTTCGCATAAGCTCGCCAATCCCCGGTATCAGGCGGTCAGCAACCTGCATTGTCGCCTCCGGGGTTACATCCCTCGGTGATACCCCGGTGCCTCCGGTGGTCAGTATTAGTTCTGCAATATCGGAATCGCTCCATTCGGAGAGTGTTGATACTATCAATTCGAAATCATCCGGGATAACTACTGTTCTTGCAGTCTGAACTCCGTTTCGGGAAAGCCATGAGGATAGAGCCGGACCGCTTGTATCCTCTCTCTCTCCTTTTGCTCCCTTGTCGCTCAAGGTTATTATTGCGGCTCTCATCTAGCTTTTCTCCCTGATGTATCTGCCGCTTTTCCCCCCCTCTTTGAAAAGCAGCGCTATTTCGCCAATGGTTATCGATTTGTCGCTCCCCTTGCACATGTCGTAGATTGAAAGCGCCGTTACCGCAGCGCCGGTCATGGCCTCCATTTCGACTCCTGTGCGTTCGAAGGCGCGTACAGTGCATTTTACGGTAATTTCGGCAAGATGGCTGTCAATTTCGAAATCGACAGCCACCGAATGAATCGAAAGGGGATGGGAAAGCGGTATAAGTTCCGGGGTCTTTTTTACAGCCATTATCCCTGCCAGTCTGGAAACCCCCAGCACATCCCCTTTTCCTATCTCTCCGCCAGAAACCGCAGCCAGCAACTGCTTGGACATCCTCACTGTCGCTGCCGCTGTGGCTGTTCGCAGATTTGGCTGTTTGTGACTTACATCAACCATTACAGCGTTGCCGCTCTGGTCAAAGTGATTGAAATTCATGAAAGATCTCCTGTCTGCTTTATTCTGGTGACTACCGTTATTCCGGACTCGGTAACAGTATGTCCGTTTCTGATATCTTCTTTCCGGTCGTACCCTATCACTGTCCTTTCAGGTATGCGGAGATTCTTGTCAACTATGGCTCTCCTGATTTTCGAGTATCTGCCTATGCTTACATTTTCAAACAGGATCGAGTCTTCAACAAGGGTATAGCTGTGAATCATCCCCTTGGGGCCTATGATCGATCTCCTGACAGTCCCACCGCTTGTTATGCAACCTGCACAGACATATGAATCCAGATTCTGACCACGTCTCCCGTCGTCATCGAAAACTGTTTTGGCTGGAGGAAGGTTTCCCTGGTTGGTAAGTATCGGCCACTCATAGTTGTAGAGGTTAAGTTGGGGAGAAACCTTTATCAGATCCATATTGGCTTCGTAATATGAGTCGATGGTGCCTACATCTTTCCAGTAACCTTTCTCTTCCGGTGTCATCCCCGGGATAGTGTTTTCATTGAAATTGTATGCAAAAATCCTGTCGCCGTTTTTAAGCATTGCAGGTATTACATGTTTTCCAAAATCAAGGTCTGAATGTTTTCTGCTCTCTTCCTGAAGCACATCTATAAGCTTTTTTCTTGAAAAAATATAATTTCCCATCGAGACGAGGGATGTTTTTTTTCCCGGTATGGTGACGGATTGTTTAGGCTTCTCGGCAAAAGCGGTCACTTTGAATTTTTCGTCAACCGAGAAGACGCCGAATCTGGCGGCATCCTTCCCCGGGATTTCAAGCGCCGCAATAGTCAGGTCGGCAGCGTTATCCAGATGATGTGCTACCATCTGGGTTATGTCCATCCTGTATATATGATCTCCGCCGAAAATGGCGATATATTCGGCATCAGTAGATTCTATGAAACGAAGATAGTGGACTATCGCGTCCGCGGTACCCTTGAACCACTCCTCTTTTTCATCGCGAGTTTCGGGTGATATAGCAACATAGAATTCACCAAGCCCGGTCCATTTCCCCCAGGATTCTCTGATATGTTTCATAAGGGAATATGCGCGGTACTGGGTAAGTATGTAGACTTTCTTGATCCCGGAATTAAACATGTTGCTCAGAACAAAATCAATGATCTTGTATTTCCCGCCGAAGGGGACGCCAGGTTTTGGGCGTGTCAGTGTAAGAGGGCTCAGACGTTCTCCTTTTCCGCCGGCCAGTACCATACCTATGGTCTTTCTTGAGTAGTTGTCCATTTTACGCACCTCCACTTGAGCAGGTTTCGCAAATCGAATTATCTGTACACCGGAGCATCAGTAAAATCAAATTAAAATAGTTTCCATCCGGAAAGGGTGCTTTTTCCCCCTGGCGGCGTCAATCTTCGGGTTTTCTTGTGCGGCGTACTTCTGTACGTCTCCGCGCAACTCCTCGATTTCCTTGCCAGAANNAACCGACTGTTTCTCATCCGGAGTTCCCGGATGGAAACTAAAATAGTTATTCCAGGGATTGTCACAGAATTGCTACGAATAACCGTGAAATTTTGCATAAATGATATTGCAATTAATTTTGCAGACAATACAATACCCGGTAATCCGGACAGTTGTCTTGCCGGTATGGCCGCTTGCAGGGGGACGCATGAATCTTGCACGACAGCTCACCGGAACATGATCCGGATTGAAATGCTCCTGTCCGGCTCTTTTAGGAAAATATTTACAGCCTTGGCAGCCGAATGCAGCCATTTTCAGGATAACGATGGTACTTTTCTGAACTATTATGCCGATTCCCATATATTAATCAGCGCGGAGACTCTATCGTAATGAAGGACAGCTATTGGCGGCCGATAAGCATAGATTCCATTGATCCTGAATATTTTCCATTGATTCCTCTTTTCCTGAAGAGCTCAGGCAACTATGTACTGTACAAGGATGCAGAACGCCCTTTCACTTCAGAGGATCGGCGGCGTCTTGAGAGGAGTTTCACTGAGTTCGTTTATGTAAGAAGCGGAGATATGCTGGAAATAAACAGATATCTTGAAAGCAATCTGACAAAGTTGCTCGGGAGGGATGATTTAAACAGTACTGCGAAAGGGAAAATCTTATACCAGAGCTCTGTGAATTGCGTAATCGACATGTTTGAATCACCTGAGAGCTCGGCGCATATCGAGCGTTGTAACAGCCTGATCAGGCATATGATGAAATTTGCCGCTACCGGATCTCATATTCTTGACGCGTTTCATTCAATAGCTGGGCACAATTTCTATATTTTCGTCCACAGCGTGCAGGTGACGGCGCTTGGAATGTTGGTGCATGAAAAATTGTTCAATATTGAGCATGATGAGATGATGGATGTAGGGGTCGGTTCCATGATCCATGATTACGGGATGATCTTCATAACCGATAAAATCCTTGACAAGGCAGATCCACTTTCCGACATCGAATATTACAAGGTTAAACAGCATACAAGGAAAGGATACGAATATTTGCGAGACACCGGAAAATTCAGCGAGGTCGCGCTCAATATCGTTCATTATCATCATGAACGATTTGACGGCGCTGGATATCCTTCCGGGCTCAAAAAGGATGATATCCCCCGAAGCGCCCAGGTGGCATCCATATGCGACGTTTACAGTGCGCTTACTCTTGATCGTTCCTATCGCAAGGCGGTCTCCCATCAGGATGCGCTCAAGACCATGAAGCAGGAGGCAAAAGCCGGAGCATTCAATGTCGAACTTTTCAACCGTTTTGAAGAGTTGGTGACAATGATGAAGGGGCATTAAATTTCCTGCTTTGCAGTTAGGTCCCCTGAAACGGGGTGATTTGTTGTCAAAAGGTTTGTGAAATGATGGATCATCATCTATTTATCTGTCAGGAAGTGATGCAGCCTGTCAGACTCGATAAATTTCTGTCCGCGGCTCTTCCGAATGAAACCCGTTCTGCAATACAGCGGTTGATTGATGAAGGAAATGTACTCGTTGGAGGGAAAGAGCAGCGTTCCTCATACAGGCTAAAAGGGGGAGAGCGTATAGATGTTTCAATCCCGCCCGCCGTTAATATTGAAACCTTGCCGGAAGATATCCCGTTGAATGTCCTTTATGAAGACCATGACCTGATTGTGATTGACAAACCTGCCGGAATGGTTGTGCATCCTGCGGCAGGCAACCATAGCGGCACTCTTGTCAATGCACTTCTGTCGCATTGCAAGGATTTATCCGGCATAGGGGGAAAATTGAGGCCGGGAATAGTTCATCGCCTTGACAAGGGAACGTCAGGGGTGATTGTAGCGGCCAAAAATGATCTTGCTCACCAGGCTCTTGCTGCACAATTCAGCAGCCACCATATCAAACGGATTTATCATGCAATGGTTTTCGGTTCCCCTTCTCAGGATTCAGGAAGGATCGAAGGTAATATAGGGAGACATCCGACCGACAGATTGAGGCGATCCGGGAGCGCGTTATACGGGAAACATGCTGTTACAAGATGGCGTGTAAAGGAGCGGTACGAAAGGATTTCCCTTTTGGAAATACGCCTTGAAACAGGGCGAACGCACCAGATACGGGCGCATCTCACAGAAGCAGGATTTCCGCTGCTTGGGGACCCTCTTTATCCTGATGGAGGCAGGGGCAACAACCTTAGAGACCCATTGCTTCGCAAAATGATCTGCAGTCTTGGACGACAGGCTCTTCATGCTTCGACACTGGGGTTCATGCACCCTTCAACCGGACAGTATCTGGAATTTTCCACAGAGTTTCCTTGCGACATCAAGCAGTTGATTGACTACCTGAAAAATTGTCTCAGCTGTTCATCTCATTAAATCCATAAAAGGAATAATCAGAATATGGCCAATAAAGCTGCATCTTCCGGCACAGGCAGAAAAATCCTTGCTTACGCCCTCATTCTTTTAGCCGCTCTGGCTCTGGTCGCGGCGTTCGGGGCTTCCGGGTACCTTTTCTATCTGGTTTCAAGGCTGCCGCGTCTTGACAGGCTTGCCGATTACAAACCACCCATCGTCTCTCAGGTCTATGGCGATGACGGGAGCCTGGTCGGAGAATTCTATCTGGAACGGCGGATAGTTGTCCCGGTCAACAGGATGCCCCGCAAACTGATCCAGGCGTTTGTTGCCGCTGAAGATTCCACTTTTTACTCTCACAAAGGGATAGACTACTTCGGAATAATCAGGGCTGCCATTAAAAATCTGATTTCGATGAGCAAGAAAGAGGGAGCTTCAACTATTACGCAGCAGGTTACAAAATCAATGCTGCTGACCCCTGAGAAGAAATTTTCGAGAAAAATAAAAGAGGCAATACTTGCAAAGCGGATGGAGGAGAAGCTCTCCAAGGATGAGATACTGTACCTCTATCTGAATCAGATATACCTTGGCGGGGGGGCGTATGGCGTGCAGGCGGCCGCAGAAACTTATTTCGGCAAAAATGTAGAAGAGTTGAACCTTGCCGAAATGGCCATGCTTGCAGGCCTACCCAAGGCGCCCAATTCATACTCTCCAATAAAACATCTGGATAAGGCCAAAGAGCGTCAGGCCTACGTTCTGGAGNNTGACGCTCTCGATACACCCGATGAAGAAGGTGAACAGCGATGAGTCCGCTTATTTTCTCGAATATCTGCGGATCCAGCTCGAAGAAAAATATGGCGAAGAACAATTATATAAAGGTGGGTTGAAGATATATACGACGATGAATGCTTCAATGCAGCGGGCTGCGTATGAAAGCCTCAGGAATGGTCTCAAGGCGCTGGATAAGCGTCAGGGCTTCAGAGGACCTTTGAAATATCTTGCCGAGTCTGAAATTCCCCAGTTCTGCTCTAAAGTTGAAGACGGAATTGACAGCTCTCTCCTTAAAGTCGGTGATTCATATCAGGGAGTCATAGTCGGTTTCAATGGAAAAAACGGTAGCGTTCTCGTAAAAGTAGGCGAGAGAAGCGGGAGTATCAGCAAAAAGAACATTAGTTGGGCAGGAAAGCTCTCCATGATTGAAAGTTACGGGAAACCTGCAAAAGGGGGGAACCGGGTTCTTGCGCTTGGCTCGGTCATTGAGGTGTCGGTTGTTTCGCCGGAAATCAGCAACAGGGAAGGTGCTGAATTTGCACTTGACCAGACTCCCGAAGTCCAGGCTGCGCTCGTTGCCGTTGATCCCCGTAATGGTGCTCTCAAAGCGATGGTCGGAGGGTATGATTTCAAGAAAAGCCAGTTTAATCGGGCGCTCCAGGCGAAACGGAATGCCGGGTCAGCTTTCAAGCCGATAATTTATGCAGCTGCGCTGGACAAAGGTTTCACCCCTGCAACCATAATCGAAGACTCGGAGGTCGAATATCCCGATGGTGCTGGTGGGATATGGAAACCGAAAAATTATGACGGGACATTCCGAGGGCCGGTCACCATGAGGGAAGCACTTACTAATTCGATCAATGTGGTAAGCGTAAAGATACTTGAGCAGATCGGAGCGCCTTATGCGGCCGAGTACGCAAGAAAACTCGGCTTTAACTCCAAAATCCCAGAAAATCTGGCGCTTGCGCTTGGGGCGGTTTCTATCTCTCCTATGGAACTGACTTCCGCATATGCCGTATTTGCAAACAAAGGCTCTTTGTTGCCATCCTCCGTTATTGTGAAAGTTACAGACAGCGAAGGTAATCTGCTGCAACAGAATTCACAGCAGGAACCGGTTCCGGTAGTCTCTCCTGAAACTTCATATGTCATCACCAATATGATGCAGAGCGTTGTTTCGAGTGGAACTGGACGAAGGGCATCGGCGATAGGTCGCCCTGTAGCCGGCAAAACCGGCACTACAAACGATTCGAAGGATGCATGGTTTATCGGCTATATTCCTCAACTGGTTGCAGGCGTCTGGGTAGGGTATGACCAGGAACGTTCTCTTGGCTCATGGGCATCCGGCGGCCAAGCTGCCGCTCCTATCTGGACTGAATTCATGCAGAAGTCAGTGTCAAGCATTCCGGTGGAAGATTTCGAGGCACCCGAAAATATAAGTTTTGTGGTGATAAATCCGAGGACAGGCAAACTTGCTCGCGAAGGAGAACAGGGAGCTGTGATGGAATGCTTCGTCAAAGGGACGGAACCTGCTGGATACGACGGTGACAGCGGCAGGCCAAATGCAGATACAGCAGTTCAGGATTGAGGGGGAACCGGTCCATGTTCATCTCTGTAGGTGGATTTTGCCCTTTTTGCGGCAGAATCCAGCATATCCAGCGTGACATCTTCCGCAATGCCGCTGCTATGCTTGACTACGCTTTCAACCTTCTTCCAGTCGACCTTCCCCTTTAACTGAAGCTTGTTTATTTCTTTCCGCGCTTCCAGCTCTAGACCCGGGCTCTTCCCGTAGATGTCTCTGTGTACCTCCAGAAAAACCCTGTTGTTTTCCATTGCTATTTTAACAGGTCTATATATGATTTCACCGTGCGACTTGACCCTGACCTGGTAAAAGAAGTTTTCCATTGTCTCCGGGTAAACCCTTATGCATCCGTGGCTTGCAAAGCTGTATATCGATGCCGGCTCGCTTGTGCTGTGAATGAGAATGTTCGGAATGGATGTTTTTATTGCGTACTTGCCAAGAGGGTTTGTTGGGCCAGGTGGGACTGTTTCAATAATTTCCTGGCCTTTCTCCTCCATTTCTGAGCGGATTGAAGCTGGCACTTTCCATGTCGGATTTTTCTGCTTCGCTGTTATGGTGAATTTGCCGGTAGGGGTCGTCCAGTCGTATTTCCTGTTTTTTACAGGTTTGCCCAGAGCTACCGGCAGCGAATTTTGCAGTTTTCCATTTCTGAAGAAGTATAGTGTCCGGTCAGGGATGTTTATTACGATCCCGTCCTGAATTTTAAGAGGCACAATTCTTCTGTTGTCGTACTTTATTTCCTGGCCGGCTTTTAGAGTCGAGTTGACACGAATACCGTTCATTTTTGCCAGGTGTTGCCTGCTTACTCCAAGTTTTGCAGCTATTATGGAAATTGTTTCCCTGTTTTTTACTTTATAGGTATCAATTCTGCCAATTATTTTATCTGAAAAGTGTGCATCAACTGAAGTCGTTGCCGGAGCTGGCAGCATCGCATCTGAAAGAGCTGCTTCCGCAAGCTTCTTCTCCGCAGATGACAGAGGGGTTTCATTTTCTGCATCCTTCAAAATTTCGGAACTTATTGCTGAAGAGGCGGTTTCATGTTTTGCAGCTGATGTTTTAGAAACGGGTTTTTCGATGTTTGCAATTTTAACTTGCTTTTCAGACAACAAAAAAAGCTTTATTTTCTGTAATGCAAGCAGATAATAACGATCGGCTATCTCTCGCTCTTCATTTTTTTCGAACTCTTCAGCATGTTCAAAGCATGTCTTTATGCTTGAAAGCTCCTGCGGCAGAGATTCTGTTACAAGAAAAGAGCACAGTCCGGCCATAGCGGCGCGAGCCTCATCGCGTCTGCTTGCTTCGGCGCTGGTTGCGGTTAGATACTGGAAAAAAATGACAGCGCAGAAAAGCAAATATGTTGTAACATAATGAGTAAATAATGTTTTTGTCATCATTAGGAATATTTACAATAAGAAGTTTATTTATGGCAAGAATATTTATTTCTTTCAACTTCGTCATTTTTCTTTTGACAGTTT
>DFZL01000044.1 GCA_002382705.1 Geobacter sp. UBA4057
TAAATATCCCTGAATAAAATACCAAGTTAATCCTGTTTTAATTTAATCAATTAAATATAAGGTTTTGTTTCTCAATATAATCAATATATTAGATATTAATGTCTAAATTTTTAATGTAACTTTATCTGTTGTCTGTTTAAAAGGTTCAATTTAAGCAAAAACCCTGGTCAGGTTATGCCAGGTGTTTTTTTGTGTGAGAAACCCGGTTTTCAATCCAGTTACATACTAGAAACGGTCAGTTTCCTATTCGGAAAGAGGGGATTTTTTCTTCTGGCAAGCAAATAAAGGATTTACGCGGAGGCGTACAAGAGTTACGCCGCACAAGCAGGCACGAAGAATTACGCTGCCAGGAGGGTAAAACAACCTTTCCGGATGGAAACAATTCAAACTTTATAATGCGGGATAATACAGGGGGCATCAGGATGGTGTTTCAGCACGTTGACATCTATCATCCTATCGTTAAAGTTGGCATAACAGTATCTGCATCTGTATCCACAGCTATTATAAGCCCCCATGTCTACGGATCCGGCGCATTTGCAGGCTTTTCTCTGGTTTTTGTCTTTTCTGGAAGATATCTGGCGATTGAAAAGTTTTTGAATCAGGATTGGGTCGATACAGGCTCCGGTGGTGACGCCAAACTTTTCAAGCCCGATATCTTCGCAGCATGAGAAAATACTGAGCTCATAGCGATCGGCAACCGCTCTGAATCCTTTTACGAGTTTCACCATTTCTTTCTCGTGAAGTGAATCGGTAATATCTTCGAGGATTATGCCGGTATTCTTTAATGATGAACGTAGCCTTCCTCTCCCTTTGCCGTAAAAATCGCAGAAGCTGAAAACTAATCGATCTGTTCTGCCGCTCAGGCTTGATGCGATAAAATCGGCTCTTTCCAGATGCCATTCAACAGGAGTGGCATTTGAAAGGATTACAGGATCATAGCGCCACACGACCCGCTCCTGGCCTATTTGTCCGGAAAGAGCCCGGAACGTCGCTATCCGCTTTTCAAGTGACGGGAGGCCAGGCTCGAACTCTTTTCCGTAGGGGTTCAGGGTAAACTGGAAGTAATAATTCAACCCGAGATTTTCAAGCTCAATCAGGTGCTTGATCAATGGTCGCGGATTTTTTGTCCAGAAGCAGATTGCATCCACATCCGGAGATTCAAGGCTTACCTTTGTAATCTGATTACTGTTGAACGGGTTAACACTGTAGAAATAGCCTTCACGCACGCGGTTCATGAACCAGTTGCTGAAAAATGCAGGAATGTCGGTTCGTCTGCTGGCGGATATGATCATGCCGGTTGATTCCTGTTTTATTTCCGTCGGGGGAGGGTAATTTTTTTCTCCAATGAGGATGACAGATAATCTTCTTGAAAAATCTCAAGTCCATACAATATTCAACTCCAGCCGCTCCGGAAAGCATCAAAATATGCCATTGTCATGTCATTTTTCTTCTCTCCAAGAAAAAGAAGGTTCGCCTGAAGCAGATAAGCCGCTTCCTTCGGGTTTGTTGCCAATTTCCTCCCAGAAGCGGAAATTTTTTCCTTGAGCACCTTCCCGAAATCTATCTCCTGAAAATCCGATGTATTTGTCACTCTTACATAGATCGGCTTTCCGGATTCGAGAACTTCCGGGTTGAGGAAAATGGTGTCGCTCATCTTGGCCTGGACATCCATGTTCATGTGAGAGATCGCCGCGCAACCAGGCAGAGTCAGCATTGTGCATAAAAGCAGGATGGCAATGTTTACAACTCTGTTTCTTTTCATCAATCTCCTCCGTTTGAAATTTTATTTTTATGGAGAAGATAGCTGAAGCAACAACTGAAAAACTGTAAAGAAACGTTGCTGAAAGGTTTCAGGATGAAAGAATGTATGACAGCGCCATTATCCCCCGGAAATATGTATTCCGATAGAGACCTTCAGGATGACGAACTCTTTTTTGAAAGTATCAAATTCAGTCGGATTCCAGAAACTGGAAGATCAATCGGCCTGCATTCCACCCATGCAGAGGTATTTTATCTCCAGATACTCCTCGATGCCGTACTTTGAGCCTTCCCTCCCTATTCCTGACTCCTTCATCCCGCCAAACGGGGCGACCTCGGTGGACAAAAGACCGGTATTGATGCCGACCATGCCATATTCCAGGGCTTCAGCTACACGCCAGACACGTCTTATATCCCTGGAGTAAAAATAAGAGGCAAGCCCGAACTCTGTATCATTTGCAAGACGGATTGCCTCTTCGTCCGTAGAAAATTTGAACAGAGGAGCAAGCGGCCCGAAGGTCTCCTCGCGAGCGACGAGCATTTTACTGGTGGCATCGGTGATAATTGTAGGTTCGAAGAATGTGCCGCCAAGCCTGTGGCGTTTCCCTCCAAGAATAATGCGCCCCCCCTTTGCGACAGCATCATTTATATGTTCTTCAACCTTTTGGACGGCCTCCATGTCTATCAGCGGCCCCTGCTGGACATCGTCCGTCAGGCCGTCTCCGACCTTCATTCTGGAGACCACGGCTGCAAGCTTTTCAGCAAATGCCTCATATACGCTTTCCTGGACCAGTATCCTGTTAGTGCAGACGCATGTCTGGCCGCTGTTGCGGTATTTGGATGCTACAGCCCCTTCAGCGGCGGCGTCAAGATCGGCATCGTCAAATACTATGAAGGGTGCATTTCCGCCAAGTTCAAGCGAAACTTTCTTGACTGTTGAGGCGCACTGCTGCATCAGTAGTTTACCGATTTCAGTAGAGCCGGTGAAAGTAAGCTTGCGGACTGCAGGGTTTGATGTCATCTCGCCTCCAATTAAGGTTGACGAACCGGTAATCACATTGAAAACCCCTGCCGGTATGCCAGCTCTCTCCCCGAGTTCCGCGATAGCCAGCGCGGAGAACGGAGTGGCGGTGGCCGGCTTTACCAGCATCGTGCATCCGGCTGCAAGGGCAGGACCAGCCTTGCGGGTGATCATTGCTGCCGGAAAATTCCAGGGCGTTATGGCGGCACAGACACCGATAGGCTCTTTCAATACGATAATTCGCTTGTCTTTTGCATACCCCGGAATGGTATCGCCGTAAACACGTTTCCCCTCCTCGGCAAACCATTCGATAAATGAAGCGGCATAGGCGATTTCCCCTCTCGATTCAGCCAGAGGCTTTCCCTGCTCGGCAGTCATGATAACGGCAAGATCATCCTGGTTGGCCATTATCAATTCGTACCAACGTCTGAGAATTATCGAGCGTTCTCTGGCCGCCATAGCTCGCCAGAGTGGAAAAGCGATGCCGGCAGCCTCTATTGCCCTCCCGGTTTCACTCTTCCCCATTTTCGGGACCGTGCCTAGAACTGCTCCGGTCGCCGGGTTGACAACATTTATGGTTTTTGCGTCATCAGCATGACTCCAGATACCATTCAGATAGCAACTTTGCCGCAAAAGCGATCGATCTTTCAGTCTCAGCATACAATAAAACCTCCTTGCTTATTGCAATCAGGAATTCTGTCAATGCGTCTGGGATTTGCAAAACATTTCAAAAGATGGGGTTGAACCGATGTTATTATTTGAAAAACAGGACAATTTTCTTTTCTGGAGAATCATATGCAACAAAGCGCGAAAAGTTGCAACAGAGAATAGTTCCGGAGGTTTTTTGCCTTGAGTTGCCGGAGGATTTGGTGTAAATCCTATGGAGTTTTGATTGCAGTTTCGTTTTATCCGGGCGGTTAGCTCAGTTGGATAGAGTACAGGCCTCCGAAGCCTGGGGTCGTGGGTTCGAATCCCATGCCGCCCGCCATAACAAGCAAGGGGACATCAAAAGTCCCCTTTTCCTGTTTCTGACATTAAATTCTGATATCCTTGCAAAAATCATAAGAGATATCATAGCCCTTTGGGTATAATCGGGAATCCTTTTTCAACTGTCTGAAAAGAGTGGTTCCCTGATAGAATCATTCGGGGATGACACCCTTTTTGCAAGAGCCCCTTCTTTTTCAAAAAAGCGGCCGCCAGACGCTTAAGAAAAAAGAGAACAATGGCATCTATTAATGGCTTTTTCAGGAACCTCGCTTGAAACTCAAAAATCAGTTGATATGACGGGAGGTATTATGGCCAGAGGGAATTTTGATTTTTCAGATATCTTGGCCCCTATGATGATAAGGATTCCGCTCGGGCTTATTTTCATGGCTCACGGCTCGCAAAAACTGTTCGGCCTTTTCGGAGGCGCAGGATTAACCGGGACATTCAGGCTTTTTGAAGAAAAAATGGGAATCCCCCCTATCTTCACTCTTCTTGCTATAATTGCGGAGTTTGGCGGTGGCTTTGGTGTTCTGACCGGTTTTCTGACACGGATATCCGCTACAGGGATTGCAGCAGTGATGATGGTTGCAATATACAAGGTTCACTGGAGCGGCGGATTTTTTCTCAATATAGCTTGCATCCCCGGCAGACAGCATGGAATGGAATACAATCTGGCTCTTCTCGGAATGGCTCTCTTTCTGATGCTTGCAGGTGGGGGGAGATGGTGCATAGACAGACTGATTTTCAAAAGATAAGAGAGGTTTTCTGAATTGCAGAAATTTAATCGACATGAAGCAGAAAAAAGACGCACATTCGCAATCATCAGTCATCCTGACGCAGGTAAAACCACAATCACGGAGAAACTGCTCCTCTTTGGCGGCGCGATTCAGCAGGCGGGAGAAGTCCGGGCGAGAAAATCTGCACGGCACGCCACATCGGATTGGATGGAGCTTGAAAAGCAGCGCGGCATTTCGGTCACTTCATCGGTAATGAAATTCAGCTACGGAGGATGCGAGATCAACCTCCTGGATACACCGGGGCACAACGATTTTTCAGAAGACACTTACAGGGTGCTGACCGCCGTGGATTCAGTGCTGATGGTGATCGATTCGGTCAAGGGAGTGGAAAGCCAGACCAAAAAACTTCTGGAAGTATGCCGTCTCCGACATACGCCGATCATGACTTTCATGAATAAACTTGACAGAGAGGGTCAGGAGCCACTGGACCTGCTGGACGATATAGAGAAGAACCTTAAAATCCAGACAGCGCCTGTAACATGGCCGGTCGGCATGGGCAAACGCTTCCGCGGCACCTATCATCTCTATACCAAGGAATTGACCTTCTTCGACGCCGAAGCATCCAACGGCACCGGGCAGATCCTGACGGTCACCGGCCTTGATGACCAGCGCCTGGACGAGCTGCTGGGGAGCCAGGTTGATGAATTGCGCCATGACGTGGAACTCCTGGAGGGGGCCGCCCACCCCTTCGACAAGGAGGCGTACCTGGCAGGGCGCCAGACACCGGTCTTCTTCGGCAGCGCCATCAACACCTTCGGCGTGCAGCAACTGTTGGACGCCTTCCTGGCTCATGCCCCGTCGCCGCTCCCCCGCGAGACCACCACCAGGGCAGTCTCGCCCTATGAAGAGCCGTTCAGCGGCTTTACCTTCAAGATTCAGGCAAACATGGACCCGGCCCACCGGGACCGGATCGCCTTCTTCCGTATCTGTTCCGGCAGGTTTACCCGTGGCATGAAGGTTCGCCATTGCCGCCTGGGACGCGAGGTGCAGATCGCCAACGCCACCATCTTCATGGCCCAGGACCGCACCAACGTGGAGGAGGCGTGGCCTGGGGACATCATCGGCATCCACAACCACGGCACCATCAAGATCGGCGACACCTTCACCCAGGGCGAGGAGTTGAAATTCACCGGCATCCCCAGCTTTGCCCCGGAGCATTTCCGCAAAGTGCGCCTGCTCAACCCGATGAAGTCTAAGGCGCTGGAGAAGGGGCTGGTACAATTGGCCGAGGAAGGGGCCACCCAGGTCTTCAAACCCCTGATGGGGGCAGACTGGGTGATCGGGGCGGTGGGTCTGTTGCAGTTCGAGGTGGTCATGCACCGCCTGGAACACGAATACAGCGTCAAGGTGGCCTTCGAGCCGGTCAGCTACGTAACGGCCAGGTGGGTGACCGGTGAGAAGAAGCGCATCGAGGAGTTCGAGAAAAAAGAGGCCATGCACGTATACATTGATGCCGAGGGGAAGCTGACCTACATGGCAGGCAGTCAGTGGCGCCTGGACAACACCATCGAGAACTGGAAGGATCTGGAGTTCCACGAGACGAGCGAGCATTCATGACCACAATTATTTTGGACCTGAGGAATTGAACTGGTAGACTATGTAAGAGTGGAACCGCTCAAGGGTGAAGCGGAGGGACATCATGCAGAACATACAAGTGACAGATGATCTGCTGAAAGAGATGACGAACACCATAGTCCGGGAGGTAAATCCGCGCAAGGTAGTCTTGTTCGGCTCCCACGCGCGAGGTACGGCCCGCCCCGGCTCGGATCTGGACTTTCTGATTGTGGAAGATGGTCCCTTTAACGCCCAGCGCAGCCGCCGTGCCGAAATGACAAGGCTTTGGAAACTTCTGAAAAACTATGCCGTCGCCAAGGATTTCCTGGTCTACGCCCCGGAAGAAATCTCCAAGTGGGAAGGGGTTCAGAGCCATGTTATCTGCCACGCCATGCGGGAAGGGAGGATTTTGTATGAGCGTCCCTGAAACAGGCGTGATGATGCAGGCAATGGCGGCAAAAGACCTCAATGCATTGAGGGGCATGGCTGACCCCAAGATCTTTGCCGATGAGATTTTCGGATTTCATGCCCAGCAGGCGGTCGAGAAGGTGTTGAAAGCGTGGATTACTCTTGCCGGCGGTAGCTTCGGATTCATCCATGACCTGGAAAGGTTGCTCCTTGAGCTGGAGCAACTCGGTTGCGATGCACGTCGCTTTGAAGGCTTGGTTGAACTTGCACCCTTTTCAGTTCAATTTCGTTATGAAGAAATGGACAGAGAAGATGTCCCGCTTGACCGTGCCGACATCCTCCGCAGGGTTGAAGAATTGTATGCGCATGTCCAATCACTGTCTCAAAGAAATCCTCCTTCGCCATGATCTCCGCCACCTGGCGTGCCATCCGTTCGCTTCCCGTTGATCACTTCCCCCTGATCCTGCCGGATGTCCACTCCATTGCCGCATTCTTCATCCTGCGCCGACTGAAGCGGCTCGGTTTCTCCGATTGCAGAGTACAGACCGAAGCCAATGGCTTGGTAGTTCACGCCAGACGGTGACATCAAAAAAGGACGACCTGCTGGCCGCCATTTTTCATTTCCCGCAGACAGCGCTGCAGTTACCCTGCGAACTTCGATATTTCAAAGCCTATCTGGCCAAGTGGGAGAACTTCATCAGCAACCCCGCCGTCCACACACGCTTTTGGCATTCCGTATATGGTTGAGGTCGTTTCATCCTGCACCATCGTAACGCCACCCTTCCCTTTCAGGAGTTGCATCCCCTTGAAACCGTCATTCCCCATCCCTGTAAGTATGACGCCAAGCATCGAACCATTTGTGGCTTCTGCCATTGTTGAAATCATAAGGTCAACCGACGGTATGTAGACATACTGAGGATAGGCGGATGTCGGTGAAGTCCTGACAGATATTCCTCCTCCGGTTCTGACAAGAGATGAATGCATTCCACCGGGAGCTACGAGCGCGAGCCCAGGCTTCAATATATCGCCATCAACCGCTTCACGAATACTCAAGGAGCATTTTGCGTTGAGACGCTCAGCGTAAGGGCCTGTAAAAGCCTTTGGCATGTGGATTCCAATCATTATGCCGTATGGAAAATTTACAGGTATTCGGGAAAGCACCTCTTGCAGCGCAACCGGGCCGCCAGTTGACGCGCCGATCCCTACATAATTGATCTTTTTCCCTGCAAGCCTAGTGTTCACAGGGCGAATCGAGGAGGTAAAAACCGGGCGGGTCACAGCTGATGAAGTGACCGTTCGTGAAATATGGGAGCGCGCAGCCGCCCTTATTTTTTTTATCAACTCCTCTTTGAAAACTGTCTGAGCCTCCGTGGAATCGGTTACGTTTTTGGGAATATAATCGATAGCCCCCGCGTCGAGCGCTTCAAAAGTCGCTTTTGCCCCTTCGTTTGTAAGCGTTGAAACCATTATGACACGTGTCGGCGCCTTGGCCATTATCTGCTTGAGAGCTGTGATGCCGTCCATTTTGGGCATTTCGATGTCCATGGTTACTATGTCCGGCCTGAGAGATATCGCTTTTTCAACCCCTTCAACTCCATCAGCCGCAATGCCGACAATATCAATCGACGGATCCTTTGATAATATGCCGCGAATCGCCATCCTCATGAACGATGAATCATCCACTATCAGTATTCGTGTTTTTCCGGTTGCAGAAGAGTTCATTTTTTTACCTGTGCAAGCTTATTTTTTATTGAAAATCGAGGCCACAAGGTCTTTTACATCGGGTATCGCATCATCTATTTCATAGCAGAACCTTTCAACATCCATCTCTACAAGTTTCGGACATTGCTGTTTAAGTATCTTCCATGCTGGTTCATCCTGCAGATTGAAGCTTATCCACTCCATTCCGTCGTAGTTGAGTCCCCTGACCCCGCAGAAAAGATCAGATAGATTGACTATTGCACATAGCACCGGGTCAACTGAAGCATCAACAGGGGTGTGATGATTCAGCATCACGTCACAGTAGACTTCAGGAAAATTCCATTTCCTGGCCATGCAGACACCCATTTCACAATGTGTCGTCCCGAGAATATCCGCTTCAGCCTCAACCAGTTTCACCAGTCTGCCTTTTATTGACTCGAGTACTTTTATGAATTCATCACGCATGAACTGGCTCAGAACAACCTCTCCAAGGTCATGCATTATCCCGGCTATATAAGCTTTTTCAAGATCGGAATAACCGACTTTCTGAGCCATTATCTTTGAAACCATCCCAACTCCGAAAGAGTGCTCCCAGAAGGTGTTTATTCCGACTGCGCCGGAATTCTGGTCAAATGCATCAATGAACGAAGTCGTCAAAGCAATTTCCCTTATATGCCGCATACCAAGAAAGACTAGCGCCCGCTTCAGGGAGGTAATTTCAGACCCCGGCTTGTAGACAGGCGAGTTGATCATCTTCATGACACGGGCGGTCATAACCTGATCTGTAAGTATCAGGTCAGCAACCTCTTCCAGTTTCACATCAGGTTGATCCAGAAGTTGCAGAACCTGAGTCGCAATTACCGGAATTGTCGGGAGATCGTCTATTTTTTCTACAAGCTGCATAGCTTTTTGCATCAGTTCCGATTTATCCATAAAAGAACCTTTCAGATCATTTTTTGTAGGCGAATCCACCAGGGAAATGAACAGTCTTGAATTTGTCATTCACGCCATGGAGAGACTCAGACTGACCGACAAAGAAATATCCATACGGTTGAAGATTGTTGTAAAAATGCTGGACAACTTTTGATTTTGAGGCTGTATCGAAATAAATCAGCACATTGGCGCAGAAAATGAAATCAAAACTCTTCATGAATATCATCTTTGAGTCATCATAAAGATTGAGCTTGTTGAACGTGACAAATTTTTTGACCTCTGGAGAAAGTATAAACCTCCCATTTTCCTCTCTTATATATTTTCTTTTATAGACGTCAGGCACATTTCTCACAGAATAGGAGTTAAACACCCCTTCCTTGGCCTGGGAAATCACCGTTTCATTTATGTCGGTTCCTATGATTTCTATAATCCAGTCCTTAAGCAGCGTAGAGCGCTTTTCCAGCAGAATCATCGCCATGGTGTAAGCTTCTTCTCCCGAAGATGAACCCGCGCTCCATATCCTAAGCTTTTTGAACCCCATTTTGTTTTTTGTTTCAACCAGTTCAGGCAGCAGTTTATTTTCAAGCGCCGCCAGTTGCGGAACATTACGGAAGAAATAGGTCTCATTTGTCGTGATTTCATCCATGAGAAATTTCATCTCGTCTGCACCACGCGGAGACCTCAGAAGCTGATAGTAATCAGAGTGTGTTTTTACTCCGCAAGCTTCCATTCTTCGCCCGAGCCTGCTCTCGAGAAAATATTTTTTGGTCGAATGAAAATACATTCCGCAGATGTTGTATATGAAATCACGAAGTTGTTCAAAATCCTTGTCTGATATAGCCACAATCAATCCCTTCGCGTTTATTGTTCCGTTGCAGCAGAACTCCGTATATTATCTGCCGCTGTTCTTCCCCTCATCACCTTCAACCAGTCCGACAGGATCAACAATCAGTGCCACCCGACCATCCCCGAGAATGGTTGAGCCGGCTATCCCAGGAACATTTGCAAGATAGTTCCCAAGAGATTTGATTGCAACCTCCTGCTGCCCAACCAGTCTGGTAACGACAAGACCCATTCTCTTGTCTGCAGTGCCGACAATCACCACATAGCAGAAATGGTTCTGTTCATATTTTTTTGCAACCTTGAATATCGTTTCAAGCCGCACTAACGGAAGCACCATGTTGCGCAGTTTGAGGAGCTCCTGATTACCTATGAGATGGAATTCCCTCTCATCCACCCTTAAAGTTTCAAGAACCGACGAAAGCGGTATGGAGTAAATCTCACCCTCTACTTCGACTAGAAGCGATTGTATAATGGCAAGAGTCAAAGGGAGGCGGAGGATAAATTCTGAACCTGCGCCTTGTTCACTCTTTATCTCGATAAGGCCGTTCAATTTTTTAATGTTGGTTTTGACAACATCCATGCCGACCCCCCGCCCCGAGAGGTCAGTGGCTTTGTCTTTTGTGGAAAAACCGGGAAGGAAAATAAGATCGAACATTTCACGCTGGCTCATTGCAGCAAGCTGTTCCTCGGTAATCAACCCTTTCTCCAAAGCTTTTCTGCCAACTTTTTCAGTATCAATTCCTGCTCCGTCATCCTTAATGCTTATTATAATCTGGTTGCCTTCATGAACAGCCGAGAGAACAAGCGTTCCTGCGCGAGGCTTGCCAGCCTGCAACCGTACTTCAGGAGTCTCAAGGCCATGATCCATTGCATTTCTGATCAGATGGATAAGCGGATCGCCGATTTCGTCAACGACCGAGCGGTCAAGCTCTGTCTCTTCACCGTAAATTTCAAGGTTTACTTCTTTGCCGAGGTCGCGTGCCATATTCCGGACGATTCGAGGAAATTTCTTGAAAACTTTTTCCACAGGGAGCATCCGCATCTTCAAAACCTGCATCTGAAGCTCAGATGTAACAAAATTCATCCTTTTGGTTAGTTTGCCGAACTCTTCGTTGAAATCAACCTTATTGATACCCCCCTGCTGAAGGTTCTGGTTAATCTGAATCATCCTGTTGCGTTCAAGAACAAGCTCGCCTACCTGATTCATGAGGTCGTCAAGACGTTTCACATCCACACGCACGGTTGTATTGTCCGACAGATCATCATTTTTCTCGGCAGCTTTAGGAGGGACAACCTGTTTTTTCGGAACTATTTCATTCGCAGTTTTCTGCGGGGGAGGAAGAGCATGGGTATCAGGAGACGCTGGAGAAGGTGGATCTGCTTGAGAAGCCTCATTGAGTTCCGAAGCTGCTGGCAATGGTGAAATATCGGCGGGAGCCGGAGAGTTAACGGAAAGAACTGAAGGATTGATGCTTGCGGCGGCCTCGGAAAGAAGCGGGATCAATTTTGAAATGGTGCCATCTATCTCCCGCTCCTGGATATCGCCAGCCTTTATATCGTTTACAAGCAGCTTGACAAGATCAGTCGCCTCGAGAATTACGTCCATTATCTCTGGGGCCACCAAAAGTTCCCCCTTGCGAAGACGATTGAGAACATCTTCGGTCTTGTGGGTCACCTTCACCAGTTGCTCAAAGCCCAGAAAACTTGATGCACCCTTAACAGTGTGAATAGATCTGAAAATACTGTTAAGGAGATCCGCATCGTCAGTTGATTTTTCAAGGGCGACCAGATCATCATCCAGCTTTTCCAGCAGTTCGGCAGTTTCAGTTAGGAAACCTTCAAGCAGCTCCTGATCTTCACAGTCAATCTGGGACATTTATATCTCCTTGATTAAACATTTTGACAGCAGGTGAAATATAATTCCAAAAATGCTAATCACCTGGAAAAGCAGCAAGATTGAGGCAGGACAGCAGAAAAACTCTTTTCCTGGCAAAAAACCTATATGGCGCCCAGGAGCATTCTCTCATCGCTCGAAAACATTTTTTCAAGGTCAAGAAGTACAAGAAGTCTTTCAGTCTGGTTTATCACACCTGCTATGCACTCCTGATCAAGCCCGCCGGCGACAGCCGCCGGAGATGGCTGAATTTCGCTGCCGGATATTCTTATGACTTCAGAAACTGCATCGACAATAAAACCCATAAGCTCTCCTCTAACATCCATAACCATTATGCGGGTCTGCTTGTCATAATCAATTTCCATAAGCCCGAAACGTTTTCTCATCGAGATGATCGGGATAACCTTGCCGCGAAGATTTATCACCCCTTCAACATAATGTGGAGTATTCGGAACCCGCGTTACAATCGGCATTCGAATTATTTCCCGCACCTTCAGCACGTCAACGCCATACTCCTCCTGATCAAGATTGAAAGAGACCAGCTGGATAAGATCGCCGCCTGATTCGTCACTCTTCACCTGCACAAGAGCGTTGCTCATAGGTTCCTCCGGGGCAAATAAATAAATTTTATTATTTAAAGTGTTTTTATTCGGCAAACGGGGAGAAAATTTAGCATGTATGCCATCTATTATCAAGGCAGTATCTGTGGCAGATATAAATATTTTATAAATATTTTCAATCAAAATGTCATTTTATTGACTTTTCATAAAAATGACATTATAAGAGCCGTATCAACTCCTGAATTCCATTGATTTCAGATTACACTCAACAATTTCTTAGCCTGGAACAGTATGAAAAAAACAGAAACAATTCTCATAGTCGATAATGACAGCAAAAGCAGAGACCTGATATCCGCTTTTTTGACATACAAGGGCTATGATACAATCGTTCCACGCGGTAATTCATCGGTGTTTGAAACGGTCAAGGAAGAAAATGCCGGAATAGTCATAGCCGAACCAGGTTCTATCGGGAGCTCTCCTGAAAAATTCTATGAAGAACTCAAGAAAACAGAGCCTCTTGCAGCTCTGCTTCTTTGCTCTCCACCAGATGCTCCGCTTCACTTCAAGCCAGATAACGAGCAGACATTCATCATAAAAAAACCGATCGATCTCGAAAATCTAGAGTCCATTGTAAATCGTACGCTGGAGCACCAGAGCCTGAAACTGCAAAACCTTAATACACTTCAATCGATCAAGTCTCACACTTTTTCTCCTAACATGATAGGGAAAAGCAGGGTAATGCTCTCCCTTTTTGACACAATAAAAAAAGTTGCCTCTTCAAACGCAACCGTGCTGATTCAGGGAGAATCCGGCACAGGCAAGGAACTTGCAGCGCGGGCTATTCATCAGTTAAGCGATCGAAAAAACAGAAATTTTGTCCCTTTCAACTGTGCAGCCATCCCAGATGAACTGCTGGAAAGCGAATTGTTCGGCCATGTCAAGGGCTCCTTCACAGGTGCATATGCCAACAGAGCCGGACGATTTGAAATGGCGGACAGAGGGACGCTGTTTCTGGATGAAATCGGCGATATGAAAGCAAACCTTCAGGTGAAACTTCTAAGGGTTTTGCAGTCCAGGGAATTTGAGCCTGTAGGTTCCACAAAATCACAGAAAGTAGATGTAAGAATTATCGCCGCCACAAACAGGAAGCTGGAAGAGATGGTAGAGTCCAGAGATTTCAGGGAGGATCTGTATTACAGGCTTTCGGTAATCCCGATTACCATCCCCCCACTCAGAGAGCGGAAGGATGATATTTTGCTCCTCGTTAACAATTTTCTGCTCAACTTTAAAGATGAAAGAAAAGAGGGGGTGCTGGGCTTCTCTGACGAATGCATTGAAATCCTCTCTAACTATGACTGGCCGGGGAACGTAAGAGAGCTTGAAAACCTCGTTGAGCGGATGGTCATATTGAAAGACAGGGGGTTGATCACCCCAGAAGATCTGCCTGAAAAATATCTGTTACCAAATGATAGATCGCGCATGAACCCATTTCCCGCACAGGAAGCGGCAGTTGATTTCCCTGATGAAGGGATATGCCTGAATACTGCAGTAGACAGGTTTGAGAACAGGCTGATATTGATGGCGCTCGAGCGCACGAACTGGAACAAGAAAGAGGCTGCTATGCTTCTGAACCTGAAGAGAACCACCCTCATTGAAAAACTGAAGAAGAAAAACCTGCATTTTGGAGGCAAAAGGGAATGTTATGACAATCAATCAAATTGATGGTCTCTTGTCAAAAGCCCTGATTGCAGAGGGGAGAGTAAATGGCAAATCCGCTGATATGGTTCTGGAAGGGAAGAAATATCTCTTCTCCGAAAAACTTGACAGCTACCTGACTGCAGCATCAAAAGAGACTCCTCCAGAGAATGTTACCGCTGAAAATCTGGCGCGCGCGTTTCATCTTCAGATGCTCCGGTCCACAATGAGGCTCGCTATCGATTCTCCAGACGACACATCGACTCCCCCCATGATAGAGAGTCAGTTACAGACCATGCAGTCACTGATAAGAAAGTATGAGGAAAATCTGGCTGAGAAAAAGAAAAACCGCGCCATTGCCACAGAATCGGCCATCACTGGAAATGAACCGGCGGAGGCGATGCCCCCCGCTTCGGTTTCCATGTCTGTTTTTCAGGGAAAACCGGCAGGTTCCATTGAAACGATAATCGAAAAGGCATCAGCCCGTTACGGAGTAGATGCCGGCCTTATAAGAGCGGTTATAAAGGCGGAAAGCAACTTCAATCCTAATGCCGTCTCTTCTGCCGGGGCGGAGGGGCTGATGCAGCTTATGCCCGGCACGGCGCGGTCTCTGGGTGTGAGCAATCCGTTTGACCCGGAACAGAATATCATGGGTGGGACAAGATTTCTTTCCGATCTTCTGAAGCGTTACAACGGAGATCTGGATTCAGCGCTCGCCGCCTACAACTGGGGGCCCGGGAATGTTGACAGACACCCTGAACGGCTCCCGCGCGAAACTCGCGAGTATCTTGCACAGGTCAAGAGAAACTACGCATCGTACAGTTGATCATGATTCAAGAAATTTCAACTCAGGAGCGACCTTAATAAGCCCCATTTCTGCCGCAAGAGTGTAAAAAAGCTTCAACCCCTCGCACTCCCTGGCACCAAGCTCGTAAGAGATGTTATCCCGCCAGTATTCAAGCAGCCGGTCATGCCCCATCCATGCGACCTCTTCAGACTTTTCGGCAATCCGCTCAAGGTTTTCAGCGGCATGCTTTTTTGCGATTTGAAGATGCTTCGCGAATAACCGCACTTCGTCAGGGTTCTTTTTAAATGATTTTTCGTTCAGATGCCAGAGAGCGAAAACAAAAGGGAGGCCGGTCCATCTGCGCCAAAGCTCTCCCATATCGTAAACCAGCATCCCCTCGGATTTGTACAGTTCTCTCAGTGCACTGTCACCTATAAGAAGAATCGCAGGTGAATCGGCGTTTGACTGGACGGCATCTCCTCTGGCAACCCTGAATCTGCATTCAAGGCTATAGCATTTTGAAAGAAGTATCTTAAGAAGATTAACTGAAGTTGCAGATTCGGAGCTAAGAAGTATCTCTTTACCGCCGAGCTTTTCAACAGGGACAGAGCTGAAGAGGAGCACGCTCTTTACCCTGCATCTGCTGCTGATGGATATATCTGGAAAAATCAGATACCTGTCGGAATGAAGAGCATAAGCTATGGATGATGAAGGGCATATGTCAATCTCCCCCTTTTCCAGAAGCTGATTCAGGTATGAAGGGACACCAGGCACAAGCTGGTACCCTTCATCATGCGGAAGTTCATCCAGGGCATGGAAAAGCGGAGTGCAATTTGCATAGCTTATTCGTCCTACACGCAGCATCAACGCACCTCTCTGTATAATTTATCTGCGTTGTCCTCGTTAAATATTACGCCAGATTTTTCAAGAATTTCACCTGTCGCCAGCCAGAGAGCGGCAATGGCACCATCGTAATTTACTGCGGCTATTATCTGGTTGTTTCTGGCTGTAGCAAGATCATTCTCCACTTCGAGAAGATCCTTTGTGGTTGCAAGACCGACCTCATTTTTCTTTATGAACGCCTTGAGCCGCTCTTCTGCATAAGCCCGTCCCCTGTCGGCGACATCAAGCTGTTTGTAGCTGCTGCTTACCGCCCTGACAGCCGCTTTTACATCATTTGTTGCCGACTCTTCCAGGCTTTTTATCTGGAAAGCGGTCTGTTCGCTCTTAAGCCTGCTTTTCAGATAATCATTTCGCGCCACACTGTTTCCGATCGGATAGGAAAAGTTGAGGCCTACGCTCCAGCCCGGATAATCAAAGCTCCCGATGTTTTCGAGATTACCGTAAAAACGGTGATCAAGTCCGGCGGTAGAGGCTGACGCGACAAGAGAGAGATCGGGTTTTATGTTATTATGAAGAACACGACTCTGTAGAACGCTGATTTCGAGATCACGTCTCCGCGCCGATATGTCAGGCCTTTCAAGAGCCAGTTTAATGGCCTGATCCTCATTTGTCTCGACAATATCGCGTATCGGAAGATTTGTAGTAACAGGTTCAATATTCCCTTCAAGCCGCAGCAGCAGGCGAAGCAGATCAACCGCGTCCCTGACCGCTTTTTCCGCGTCAATAAGTTCCTTTTCACGTGTTGTAACACCGAATTCTGCATTAAGAATCTCCATGGAAGGAAGCGTGCCTGCAGCAACCCTCTCCTTTGTATCCGCCAGAATTTTGCGTGCAAGCTCAAGAGATGACTTCCGCACTTCAAGTTGTTCCCTTAAGCTGTAAAGATTGAAATATTCGGTTCTCACTTTTGCCACGGTATTCATCAGAACTGCTCTGAAAGTATCGAACGCAGCAGCTTTAGAGATTCTTGAAACATTGATCTTCAGGTTGCTGTTTTCTCTGCCAAAATTTTTCAGCAATGGCTGATCGAATGATATTCCGAAACTCGAATTCCAGTACTCTCTTGGGGTTGATGTTTTTGAGTCACCTCTGTTCAAATTGTTGGAAAATCCGATGGTTGCCGTACCGCCGCTTGGGATGAATTGAATTATGGAAAAATCCGATTTGATGGCTCTTGATCTTTCATCTCTGATTCCGGTGGAACCTGTTAAAGGGGTAGTAATATCGCTGTAATCGAGGCCAAGATTAAAAACAGGGTCGTAAATCCCCATGTTGCTCCTTGTTTCAGCCTCAAACTGAGCGGGATTGTAGAGTTCTGCCCTGACATCCAGATTCTGCTCCATTGCGCGCCTTGTAGCATCGGAAAGGGTAAGTTCCAGAGTTCTGGCAAAAGAGTATCTGGCATTAAAAGACAGGACAAAAAGAAAAGATAAAAAAACAAGAGGTCTCACAAACCTCTCCTTTCAAAAAAAAGAGGCGAGATTATCATCCCGCCCGGCCTCTGCAATCAATTCCTCAATGTTTTAATCATTGTTTGAAATGTAATCGATATAATCGTCTGCAGACATGAGCCATTTTAAATCTTCACCCTCCTCGACAGAGACCTCTATCAGCCATCCGCTGTCATACGGGTCATCATTGATTATAGAAGGGTTGTCTATGACATCATGATTTACCGCGCGCACAACGCCACTCAAGGGGGCATAAAGGTCGGCAACGGTCTTTCTGCCGTCAAGAGAGCCGAATGAGTCGTCCTGTTCAAGCTCGTCCCCCTCTTCAGGCAGCTCAACCGCCGAAATCAAACCGAGCTCATCCTGAGCATGATCCGTCACCCCTATGACGGCAATATCCTTTTCGAGTCGAACCCAGACATGCTCTTTTGAATATCTTATCTCTTCAGGACAATTCATTCTCAATCACTCCAGTACTATTCTTTCGAGAAAGGATGTGTCGATGTTGCCTTCGACAAAATCCTTGTTGGACATTATTCTCTTGTGGAAGAAGATGGTTGTCTTGATCCCCTCGATAATATATTCGTCAAGCGCCCTGGACATCCTTCTTATAGCTTCGTCACGGGTGTCGGCATGGACGATCAGCTTTGCAATCATAGAATCGTAATGTGGCACAACGGTATACTGATCATAGACAAAAGAATCGACACGGACTCCCGGACCTCCAGGAGGATGATAAGAGGTTATCTTCCCGGGTGAAGGGATGAATTTGCACGAGTCTTCGGCATTTATCCTGCATTCGATAGAATGCCCCCTGATAACAACGTCCTCCTGCCTGTAGCGGAGTGGTTCACCAGCGGCAGAGCGTATCTGCTCCCGGACAATGTCAACTCCTGTGACCATCTCTGTCACAGGATGCTCAACCTGGATACGGGTATTCATCTCCATGAAATAGAAATTGTTCTCTCTGTCCACCAGGAATTCGACTGTTCCTGCATTATTGTATCCTACCGCCGATGCCGCCTTCACGGCTGCTTCTCCCATTGCCGCCCGCAACTTTGGTGTGCTGATGGTCGAAGGAGCCTCTTCGATCAGTTTCTGATGACGTCTCTGTATGGAGCAGTCTCGCTCCCCGAGATGTATTACATTTCCATGGTTGTCCGCCAGAATCTGTATTTCTACATGGCGCGGACATTCACAGTACTTTTCAATATAAACTTCAGGGTTTCCGAAACCTGCCTGCGCTTCTGCTCTTGCAGTTGCAAAGGCGTTAGGGAGGGCTGCCTGGGAGTGAACGATCTTCATTCCACGTCCGCCACCCCCCGCAGTGGCCTTTATGATCACCGGAAAGCCGATATCCCTGGCTATTCTAACTGCTTCATCAACACTCTTGACTCCTTCTCTCGTGCCAGGAAGAATGGGCACACCCTGCTTTATCACAGCCTGCCTGGCGCTTATCTTGTCACCCATTATTCTCATGCTTTCCGGGGTAGGGCCTATGAATGTTATCCCGCATCTCTCGCAGATTTCGGCAAAATTTGCATTTTCCGAGAGAAATCCGTAACCTGGATGAATGGCTTCAGCATCTGTCAGTTCAGCGGCGCTTATTAAGGCGTTCATATTGAGATAGCTCATGGCGCTTGGCGCAGGGCCTATACAGACGCTCTCATCGGCAAGTTTTACATGAAGCGAGTTGCTGTCGGCCTGCGAATAGACGGCAACCGTCCTGATCCCCATCTCTTTGCAAGCACGTATCACACGAATGGCAATTTCACCACGATTTGCAATCAGAATTTTATGAAACATGAAATATAACCTCTTTAAACCGCTTTTCTTTTAATATGACAGCATCTGAAGAATAGCTCTCTTACGGATATGAAGCATCAGAATCATACCCGCTCGACCAGAAAGAGCGGATCGCCGAACTCTACCGCCTGTGCATTTTCCTTGCATACCTTCACAATCCTGCAGCGGAATTCGGCCTCTATTTCATTCATAAGTTTCATGGCCTCTACGATACAGAGCACCTGACCCTTCTCCACTACCTGCCCAGCTTCAACATAAGGCGCCGCGTCAGGTGCAGGAGCGCGGTAAAAAGTGCCGACTATGGGTGAATTGACGGTTTCACCTGATTCTTCATCCGCTGCTGGAGCTGAAGGAGCCGCAGAATGAGCAGCAGGGGGAAAAGAGGGCATATGAACAGTCTGAGGCGACGCAATATAAGACGCTGGCGCAGCCATTGCAACAAGCTCACCCCTTGGCCCACGCTTAAGAACTATCTTTTCATCAGCATTTTCCATCTCGAATTCTGTTATGTCGGTCTCTGTAATCATCTTTATCAGAACCTTCAAATCTTTTACGTCCATTTGATTTTCTCCTTTTGCCACCGTCTTTGTCATGCAGGTTTAAAAGTACCCGGAATCATTCAATAATCATCATTGATTTATCACAACCGGTCAGAAGCTCGCAACCTGAAGAGGTCACCAGAACAGTATCTTCGATCCTCACCCCTCCAAATCCGGGCAGATATATACCTGGCTCTATAGTGAATATCATCCCTTCGTCAATGGCATTCTCGGCACGTCCGGAAATAACCGGTTTCTCATGGATATCCAATCCCACTCCATGCCCGAGCCCATGACCGAAATAGTCACCGTATCCATTGTCTGAAATATGTTTTCTGGCCACAGAATCGAGAAAGGAGGATGAAATTCCCGGCCTGACAGCGGCAATGGCCAGGTCATGAGCCTCTTTGACAATCCTGTATATTTCCCTTCTCTTTTCCCCGGGCTCCCCTACTGCAACCGTAACCGTTTCATCCGAATGGTAGCCGTTCCTGACGGCTCCGAAATCTATTGTCACGAAGTCGCCAGCAGAAATCTTCCTGTCGGAGGCGCGACCATGAGGCATTGCCCCTCTCACGCCAGAGGCGACTATAAAGTCGAACCCTCTGCCGTCTGCCCCTCTTCTTCTCATCTCAAATTCAAGCTCCAGCGCAAAATCGCACTCTCTCATTCCTGGAGCCAGCACAGGAATAACGGCCTGCAGAGAGGCCGTTGCAATGGCGGCCACCTCCTTCATGGCAGCTATTTCTGTTTCGTCCTTGCGGCAGCGGATATGATCGAGGTCAGAGCCGATAGCGACAAGCTCAACCCCTTCAAGTCTGGACGAAAAGAGCATGAAGGTGGATACATCTGTATAGGCCGCTTCAAAACCTATCCGCGCGAACTTCTTTTCGGCGATCAGCTTGACAAGCGCGTCCAGCCTTGTCTTGAATTCCCTGACCTCAACCCCTTCAACTTCAGAAGCCGCTTGCGTAGTATAGCGTGAATCGCAAAGAAGCCATCCGTTGTCCCTGGCAAGGAGCATCACCCCTTCAGAGCCGGTAAAGCCGGAAAGATAACGGATATTAAGGATATTTGAAAAAAGAATCGCGTCAAGATTGTGAGTGGCGAAGAAACGCTCCAGCTTGACGCGCCTGCTTTTTAGCATAATTGAAACCTATATTTCAAACTGTTTTTACCGGATATTGCCATTTTGGGTTACGCAGCTCTTCCACTCTGAGAGTTTTTAGCCAGACTGAACAGTGCTCTCACTCCAAGAAGATAACTTTCCGCTCCGAAGCCTGATATCTGGCCTATCGCCAGCGGAGCTGTAAGACTTCGGTGGCGGAACTCCTCTCTCGCATGGATGTTAGAGAGATGAACTTCGACAAAAGGTATTCTGACAGAGGCAAAAGCGTCACGAATTGCAACGCTGGTATGAGTATAAGCGGCAGGGTTGACGAGAATCGCGTCAAACTTTCCATCCGCCGACTGGATCACATCGATGAGCGCCCCTTCGGAATTCGACTGGAAAAAAAAAGCCGAACCGCCAAGTTCGATGATCAGGCTCTCTATCTTTCCGTTTATCTCTTCCAGGGTCAAAGTTCCGTAAGTGTCCGGCTCACGCTTGCCAAGAAGATTCAGGTTGGGTCCATGTATCACAAGTATCCGCATATAGGCACAACTCCTGGTGATGAAAAAGCTTTACAGCATGAAAAAGTGTCAGAACGGTCAATCGGCATCAGATGGAGCCAGCGAAAAGAAGATGATACTCAAGCGGATGAAACGGCTGAATTCTGGTTTCTGAACACCCTTACCTTTTCGAGCATTTTTTCAAGCTCGGCTATCTTTGTATCATCATCCCCGCTTGACTGGTAATTCTTGTCTCCGGAAGGGAGAGTCCCGATCTTCTCACGCTCTTCAAGCAATACTGCCTTTTCGCGGTATGTTTCGTTTTCAGGATCAGACGCCAGAAGAAGTCTGTAGATTTCCAATGCCATCCCGTACAACCCCTGTTGTTCGTACAGTTCAGCTACTGTGGCGGTCACAAGAGGGACAGGATCGGAAATCTGTATCAGCTCCGAAGATGAAACGGAGTCATCATCTTCTTCCAGATAGGTAATTTCCTGCTCATCTGAATCAATAATTTCGATCTCTTCGATAATCTCATCTTCGCCTGCATCAAAAGGGGCAAAATCAGAGTCAATCGAGTCCGGGACAGGGAAAGCACTCCATGCCGTGGGGATGTCTCCTGATTCGGCAGACCGGCTCCACCCCTCAGTCATCCCCCCCTCTGACAGCAGTTGCCCAGGAGTCAATTTTAAAACCACAAACCCGCCAATTCCCCTGTTGCATATGAAATCGATTGAACCGGAGCGAATTTTCTTGTCAACGGCGAGCGCGGCCAGGATTTTGTCTGAGTCAGCAGCCGGCTGATCAACCTTGAGAGAGAATTTTTGAAGAAGAGCTATGATTCTGTTTTTATCTGATTCCGAGCAGAATCCCCGCTTTTCAGATATTCGGGCGGCAATCGCCATTCCCGCCGAAATCGCCTCTCCGTGGAGGATTTCATTGTAACCGGAGATAGTTTCAAAAGCATGCCCGAAAGTGTGGCCATAGTTAAGAACGGCTCTTTCACCCGACTCTTTTTCATCCCGCGCGACAACAGCAGCCTTTATCCTGCAAGATTGCAGAATTACTCTTTCAAGCGTTTCAGGGTCCTTGTCCATTATTCTTGCCGAGTTCATTTCAAGAAACTCGAAAAATGAAGAGTCCAGGACAGCTCCATACTTCACTGTTTCTGCGAGTCCCGCGCTGAATTCGCGATCAGCAAGAGTATCCAGGGTTTCAGCATCTGTAAAGACAAGAGAAGGCTGATGAAATGCACCAATGAGGTTTTTCCCCATTTTGTGGTCAATCCCGGTTTTCCCTCCGACGCTGCTGTCCACCTGGGCCAGCAGGGTTGTAGGCACCTGAACGAATGGGATCCCTCTCATGTAGGTGGCCGCTGCAAAACCGGCCAGATCCCCTGTAACTCCGCCGCCAAGAGCTACTATGAATGATTTCCTGTCCATTCCGGCTTCAGCCAGGGCGTCATAAACAGAAGAAAGGGTGTTTGAATTCTTGAACTCTTCACCATCAGGGATTTCTATCATTCTGACGCTGTTGCCGGACATTTCCAGAGAGTTGCGGACGCTTTCTCCGTACAGGGAAGAGACCAGGTTGTTTGTAATAACAGCAGCGCTCCCGCAAAGCCCGGCATCCTTGCAGTAACGCCCCAGCTGATGCAGTATGCCGCTGCCGACGAGAATATCGTAACTCCTTTCGCCAAGCTCCACCAAAAGCCTGTTCATCGTCGCAACTCCTCTAAAAACCTCAGTATCTCCGCGGCAACATCTTCTACAGTTTTACTCCCTGTGTCAATTCTAATATCCGCATCGGCATAAAAACGCTCCCGCTCCTCCAATAGCATTTTAATACGGCTTTCCGGGTCAATGTCAGAATAAAGAGGGCGCTCAGCAGATCCTGAAAGTCTCTCAAGCAGAGTATCAAGCGGCGCGGTCAGATTTACCACAACTCCGGCGCTCCGCATCATCCTGCGGTTTGACTCGCTTATGACGGCTCCGCCACCGGTAGCCACAACGGATGGAACGGAGTGCGAAACCCTTTCGATAACCGTTGATTCAAGGAGCCTGAATGCCTGCTCGCCATCATCGGCAAAAATCTTATTTATACTCTTTCCGGCTTTTTCAGCTATCAGGGAATCAATATCTTCAAAGTGGAGAGACATTTTAGATGCAAGAACCTTCCCTACGCTGCTCTTTCCGATCCCCATCATGCCTGTCAGAAAAACCGTCCTGTAGTGAAATACGTTATCAGGCACGGCGAATCTGCTCCAGATAGCCGCCGTAATTCCTTCTTATTTCAGAAACGGAATCTCCTCCGAACTTTTCGAGAAAAAAGTTTGCAATTTCAATCGCAACAACAGCTTCGGCAACAACCAGCGCAGCGGGAACAGCACATGTATCGGAACGCTCTACCGTAGCCTCGAAAGGTTCATGACTTTTGATATCAACAGAGCGAAGAGGCTCATAAAGAGTAGGAATCGGCTTCATTGCCGCGCGAAGAATCAGTGGTTCTCCGTTCGACATCCCCCCCTCTATCCCTCCGGCATTGTTGGTCTTCCGGTAGTACGCGACCTTCCTTCCTCTGCCGATCACTCTCTCGTCGCGGTAAATCTCGTCATGTACCTTCGAACCAGGCAGGCGTGCTGTTTCAAAACCGATTCCTATTTCAACACCTTTTATAGCCTGGATGCTCATCAGAGCCATAGCGAGACGGGCGTCAAGTTTTCTGTCCCACTGCACGTAACTTCCCAATCCGGGCGGAATGCCGATGGCCTGCACCTCTATGACTCCACCGAGCGTATCTCCGGCAGACTTCGCATGATCTATAACTCTCTTCATCTCTTTTTCAGCATCCGGATCGGGGGAGAAGAGTTCGGAGTCTGCCACGGCGCTCCAAATCGCACCTAAGTCGTCCCTTGTAAATCTTGCGGCCACGCCTCCGATTTCCGAGACGCATCCACCGACTAGAATCCCGAAAGTCGAAAGGAGCGCCCTGGCAACCGCGCCTGCTGCAACTCTGGCAGCCGTTTCCCTGGCGCTTGAGCGTTCCAGGACATTGCGGATATCGGAATGATTGTATTTGAGGACGCCGCTCAGATCGGCATGGCCAGGACGCGGCCGGGTAACAGCGATCGATTCGTCACGGAATTCAGGCTCAGGCGACATCTTTTCGTGCCAGTTTTCCCAGTCACGGTTAGTTATCGAAAGAGCTATCGGTGAAGCGATGGTTTCACCCCATCTGACTCCGGAAAGTATCTGAGCCTTGTCTCGCTCTATCTTCATCCTGTCGCCACGCCCGTATCCATGCTGGCGCCTGGCAAGCTCCCTGTCTATCTCACAGGCGGAAAGCATCACCCCTGACGGCATTCCTTCAATAACAGTCAATAGTTGCGGGCCATGAGACTCACCAGCGGTAAGATAGCGAAGCATTCTGAACCTCTTAAAAAAATTGATTTTTCACAGTATTTAGTCTGATGAGTTCAGCTTTACAAAAATAAAAACCGGTTTTCTGCTGAAATCGGGCAGAAATGTCACTTACCCTCTCTTTGAGCAAAAGCTCTGGAAAGAGCGGCAAACTCTTCAAGAGAAAGGGTCTCTCCTCGCCTCGTTCCGTCGATACCGCAATCGGAAAAAATTCGGGAAGTGACTTCAGGCGCCGCCAAAAAAGCACTCTTGAGAGAGTTGCTCAAGGTTTTACGCCTCATTGAAAACGCCCCTTTCACAAGACGGCTAAATATTTCAGAAGATACTACATCAACCCTCGGCACCGGAAGCGGGGAAAAAGAAAGAACAGCAGAATCAATCTTTGGCGATGGATAAAAAGATTCCGGATAGACATAAAATTCAAGTTTTATATCAAACCAGAGCCTGAAAAGAACAGTCGTGACCCCGTAATCCCTGCCGCCAGGACCCGCAACAAGCCTCTCCCCCACCTCCTTCTGGAGCATCAGCACCATACTGGAGAGATGAGTCCGTGCTTCCATAAGCTTGAACAAGACTTCTGTAGAGATGTTGTACGGAAGGTTGGCAACCACTTTCCATCTGGCGTCACCGGCAAACAGAAGCGAGAGATCGGTCGCCAGTATATCCCCGTCAATAACCGTCACTCTATCGTTAGCGGAATATTTGCGTCGCAGGTCGGAGGCAAGCGCGTGGTCATATTCAACCAGTATGGTTTTCCCGGAGCTTTCGATCAGCTTCCCGGTCAAGGCGCCTCTTCCAGGCCCTATTTCCAGAACTCTGTCATCCGGAGAAATGTCAGCTGTCCGCAGAATCCTCTCGATAACACTCCGGTCAACGAGAAAATTCTGGCCAAGCCCTTTTATCGGGGATCTCGACTTGCTCAACTGAAGATTTCCTTTACGCTATCCAGTTCCCAGTTCGGTATGACATCTATAGTCAAAGGGGAGAAAAAATTGTTTTCAAGATAATAATCCCCTGCAACCGCCAGCATAGCGGCATTGTCTCCGCAAAGCGAAGGTGACGGAATTGAGAGCTCTGCTCCATATCTTTGAGACATCTTTTTCATACGGTCACGAAGAGCGCTGTTGCACGCGACCCCTCCAGCGACAACAAAGCGTCTGGCGCCTGTAGTTTCCAGCGCAGAGAGTGTTTTGGCTTCAAGCAGATCGCAGACAGCTGCCTGAAAAGAGGCGCACAGATCACTAATCCGTTCCCCGGACAAAACATGACCGCTTTTTCTGATTTGCTGGGAAAAAGCAGTTTTAAGGCCGCTAAAGCTGAAATTGAGGGTGCCGTCATTAAGCATTGGCCTTGGAAAAGGAATCGCTTCCGGGTTCCCCCCCTTTGCAAGCGCATCAATCTTTGCACCTCCGGGATATTCGATCCCTATGGCTTTCGCAGATTTGTCAAAAGCCTCCCCCACCGCATCATCTATGGTTCTGCCAAGAGTGCGGTATCTTCCGAAGCCTTCAACATGATACAGGTGCGTATGTCCCCCTGAGACCACCAGGGCAAGAAAGGGAAATTCGATCCGTTTTTCAAGAAATGAGGCGAAAATATGCCCTTCGATATGATGAACGCCCGCAAAAGGAATTTTGCGGGCGAATGAGATCGATTTCGCGGCCTGGATACCTACAAGAAGAGCGCCAGAGAGTCCGGGGCCTCGAGTTGCGACAATCCCCTGAATGTCGGAGAATCTCACCCCTCCTTTTTCAAGCGCCTCCGCAATAACAGGGGAGATCATCTCAAGATGCCTGCGAGAAGCTATTTCAGGGACTACGCCGCCATACTCGGCATGTATCTCAACCTGTGAAGATACAACGGATGAAAGTGTTTCACGTCCGTCAAGGAGCACTGCGGCGGCAGTCTCATCGCACGAAGTTTCAATCGACAAGATCAGCATCAAAGAAGGTTTGCAGCCAGCTCCGCAAGGTCTGACCTCTCTCCTTTCGTAAGCGTCACATGCGCCGCTATCTTCTCCCCTTTGAATTTTTCTACCAGATAGCTCAAACCGTTGCTTGATGAATCGACATAAGGGTTGTCGATCTGGTACGGATCTCCGGTAAGAACAATCTTTGTCCCGTCGCCAACCCTGGTTACGATGGTCTTTATCTCGTGAGGCGAAAGATTCTGCGCCTCATCAACAATCATGAACTGTTTCGGGATAGATCTACCTCTGATATAGGTGAGAGGCTCTATATCCAGAAGCCCCATAGACATCAGCTCCTTGTACCCCTTGCTGTGGCGTTTTTCAGATTCGTGCCCGGAGATGAGAAGCTCGACATTGTCAAAAATCGGCTGCATCCACGGCGTAAGTTTTTCCTCAATGTCCCCCGGGAGGAAGCCCAGGTCTCTTCCCAGCGGGAAAACCGGACGTGAGACAAGGAGCCTGTTGTACAGGTTCTCCTCAGCCACCTTGTGCAGGCCGGCCGCAATAGCCAGAAGCGTTTTTCCTGTGCCGGCCTTCCCTACCAGCGTGACAAGTTTTATGCTGTCGTCCATCAACACATCAAGCGCAAAAGATTGTTCTCGGTTTCTGGGATAGAGGCTCCATATACCGTCCTTCGGAACCTTTCTGACTGGGACGATCCTGCTTGATGCCGAGTCAAACCGGCATATCGCGCTGTGAGAAGGGTTGGAGATATCTGAAATGGTTATGAATTCATTAGGGGTCAGAGAGCCCGGAGTTTCAAGCCACCCCTGACCGTAAAAACGGTCTATTTCGGCTGCGCTCATCTCAACAGATCGTGTTCCTGAATAGAGATCCTGAATGTCTATCTTGTCCGATTCGTAATCCTCGGCGTGAATACCTATGACATCGGCTTTTATTCTCAGATTTGAATCCTTGGTGACGAAAACGAGAGGGAGTTCAGGCTCCCGGTCAAGCACATCCTGTGCAATGGCAAGAATCCGGTTGTCACCGCTGTCTACTCTGAGATCGGCCGGAAGATGCTTGAGATATTTCTCTGAAAACATTTCGACACGCAAAACGCCGTCACCCGGAAGCGGCACCCCTTTCGCCAGAGACCCCTTTTCACGCATTGAGTCAAGTATGCGGGATATCTGCCTGGCATTGCGGCCGGTATCGTTCATATCCTTTTTGAAGCGATCTATCTCCTCTATTACGGTTATTGGTATGATTATGTTGTTTTCCTGGAATTTGAAAAGCGCCTGAGGGTCATGCAGCAGCACATTTGTGTCGAGTATGAAGTTTTTCATTGTTTCCTTTCCCTGATTCTCTGATTTTGTCATCCATTCCGGCTTAGTAAAGTTTTAAAAAGCTGAATAACCGTAAAATCAAGCTGGTATGACGAGCATTTAACGGAATCATCGTCTGTTTTGCCTCTTGCCGGAAGAGACTAGCACAGTTTTTTCATTGAGTAAAAAAATTGTTTCCTGCGAAGAACTGATCATTTCCGGGAAAAATCTGGAATTCCGGGGTTGAAATTTGAATATGCAAGAGTCTGAGATTCATGTTCTGATTTGCCTTTTCCGGGATTTCAGCAGGTTATAAAAGAGGGACAAATAAAGAATTGACACCTCATATATTGTGGTCTATATCAAATTCGCTACTAAATGTTGTGGTTTTATTGCCATCACTCTTAAACCCTCTGAAACTTTTATATTCCTCTGCCAGTTCAAAAAAGGAGAGCACCAAATGAAAAAAGAGAATCATGTCGGCATCGAGCCTGTTCTGTCAAAGAACGCCATTACCGTGCTTGAAAAGCGTTATCTGAAAAGAGGGGCAGATGGCAAACCGACTGAAACACCAGCCGATATGTTCAGACGTGTTGCTGACACCATAGCAGTACAGGACAGCAAATTTGACAAAAAAGCCAATGTAAAAGCGGTTTCTGACATTTTTTACAATATGATGGCAAGTTTTGAATTTCTCCCGAACTCTCCGACGCTCATGAACGCAGGGCGCGAGCTTGGGCAACTGTCGGCCTGCTTCGTTCTCCCTGTGGGTGACTCAATGGAGGAGATATTCGACGCCGTGAAATATACCGCGCTTATTCATAAATCAGGGGGCGGGACAGGTTTCTCGTTTTCGCGACTTAGACCGGCAAACGACGTTGTAAGCTCGACGACAGGGATATCAAGCGGCCCTATCTCATTCATGAGGGTATTTGACATAGCGACCGAGACGATAAAGCAGGGGGGGACAAGACGAGGCGCCAATATGGGAATACTCAGGGTAGATCACCCTGACATAATAGACTTTATCATGTGCAAGGCTGATCAGAGGCAACTTAACAATTTCAATATCTCAGTCGGGCTTACGGAAAAATTCATGCAGGCTGTGGAGAGAGATGAAGATTACGATCTTGTGAACCCGCGTAATGGCAGACCGGCCGGCTCTCTCAATGCCAGAAAAGTATTTCAGAGGATAGTCAAGCAGGCATGGGAAAACGGGGAGCCTGGCATAATTTTTCTCGATCGCCTGAACCGCGATAACCCGACTCCCCTCCTGGGCGAGATAGAATCGACTAATCCTTGCGGTGAACAACCGCTCCTGCCGTATGAATCCTGCAATCTTGGTTCTCTCAATCTGGGTAAATTTGTGAAAAACGGGGCGATAGAGTGGAAGCAGCTCAAGGAAACCATCATAAATTCAGTCCATTTTCTGGACAATGTTATTGAAGCCAATAATTACCCTCTTTCACAGATTCATGATGTTACACATTCAAACAGAAAGATCGGCCTGGGCGTCATGGGGTGGGCTGACATGCTGATCCTTTTAGGAATACCGTACAACTCTCCTGAGGGGATAAAACTGGGCAAAAAAGTCATGAAATTCATAAATGACGAGGGGCATCTCGCATCAGAAGAGCTTGGGCGGATAAGAGGGGCGTTCCCGAATTTCAAAGGCTCCGTTTTCGACAGAAAAAACCCGCGTCCGATTCGAAATGCAACTGTAACAACAATCGCTCCGACTGGAACTATTTCCATCATTGCAAACGCCTCGTCAGGTGTAGAGCCGTTGTTTGCGGTCTCATACATACGCACTGTAATGGACAGAAATGTGCTCGTTGAAGTCAATCCCATATTTGAGAAGATAGTCAAAGAAAGGGGATTTTATTCGGATGAACTGATGAAAAGGATCGCCGAACATGGAACTGTTCATGATATGGAAGAGGTTCCGGAAGATATCAGATCCATTTTTGTCACGGCTCACGACATAACTCCAGATGACCACATACATATGCAGGCCGCCTTTCAGGCCTATACGGACAACGCAGTATCAAAGACCGTAAATTTCCCTAACAGCGCGACTATTGATGATGTAGAAAAAGTCTACATGCTGGCCTATCAGGCCGGATGCAAGGGGGTTACCATTTACCGCGACGGCTCACGCGACGAACAGGTGCTCTCCACAGCAAAAAAGGAAGAAGAGAAAAGAGAGAGCGCCGTTGCTGAAGAAGAAAAAAAAGTTGTCAAGAGGGAAAGGCCAAAAGCCCTTAAGGGGTGGACTTACCAGATGCAGACCGGATGCGGCCCGCTTTATGTAACTATAAACGAGGACAAAAACGGACTGTTCGAGCTTTTCACAACAATGGGCAAGGCGGGTGGATGCGCGGCGTCGCAGAGTGAGGCTATAGGAAGAATGGTTTCACTGGCGTGGCGGAGCGGTGTCCAGGCAAGACAGGTGATCAAGCAGCTTCTCGGCATTTCATGCCACTGCCCTTCAGGTTTCGGGGACAATCGGGTACTCTCATGCGCTGATGCCGTCGCAAAGGCAATCCAGGCGCATCTTCTCGAAAAAGGATATGATATTGACAGGGAACCGGCCACCCATGAGCGTGGCGCGTGTCCTGAATGTGGCGGAATAGTCGAGCATGAAGGGGGATGCTCTGTCTGCCACGTATGCGGCTACTCCGAATGCGCCTGACAAGAGTGTGTAAACCAGGAGGAGAAACTGAACCGTCTCTATTCCCTGCTGTTACAGGCCAGACTTTCAATTCCGGCCGTACGGATTCTCCGTCTCCCTCTCTATGATCCAGCGAGCAATGCTTCGCCTTGGGGGTAGAAGAGGGAGCCTGTCCATTGAAAACCATCTCGCATCTTCCAGCTCGCACCTGTCAACCTGTATCTCTCCACTCTTGTAATCAGCCGTGAATCCGGCCATCAACTGCGACGGAAACGGCCAGCTCTGGCTCCCGACATACCGGATATTGCAGACTTTGATCCCTGTCTCCTCAAAAACCTCACGCTCAGCACACTCCTCAAGCGATTCTCCGAAATCCACAAATCCGGCGACAAGGCTGTACCTTCCATCAGGCCATCCGCTCTTCCTGGTCAGTAGAAACTGGTCACCACGCTTTACCAGCACTATCGCACACGGGCTTATCGAGGGAAAATGTTCTCTGCCGCATGAAAGGCATATCATCCCCCATGTGCCATCGGAAGGAGTCAGGATAGCACCGCATACTGAACAGTGACGGTGACTCTTTTCCCAATGAAGAATCTGTCTGGCTATCCCCCCGAGTGTAAGTTCGCTGATTCCGATCCGCTCCTCAACTGCATTGAAGTGTTCGGCTATAAAACCTGGCGGCAGTTCGCAGCACTCTTTCAGGATGAACGTGTATAAAGATTTCCCCGCAAGACGGCCAATTCCAAGTATGGGAGAGGCCGGGAAAAGAGCATCCGGAAGAAAACCCTCATGAAACGAAAGTTCTCTCTGCTTTTCCACCATAACCAGGCTGTTTCGTAACCGTCAACTGCAGACCATC
>DFZL01000028.1:0-39624 GCA_002382705.1 Geobacter sp. UBA4057
TTTATGACTTTTGCAAGAACCTCTTGAGTGAGTTTTTTGTAAAAAGGTTGTCATCACAGAGTGATTCTATCGGGGATTCATTTTTTTCAGATATTTGAAAAAGTGGATTCCGGATTACCCCCCTGGGATGACTTTTTTTGCTTTTGCAGGAACCACGAGTATGAAAGGATTTTTAATGAAGGTCAGCACAAGGCTTTATATAAGTTCAACTATCGCAGTTTCAGGAATTATCGGAATAGCTCTTTTTACGCTTATGACGATATATATGGTCAGGGAAAAGATCACTTTATTGACCTTGCATTCAACCCCGCTCCAGGTAAAGACAGTCCAGTTTCAGCAAGGGGTTGAAAAACTCTCCGCCGAGCTTCTGCAGCTGGGGCTTGCCCGTGATCCGGGGGATGTGCGGGAGATTTCATCTGCAATAGAAAGAAGCAAAAAGAGCCTTGAACAAACGAGCAGCGAGCTGAATGCGCTTGAAAAAACGGTCATAGATATCGGTGCATTCTCGGAATTGCAGGTAGAAGTAATGAAAGCCACGGATGAAAAATTCAGAAGCATTCAGGTTTTCAGGGAGGAGGCTTCCAGGGTCAATCTGGCGATGGCACGCGTTGATAAATCCTTGAGGGAGCTGAAAGAGATTATATCAGGTTTGGTAATCACGGCGTCACGGCGGGCGGCTACCGCCACCAAGACTCTGAACGAGGCGATGAGCGATAAAAACGCTCCATCGGAACTTATGAAAAATCTTCAGAATTTTCGCAACGAAGTTGATCACGACATAGAGCTTAACAAAAAAATAAACGGCATTAACGATATCGTTTATTCGATAGGGGTGGATGCCAAATTTCTGGATGCCAAGGCTCGCATGATAATGCTGAGCGAATCGGAAAGTGAGCTGAAGCGCGCGGCAACTGACGCTGAAGCGATAATGTCGAGAACATCCGTTAATCTGGCTGCGGCCGGAAAACTGATCAGGGAGATAAAAAGCTCAGGTTTCGTGGATGACGCCATCTCATCCATAAAGGCCGCAGTCGCGACAGTCGGCCTCTCTCTTAGAAATATCGCAGCATCGCAGGAGAAGATGTTTGCATCGATGAAACATGTTGATGATCTTGTTGTGAAAATCAAGGGAGTTGCCCATGAGCAGGGGAGAAAAAGTGAAGCCAACGTGCAGAGTACGGCCGAGGCGCAGCAGAAATTTGTTGCGAGGATCGGGGAGCGGGTAGAGTTTTTTAAAAAGAGCCTTGTTATTATCTCTACAATAGTCATCGCTGTTGTCCTGTATCTGACTTTAACCACAAATGTCAGCATAATAAGGTCTCTTGGGGCATTGAACGATTCTATAGTAGCAGTCTCGGAAACCGGGAATTTTACTCACAAAGCGGCTGTCAGGAACAACGATGAATTTTCCGTGACGATCTATGCATTCAATAAGCTTCTGTCATCTTTTTCAAGAGTTCTGTCAAAAGTCTCCGATTCATCCTTCAGGCTTGCCGGAACTTCACGCGAACTTGCCGGGAGCGCCAGGAAGATACATTCAACTGTCAGGGAACAATCCGAGAATGTTGCCCAGGTTGCCGCTTCGACTATAGAAATGACGCAAACGATATCTCTTGTCTCCAGAAATACTACGAACATAGCCATATCGGCTACGAATGCCAACAAATTGGCTTCCAAGGGGGCAGAGGTCGTGACCAGAGCAGGGGTTGAGGTGCAGGAGATCGCCCGGGCTGTCCAGGAAACAACGGCATTGATACAGAAACTTGACGAACGCTCGCAACAGGTAGGGGAAATAGTGGATGTGATAGTCGGGATCACGGATCAGACGAATCTTCTTGCTCTCAACGCAGCCATTGAAGCTGCAAGAGCAGGCGAACAGGGGCGAGGTTTTGCGGTTGTGGCCGATGAGGTGCGGAAGCTGGCCAACAGCACGGCCAAAGCGGCGGTCGGCATAACAGAGCGGGTAAACGGGATACAGATGGATGCTGGCCAGGCGGTGATCGCAATGCAGAAGAGCCTGGAACGTGTCAGGATTGGTGTAGAAAACGCCGGAGAAGCCGGGGAATCTTTACAGCAGATCGTTGGAAGCGTCACAATGCTTCAGAAAATGGCTGATGAGATAGCGGGCGCCACGGTTCAGCTCTCATCAACCGCCGAGCAGATCAGTTCGGATATAGTGGCGATTGAACAGGTTTCAGAAGAGTCCGTAAAAGCGGCTGCGGCCATAACTGCGGAATCTGATGCCATAGCAGGGCTTTCAGTGGAGCTCAAGGATGAGATAAGCTGGTTCAAACCTTGAATTTCAGCTTTAGCAGGAGCCATGATTCAGCCATGTAATCAGCAAATCATACATTTGACGACCGGTCAGGCTATGTGTATACTCTCTTCGATCCGTATCAGGATGATTCCTGCCGGATGAATTGCGGTAAACCTTTAAAAGAGCGGTGCCGACGTGATTCAACTCTACAATGTTTCACTTTCTTATCAGAAAGACGCACCAGCCCTGCACGATATCAACATCAGAATCGACAGGGGTGAGTTCGTCTTTGTAACCGGGCCTTCCGGCGCCGGAAAGACTACCCTTCTCCGCCTTCTATACTGCGCTCTGATCCCTGATCGCGGACAGGTGCTTATTGACGGCCAGAATGTCACCCGCCTGACAAGATCGCAGATTCCATACCTGAGACGTTCCATAGGCGTTGTTTTCCAGGATTTCAAGCTCCTTCAAAGCAGGACGGTTTTCGAGAACGTGGCCATAACACTGGAAGTCCTTGGTATGGCGCGATCAGATATCGGCAAGAAAGTCATGCATGTCCTGAAGCAGATGGGGATAGAGTCGAAGGCGGCACAGAAGCCTCAGGCTCTCTCCGGGGGGGAGCAGCAGCGTGTTGCGCTCGCCAGGGCGCTGGTGAACGAACCGAAGATACTGCTGGCTGACGAACCTACTGGGAACCTTGATGATGCAAACAAAAACCAGATAATGAACATATTCAGAGAAGCAAACGTGCGCGGCACCACCGTAGTGGTCGCCACGCATGACCGCCGCCTGATAGACAACAGCAACAGGCGGCTGATAGTGCTCAGCAGGGGAGATATCGTTGAACAGATGGAAAAAACAGAAACCGGCGGCCAGACAGGTCAGCAGGCGTCCTAATCTTGCAGGTGAAGGTTTTTTCGGCAGGATCGGTTATTTCATAAGGCGGGCGTTTGCCAACATGAGGCAGAACGTCTTTGTCAATGCCGTAACCATAGGAACCATCACGCTGGCTCTGCTGATTCTCTCTCTCTTTCTCCTTGTATTCGACAATCTTGAAAACGCAGCCGAAAACTGGAGCGAAAAAGTTCAGGTTACCGTCTATTTCAACCGCGAACTGACTCCCCAGGAAGTGGCGGCATTCAGCTCCAGGATTCTAGCCATACAGGGTGCGTCAAGGGTCAAGTACGTTTCCAGGGATGAGGCTCTGAAGCGCTTCCGCGAGCGCCTCCGTGGACAGGAGGCGCTTCTTGACGGCGTACAGCCGGAGATTCTGCCTGCTTCTCTCGAAATTTCACTCAAAAAGGGGAGCCGGGAGAGCGCAGGTGTCGAGACATTCGTATCGAACCTGAAACGGATCCCGGGGATAAACGAGGTGCAGTACGGCGAAGAGTGGGTGCGGAGGTTCAACACGTTCCTAAATTTCATGCGTCTTGTCGGCCTGCTTCTTGGCTCATTTCTGCTGGTCGCCGTTGTATTCATAGTTTCAAACACCATTAAACTGACTATTTATGCGAGACGCGACGAACTGGAGGTCATGTCGCTGGTCGGGGCGACGCGCTTTTTCATCAAGGCCCCTTTTCTGATTGAAGGGATACTTCAGGGTGGAGCCGGCTCGCTTCTGGCTCTGTTTCTTCTCTTTGCGCTCTATGAGTCTTTTCTTCACAATGCGGGGAGTTTCCTGACATTCAATCCTGCCGTTTCCGGCCTCTCCTTTCTCGCTCCGGAATATCTTGCAGCCCTGTTTATTACCGGGATACTGCTCGGATTCATCGGCAGCCTGACTTCGCTCAAACGGTTTATAAATGTCTGAATGTGACAGCAGTAAATACCCCCGGAGAATCGCCGCCTCACTTTTTTTCTTTATCTTTGCCGTATTCAGCTTCAATTCGTTTGCCGCGAACCCAAAAGATGAGCTGAAGGGGGTCAGGCAGGAGATAAACGCCAAAAAACAGTTGATTACAAAAACCCGCAAGGTCGAAGCTGTTGTCTCTACGGAGCTTCAGGCGATAAACCGGAGTCTCGAACAGAAAAAGAGCGAGCTTGGCAGACTTGATGCCGAGCTCCGCACCGTTGAATCCGATCTTGAAAAGACAACGAATGAAAGTGTGCGGGTAAAGGAAGAGGCGGAACAGAAGAAAAGAGTGATAGAGAGCCGGCTTGTATCGCTTTACAAGGGGGGAGAGCTTGGAGCGCTAAGGATGTTCTTCTCTTCGGAATCATTTCCTCATATGGCGGAAAATATCCGTTACATGAGCGCTGTGCTGGATAATGACAAGAGGCTCTTTAAAGAGTACAATGAAAAAATTCTTCAACTGACCGAGCTTAAAAAACGGCTTGAACAGGAGACCGCAAGGAAGAAAACCCTGAAAAGCGGCATCGCCCTGAAAAAAAAGGAGATAGAGGGGGAAAAGAGCAGGAAGGCGGATTATCTGAACAGGGTCAGGCAGGACAGAAGCAGCTATGAGGCATCCCTTAAGGAGCTCCAGGCGAATGCCGCGCGTCTCCAGGCCATGATAAACCGCCTTGAGGAGATCAGCCGCAAGAAGCTTCTCGCAAGGCGGCAGAAACCTGCTCAGAAAAATCTGAAGGCTGTACCTGATCTGCCGCCGGTTCCGGATCGCGGTTTCGCGTCCCAGAAAGGGCGGATGCCGCTGCCTGTCAGAGGTGAAATTATCGAAGGCTTCGGCAAGCACAAGCATCCTGAATTTAATTCCTATACTTACAGCAAAGGGCTCTCTATCGCCGCTTCATCCGGTTCGGAGATAAGATCGATTTATGAGGGTAACGTAATATTCGCCGATTATTTCAAAGGGTTCGGGAATATGGTGATAGTCGATCATGGGGGCGGATACTTTACCCTTTATGCCCATGCCTCCAGGATCATGAAAAAAGTAGGCGCCGAGGTGGGGAAAAACGAGGTGATTGCAAGCGTTGGCGATACTGATTCAAACAGGGGGCCATTTCTCTATTTTGAAATCCGTCATCAGGGAAAACCGGTCGATCCGGCTGAATGGGTCCGCTAGACGCTGATAGTTCACTTTATCCCTTCAATAGCTTCTTTTTTTGTTTTACATAATCAGCGCCATTGTGTCGGCCGGACTATAAAATAGTTCATCAGGCCTGTAATCTACAGCAAAAATGAAAGAGAGGGATTTTTAAATGTTCAGAAAAGGGAGCGTCGGAAGGCGTGCCGCAACAGCCGTATTTTTGATTTCAATCGTTACTCTTGCGCTTTTCATCGGCTTCAGCTCGCGCAGTTTCGTCGATGCCAAGGCAAAGGGGAGCGATTACGAGTCAATCGAGCTCTTTACAGATGTAATGGCTATCGTCAAAAAGAGCTACGTCGAGGAGGTCGATACCAAAAAACTTGTCTACGGCGCCATAAACGGCATGCTCTCTTCTCTCGACCCGCACAGCTCATTCATGCCTCCCGATGTCTACAAGGAGATGAAGATCGACACCAAGGGGACATTCGGCGGGCTTGGAATCGAGATAACCATAAAAGACGGAATACTTACGGTCATATCACCGATTGAGGACTCTCCTGCATACAAGGCCGGCATCAAATCTGGCGACCAGATATTCAAGATCGACGACAAGTTTACAAAAGACATGAATATCAATGATGCTGTCAAGCGGATGCGCGGGGCAAAGGGGACAAGGGTAGTGCTGACCATCATGCGGGAGGGGTTTGACAAACCGAAAGAATTCCCGCTTGTGCGGGACATCATTCAGATACGCAGCGTTCGTTACACCCTGCTTGACAAGGGGTACGGATATCTGCGGATTGCCCAGTTCCAGGAGAAGACTGATGATGACCTCGGAAAGGCGCTCAAGACCCTCCAGGATGAGAACAGAGGGCCTATTTCGGGGCTTGTGCTTGATGTAAGGAACGATCCTGGCGGGCTTCTCGACCAGGCGGTAAAAGTCGCCGACCATTTCATCGAAAGTGGCATGATTGTCTATACCGAGGGGCGCGAAAAGGATTCAAAGATGCAGTTTACCGCCAAAAACGGAGGGAAAGAACCCTCCTACCCGATAGTGGTTCTGATAAACGGCGGAAGCGCCAGTGCATCCGAAATCGTCGCAGGAGCGCTTCAGGATCACAAACGCGCTATCGTCATGGGGACGCAGAGTTTCGGCAAGGGATCAGTGCAGACGATTATCCCTCTTGCTGATGATTCAGGGCTCCGCCTGACGACTGCACGTTACTTCACCCCTAATGGCCGCTCGATCCAGGCGAAGGGGATAACCCCGGACATAGTTGTCGAGCAGATGGAGCTTTCAAAGGATTCAGACAAGAAAGACGGTCTGCACATAAGGGAGAAGGATCTCGAGAACCATTTTGAAGTGGGAGATAAGGGAGTATCCACTAAAGATCCCAAAAAAAGTGATCTTCCTGAAGACAAAAAGGAGAAGAGCGATAAAACCTCTTCTCTCAGACCTGAAGACAATCTGAAGAATGATTACCAGGTGATGCGCGCCCTAGACCTGCTCAAAGGGTGGGACATACTGAAGAAGCTTGGAAAATAGGAAAATTTGAAGAAAAAGGGGCGAAATAACCGCAAGAAGAGCCAGGGTGCCGGCCGTTACATCGCCCCGGCTTTTCTTGTTCTGGTTGCCATAGCTGCATGCGTCTATTTTGCTTCCAATTTTGTTGGACAGAAGAAGAGTGAAGAGCAGAAACAACAAAGCCGGATACTTGCCGGGGCATCTGTAAAGCCGGTACATCCCCCCATCTCCTCAACCTTCGGCGAATACACGGCATACGCGCCTGAAGAGAAAATTCCCCTTCCTGAAAAAGCGGTGCCTCCGGTTAATATCACTGCAACCGGAAGAGCAAAGGGGGTTTTGTCGATAATTGTTGATGATATGGGGAGCTCCATGACGGAGGCGAAGGAGCTTGCCTCAATCGGTCTCCCGCTCACTTTTTCGATAATCCCAGGGCTTCCTCATAGCAGTGATGTCGCCGCTTTTGCGCTCTCACGCGGGATAGAGTATATGATTCACATCCCGATGCAGTCCAAAGGGTGGCCTGAGAGGCGCCTGGAGGAGAATGGCCTTCTTGTTTCAATGGATGAAGAAGAGATTAAAAGCCGTATGGCTGATTATTATCGTCTTTTACCCGGAGCTTCCGGAGCCAATAATCATATGGGCTCGGAATTCACCGAACATGAGGAGAAGATGCGGCCGGTTCTTTCGTTTCTTAAGGAGAAAGGGCTTTTTTTCATAGACAGTGTTACAACGCCCGGTACAGCAGGCTACAGGCTTGCGCGGGAAATGGGGATCAGGAGCGGCCGGCGCGCGGTTTTCCTGGATAACGAACAGAAGAGGGATTACATCGCCGGGCAGCTGAAGGAAGCCGTAATGACAGCCGGGAAGAAGGGGTATGCCATTGCCATCTGCCATCCGCACCCTGCAACCATCTCCGCGCTTGCAGAAATTCTTCCCCGGATATCATCTGATGGAGTCAGACTGCTCCCAGTTTCCGTGCTTCTTGGGAGTTTCTGAAAAAGGATGAAATATGAGGATGCCCGGTTTTTGCAGAACCGCTGGAGGTTTTTCAGGAAACAGCTGCAGGGCGGTAAGGTTTACACTTCTGGTCACAGCGATCTGGACAGCGATCATCTCCGGATCATTCGTTTTTTACGCAATATCTCATAAAAGTCTCATAAAATCGGTCGCATTGGCGCAGGGGGTGTCGGACATAGAAAGAGACCTCCTCTACCGCCGCTGGAGCGCCTCTAACGGTGGGGTCTACGTCCATGTTTCAGAAAAAACCCCGATAAACCCGTATCTCAAAAATGTCGAGGAGAGGGAGATTGTCACCCCTTCCGGCCGCCTGCTCACTCTTGTAAACCCCGCATATATGAACCGCCAGATTTACGCTCTTGCTGATGAATTCAGAATTGGGAGGAAAGCCCACTTAACCAGCCTCAAGCCGATTCGCCCTGAAAATGCCCCTGATGAATGGGAGTCAAAGGCTCTGGAATCTTTTGAAAAAGGTGCAAAAGAGGCTGTGGAGATTTCAGGGATAGATAACCAGGAGTATCTCAGGGTGATGCGCCCTTTCATGACAGAAAAAGGGTGTCTGAAATGCCACAGTCAGCAGGGATACAAGGTTGGTGATGTCAGAGGGGGGTTGAGCGTATCAATTCCGATAGCGCCGATCGCCGCAGGCTTTGAGCCGCAATTCAGAACAGTGGCTGGGACTCATGCCCTTATCTGGATCGCGGGGGTCATGGGGATTGGATTCTCCTCAAGGCATATTTACAGAAAAAACCGGATGCTTGCTAAAAGCGAATTCCGGTACAGGACGTTTCTGGAGCATGCATCCGCCTGGGAGTACTGGCTCGCCCCTGACGGGTCGTTTGATTATGTTTCTCCCAGCGCCCATTCTCTTACAGGCTATTTTGCTGAGGAGTTCATCAAAAGTCCGGGGCTCCTTTTCGAGATAATCCATCCTGACAGCAGAGAGCTCTTCAGAGAACTTACGAAGGCATCTCCAGATTTGGAGAAGATGGGGGAGAGAGAGTTCAGAATCGTAAAACGAGATGGCGAAACGGCCTGGATTTCACATCATTTCCTCATGATTTACGATTCTGATGGAAATTATCTCGGATACCGGGCTAGCAACAGGGACATAACAGAAAAAAAGCGTATTTACAGAGAGCTGCATGAACAGGCGGTGCAGCTTGAAACCGAGATAGCAGAGCGCCAGAAGGTGGAAGAGGCTCTTGTGGTAAAGCAGACGCAACTCGAAAGCCTGAATGAAGTTCTTGAGAAACGGGTTGCTGAAAGCGTCTCGGAATTGAGACAGAGGGATCGGATGCTCATAGTTCAGGGGCGCCAGGCCGCGATGGGAGAGATGATCAGCAATATCGCGCATCAGTGGAGACAGCCGCTGAACAATGTAGGCCTTATAGTCCAGAACCTGATGGATGCTTTTGAAAATAACGAGCTGACAAAAGAGGAGATGGAGAGCCAGGTGGCTAAAGCGATGGATGCGATCATTTATATGTCGTCCACAATCAGCGATTTCAGCAATTTTTTCCATCCGGAAAAAGAGCCGACTTCGTTCGGGCTTGCCAGAAATGTAAGGCGCGGGGTTGATTTCATGAGTTCCGTTCTCACCAGAAGCGGCATCAAGGTTAATTTTACAGCTGATGAGAATATTGTCGCCAACGGCTACCCCAACGAGTATACGCAGGTGATCCTGAATATTCTGGGCAATGCCAAGGATATCCTCATTCAACGGAACGTTCCTGATCCTTTGATAAGGATCAGGGTTTTTGGCGATAAGGGGAGGGGAGTGGTGACAATAGCTGACAATGGCGGCGGAATTGACCCGGAAATAATGCCAAAGATTTTCGATCCCTATTTTACGACCAAAGAACCGGGGAAAGGGAGCGGAATCGGGCTTTACATGTCAAAGACGATAGTTGAAAAGAATATGAACGGAATTCTTACGGTGTCAAACGATAAAGAGGGCGCTCTTTTCAGGATAGAAATATGATTTCCGGTAAAACCTGAACTTTTAGCAAAAATATGACGGTGTCCACTTTCTTGCGGGCCTGGCATGAAAGGGTGAGGAATGAAGCGGGGAGAGAATCTAGATTACCTGAAGAAACTTTCAATTCTTTACGTTGAGGATGAAAAGATAATAAGGGAACAGCTTTCCATCTTCCTTAAACGGAGGGCAGGGGTTCTCTTCACCGCTGAGAACGGAGAGGAGGGGCTCCGGGTTTTTAATGAAAAAATGCCCGATATCGTGATAACCGACATAATGATGCCTTGCATGGACGGGCTGAAGATGTCGGAAGAGATAAGAAAGATCGATCCGTCGGCACCGATAATAATTACAACCGCTTTTGATCAGACAGATTATCTTCTCCGTGCGATAGAAACAGGCATCACCAATTATGTTCTTAAACCGGTAAAAACGGAAACGCTCCTCACGGCGCTGACCCGGTGTGCAGATGAGATCAGAGGGAGAGAGTTCATTGCCGAGCAGCATAAGCTTGAGCTCGAAAGGCTGAAAACAAGGCATTTCAAGGCGCTTGGCATCCTTGCAGCCGGAGTGGCGCACGACTTCAACAACCTGCTTCAGGCGATAATCGGGTATATATCCTTCGCCAGATACGAAGCTGTCCCCGGGAGCAAGATCGACGAGTATCTCGGTATTGCCGAAAGAGCTTCGGATCAGGCCAGGGAGCTTGCAAAACGATTGATGACGCTGACCGGAGGGGCAAGCGACAAGTTCGACATCTCGGAGGCCTCTCTTGTGATCCCTGTCACCTCAGCGCTGATGGGTGGAAGCGGAATAGAGCTGGAGTACTATATCCCGGATGATCTCCCGCCTGTTATTTTCGACAGGGGGGCGCTGCAGCAGATCGCCGGCTATCTTGCACAGAATGCCAGGGAAGCGATGCCGGAAGGAGGGGTCTACCGGATTTCTCTTTCCGAGTGCCAGATAGATGAAGAAAACCTTCTGGGGCTTTCTTCCGGAAAATATCTTCATTTCATTTTCAGCGACACCGGTTTCGGAATAACTCCGGAAAATCTCCCCTGCATATTCGAGCCTTACTTCACAACCAAGCAGATGGGCGTATCCAAAGGTACCGGACTTAGCCTCGCTCTTGCCCATTCCATAATCGGGATCAGGGGGGGGAGCATGGCTGCCGCATCGGAACCGGGAAAAGGAACTGAGATACATATATATCTTCCCGTCGCTGAAAATGTGGCCAGCATCGTCGCCTGAAAATCAGATTTTTTCTTGATGCTGGATGCATAACCTGATGAAAATTTGCAAGCACCCATGAGCTTTCAGGTTTCTTCCCTGCGGCTTTCTCCTTGAAGCTTCTGCCTGTTTTTTGATACAAGCAGTGACAAAATTTCCCGGATGCGTTTCTCTCTTCTCAAACGAGCTGTTCAAAAGGCGGATATGTTAAAAGAGACGGCAATAGTGCTCGTTGAGCCTCAATCTCCCGGCAATATCGGCATGGCCTGCCGGGCAATAAAAAACATGGGGCTTTCATGCCTGAGGATTGTTAACGGCTGCGACCGTTTTCATCCGGAATCCCTCAAGTTCGCAGTTTCAGCAAAAGACATCCTGGAAAAGGCCGAGCTTTTTCCGGATGTCTCGTCAGCCATAGCTGATTGCGCTATTGCAGTAGGAACCACCAGGCGTCAGGGAAAGTATCGACGCGAATTGCTCACTCCGCCAGAAGTGGCCGAACTGATAGGCATGGAGTCTGATTCGCGTGGAGCCATCGTTTTCGGACGCGAGGACAGCGGCCTTACCACAGACGAGCTATCCGTCTGCTCGATTCATGCCACGATTCCGAGCGCCCATGAATACGGCTCACTCAATCTGGCGCAGTCCGTTCTTCTTTTCTGCTATGAGTTGAGCAGACTCTCCACCATTTCTGTTATTCCGGTCAGAGAAGAACCACCTGCCACATCAGCCGAGATGGAAGCTTTTTTCAATCAGTTTAAAACTATCCTGACCAGGACAGGTTTCCTGAACGGCCAGAATCCGGAGCATATAATCCGCTCGATCAGGAGGATTTTTTTCAGGGCGGGGATGGACTCGCGCGAAGTGGCTATAATGCGGGGCGTGCTTACCCAGTTTGACTGGGCGGCAAGCGGTTTCGACGGGAGGAAACGGAGTTGAACACCATGACTGTCGGACTTATAGCAGGGGCGCTCACCAGCATGGCAGCCGTGCCGCAGCTCCTGCGCACGCTCCGCACCAGGCATGTGAGAGACATTTCCGTATGGCAGCCGCTTCTTCTCTTCGCAGGTGTTTTTCTTTGGATAGTTTACGGTTTTCTGATTGATGATGTTCCACTGATACTTGCCAATCTGATCCCGCTTGTCTGCAACGGATGGCTCGCGGTTTTGAAATTCCGTTACAGATGCAACGACGAAATGCCGGCTGATCGGGCAACTGCATGACTAAAGGGGGTTATACGGATGAAGAATGGAGGTGGCGGCGACCTCTGCGCCGGATTAGATATCGGGGGCACCAACCTCCGGCTCGCGCTTCTGGATAAAAACGGCACGATCGTCGGATCGATCAGGAGCAAAAGCCGCATTGAAGAGGGGATTGATTCATTCTGCAGCCGTCTTGTCGGTCTGTTTGATGATCTCCGGAAAATGGCGTCTGACTCCGGTTCGGAACTTTCGGCAATAGGTATAGGTATCCCAGGTCTTATCGAGAGGAGCGGCGTTATCCGCTCTTCGGTCAACATGCGACCGCTTGAAGGTTTCAATCTCTCCGCCTTTCTTGAGAACCAGCTCGGAATACCGGTATTTGCGGACAATGATGCTAATCTAATAGCCCTTGGCGAACAGATTTACGGCGCTGGAAGGGGGGTTGACTCCTTCATTGTCATAACGATTGGAACAGGGCTTGGGAGCGGGCTCATTCTTGATAGGAAGATTTGGAGAGGAAGTTCCGGTTTTGCGTCGGAATTCGGCCATGTCACGCTCTATCCGGACGGTATTCCTTGCAGCTGCGGCAACAGGGGGTGCCTGGAGCAGTACGTTTCAGCGGGTGCCCTAACCCGCTATTATCTGGAAATCGCTGCCAAGACGTCGGAAGAGGGAGGAATTGACGGCGAAAAAATCTCCCTTCTGGCACGAAACGGAGATTCCTCCGCGATTTCCGCGTTTTCCCGCCTTGGCGAGAGCCTGGGGATCGCTCTTGCATCGCTCACAAATACTCTAGACCTGGAGGCCGCAATAATCGGTGGAGGGGTGGGTGGGAGCCTGAAGCTTATGCTGCCGGCTTTAGAAAATGCGCTGAAACAGCGCTCTTTCCTGTTGATTTCGTCAAAAATGCGGGTCATTGGAGGCGAACTGGGTGATGAAGCCGGCCTTATGGGGGGGGGAGCCCTCGCGAGATATCGACTCGAATCAGGTCATCCCTGAATAACCTTTACCATAAAATCAAATCATGCTATCAGAAAGCTACTTTCCCATGCGGCAAGTTGCGGTGCGCGGCAGACGGAGATAGAAAACATTGCTCTTTTATCATGACAGGTCAATTTCAACTGGAGGTTCGCAGCCATGAAAAAGAATATCATCGCGGCACTCTGTCTGCTTGCGGGAGCCCTTGCCTTTTCAGCGCATGCTGACGAGATAGGACCAAACTTCAAGCAGGCCAGAAAGTTCATGAAGGAAGAGAATCTGACGTTTACCGCCACTCCGACCAAAGCCTTCCAGCAGAGCGCAGTCGTGGTCTTTGGTGAAGGCTCTCCTGTTTCAAACCCCAAAAGCAGGGCGCAGAGAAGGGCTACGGCCATTACCGCCGCAAAGGTTGCTGCCCAGCGGCGCCTGGCCGAGTTGCTGAAAGGGGTCTCGATTGTCAGCGAAACTACCGTTAAAAACTCGATGCTCGAGTCGGATATCATCCGAACGACTGTAAACGCTTTCATTCAGGGGGCGGAGGTGGCGTTCCAGGAGTACAGCGATGCAGACGATTCGGCGATTGTCATACTCAGGATGAATATGACCGGAGAGAACAGTTTTGCTGCGAAAATGTATGAAAAGATACTGGCCGAGCCAGGCTTCAGAAGTGAGCTGGAAAAACCGGCGTATGCCCCTGCCACTCCTCCATCTGCTTTGCCGGCTGCGGTGCCACCTCAGGCTGACACTGCGCCGGCTGTTTTCGACGGCCTTGTTATCGACGCGACAGCTTTCAACTTCCGCCCCGCACTTGTCAACAGAATTTTCACCCCGAAGGGGGAAATCCTGTACGACCCGGCGAAGATCAGCCAGAAAGTGCTAGTTGAGAACGGCTGCGGTGAATATACGAACAGCGTTGACAAGGCAAGGGCCGCACTTGGCAAGCGTGGAGTAAAGAACCCGCTGGTAGTAAAGGCTTCCGGCACTGTAAACCCGGCCGACCTCCAGGTTTCAGACACTGTAGCCTCAAGCATTTTCATGGCCAATCAGAATAGCGGTTTCATGGCTGATGCAAGGGTTGCGTTCGTTTTAAGGTAGTTTCATAACCGGCATCCGGATATGGACGAGCATTTGGTAATGATTGATGTTGATGATAAAAACGGGTTGATTCTGACTGTGCAGGATTCCGGAAAAGGGATATCCAGGCACCATATTTGCCGATGCCGGAGAGTTCATAATCTGCACGGTGCTTGGCCCATGCGTTTCAGTATGCCTCTGGGACTGCTCAACAGTCTGACCGGAGTTGTGATGGTCGGAAAAGGGAGAAGCTTGCCGGGGGTGGATATTTCAGCGGGGCGCTGATTCTTTTCTGATTTTGCTCCGCCCCTGTTCCATCCTGCTGTTTCAAGAACAAATATTGATGCAGGAGATATTTCAATGCAGAAGATCCCTTTGAAAAAGGCTGCTCCCGGGATGATTCTTGCCAGGGATGTCTACAGGAATGACAGCCCTGCCGGGATGCCCGCATGCGGCAGCGGCATTGTGTTGACCGATGTTCTGATATCCAGATTCGAACAGATAAATGTCCAGGCTCTGTATGTGGAAGGTTACCCCTTGAAGGAGCCGGGGGCGGCAACTTACGAAGAGGTGGCCGCCATTCTGGACAGGCGTTTTGAAAAGGTTCTTTCCGACCCGTTGGGGGCAAAGCTGAACCAGATATATAAAGAGTATTTCAAACGCGCTATGGGAGAAGAAAGTGGAGACGAAGCGAAGTGAACTGAAAAATATAATAATGAATACCAGGACTCTTCCGACCCTCCCCGGCATAATAAGGAAACTTACCCAGCTCTCCGAAAACGACAAGTCTTCGGTGCAGGAGATGGCAAGGCTGGTAAGCTCCGACCAGGTGCTTTCCGCCAGGATACTTAGGCTTGTGAATTCCCCTTCCTACGGTTTTTACAGGGTTTCAACGATTTCTAATGCGATGATTCTGCTTGGCGTCAATGTTGTCAAGAGTCTTGCGATGAGCTCTTCAATCCTCGGCATCATGGAGAAGAACAACATCGGTCTCTGGGAGCATTCTCTTGCCGTGGGGGTGGCTTCCAATCTTATCTCGAAAAAACTCGGCCTTCCGGAATCCGAGGAGATAGCTACAGCAGGGTTGCTGCATGACATAGGGAAGGTGATAATAACCCTTAATTGTCCAGAGGAAGAGGCCAGAGTCAGAAAAATAGCTGATGAGCGCCATATTTACACTATTGATGCGGAGCGTGAAATTCTGGGCGTCGATCATGCGGAAGTAGGCGGATGGCTCGGGAAAAGCTGGTTCCTTCCGGAAAAGCTGGTTGAACCGATCTCTTTTCATCATGATGTGGAATTGTCCCGGGACCACCGGATAAAGACCGCTGTCGTGCATGTTGCGGAAGTTCTGAGCAAGGCGAGCGGTTTCGGCGACAGCGGCGACCCTTTCGTCCCCAGCTTGCAGAGTGCGGCGTGGGACATGCTGAAATTGACCGATCAGCACCTTGCCGAGCTTGTTTGTGAGCTGGAGGACAAGCTTGTGGAGATGAAAAACTTCAGCCTGGAAACATACGAATCAGCCTGAACTTCAATGTTTGCTTTGTTCTCCTGTATTTCGGTTTTTGATGAAATAAAGTGTAGCTCTGCTGTTCAATCTGAATCCGACGAGTCTTGTACTCGAACCCCGGCATTGCACTCTTGTGCTGAAGCATAAACTTCATGAAAAAAAGGTGGCATGCGATTTATGTTTTCACTGGACAGAATTGTAGATCGTGCTCTTGAAGAGGATATACATACCGGCGACATAACAACAAAAGCTGTGGTGCCTTTCAGCCGGCCTGCGGAAGCGAGGTTCGTAGCCAGAGAAAAAATGGTTCTGGCCGGGCTGAATGTGTCAGCCAGGGTTTTCCTGAGGATAAATCAAGGTATATGCTTTACCCCCTTTTTTGAAGATGGCGGGACTCCGGCGGAGGGGGAGATTATCGCCTCGATATCAGGGGACGCGAGGGATCTGCTTATGGGAGAACGCGTAGCCCTCAATTTTCTTCAGCGGCTTTCCGGCATAGCTACCATTACATCCCGGTTCGTCGCAGCTGTAGAGGGGACGAAAGCAAAAATAATCGACACCAGAAAGAGTACGCCAGGGCTTCGTGAACTGGAGAAATATGCGGTCAGAGTCGGCGGGGGGATGAATCATCGAACAGGACTTTACGACGGGGTGCTCATCAAGGAGAATCACATTGCGACCGCAGGAGGGATAACGGAGGCGGTCGCCAGGGCAAAAAGATACATTCCTCACACACTCAAGATAGAGGTGGAGACTGAAACCATCTCCCAGGTTGAAGAGGCGCTTGAGGCGGGAGCCGACATAATAATGCTGGACAACATGTCGATAGATGAGATGAAAAGGGGTGTTGAACTTATAGGGGGGCGCGTCCCGGTCGAGGCGTCAGGCGGGGTCACTCTTGAGACGGTCAGAGCCATTGCAGAAACCGGAGTTGATCTGATCTCAGTCGGAGCGCTGACCCATTCACCCCGCTCTGTTGACATCTCGATGCTGCTGGATTGACGGATGCCCCGGATCGGAGGAAAGATTCTCCCACTTTTTCGCGGGCGGAGCGGGTTTGTCTCCGGAGAAGAGATAAGCAGGGAGTTGAATGTCTCGAGAACAGCTGTCTGGAAGCATATCAACCGGCTCAGAACAGAGGGGTACGTGATTGACGCCATTCCGTCTCAGGGATACCGGCTGGTGTCGAATCCGGATATCATGAGCGCTGAAGAAATTGCAGCGGAAACAGGCGCGAAGAACGTCATCGGCTCGAAGATCGTCTGCCTGGGGGAGACCGGATCGACCAATGCAGAGGCGTTCAGGATGGCGGCGGAAGGGGAGGCTCACGGGACAGTGGTTTTTGCTGAGAGCCAGCTGAACGGCAAAGGGAGGCTGGGGAGGAGATGGGAGTCTCCGCCGGGGGCAAACATTTACTGCTCAGTAATATTGCGCCCGGATATAATGCCGCATGAGGCGCCGCAGCTCACCTTCGTCTCTGCAGTCGCGGTCGCGCGGGCGATCCGTATCTCCACATCTCTCGCACCTTCGATCAAATGGCCAAATGACATCATGCTGCAAGGGAGGAAGGTTGCCGGTCTTCTGAACGAGATGAGTGCCGAGACCGACAGGATCAATTTCGTAATTCTGGGGATAGGGGTGAATGTCAATATGACCGGTGAACAGTTTCCTCCAGACATCCGCTACCCGGCGACCTCACTCTTTCTTGAGCATGGCGACAGACTCAGCCGAAATGATTTTGCCGCTGTCATGCTGAAAGAGCTGGATCAGTTGTACTGCGGTTTTGTTGCCGACGGTTTCGCCCCTGCGCGGATGGAGTGGCAGAGTCTCTGCAATGCGAACGGAAGAGCGGTTACGGTTTCCGATTCAGGCAGAGAGGTGGTTTCAGGAATGTTCGCTGGTATCGACGATGACGGAGCCATGCTTGTCCGGCGCGGAGGCAGCGATATTGTCCGGATTTTAACCGGGGATGTGAGGATTTCATAGATGCTTCTGGCGATAGATGTAGGAAACAGCAATACGGTGCTGGGCATCTACAGGGATGGGAAACTTCTTCGAAACTGGCGCCTCTCTACGGACAAGTCGCGCACATCAGACGAATACGCCGTTCTGCTGCACTCCCTCTTCTCGCATGCCGATCTCTCCTTCTCTTCAGTAAAAGGGGTGATAATCTCTTCCGTGGTTCCGCCGCTTACAGGGGTGATGGAGGTGATATCGCGCGATTTCTTCAACCTTCATCCGTATATAGTAGGGCCCGGGATAAAAACCGGCATGCCGATCCAGTACGACAATCCTAAAGAGGTGGGAGCGGACAGGATAGTGAATGCGGTAGGGGGGTACGAAAAATACCGCTCACCTCTGATAATCGTAGATTTCGGCACAGCCACCACATTTGATCATGTGAATGGCAAGGGGGAGTATTGCGGAGGGGTCATAGCTCCGGGTCTTGCAATTTCGCTTGAGGCGCTTTTCCAGAAAGCGAGCAAGCTTCCCAGGGTGGACATATCCAAACCACCTTTTTTAATAGCAAAAAACACCGTGAATTCGATGCAGGCCGGCATTTTTTACGGTTACATAGGACTTGTAGACGAGATTGTCCGGAGGATGAAGTCGGAGTGCGGCGAGAGTTGTCGCACGGTTGCTACCGGAGGCCTTGCCTCTCTGATCGCCTCTGAATCGAAGAGCATCGACGAGGTCGATGAATTCCTCACTCTTGACGGACTAAGGATAATTTACGAGAGAAACCGCCAGGAGAGGGGAAATAGCTGATCAGAGAGCGGAGCCTTAATATCCCGACGTTTGAAAACGGCTTGTTTTGTCATAATTCAGCAAAAAAGCTTCACGAAGTTCATTCCATTCTGCGGGGAGGCAATTCAATGGGACAGTTTGAAACCGGAAAGATTCGTAACCTGGGAATTGTTGCACATGGGGGCGCTGGGAAGACGTCACTGGCCGAAGCTATTCTCTTTGACACAAAAATGATCGACCGGCTGGGGCGTGTTGATGACGGCACTTCAACGATGGACTTCGAACCGGAGGAGATCAAAAGAAAGATTTCGATAACATCGTCGCTTGATCATTGCGAATGGAACGGTCACTCAATACATATCGTGGATACACCGGGCTATGGCAACTTCATAGCCGATACCCGCGCCTGCTTGCGCGCTCTCGATGGCGCTGTCGTCATCCTTTCGGCGATTTCAGGCGTCAAGGCGCAGACAGAGGAGATATGGAGCTGGGCCAACGAATTCGAGATACCCCGCATAGCTTTTGTAAACAAAATGGACAGGGAGAGAGCGAATTTTCTCCGGGCGATAGATGATATGGAAAAGGCGCTCGGGGCTCGAGGGGTTCCGATACAGATGCCTTTGGGGGGAGAAGAAAATTTTGAAGGGGTAATCGATCTTGTATCAATGAAAGCTGTTTTCTATAAAAAAGATATGTCAGGCGCATGCAGCGAAGGGGATATTCCGCCGGAATACCTGGAAGAGGCGACGCGTCTGCGTGAGCATATGATAGAAACCGTTGCGGAGGCCTATGACGCTTTGACTGAAAAATATCTGGATACCGGAGAGCTGAGCAATGAAGAGATACTGGACGGCCTGAGAGTCGGAACCATACGCAATACTTTCACGCCGGTACTCTGCGGTTCGGCTACTGCCAACATCGGCGTAAGACAGCTTCTGGATGCGGTCTGCGCTTATCTTCCATCCCCTCTTGACCGCACCAAAGCCATCGGAACCCATCCAAAAACCCAAGAGGTCATCGAACGCACTCCGGACGAGCGGGAGCCTTTTTCAGCCCTGGTTTTCAAGACCACCTCAGACCCTTATACCGGTAAAATCACGATTTTCCGTGTTTATTCAGGGGTTCTCAATTCAGACAGCACTGTTTTCAACTCCACCAAAGGGGTGGAAGAGCGGATAGGCCAGATATACGAGCTTGAAGGGAAAAAACAGCATCCTATAAAACAGGCCGTAGCGGGAGACATCGTGGCGGTAGCCAAGCTTAAGGAGACCGTGACAGGCGACACTCTCTGCGAAGCTGGCAGACCGATCCTGTACGAGCCAGCTAAACAGCTTCTGCCGGTCATATCGTATGCGATCGAGCCGAAAACCAAAGCCGACGAAGACAAGATTCACAACGCACTTCACAGAATGATCGAAGAAGAGCCCACGCTTGAATCTCATCGCGATCCCCAGACAAAAGAGTTCATAATTTCAGGAATGGGGCAGGTTCATCTTGAAGTCATAGTAGAAAAGATGAAGAGGAAATTCGGCGTGGAAGTTCTGCTCAAAACGCCTAAAGTGCCGTATCTCGAGACTATACGGGGGAGCGCAAAGGTTCAGGGCAAATACAAGAAACAGTCAGGAGGAAGGGGGCAATACGGCGACTGCTGGATAGAAATGTCTCCCACAGGGCGTGGCGAAGGATATGTTTTCGAGGACAGGATAGTCGGCGGCGTAATTCCTCGACAGTATATCCCGGCTGTTGACAAGGGGATACAGGAGGCTTCCCAGGAGGGATTTCTGGCAGGTTATCCGGTGGTCGATTTCAGGGTATCGCTTTATGATGGTTCATTTCATACTGTAGATTCGTCGGAGATGGCGTTCAAGGTTGCGGGCTCCATGGCTTTCAAGAAGGCTATGGAGATATGCAAGCCTGTCCTGCTTGAGCCTATAGTCAACATGAAGATTACCGTTCCGGACGAAAATATGGGGGATGTGATTGGCGATCTCAACTCCCGCAGAGGTAAGGTAGTAGGTGTGGAACCAAAAGCCAATTCGCAGATAATAAGGGCGGTTGTGCCGATGTCCGAAGTGCTCGCCTATTCAAATGACCTTAAGTCTATGACAAGCGACCGCGGGCTTTTCACGATCGAATTTTCGCATTATGAAGAGCTTCCGACACATCTGTCGCAGAAAGTCATCGCGGAAGCAAACGCCGCCAAAAAAGAGTAGCCTTTCCGGATGTGCAGGCAGTTCCAGCTTGATTCATTGGGTTTCTGATGAATTGTACGACTCTCTTATCTCTTTTGACTCTTTGTGAAGGAGGAGTGATATGGATTTGAAAAAAATCAGTGGGAGCGGCGAGGGGGGGGAGGAAAAAAAGAAAGTGGCCCCGGGTGCGAAACCGAATCAGGCAAAACAGCTTCTGCTACTTTTAATCCTGATAGGCGGCTTTGGGTACGTCTATTTTTTCACTGACCTGATAAGGCCCCTTCCTACCGCTGTAAAGCCGCCAGTTCCTCCTTCGCAGAGTGTCAGGAAAGCTCTTCCGCCTCGTGAAACTGCACTTCCTGCAGCAGTAGCGGAAAATGCTGCAGAAAATGGAAAAGTTGCAGATGAGAATAAAACCGCCGCTGCATCGCCCGGTAAAAATGATGCTGCCGAAACAAGAATGCCGCCTGCCACTATTTCTAATAAGAAGGCCGCGCCTGAACAACCGCCAGCAAAAAATGACTCCAGGAGCGCCTCCTCTCCTCTGGTGACGCCGAAAAACAACGTTAAAATGGCGGCAGTGGAGAAGGCGACGGAAAAGAAAGCCGTTCCGAAAACTGTTGCGCCAGAAAAAGAACCGCATCCAGCCGCAGATGTCAGAAAAAAATCCGCTTACGCTGTCAGCAAGGAGCCTGTGAAAGCTCCTTCAAAAAAGTCCGCGCAACCGGTGTCTACTGCCAAAGGGAAAGCGACTGCTCAAAAGCCGCCTGAAAAGGGGATGTGGAAAGTCGTTGCAGGCGGGTACCTCCTTGAAAGCGAGATGTCGTCGGATATCGCAAAAATAAAAAAAGCGGGCTTCAATCCATCAGTTGTTTCCGGTGGCAGGATAAGAACGAAGATGAACAGGCTTTTTGCTGGTGAGTTCGAAAAGAGGGATTCTGCCCTGGCACAACTGGATAAGCTGAAAAAAATCACTTCCGATGCATTCCTGCTGGAGCATGGAGGAAAAATTTCTATCTATGCCGGCTCGTATCTTCTTGCCGACCGGGCAGAAGAAGAGCTTGAACGAATTGCAAGAGGTGGCTTCAAGGTCACTTTGAGGAAGACGGATGTAAATCTCCCGTCAAAGGTTCTTTCAGTAGGCTCTTTCACCGGAAGGGACAGAGCTCTTGAAGTCCGTGCAAAACTGGCAGCAGCCGGAGTTTCTCGCCTCTCTGTCGTTAATCAATAGATGTTTATCCATTCCGCTTGTATTATCTGTCATTGAACGCATCAGGCGTGAAACGGCAAGAATCGGCATGAAGCAGAGATGTCAGGAGCGGGAAAACGTCTTTTTTGCTTGAAAAGAGCATTTCTCTTCGCAAACAGTAAAGATCGGAGCGGGAATGGCAATTATCAATAAGGCCAAACGAGAAATAAACGCCAAAATTGTCTACTTCGGCAATGAAGGGGCAGGCAAGAGCAGGGCTATGCAGTACGCCTACGGACGGATCAAGCCGTCTCTGCGCGGTGATTTCAGTCGGGTGGCGGCCGGCGGCGCTGAACTTCTCTTCTTCGGTTTCATGCCGCTGGATCGCCCGCTTAAGAATGGATACCGTTTATGTCTTCATATCTATACAATGCACGGAACCTCAGTGAGCCAGGCAGCCTGGCGGATGACATTGAAGGGGGCGGACGGAATCGTTCTGATGGCGGATGCGTCGCGGGATATTGCTCTTCTTGAAAAAAGCATGCTGCAACTCAAGGATATACTTGGCGGTTACGGCATGTCTGTTGATGAAATTCCTGTTGTTTTGCAGCTTGACAGGAGTGATGCTGCCGGGGGCTCCTTTGATGTTTCTGAAGCTGAACGTCTGTGCCTGACCCGGGGGGGGAGTGGAATTCCAAGGATATTGTCAGATTTGAGTTCCGGTGAAGGTGTGCTCGATTCTCTGATCACGCTTTCAAAAATGGTGATACAGAAAATTGCCGTGAGGGATGATCTGTCACTGCCGGAAGAAATCTCTTATCCTGGAGAGGACGAAGCAGCCGGGCCGGACATTTTTCAGAAAAGCCTGGAGCCATCCGCTCTGCCGGACTCTCTATCTGCTTCCCGGCTTCCCATGTCGGATGGGGATGCGGGAATAAGCGTAATAAGCGAAGATATCAGGCAGAGTGGAGATTCTGTTGAAATTCCTTTTGAAGTATCGGCAGGAGGCGAAAAAAGGCGGCTTCTTATAACGGTAGCTGCAAAATTCGAGTAAGAATAGCTTCTTGCAGGAATGTTTCACTTCCGGATGTACCTGTCAATATGGGATTCATTGCAGTTGATCCAGTCATGCCGGAGTTCTTTTGTCAGGCACCCGTATAAAAGCTGGATTCCAGATAGTTTCCATCAGGACTCCGGATGGAGACGAATTACCCTCTTGTATACACAATATGCATCATGCTATAAATCGCAACTAATTGCAAAAAAGAGCCGGAGGTTCGAATAAATGGCGGTAATAACCATATCGCGTCAGATGGGGACAGGTGCCTACCAGATCGCCCTTGAGGTCGCCCGCAAGATGAAATACAAGTTAGTTGACGGCGCATGTATAGCTGAATGTGCCCCAAAATACGGTCTTTCTCCGGGGATGCTGATGACGGTGGATGAAAAACCCCCTTCGTACATAACCACTGAAGACCGTCTGAGAGCAGCCGCGCTCAATACCATAGAACTCATACTTCTTGATTTTGCAAAGAGAGGGAATGTCATCCTCTATGGCAGGGGGGGGCAGGATCTTCTTAAAAACTGCCGCAACATACTGAGGCTCCGTTTCATAGCGGACTTTGAGGAGCGGGTTGAACGCTTTGCAGAGAGGGAGTGGATCGATCCGCATCTGGCGGCGACCATGATAAGGAGGAGCGATCTTCAGAGGGGAGGGTTCATTCATTTCTATTTTGACCGGAACTGGGACGACCCGATCAATTACGACATGGTTTTCAACACGTTGCACCTCTCCCAATCAGTGATTGTTGACTCTGTCATAGCCGCAGCAAAAGCGCCAGCCATCAGGGAAGCAGAGAAGGATGCGGTTTTACTGATTGACAACACCATACTTGAAAAAAAGATTGAGACTGCGCTTCTCAACTGTTCAGAGCTGGATTACCGCCCTTTCAGCATAATTGCAGACAACGGTAAAGTTTCGGTGAGCGGTTATCTTGTTTCGGAAGAAGAGAAAAAACTGGCTCTTGGCATTGTGGAGTCGATATCCGGTGTCAATTCTGTCACTGCTGATATTCAGGTTGTGAATTACAAGGCGTACAAGGACAAGAGCTAGAGGAAATTTTGCAGAGAATGAGCATCTATTGACAGACGTTTCAGGAGCGGGGCGACCAGCGCGACTGGAAACCTTATCCCTCCCCGCCCCTTTCCTATCTCAATTCCATCTTCCGTGCCATGAAAATCCGAGCCTCCTGTAACTATGAGATCGAGTCTCTCGCCCAGCCTTCGGAGGAACTCCATCTCATGCGGCATGGCCATGTTGTTGAACACCTCGATCCCTTCAAGCCCTATTTTTGTCAGTTCGGTTATGATCGCTTCAAGCTCGTCAAGATTGGAAGTCACAGAAGTAGGGTGGGCAAGAACCGATACCCCACCCATCCTTTCGATTTCGGACAGTGCGTTCTCCATCGGCCAGTAGAGTTTAGGCACATTGCACTGGACAAGGTATCGCCTGAACGCGTCTTCAACGCTATCTGCATAACCCCTGTCAATCAGCGCCATTGCAATGTGCGGACGCCCGATTGTCTCCAGCGCATATGCCAGTACGCTCTGCATCTCTATCTCGTCGAGATTCTGTTCTTTCAGCTTTTCATTGACCCTTGCCAGAATTTTTACATTCCGCTCCTCACGCCGTTTTCTGAATTTGTCCAGTTCGCGCGAGAACTCTCTGTCTGCGTGCCTGATGCCGTAACCGAGAAGATGAATGTCCGACCAGTTTTTGAACCGGACGGAGAGCTCAACAGCCGGAATCACCAATATCCCGGCTTTTTCTCCAGCAGTTATTGCTTCTGGAACTCCTGATACTGAATCATGATCTGCAATCGCTATGACGGAGAGTCCGGTCGCGGATGCGATCTCCAGCAGCTGATGAGGGGAAAACCGGCCGTCAGAGTAGCTGGAATGGATATGAAGGTCTATAAAGCCGGTTTTATCTCGTTTCATGTTTCAAGAATAGTCTCAGGTAGAGGAAAAGTAAAATCCAAAAAACACCTGCATTGGAGGGTATTACTCCTCATTCCAAAACTGCGGATACGGCGCTGCCGGTTTTAAGGTGAAAATCGGTTAAGTTTTTGTAAACTTATCAAAAGAGGCTTTGATCAGTAACCTTAATAAGGTAGTATCACCAGCATGAAATCTGAAGAAATCGGCCGCGCCATTCTGATACTAAAAGATATCTGCCGTTTCTGGCGGACGCCGGTTGTTACAGTCGTTGCCGGGGGCGAGAACAGGCCGTACAAGGTTCTTGTCTCATGCATCATATCTCTCAGGACAAAAGACGAGGTTACCGCGCTTGCATCATCAAGGCTTTTTTCAGTCGCCGACACCCCTTTGAAGATGGTTGGGCTTTCATCCGAAGAGATCGCCTCCATGATCTATCCTGCCGGTTTCTATCGAAACAAGGGGATACAGATAAGAGAGTTGTCCGAGAGGCTTCTATCTGATTTCGGCGGGGTTGTGCCTGACGATATCGACCGGCTGCTGACTTTCAAAGGAGTAGGACGGAAAACCGCAAATCTTGTTGTAACTCTAGGCTACGGAAAACCGGGAATCTGTGTGGACACCCACGTGCACCGCATCTGCAACCGTTGGGGTTATGTGGCGACAAAAACCGCCGACGAGACAGAAAAGGCGCTTAGAGCAAAACTGCCGCCAGAATACTGGATTGAGATAAATGACCTGCTTGTGTCGTTCGGCCAGAACCACTGTTTGCCCATATCTCCCAAATGCAGCAGTTGCAGGCTTTCTGAACTCTGCGATAGAAGAGGCGTGAAAAAGATGCGGTAGCAGTTCATCGCTGTCGCTCTTTTTTGACGCTGTTTTATTCTGTTGTGAAAATGCTATTTGCCAGTCGCCGGATTTATGTGTAATATCCTGTTTCATTCTGGAAACGATATTTTATTCAGAAGGAGAAAAATAATGCTGAAGAAGATCGGGTTTATCGGATTGGGCACTGTTGGGAAGCATATGGCTGCCAACCTCACAAAAGGGAATTATGATCTGACCGTATTCGATACTCACAAAGAGATAGTTAATGAACTGGTGGCGCTCGGAGCGAATGAAGCGTCATCAGCTGCTGAAGCGGCCAAGGGGCGCGATCTGGTGATAGCCATAGTGCCGGAGGGGAACGAGCTTGAAGGGCTCTTTTTCGGACAGGACGGCATTTTCAGCGGAATAGATCAGGGGACGATCCTGGCGGACATGGGTTCCCACTCTCTTGAAGCCACGATGAGAAACTTTGATGAGGCATCGAAGAAAGGTCTACTCTACCTTGACGCTCCAGTATGGGGTAGTAAGGATCATGCCGCCAACGGTCTTTTGACCATAATCGTGGGTGGTGATTTTTCGATAGCCGGCAAGTGCAGAGAGCCGTTCTCCTATTTCGGGCTGAACACGATTCATGTGGGGAGCGTAGGCGATGCGACGAAGATGAAGTTCATAGTCAATCTAGTTCAGGCAGAGCTGGTGCAGGTTCTTGCGGAGGGTCTTGTCTTCGGGGACAGGATGGGTTTCAACGCCGAAAAGATACTCGAGGTTCTCGATACCCGTGGAGTTGCGTCTCCACTTTTTCACCTCAAGGGGAGAGCCATGGCGCGAAACGATTTTACAAGAAGTCTCGCTCTCAAATATGTGAACGAGCAGCTTCATATTGTGATGAATGCCGCCCGTCTCATGGGGCTGCATCTTCCGGCCGCTGAAGCTGCTGCAAAGGTGTATGAGGAGGGTGTTGCGGCAGGGTGGGGTGAAGAGGATTTCTCTGCCGTGTTCAAAGTCCTTCAGAAATAGAGCCTGACAGAACATAGATTTTATGGCATCCGGCGGACAGCCTTGATCCTTTACGATCCGCAAAGTGGAAGCACGATCAGCGCTGGTGGCTGGCCCGGTCTTCAAAACCGGAGAAGGCGATGAGAAATTGTCTTGGCAGGTTCGATTCCTGTGTGCTTCCGCCAAAAAAATCGAGGGTCCGGGCTTTGCCGCCTGAACCCTTTTTTTGTTCTGCTGAACTTTTATCTCTGGATGTCTCCTCAATATGTGGCGCTTTCCCGCCACCAACTGATGCAAGTGCGCGGAAGAGACAGAGTTTCGCCCGTTTTGACTTTTGCCGGCTGCAAGAGCTGCTTCTTCGCACCTGTCTGGTCACTGCTGCAGATCGTTCACCAGCGCCCTGATTTTCGCCCCTTCCTTAACTCTTCCGGCTGTTTCGAAAATGTCGCCAAATGATTCACCAGGTTCAATCTTCAGGCTTTCGATTACAGCTACAACCCTGTTCGGGTCATTTTCATCCATCACTTCAACTTTCCATTTCATCTTCGGCATTTTTTCAATTCTTGATGTGTCAATCGATATGTAGGCCTTTTTCCCGGCGACTCTTGTCACCCTTCCAGTCACATAGCTTGGGTTGAAAGCGGTTCCAAGCCTGTTTGAGGCGGCTTTGAAGGCAACCTCGACAGTTTCGTAAAAAAGCTCTTCGAGTCTGGAAGCCGGGAGAGGAAGTTCCTTTGCTGACACCCGTATCTCGTTCACTCTGGTATCGCTGAACGAAGCGTGCCTGCGTAGCGCACCGGTTGAGTCGATCGACAGCACATCCATCCTGACCCGTGCCTTGAACAGTATTTTTTTCCTGGTCGGGTCAGTCGGGATGCCTACAGTTTCATAATCCCTGATCTCTTCGATATGCGGCTGAATGATATAGTTCTTGCCGACCGACAGAGTCTCCTCTTCTATTGTGAACCGTTTTGTCCTGGCTATCTGCTCTTTCACCATTGAAAGAATGTCTTCCCATCTGTCACGGGATATTTTCGTGCGGAACTTCTCCTGCGCCATCTCCTCCCTCAAACGGTCGCCGTCGATGCTGACAGGCTCAAGTGCCCTGTAGCTCACTTCCTGGGCGTCAGTCACATAAACCATCTGCGTCGGCGCGGCGCACCCATGAAGAGAGATGACCGGCAGCAAAAGCGTAAGCAGCATCCCTGTTTGAACGCGCATGGTTGCAACTCCTCCTCTGTCTCTTTTTACGGGCATGCTCCCGATGATCATCTCTCCGGAAAATGTGCCGCCAGAAGTGTTTCATTGCCGTTATTCCGGGCAAAAGCGGCCACCAGCAGATCAAGCGATGAGATATCATCATCGGTAAGCCGGACAGAAGGGCTCCCAGCCACAAGCAGATCGATTTTCTGACCGATATCAGCCATTACCTGCTCGAAAAGCCTGATGCGGCCAAGGCTCTGGCCGGTCTGGTCATCCTCCTCTATCCTGTAGGTCTCGTTTATCTGCTGGTACATTGTTCTGTAGGTTGTCCACTGAAATGTAAGATGTTTCTTGTATATTCCGATAGAGTTGAATATGTTTTTGGCTCTCGGGATTATCATCGCCAGATTGTACGCCCCTCTCACCCCGGCGAATTCGTTTTTTATGTTCGGAAGGGCGCGGATACCGTTGGTCGCCGCAAAGGCTATTTTGGTGATTGCCGCTGCAGTGAAGTCCGCCCCTGCGACAGACGCCTTGTAAACATTGGCTGCAAGCCTGCCGTAAGCTTTTTCCGCTCTCTCCTTTTCTTCCCGTTTTTCGTCCGCTCTTGCTTTTACTCGGAGATTTCTGCTTATATCTTCATCTTTCAGCGCCGGATCAGGACAGTATCTTTTAATTATCCGCTCGTCTTTTATCTCCTCTGTTGTCTGATGGAGAAAGAGGTTGCAGCTTCGGAATCCTTTCGAGATATTTTCGATCTCCTGCTCCATCTCCAGTATCTCCCTTCTGTTGCCTGTCACAACTCCATAAGCCATAAGAACGTTACGGTAGAGATTGGGATCGTTGAAGTCTGCAGAAAGGCTGCTTTTCGGCAACTCTCTCGAGATGATCCGTTTCGGCTGTTTCCTGAACCATGCTGAATCCTCCCTGTTTACAACGGTATTGAGCATCTTTTCACGCTCCTTGAGAAAAATGTACAGAGCGCTGGTAGGTCTCGGAAATCCGGTCTGAGGATCGATTTCTGTCGGTATTGTGACCCCCTGTGTAGAGCCTGTGAGGGAAAGACCCATTTTCAGCATTCCCCTCCCGCTTATTTTTCCCTGCAATCTGGAAGGCCATCGGTCACCTTCCGAGATCGGAATTTCGCTGAGAACCCGGTTGGAGAGCTGTATCGAGAGTGCGGCGCTCTCAAATGAGTCAAGAGAAGCCATGACTGTCGGAGTCATGCTTTCGGCGCTCCCTTCCGCTATGGCCGTGAGGGTGGCGCAGCCGTTAAGAAAGGGGATGACTCCGAAGAGAAACAGGATAGTGCCGGAGAAGGGATAAGATTTGAGAAAAGGCATCATCTGACTCCAGGTTCAGGTTTTATTTGAAAACCACTCTGGACCCCTGTTTTATCGGGTTCCACCGCTTGAAATCAGCATCCTTCTGGAAATTGTCGTACAGGAAATCCACCATGTCGTCTATAACGCCTATGTACTGCACGTCAACAACCATATCCCCTTTGCCGCCGGTTTTCCTGCTGACATTTTTCACACCCTTTATATCCTCTTTGAGAAGCTTCATTATTTTCCGTTCAAGACCGTAATTGCCGCCGGTTGCGAAGATGAATTCGAATCTGTCTCCGACCCTCTCCTTAACCAGCGTCTTGCTGTCAAGAGCTGCCACCACGCTCTCTGCAAAAGAGTTCCCTCCGGCTATAGCGGCCTGCCTGAGCGCCGCAAGCGCCTCGGAAGAAGGAGCGCGCGCGGCTCCGTCAGGGTTCCCCTCCCAGAGGATATCGCGGTTCGCCAGCCCCACTACTTTGCCTGTCATCATAGCGCGGTAGATGTTGGCGCTGCCGTTTGGCGAGACCGAGGTATCAACCTTCCCAAGAACCAGCCATTCCCCCTTGTCTGCCAGTTTGTCTGCGATGGAATTAAGATGCTGAACCATCCTGTTGTAGTCGGCCTCTTCGGTCAGTGTCTCGTTGACGGCATTGTCGTCGGAATCGATTACCGTGTATTCCGCCGCGGTAAGTCTGTTTCTGATTTCAGCCCTTATGTTGTCAAGAACCGCGGAAGCGTCGCCGGAATCCATCCTGCCGGGGATTATCATGACTATGATTCTGCGCTCCTCGTTTCTGCCGGTTACAGCCCCCTGACGTTTGAGGTAAGCCCGCACCTCTTCCTCATTTATTGTCACCCTTATCCTGGCTTTCAGCTCTTTTGAGAAAAAACCTTCAACAACGCTCTCAACAACCTCCATATCCTGGATATATCTGTCGTCTCCCGAAAGATTCAGCGTTGCTGTGCGATCCTTGTATACATCGTTCAGATAGCTCCGTATCGCCTCTTCTTTCGCGCGCTCCTTGGCCTTGCTCAGCGCGGTGTATTCATCGCTCTCGATTTTCACTGTCACAATTTCGGTATAGGTGCGTTTTTCCGCCGCATCTCCAGTCATCTGCAAAATTGAGACAAGGAGAGCCGGCACGAGAAGAGTCAAACGTCTTATAATCACCGATCTCATGCTCACAGTTTTCTCCATATGCTTCTTCCCCCTTCGGCGCGGATTTTTCTGACTCCCCAGCCAAGCTCTCTGGCAGCTCTGATGATATCACGATCAAGTTGATCCCGTTTTCCCCTGTAAACAGCTTCGAAAGAGGCTTTACCCCCTTCTGTCTCCACTTCCCTGGCATCGTTTACAAGGGGGAATTTCTCCAGCATCTCCGTGAACCTGACCAGTTCTTCCGAATCATTGATTCCATTGATCACAACGGTGTATGCATATCCGTTCTGCTGGGCATCCATCCAGTTTTTCCGGATCGATTCCATTATTTCGCCTGCAACTTTCCTCCCGGCGTCATTCGCTATCTTTCCCATAATCGCTTCAAGAGTGCGTCCGCTTCCGCTCTGCTCAACACTCTTGCTTGCAATCACCAGGGCTCTGGTGTTGTCCAGAAGCTGAGCCTTTACCCTCAGTTTTGCGGTTGTGGCGAGGCTTCCGGTTTTGGTCTCCAATGTAACGGAGTAGATGAGCGTGTACTCGGCATCGTATCTGAGTCCGAAGTCTGCCGCTCTGCTTATATCGCCTGCTGAATCATATGCAGCGGCAATCTGTGCGGCCAGCTTTTCGGAGGTATTCCTGTCAACAACGCGAAACTGGCTGTCAGAGAGGGCTTCGACGATTCCGCTGTAAGTTTCATTCACGAAATCCCTGTTCCGGATGGCTGCGGCGTTTTCCGCGTTTTTGCTGAAAGATACGAGAATGCGGGGGTTGCCGGCGTTTTTCCGGACAATGGCAAGAGAGTCAAAATCATCTTTAAGCGACTTGCCGTCAACCTTTGCGGATATCGTTATACGGTAGAGATCGCCGATTTTTTCTTCTCTCAGGATTTTATAGCCAGTCACATACCCTCTGCTGTGGGAAAGTATCTTGTCGTTCATGAGCTGCGAATCTACGACAACGGTTTCAGAGTTGACAAAAGAGCCGATCCCCTGCTCCACAGCCTCTCTCTGAGCGCTTGCTATAGCCTGCTGTCTTGTCGCCCCTTCCCCTGTCGTCTGTATATCCGCCGCTGCGGTTTCTGCGATCAAAAACAGAAAAAATGAAGCTAAAATTAAAATTCTATTCATAATGTGCCCTCCGATTCTGAGATAAAGTCTCTTCCCCCTCCGGAACGGAACTAAGTTATCACTTTACTTTTTCCAGGAACAGAATATTTTTGGCTTCATTTGCATAGGAGTTTTTACAAGACGTGACCTATCTTTCAAAATCACCGAAATCATCCGACACCCCTGAACGACCTTTGGTTCTGCTCGAAAGTTTTCTGTCCGGAGAGTTCCCGGCCTCTTACTCTTTTGAAGGAATGGAAAAAGAGATTGTCGCGAAATCGAAAGAGGATGTCTTCCCGGCTTTTACGAAGATTGAAGCGGCTGTCGCTTCAGGGAAACATGTGGCCGGTTTTATCGCTTACGAAGCCGCAAATGCTTTCAATCCCCATTATCCCATAAGGGAGAGTTCATCCGGCATGCCGCTTCTCTGGTTCGGGATTTTTTCAGAAAGGCGTTCATGCGGAAGGCGAATGGATAATCTGCATGCATGCGATTATCGCCTCTCTTCATCCAGCATGGATATCGAAAAATCATGTTACATTGATGCTGTCGGTAATATCCGCGATGCTATAGCAGATGGGAAAACCTATCAGGTCAATTTCTCCCTCAGAAAACGATTCAATGTCTCCGGTGATTTTTTCGGGCTTTACAGAAATATCTGCCGCAATCAGCCCGCCTCTTTCTGCGCTTGGCTGGATACAGGCTCAGACCTTGTCTTGTCTGCCTCGCCCGAGCTTTTTTTTTCGCTCAAAGAGAACATTCTGACTATGAAGCCGATGAAGGGGACTGCCGGAAGGATGCCGCTTCTTGAGGATGATTGCCGACAACGCCTGCTTTTGCCCCTGAATCCGAAAGAGCGGGCTGAAAATCTTATGATTGTCGATATGGTGCGAAATGATCTAGGGATGATAGCCGAAAACGGGAGCGTAAACGTCTCTTCCCTCTTTGATGTAGAAACATATCCCACACTGCATCAGATGACTTCAACCGTTAAGGCGCGGATACCTTCCGGAACAGATTTTTTCAGCATTTTCAAGGCGCTGTTCCCTTCCGCATCAGTAACCGGAGCCCCTAAAAAAAGCGCAATGGAGATGATCAGCGCGCTTGAAGACGAGCCCCGCTCTGTCTATTGCGGCGCCATAGGGTATTTCTCGCCAGGGCCTGAAGCGGTATTCAGCGTTGCAATACGTACTTTAGCCGTAAAGAAGGCTACCGGCGAAGGGGTCGCCGGCATAGGGAGCGGCGTCACCTGGGATTCTGACCCTTGCGCCGAATTCAGCGAATGTCTGAACAAAAGCGACTTCATATTCCGTGACTCCACTCCCTTCAAGCTTGTTGAATCAATCCGTTATGATAGATACGGCTATCATATGCTCGAAAGGCATCTTCGCAGGCTTTCCGGTTCAGCGGATTATTTCGGCATTTGCGCCGACATGAAGATGATTGATGAAGAGCTTTCCCTTTTTGCCGTAAACCTTACAGGTGATAACAAGGTAAGGATTGCTGTTGATCAGTCCGGTGGCTTTGAAATAAATTCTACGGTGATTCCGGATTCAATTTCTGAGGATGCGATTACGGTCGCCAGATTATCGAGGAATCGGGTGGATTCCTCGGATATCTTTCTCTATCATAAGAGCACGCGACGCACTCTCTATAATAAAGAGATGCAGCTTCATCCGGAATGTTACGACATTCTCTTTCTGAATGAGCGGGAAGAGTTGACAGAAGGGACTTTCAACAACATTGTGCTGTCGATCGGAGGTGAACTCTTTACTCCTCCGGTCAGAAGCGGCCTGCTACCGGGTGTTCTTCGCGCCGTACTCATTGAATCAGGCGAGGTGGCAGAGAAAATTCTGACTGTTGAGGATATTTACAAAGCGGAAAAAATTTGGCTGATAAATTCGGTTAGAGGATGGCGTGAATGCAGGTTTCTGTTCTGAATCCGCATTCAGCTCTTCTCTCCGTTTGACAATCATAGTTGATGCCGGTCATCTGCGGCTTTTTTGAAAAACTTTATTTTTACCAGGGAGAAACATGAAGATACTTGTTACAGGCGGGTGCGGATACATAGGAAGTCATGTTGTGAGACAGCTGTCGGAAGCAGGCCTCGAGACTGTGGTATACGACAATCTCTCTACAGGTTCTGCCGATGCGCTGATACATGGAGAGAAACTTGTCGTAGGTGATCTGGCTGATTCCGACCGGCTGGAGAAACTCTTCAGCGATTTTTCATTTGACGTGCTTTTCCATTTTGCAGCCTCAATAGTTGCTCCAGAGTCTGTCTTTGATCCGGTCAAGTACTATTCCAACAATACCTGCAATACGCTGAAACTTTTGGCGGCATGCGTAAAGAACGGTGTGAGAAAGGTCATTTTCTCCAGCACTGCGGCGGTGTACGGCCTCACGGACGGGGGGGTGGCTGTCGAGGGGACCCCGACAGAGCCCATAAACCCTTATGGAGCCTCAAAACTGATGAGCGAGCGGATGCTCCGGGACATCTCTTCCGCTCACGGGATCAGACATGCGACGATTCGCTATTTCAACGTCGCCGGCGCTGACCCGCTTTCCAGAATGGGACAGCGGACTCCGGACGCTACTCATCTGATAAAGGTCTGCTGTCAGGCCGCGCTCGGCCTCAGGGAGAGAGTGTTGATCTTTGGCACTGATTTCGACACACCTGACGGGACAGGAGTGCGGGATTACATTCATGTCGAGGACATTGCTTCGGCGCATCTCGCGGCGCTTGGCTATCTAAATGCCGGTGGGGAGTCAGTCACCATAAACGCAGGTTATGGCAGAGGTTCATCAGTTCTTGATGTGATAGATGCGGTAAGAAAAGTTTCAGGGAGAGAGCTTGAGGCGATTGAGGCGCCGCGTAGATCCGGTGACCCCGGCATGCTGATCGCAGGCAGCGACAGGATAAGAGAGCATTTCGGATGGACTCCGATGTACGATGATCTGGAAAAAATTGTCAGCGATACATGGATGTGGGAAAAAAAGCTGCATGACGGGGTATGAGCTATTTTCCTGTTTCAGGGGGCGCGCATTTTTCCAGTTCGGCGAACGACATGACTATGTCGCGGATTCGTTCCGGTTTTTCATCGGTTACGATGACCTTTTTATGGCGCGAAGCTTCTCCGCTTTTTATCATCACCGATGATTTAGGCACAGAGAAGAGTTCAGAGAGAAACTCTCTGCATGCCCGGTTCGCCTCTCCATCAACCGGGGGAGAGGTGAGCGCTATCCGGAGCGCGTTTCCGTGGATTCCTGTAACGCGGTTCCGGGATGCCCGTGGCTGGATATGGAGATTTATCGATATGCACCCGTTCCCCAGGGCGCATGGGGCAGAGTTACTGACCTCCATCACCGGAAAGCATCCTGTAATGGCTGTCCAGAAGCGCTTTAAGGCTCATCTCGAACTGCATTTTCTGCCGTTTAGTTTCCTCTATCTCACCCTTGAGCTCAGCCAGCCTGCGCTCTGAGTTCATCACAATCCGCTCCGCCTTCAGTTCGGCCTCGGATATCAGCAGGGCGGCTTCTTTCTGGGCGTTGGCCTTCATCTCTTCGGTTATCCGCTGTGCCGCCAGCATGGTCTCCCTGAGCGCCTTCTCCTTCTCCCCCATTTCTAACAGTTCGCGGGAATGAATGATATGCTGCTCCTTAAGCTCGCTGTTTTCCCTCATCAGGCTCTCCATCTCCGAAGAGACCGTCTGAAGGAACGCATCGACATCTTCGGGATCAAGCCCCCCCAGCATTTTCCCCTTGAACTGCTGCTGCTGGATATCCAGCGGTGTGATCTTCATTCTTCGTCAACCTCTCAATTTCATCGACATTGCGGCGGTCATGAGATACTGGTAGGCCGTGTTGAAAACGATTATCTGGATAACATAAATGGCTATGAAAGCGACAATGGGGGAGAAATCGAGCATCCCGGTATCAGGCATGTAGCGTCTGATTCTCCTGAGGAGAGGCTCTGTGATCCTGTATACAAAGCTGACCAGCGGGTTGTATGGATCGGCGTTGACCCATGAGATAACCACGCTCGCCAGCAGGATGTATTTGTAAACGGTCAGGAGACCATCGGCAAGCTCAACTATTTTTGCAACTGCCATAAGGATGTTTGACAGAAGTATCAATTTCAGGTGCCCCCTTCATGAGTGATTTTCAGGAGGGAAACATCCTGAAAACATGCTGAAATGATTGTTGAAAGCCTGTGGTTATACAAGTTCAAGCGCGCTGAAGAAGTAAGGTATCTCGAATGCCGCTGTTTCCGGGGCGTCTGAGCCGTGCGAGGAGTTCTCCTCTATGTTGATGGCGAAATCTTTCCTTATTGTGCCCGGTTCGGCGTTGGCGGGATTAGTCGCACCCATTAGGGCGCGCCAGTCGGCGATCGCGTTTTCCTTTTCCAGGCAAAGCACGATTACGGGGGAACGGGACATAAAGGCGCAGAGATCATTGAAGAATGGACGTTCTTTGTGAACGTGATAGAAACCTTCAGCCTGCTGCCGGGTCAGCCTGATCTTTTTCATCCCGACTATTGAAAAGCCGTTTGCCTCTATTCTGTCGAGAATCTTTCCTGCAAGCTTCCGTTCAACTGCATCAGGTTTGATGATTGCGAATGTGCGTTCCATTTCCCCTCCGGTAAATTATAAATGAAGCTTCCGTGAAATATCACCTGGCCTGCCGGATTGTCAAGCTTTTTGGGATTTGAAGATTCCTCTTCGCAGGGCGGTTAAGCGCTCTCTTCTGTTAATCCTTCTTGCTCTTTTTAAGCGATACGCTCTATTATCTGAAGCCAATTTCGGCAATAAGGACACTCTTTGGACACTTTCGGGAAGATAAGCAATTCAGACCCAAGGCACGCCGCATTCGCCACTTTTCTGAAATTTTTCAGGCAGGGGGGACATGCGGACACACTCATCGACAGGGAACTCAGACGCGGAGAGCTTCAGGGGAGCGACCGCGGCCTTTTTGCAGAGCTGGTATTCGGAGCGCTGCGGCGATGCGGAACTCTTGACCATATCATTTCAGGGTTGGTGAAGCGCTCTCTCGCAGATATGGATCCGGAAATTCTTGCAATACTGAGGCTTGGCCTCTATCAGCTTCGCTACCTTGACCGGATACCGGAATCAGCAGCGGTAAACGAATCGGTGAAGCTTGCTAAAATTGTCTCCAGAAGCGGCAGCGGCTTTGTAAACGGAGTTCTCAGAAATTACATCCGGAATGCGGGCGGCATCGTTTTTCCCGATTCTTCGGTTTCGCCGGCCGCTTATATAGCTGCATTCCACTCGCATCCGGAGTGGCTTGCAAAAAGGTGGCTCGAACAGCTTGGGGAAGAGGAGGCTAAACTTCTGGCAGCGGCCTCGTCCCTCCCCCCTTCTCTGACTCTCCGTGTCAACACGCTTAAAACGGAAAGGAGGGAGCTTCTCAGTAAACTTTCCGGAAAAGGGGTTGACGCCAGGGAGTGCGTTTACTCTCCGGTCGGTGTGACGGTTGAAGGAAGGCATAACATTCCGGAGCTTCCGGGATTCAGTGAGGGGCTCTTCGCCGTGCAGGACGAGTCGTCGCAGATGGCTGCGATCCTGCTGGATCCAGCGCCAGGGGAGAGAGTTCTGGACGCGTGCGCCGCTCCTGGGGGGAAAAGCGGGCATATGGCCCAGCTTATGCGGAACAGTGGGGAAATAGTCGCAGCAGATATCTCTGACGCTAAACTCCAGCTTGTAACCGAATCGGCCGTGCGGCTCGGATATGAGATAATAAAAACGTTCAACTCCGACATTACTTGCCCCGGGCAATTTCCGGAGCGCTGTTTCGACCGTCTGCTACTCGACGCCCCCTGTTCGGCGACAGGCGTTATCCGGAGAAATCCGGACGTCAAATGGCGGGTCAAACCGGATGATATCTCCGGCCTGGCTGGGCTTCAGAAAATAATGATCGGAAATGTCTTCAAAATGCTGAAGCCGGGTGGTGTGATGCTCTATTCAACCTGCTCGACCGATCCTGAGGAGGATGAATCGGTTGTGCATGATCTTCTCCTGAGGCAGAGCGACAGCGTCCTGGAGGATATGAATCTGCTTTTTCCTGAGCTATCCCCACTCTTTACAAAAGAGGGGATGCTCAGGACATGGCCTCATCGTCACTCAATGGACGGTTTTTTTGCTGCAAGGATAAGGAAGCTTTAAAGGTCTGCAGATATGGGAAAAGCGGGGGAGAAATGAAAAAAATAGCACCATCTATTCTTTCGGCGGATTTTTCGAGGCTTGGCGAGGAGATACGCTCAGTTGAGAAAGGGGGAGCCGATTATATCCATATCGATGTCATGGACGGGCATTTTGTTCCGAACATAACCATAGGCCCGCTGGTTGTGGAGGCTGTCCGCAGAGAAACCTCGCTTCCGCTTGACGTTCACCTGATGATAGAAAACCCGGACAGCTATATCCCTGATTTCGCCGCTGCCGGCGCAGATATCATAGTTGTTCATGCGGAGGCCGTCCGGCATCTCCACAGGTCTGTACAGCTGATAAAATCACTCGGGAAGCGCGCTGGCGTCTCGCTTAATCCGGCTACCCCGCTGAATCTTCTGGATTACATCGCAGGCGATATCGATCTCGTGCTTCTGATGACGGTGAATCCAGGTTTCGGCGGGCAGAGCTTCATAGAGAGCTCCATTGAAAAAATCCGTTCCACAAGGGCAATGCTCGACAGAAAGGGGAGCGAAGCGGAGCTTGAGGTTGACGGCGGGGTCAAGATTTCAAATATAGCCGAAATATCCCGCGCCGGCGCCGATGTTTTTGTGGCCGGCAGCGCCGTCTTCGGTTCAGACGACTATCTTGCTACGATATCGGAAATGAAGAGGCTGGCTCATGAGCCGATGCTTTAACCTGTTTTGATGAATCACTTTCAGGATAAACATTGAGATTCCTGCAAAAGTCATAAAACTGTCATTGCCCTTTGAGTGTAATCGGGAATTCACTCTTTAAAACTCTTGTGGATGCCCGATAAAACAACTCGGGCATGACATGAAAAGAGAAGCTGTATGCCCGATGGAAGTACTCGGGCATGGCAGGATTAACCGCATGGATACCGGATAGAATCATTCGGGGATGAGACGCTTTTTGCAGGAATCTCACATCAAACCTCTTTTTTCTGTTATTACATTTTAATTTGATGTATTCTTGCAAACCATGTTTGATACTCTGCTTGTCATAGATGACTCTGAAGCTGTCCGATCCAGGGTTATCAGCGCCATTGAGCCTTTCGGACTGTTTGACCGTTATGTCGGAGCGGAGGACGGCCTTGACGGTTTCAAGAAGCTCCTGACATCCAGGGTTGGCCTTGTTCTCTGCGACCTCGTGATGCCCAGGATCGACGGTTTCAGGTTTCTCGCAATGATGAAGGAGAGGCCGGAGCTACAGGATATTCCGGTAATTATCCTTACTGGAATGGAGGATCGCGAGCTCAAGATAAAAGGGCTTGAGCAGGGAGCCAGCGACTACGTCACAAAGCCGTTCGACCCGGAGGAGCTTGTCGCACGGGTCAAAGTACATCTCAAGATAAAACATCTTCAGGACGACCTTAAAAAATCAAACGAGCTTCTTCTTGAACTGAGCAACACCGATTATCTGACTGGACTGTTCAATCGCCGCTATCTGATGAATTCGCTGGAGAAAGAGGTTCAGAGGGCGGAGCGGAAAAGTTCCCCTCTCTCACTGATCATACTCGATCTTGATCATTTCAAGAGGGTGAACGACAGTTACGGGCATCTGCAGGGGGACGCCGTGCTTCAGATGGTTTCAAAACAGCTTCTTAGAGAGCTGCGCGCCTATGATGTCGCAGGACGCTACGGCGGGGAGGAGTTCATGGCGATACTCCCGGAGGCGTCGCTCAAGGATGCCGTTGTCGTCGCGGAACGGATCAGGGGAGCGATTGAAAAACTCAGATTCAGCGGAGAGGCGGTAACGCTTCGGCTTACGGCAAGCCTTGGCGTATCCGAATACAGGGAAACCGACTGCCAGAACTGCATTGACGCTTTCATAAAACTGGCCGATGACGCGCTCTACAGGGCGAAATCGAACGGACGCAACAGGGTTGAATCTATCTGAGGTTCTTGCAAAAGTCAT
>DFZL01000028.1:39664-87982 GCA_002382705.1 Geobacter sp. UBA4057
GCAGAATGACAGTATTCTGGATGCCCGATGGAATCATTCGGGGATGACACCCTTTTTGCAAGAGCCTCTATCTGAATGGAATTTCTCCGATGATATCTCTCCAAAACCGGATAACGGGCAATCCACATTTTTCTCAAGGAGCCGTTCATAATAATGAAATCTCATGCGCGAAATTTTCTAATCATACTACACTGTGTTCTTTCAGCTCTCTTCTGCTTCGGACAGGATGCCTATTCCGGCTCTCTGCCACCTGCGCCACTACAAGGGGACAAATGGTACGGAATCTACGTTGACAACGACAGAGTCGGTTTTTATCACCAGAAAAGCTCAACGCTTCCTGACGGATATATTTTCGAGGGTAGCGGCGTAGTCAGAACGAAAGTCCTGGGATTCTCTAAGGATTCAGCCTTCAATGAAAGCTATGATGTGTCTAAAAATCTATCCGCGCGCTCTTTCAGGATCGAGCAGAGCCTGAACGGCCAGTTTTTCAGAGTGACAGGGAGGCTGACCGACACCAGCCTGAGGGTCAGACAGGAACAGAACGGCAGAGTCAATGAAAAACTGTTCAGATTGAAAGCCGAACTGATTCCGGCGTCAGTTCTGAATATCTATCCGATGGTTCGCGACAATATGGCTGCCGGAAACTACAAGGTCCAGATATTTGACTCTGAGGAGTTGAAGGTAAAAGAGATAAGCATTTCTCTCCTGGGTGAAGAGGCATCTCCTGACGGGAAAAAAGCTATCAAGCTTAGAAACAATCTCTATCCTTTTGTACACAATGACATCTGGATCGACAGGGAGGGGAACACTCTCTATGAATCCGTGCGCGGCGGCCTGGTGATCACTCGCCCCGAGGAGCCTGACGCTATCGGCGCCTATGTGATGAATCTCCTGATAGCCAGGAAGGATATGGTAGACAATTTGGCTCTCGTCCCTGCGGCTCCTCTCCCGAAGGATAGAATGAAACTTCAGGGGGGGGTATTCGAAATAACCGGTTGGGACGATTCGATACCTCTAAGGAGGGATGGCGCTGAATTCATCCGGAAAAAGGGGAAAAATGCGCTGATTGTCAAGACAGGCCTGGCTATTGAGCCGGACGAGAGAAGCGATGGAGTGAAAACTTATGATTCGGCGTTTGTTCACCCCTCCGCAATGATCGAATCGGACGCCTCTGAGATATTGGCGGCGGCGAAAGATATCTCGGCTAAAAGCGGAAAAGATCAGGGAGAAATTGCAAAGGCGCTTGTATCCTGGACATCCGGTTATCTCAAAGATACCGTTGACGGCAATGCAAGCGCTCTTGCCGCGTTCAGGGGCCGCTCTGGGAATGCCCAGGCTCATGCCAGGCTTTTTGTAGCTCTGGCTCGATCAGTGGGAATACCGGCCAGGTATGTCACCGGAATTACGTTTGTCGAAGGGAAAGGCTTTGTTTATCATGCATGGGGTGAATCTCTTGTAAATGGAAAATGGGTTGCCGCTGATCCGTTCTATAACCAGTTTCCGGCTGATCCTCTGCATATGGCGCTGGCCGGAGGGGAGTCGGATGCCGACATTGCGCCGCTTCTTTCGCTTGTGGGCAGAATAAGGATAGAAATTCTCGACGCAAGATACTAGAGGCCATTTTGACAGTTCACCGCACTGCTCTCGTATATTCGCCACTATTGGGAAGTTACAGCTACGGGCCTGATCACCCATTCAACCTTCAGCGATATCATATCGTGCATGATCTCATGGATGCATACGGCCTGCTCCGTCTCCCGGGGATGGATATCCGCGAATCCGGCGCGCTCCCGGAAGAAATGCTCCTGTCATTTCATGATCCCAGATACATTGCCAAGCTCAAGGAATTCAGCGACTCAGACGAGCCTCGCGCCGATTTCGGCTTCGGTCTGGGAGATGCCGACTGCCCTGTTTTCAAAGGGCTTTATGACTGCGCCGCGCTGGTTGCGGGCGCTACATTCGAGGCTGTCCGCCTTATTGAGGAAGAAAATTTCGAAATAACTTTCAATCTGTCCGGGGGGTGGCACCACGCCCACAGAGGGAGAGCTTCCGGATTCTCTTATCTGAATGACGCCGCAATAGCCATAAACTGGCTTCTGGAACGGGGGCGCCGTGTACTTTATCTCGATATCGACGCGCATCATGGCGACGGAGTGCAGGAGGCTTTTTATGATACCGACCAGGTGCTCACGATATCGCTTCATGAGAGCGGGGTCTATTTTTTCCCTGGGACAGGATTTGAAGACGAGACAGGAGAGGGGAAGGGAGAGGGGTATTCGGTCAATCTCCCTCTTCTTGCCCATACTGACGATCCACTCTATATGAAGGCTTTTGACGAAATCGCCTATCCGCTCATCGCCGCGTTCGATCCTGACATCATTCTCACGCAGATAGGAACGGACACTTTCCGCACAGACCCCCTGACACGTCTGGAGATAACAACTCACAGCTACAGTTACATTCTCAGGAAGATCAAGGCGCTCAAGATACCGTGGGCAGCTCTAGGAGGTGGTGGATACGATCTGATGAACTGCGCCAGGGGGTGGACTATCGCATGGAGCATAATGAACGGAGTATCCCTTTCACCAAGGCTCCCGGCTTCTTTCGTTAGGAAGACGGAACGTATCGGTTTCAAGAACAGATACCTTCTTGACGCGATGCACTGGGCTGAAGAGAACGACCGGAATCTTGCTCTCGACGGAGTGGAAAAGAGCATCAGCCGGATCAGGAAAACCGTATTCCCGAGGTTTTTTGGATATTATGGGCAGGATTCCAGGAAATAAGAGGCTGACTGATGCCGCGGGTAACCCTCTGGGCTCTCTCTCTCTTGTAAACCGCCTGGAAGAGAGCGAAAAAGAGTCCGTTTATTCGAGACTGCTGCCGGAGCGGCTCCTGAGCCTCCTCTCCATTGATGGGAAAACCCTCCTTGATCCCCGAGGAGAGCGACTTGTAAATATCATCGCCCCTTCCGGACTCTCCTTTGCCCGCATCGAGGTGCGCGACACTCCAAAAGCACGGGATACCACCTTTTTCCTTGAACTTGCCGACACAGGTTACAACCAGATAGAACTTTCATTCTGCATCATATCAGATCCTGCTGCGCCTAGATTCGACGTTGACATAAACGAAAATGGGGAATGCAACTGGTTCGCGTCCGCCGGGCGTAACAGGATGGAAGAGCTCAGGGCTATGAAGAGCGGGCTTTTCCCCAATCAGACCAGTAAGGGGCTCAGGCTTTTTTCCGATTTTTTCCCCCTTTTCGAGCGTTTTGTGGACAGCATGGGGATAGAGATGATAACAGCGGAACCTCTTACCTACGACAATGCCATACGCTATGAGAAATACGGGTTCGATTATCTTTGCGGGAGGCGTCTCATGCTCCGTATAGACCGGGAATTCCGGCCAGGGGGAAGTTATTTCAGAAAGCTTGACGGGTCCACCCCTTTCAGAATGCCCGGCATGGAAAAAACCGTAAGGGGTAGAAGCTGGGCGATTCATGACGGCATACTGGAGGAGCCGTGGGATGATGTCAGGATTTACAAGATCGTAGGAGTTGACGCCGGAATAAACAGCTTTCCCGACAGGGTGCTGGAGGGGGTGGATGCCGGCTCTGCAGGGTTGCGAGAGATTCTCACTCAAAAGAACCGGCCATGAATGATTATCTCGATCTCTTCATAAGCTACCTTGCCGTTGAAAAAGGGGGGTCTCTGAATACAAGGGAGGCGTACAGCCGCGACCTGTCACGCTACCTCGACCACCTGGAGAAGAGCGGAGTGAAATCACCCGAAGATGTCACACCTGCCGATATAGCCGGATTTATGGCTCGTCTCAAGGAAGAAGGGCTTTCTCCACGAAGCAGGGGGCGTTCCCTCTCGGCAGTCAGGATGTTCCACAAGTTTCTTCAGATCGAGAGATACTCCGCCGGGAATCCCGCTTCCATCATAGAGACCCCTCGTGTGTCAAAGAAACTTCCGGAGTTTCTGACATATGACGAGGTGGAGAGGTTGTTTGAGGCCTGTTCCGGCGAGTCGTCTGAAAATGTCCGCGATATGGCGATGCTCCAGCTCCTCTACGCCACCGGACTTCGTGTATCCGAGCTGGTCTCCCTTAAACTGATGGAGATCAACATGGACGCCGGATACCTGATCACAACCGGAAAAGGGGAAAAAGAGCGCCTGGTCCCGGTAGGTGAGACGGCCATAAGAGATCTGTCAAAATATCTGGAGAATGTCCGCCCGAAGCTCGACCCTCTGGATAGAAATCCTTATATCTTTCTTTCAAGGCTCGGGGAATCTATGAGCAGGCAGGCTTTCTGGAACATCATAAAAAAGAGGAGCCGTCTGGGGGGGATAAGGAAAAATATATCACCTCATACGCTCAGGCACTCTTTTGCCACACATCTTCTTGAAAACGGGGCTGACCTGAGGAGCGTTCAGATAATGCTCGGCCATGCCGATCTCTCCACCACGCAGATTTACACCCATGTGACCCGTGAACGGCTCAAGAGGCTGCATAGCGAGATACATCCTCGTGGATGATCCGTCTTCTGATGCCTCTTTGCTTAAACTCCGGCAAAAAGGTTTTCATCCCCAAATGACTCTATCGGGGATCCATGCAGTTGATCCAGTCATGCCCGAGTTGTTTTATCGGACATCCATAAGGGTTTAAAAGCTGGATTCCCGATAACTCCCTTCGGGAATGACAGCTTTTATGACTTTTGCAATGCCCTCGATGTTTTTATGATTTTCAGGAATTTTCATGAATATCTCTTTCTATTGTTGTATCTTCATCCTATTGCCGAATTATTTCGAGACGTTCGGCTGACACCATATAAGAGCCAAGTATAAAACAGGAGTAAAAAGATGATGATTCCTAAAACCGGCAGGCCACTTATTCTGATTGTTGACGACATGCCTTCGAATATCCATCTTCTCGTTGCCGCGCTGAAATCTGAATACCGCATAAAAACTGCTCTGAACGGCTCTGACGCTCTTGAGCTCGCATCAAGGGATGATCGCCCCGACCTGATACTGCTCGACATGATGATGCCGGAGATGAGCGGGACAGAGGTCATGAGGGAGCTGCGCGCCAACAGGAAAACCGCCGGGATTCCGGTCATATTCGTCACGGCGGACAATTCGGAGCAGAGCCAGCTTGAGGCTCTCGAACTTGGTGCGGACGACTACCTGACCAAGCCGGTGCTGATCGCAGCCCTTCTTCTCAGAGTAAGGAACCTGCTGAAAAGAAAGGAATCCGAGCGGGAGCTTCAGGTTGCGAGCCACGTTTTCAACTACAGCGGCGAAGCGATAATGATAACTGACAGCAGGAACAGAATAATTGCTATAAACACGTCGTTTACCCGCCTGACCGGCTATCTGCCTGAAGAAGTTGAAGGAAAGAACCCGAAAATCATCTCTTCGGGGCGCACCACCGGCGAAGAGTATGCCGCAATGTGGGAAGAGATTGAGGAGACCGGATTCTGGCAGGGGGAGATGTGGGACAGGAGGAAGGACGGGGGGATATACCCAAAGTTGCTGACGATATCGGTTGTGAAGAACCAGAACAACGAGATCGATTTCTACATAGGGAGCTTCAACGACATAACCAGGCAGAAGTCCAACGAGGCGGACATGTGGCATACGGCCAACCATGACATTCTGACCGGGCTTCCGAACCGGCTTCATCTGAGGATTACGCTTGAACAGGCGATGGCTTCGATCAAGCGTAACGGAGGCGAGGTTGCTCTCATGTTCATCGATCTCGACCGCTTCAAGCAGGTAAATGACACTTTGGGACATGCGGTCGGAGACGAGCTTCTGATACTGGTGGCTGAGAGGCTTAAATCCTGCATCCGGGAGAGCGATATTGCGGCCCGGCTTGGGGGGGACGAATTCGTCGTCATGATGACCGACGAAAATGTATTGAGCGGGGCAAGGAGAGTCGCGGAAAAGATACTTTCTGAGCTTTCTCTTCCTTACATTACAGGTGAGCATCTCATTCACAGCACCCCCAGCATAGGGATCAGCTTTTTCCCGCACGACGGGAACGATATCGAGGAGATAATGAAAAACGCGGACATGGCGATGTACCGGGCGAAGGAGAGCGGGCGCGGCCGTTTCTGCTTTTTCAGCGAACATGATGAGATTGAAAAGGGGAATCGGTGATCGTGGAGAAGGTTAAGCCTCATGCGGTTTTAATCTTATGGGTCTCTTTCCTCTTCCTGCTCGGGGTTGCACTGACCGCAAAAATTTATCAGGAGCATGAACGAGTCGCTGAACGGGAGAAAGCCCGGCTTATGGGTCAGGCGCGGGTGGTTCAGCAGATTGCAGCCTGGAATCTCTCCTCTCTGAACAAGGTTATGGATGGTTTGCGTCAGGATGCTGGAGACCGGGATATGAACAGTTTTTTCAACCATCGCCTCTCCGATCTGGTCGACGCGATGCCGGGGGTCAGAACCCTTATGCTGCTGGACGCTGACGGTATAGTAAGGAGCGCGGACAAGAAGGAGCTTTTAGACAGGAATTTCAGGGATAGATACTATTTCAGAAGAGCCAGTGAAGACGGAGATCCTGAACGCCTCTATGTATCACCTCCGTTCAGGACTGTTCTGAACACCTTTGTCATCAACGTCTCGAAGATCATCCGGAACAGCAGGGGAGAATTTGCAGGCGTTGTGTCAGCCAGCCTAGATCCCGATTATTTTACCACTCTTCTCTCTTCCGTCCGTTATGAGGGGGATATGTGGACAGCCTTGATACATGGCGACGGAGACATCTTTCTGATAATTCCGGATATCCCTGGTGTCTCCGGGAAGAATCTGAACAGGCCGGGGACATTTTTCAGGCGCCATTTCGAAAGCGGCAGCGGCTCTACCACCGGTTCCGGGACTGTTTACGCAACCGCTGAAGACCGCTTCATTGCGGTGCAGACGATCCGGCCGGAATCTGTCAGGATGGACAAGCCGCTGGTTGTTTTCGCAACGCGCGACAAGAGAGAGGCATACAGGAGATGGATGGCCGACCTTGTTTCGCAGGTTACGCTCTTTCTTCTTTTCGCTGCCGTCTCTACATTGACACTTTCGCTGTTTCAGAAACGCCGCCGCGAAACCGAGGCGATGAAGGAGCAGGCTGCTTCGGAGCTTCTGAAAAAGCAGCGGGAGGTCGAGGAGAGCGAACGATTCATAAGGATGGTGACAGACAACATACCTGGCATGGTCGGCTACTGGACGGATGAGCTCCGCTGTTCTTTTGCGAACCACGCTTTTCTTGACTGGTTCGGAAAAACATCCGAACAGATGTCGGGGATTCATATGAGGGAACTTATCGGCGAAGAGCGGTACAGTGAAGATCAGCATTTGTTTGCTGCCGTGCTGCGTGGAGAACCGCAACTTTTAGAGAGGATGCTGGAAAAAGAGGAGGCCGGAAGAATATACATATTGGTGAACTGCGTTCCGGATATCCTTGGAGAAAATGTGCGCGGTTTTTTCGTTCTTGTCTCCGACGTCACCGAGATGAAACAGGCGCATATTGAACTGAAGTGCCTAAACAGTGAGCTTGAAAAGAGAGTCCTGGAGGCGGAGAGCGCGAACCGGTTCAAGTCGGAATTTCTGGCCAACATGAGCCATGAGATAAGAACTCCGATGAATGCGGTGCTCGGGCTGACCAGGTTTCTTCTGGAGATGGAGCTCCCCGTGGAGGTGAAGGAATATCTGAGGAAGATTCATGCATCTTCACAGGCGCTTCTTAAAATCCTGAACAGTATCCTCGATTTTTCAAAGATAGAGGCTGGCCGGGTCGAGATCGAACATATCCCTTTCAGCGTAAGCTCCGTTATTGATGAAGCAGCCGGGCTTTTTTCGGTAATTGCTGAAGAGAAGGGGATCAATATTGCCACCCTGCTTGACCCGGCACTCCCCACCGCTGTCACCGGGGACAGGCAGAGGTTGTCGCAGGTGCTGAACAACATCGTGGGGAATGCTATCAAATTTACCGAATCGGGGGAGGTAAAAATAGAGGCTTATCCGGAGGAGATTGATGAGAATGGTATTCTCATTTGTATAAGGGTCAGCGACACCGGCATAGGAATACCTCCTGAACTGAAAGAGCGCCTCTTTCAACCGTTTACCCAGGCGGATGGCGCGATTACCAGAAAATACGGAGGCACAGGTCTGGGGCTCAGCATCTGCCGCGATCTTGTAAGGCTGATGGGTGGTGATATCCGGATCGAAAACGGTGAAAGGGCCGGGAGCATATTCACCTTTTCCATACGGGTGGGTCATGCTTTTCCTGGCGCAATTCCCGAGAGTCCGGAGCCGGCTGCTGCGGCCGTCACCGGTGAGGAGCTTTCCGCCGCTTCCCCTGCGCCACGGGTCGATTTCGAATCGCTCCTGAATCTTATTGTTGAACTTGAGAAGTATCTGCATGAGCAGGAGTTGGTTCCGGACGAGTTGATCCAGCAGCTTCAGAACGCCTCGAAGGGGTGCCGGGAGAAGAGGATGGCTGTTCTTCTTAACTCCCTGCTCAGGCGGCTGGACAATTTCGACCATGCAGGCGCGCTTGAAACCGCAGAACGGATTAAAGAGATGACTCCTGAACCATAGAGTTTCCGTCCGGAAAGGGTGCTTTTGGTTTTTGAAGGGTGAAGTGAATGGCAATTTCGGCAAGGGGGGCGGATCATGGTGACAATGCAGCAGATAAGGGAACATTACCGCTTTACGGAGCGGGATGTAGAGTTTCTACTCATGCTTCAACCTTTGGCAGAGGAGAACAGGGAGCGTTTCATACTTGAATTCTACGATTATCTCTACAGTCTCCCCGAGCTGACCGAAATACTGAATGCAGCCAACAGGCCCCGCCTTAAAGAGATGCACCTCAAATGGTTCATGTCGCTCTTCTGCGGGGTTTACGACAACCATTACATGAATCACCTGGCCAGAATAGGGCACGCCCATGTAAAGGTCGGGCTGAGCGTCCATTTCGTAAACTCCGCCATGAACCAGATAAGGCACTTTCTCCTTGGCCTCATAGACCTGAACTATTCCGACCGCGATCTGCGGTGCGCCATAAGAGAGGCTGTTGAAAAAATACTGGATATGAACCTCGATGTCATGAGCACCTCGTATCGTGAGGAGGAGATGAAGAAGGTCTTCGTCTCGCGCCGGATCGAATCGTTCATAATCAGGGTGACGGAACGTTTCACTTATGGCCTGAATCTTGTCCTTCTTCTTGCCCTTGCCGGGGTTTCAATGTCTGTGGTGATACTTTTTGCATGGGATATAGCGCACATTTTCCAGGGGAATATGGAGAAAGGGATACTCTCGGCGCTTGGCTCCCTCCTTATCCTCTGGATGATGATCGAACTTATGGACAATGAGATCAAGAACCTCAAAGGGGGGAAGTTCAATATCCTGGTTTTCATCGGGGTCATCATTGTTGCCATAATCAGGGAGATACTGATTTCAACCCTGCGCCACGACGACCTTACCACACAGGCCTTTCTGGCAGGGACGCTCCTCATTCTGGGGGTTGTCTACTATCTCGTTTCAGTGGCTCAGAGAGAGCGATAGATCTGTTTTTTCCCTGTTATTGCAGATGCCTTGCCGTTTTTCCCCTGGTGCTTGCCTGAACTATCTTGAATCCGTCTCCCTCTTCCTGTATAAAACTTTTGCAAAAATAGGAAATCCGTTATCAGACAGAATCGTCCCGTGATTACACCCTTTTTGCAGTAACCTCCAATATATTTTTCAGGAGCCATGATTGAAACTCTGTTCTCTGGCGAGCGGCAGCAAGGGGAATTCTCTTTATCTGGAGACGGGCGACTCGCGTTTTCTGCTTGACGCAGGTCTTTCGCTCCGCGAGACGATCGCGCGGATGGACGAGCGCGGCCTTGAACCAGGCTCCGTAAATGCCATCCTGCTGACTCATGAGCATATCGACCATATTCGCAGCGCAGGCTCTTTTGCCAGAAAATTCAGGATTCCCCTCTTTGCAAGTCACAAGGTCTGTGTGAAGGCCGGAAAAAATTTCAAAAAATGCGCTCTGGTTGAATTTGAGTCTGGAGTCGCTTTCAATTTCAGAGGGGTCAGGGTTGATCCTTTTCCTGTAACTCATGACGCCTGCGACCCGGTAGGATTTCTGGTTGAGTCCGAAGAGGGGAGTTTCGGGTCTGCGACCGATCTCGGGGTAGCGACGAGGCTGGTAGCGAGCAAGCTTAAAGGGTGCAGGGCTCTTAACCTCGAATCGAATCACGATCTTGAAATGTTGATGAACGGCCCCTATCCCTGGGAGCTGAAGCAGCGGATCAGATCGCGACACGGCCATCTATCTAACGAGGAGTCACTTGCGCTTCTGAATGAGCTTGCTCATGAACGGCTTGAACTTCTGGTAATGGCACATCTCTCCGAGGTCAATAACCACCCCGGCCATGTGGCGGCAACGACCGGCTCTTTTCTCCGGGGGCAGAATGTCTGTTCTCCCGGCATTCTGATCGGCGACCAGTACCGGCCAGGCCCAGTTGTGGAAATTTGAGAGTCAGGCTCAAGGCTTCCCCTGGCAGGAAAAAGTTGAAAATATCTGAACAGCGCGGATTTTATGCTTAAAAAATAAGATATACGAGACAGGAGAACTTGAAGAGATGATCCCACGCTACACCCGCCCTGAAATGGCAAAAATCTGGGAGCCTGAAAACAGGTTCCGAATCTGGCTGGAGATCGAGACTCTGGCATGCGAGGCACAGGCCGAGCTTGGAGTGATACCGAAGGAGGTTCTCCCCGCCATACGCGAAAAGGGGAACTTCGACATGGCGCGGATAGAGGCGATAGAAGCGGAGGTCAAGCATGACGTGATCGCCTTCCTCACCTCCGTGGCCGAGTTCGTAGGCCCCGAGGCGCGCTTCATCCATCAGGGGATGACGTCGTCAGATGTGCTTGACACATCCCTCTCCGTTCAGATGACGCAGGCGGCTGATGAGCTTATCGCCGATCTCGACGCGCTCCTCGACTCGATCAGGAAACGTGCGATGGAGCATAAATACACCATCTGCATGGGGCGTTCCCACGGCATTCACGCCGAGCCGGTGACATTCGGGCTGAAGCTCGCCTCTTTTTATGCTGAGATGAGCCGTAACCGTGCCCGGCTCGCCGCTGCCCGTGAAAACATCGCCACAGGAGCGATATCAGGGGCCGTCGGTACTTTTGCGAATATCGATCCGTTCGTTGAAGAGTATGTCTGCAGAAAAATGGGGCTCACTCCAGAGCCGGTTTCCACCCAGGTAATCCCGCGCGACCGTCATGCCGAGTATTTCTGCACCCTGGCGCTCATAGCGTCATCAATGGAGAGGATTGCGGTAGAGATACGCCACCTTCAGCGCACCGAGGTTCTTGAGGCCGAGGAGCAGTTCACGAAGGGGCAGAAGGGGTCATCCGCAATGCCTCACAAGAGAAACCCGATCCTCTCCGAGAATCTCACCGGCCAGGCGCGCTATATCCGTTCGATGTGCATCCCTGCGCTGGAGAATGTCGCTCTCTGGCATGAGCGTGACATCTCCCACTCTTCGGTCGAAAGGTACATAGCTCCCGACGCGACGGTCGCGCTTGACTTCTCGCTTCGCCGGCTTGACGGGCTTATCAGGAATCTCGTCGTATACCCGGAGAATATGCTCAAGAACCTTGACATGATGAAGGGGCTGGTATTCTCGCAGAAGATACTCCTCGATCTGACCCAGGCAGGGGTTCCGAGGGAGGAGGCGTATCGCCTGGTACAGAAGAACGCAATGAAGGTCTGGGAAGAGGGGAAGGATTTCATGGGGGAGCTTCTCTCCGACCCCGATGTGCTGTCGGCTCTGGGAGAGGCGAGCATAAGGAGATCATTCGATCTCGATTATCATCTGAAGCATGTCGATACCATATTCAAGAGGGTTTTCGGTGAATAACGCATTCAATATGCTGACGCAGTTTTTGAAGCCGCAGGCGACCGACGGCACGGTCATGATATGGGCCAAGGAGATACTGGTGGCGCTGATTATAATCGCCATCTTCCTTTTTCTCTCCCGTCTGGTGTCAAAAATCCTGCTCAGATGGGGGAAGAGGGTGACGTTTTTCACAAAAACGGAACTCGACGACCGGATACTGAAGCGGAGCATCCCTCATATTTCGAGAATATTAAACGCTACCGGGCTTTATCTGGCGATTCATTCACTCTCTCTCCATGAAAAGGCGATAACCGTTCTTTCCGGCATTCTCTATGTACTTCTCGTCATGATAATCTTCAATCTGATCTATCACGCCTTTGACGAGTTTATGCAGTGGTATATTTCAAGCCGAAGCGACGACGGTTTCGTGCTCGTGTCAAAGCACATGGCGCCTGTCGCGGCTAAACTGGTCATGCTCCTCCTCATCGGGACAGCCCTGGTCATCATATTCAAGCATTTCAATTACGATATCTTCTCCCTTGTGACAGCTCTGGGCATAGGCTCCCTCGCCGTCGGGATGGCGGCAAAGGATACCCTGGCGCATATGATTTCAGGATTCACGCTGATGCTTGACCGTCCGTTCCAGATAGGAGACAGGGTGAAGCTCTCCAATGGCCAGATTGGAGATGTCATGGATATTGGACTTCGCTCGACAAAAATCCTGGGGATTGACTCGACGATGATGATAATACCTAATTCAGACCTCTGCAATTCGGCAGTAGTGAACCTGGCGAGGCCTTCGAGCATGATACAGGGAAAAGTGAATATAGGGGTAGCCTATGACAGCGATATAGAGGCCGTGAAAAGAGTGCTTATCCAGATCGCATCTGCTGACGAGGAGGTCGTCGCAGAGCCTCCCCCTGTCGCTCTCTTTACTTCGTTCGGTGACCACGCGCTTGATCTTCTCCTCCTCTTCTGGATAAATAACCCGTTACTGGTCGGGGTGGTGACAGACAGGATAAACAGCGCTATTCTACGCCGTTTCAGGGAAGAAGGGATAGGGATACCGTATCCGACAAGAACAGTGATAATGGAAAAAGGAACTATCAAAGATGCTTGAAAGAGTTGAGACAGCCCTGAAAAACGATATCCGCGACGCAAGGGGAGAGCGTCTCAGGCGGGAGATCGAACATTTCCTTCATCTGCCGGTTTCCCGCGTAAGGACAATCGACGTGTACACCGTTGATGCCGACATCTCTCATGACGAGCTGGAAAAGGGGGCGAGCGGCCCCTTCTCCGACCCGGTTATCCAGCGGTGGAGCATAGGCGAGCCTGCGGCTCTCATCTGTGCCGGTTCGGACTGCTCTTGCCCGGATTTTGACTTTGCAGTCGAAGTTGGATTCAGGCCAGGGGTAACCGACAATGTCGGCAGGACGGCGAGAGAAGCGCTGGAATATCTGACAGGACGCAGGTTCTGCGGCGGAGAAGGGGTCTATTACTCGGTGCAGTACCTCATAAAGGGGGATATTGCTTTCGCCGATGTCGAGAGAATAGCCACCGGGCTTCTCTGCAACACGCTCATCCAGCGCTACAGCATCCTGACCAGCTCCGCCTTTGCCGAGAGAAGAGGTTTTCCTCCTTTCGCTCCGAAAGTGGTGAGTGGCGCGCATCATGCTGCAAAAGTCCGCGAGATCGACCTCGATGTCCCGGATGATGAACTTCTCCGGATAAGCAGGGAAGGGGTGCTTGCGCTCTCTCTTGAGGAGATGAAGATAATACAGGCGTACTTCCGTGATCCCGGAGTGATAAGTGAGCGCGGAAGATACGGGCTCGGGCCGAAGCCGACCGATGTGGAGCTCGAATGCCTGGCACAGACCTGGTCGGAACATTGCAAACACAAGATTTTTTCCGCCACAGTGCAGTACGAGGATGAGAATGGGAAGAGAGAGGAGATAAGATCACTCTTCAGGTCGTTCATACAGCGAGCCACCAGGGATGTCCGGGAAAAGCTGGGTGAGAGGGATTTCTGTCTTTCGGTTTTCAAGGACAATGCCGGGGTGATAAAATTCAACGACCGATATTCGCTGGTTTTCAAGGTCGAGACCCATAATTCCCCCTCGGCTCTCGATCCGTACGGCGGTGCGCTTACCGGGATAGTAGGGGTTAATCGCGATCCGTTCGGCACAGGCCAGGGAGCGAAACTTATCTTCAATACCGATGTCTTCTGTTTTGCTGACCCCTTTTATTCCGGCTCGCTCCCTTCCCGCCTCCTTCATCCAAGACGTATCTACGAGGGGGTCGTCGAAGGTGTCGAACATGGGGGGAACAAGAGCGGCATACCGACAATAAACGGTTCCATCGTGTTCGATGAGCGTTTCTGTGGCAAACCTCTCGTATTCTGCGGCACTGCCGGGATCATGCCTGCTGAGCTGAATGGCCGCCCGGGGCATGAGAAGTCGATCATGCCGGGCGATCTGATAGTCATGACAGGGGGGCGGATAGGGAAGGACGGCATACACGGCGCCACCTTCTCATCCGAGGAACTTAACGAGAACTCCCCTGTGACAGCGGTACAGATAGGCGATCCCATCACCCAGAAACGGATGTTCGACTTCCTCATCCGGGCCCGTGACAGGGGGCTTTACCGCTTCATCACAGACAACGGCGCCGGTGGGCTCTCCTCCTCGATAGGAGAGATGGCGGGGGAGTGCGGCGGATGCCGAATCGATATCTCGAAGGCGCCTCTCAAGTATCCGGGGCTTGATCCGTGGGAAATCCTGATTTCTGAGGCGCAGGAGCGGATGTCGCTGGCTGTCCCACCCGAAAACATCGACGAGTTTCTGTCGATGGCGGAGAGATTCGGGGTAGAGGCTACGGTTCTTGGCCACTTTACCGATTCAGGCATGTTTCATGTCATGTACGGGGAGAGAACCGTCGCCCTTCTGCCGATAAGTTTCATGCATGAGGGGCTTCCCCCCATGCGGATTCCGGCAAAATGGGAAATAACAAGGCATGACGAGCCTGTCATCGAGAGCCTGGAGGATTACACGAAAGAACTTGCGGCCCTTCTCGGCTCGCTGAACATCTGTTCAAAGGAGTCGGTAGTCAGGCGATACGATCATGAAGTGCAGGGGGGATCGGTTGTCAAGCCTTTTACAGGGGCCGCAAACGATGGCCCATCCGACGCCGCTGTAGTGAGACCACTGCTCGACTCGTTCGAGGGGGTCGTCACGGCGCACGGCATCTCCCCCCGCTATTCCGACATAGACACCTGGCATATGACAACCAACGCCGTTGACGAAGCGATGCGTAATTATGTGGCTGTCGGCGGGTCGCTTGATCTGGTCGCCGGGCTGGACAATTTCTGCTGGTGCGATCCTGTCGTATCGGCAAAAACTCCGGACGGTGCGTTCAAGATGGCGCAGCTCGTCCGCTCCAACAAGGCGCTGTATGAAATCTGCTTGGCGTACAACCTCCCTCTGATCTCCGGCAAGGATTCGATGAAGAATGACTTCTACGACGGCGAGACGAAGATATCGATCCCGCCGACCCTCCTGTTTTCGGTGATAGGAAAGATCGATGATGCACGCAAGGCGGTGACTATGGATGTGAAACTGCCCGGCGATATCGTTTATATCCTGGGAGAAACCGCGGATGAGCTTGGAGGCTCCGAATATCTTGCCCTTCACGGATATGTGGGAAACAGCGTGCCGAAGGTTGACGCGGAGTCCGCGTACCGTCGATACAGGGCTTACGGCAGGTGCGTTTCCGCCGCTCTTGTCGCTTCGTGCCACGATCTCTCTGACGGAGGATTTGCCGTTGCAGCGGCTGAATCTGCATTTGCCGGCGGTTACGGGATGAAGCTCGACATCTCGGCTCTCCCCTGGAAAGGGGATTATGACGGAAGAAGTGATGCGGCTCTCCTCTTTTCAGAGTCGGCTTCGCGTCATCTTGTCACGATCCATCCTGAGAACAGAAGCGAGTTTGAAGCCGCCATGAAAGGTTCAGCATTTGCTGTCGCAGGTGTTGTCACGGAAGAGACTGAGCTTGTGATAACCGGCCTCTCCGGCCGGGTGATCGTCCGGTCGTCGCTGACGGAACTGAAGAGAGCCTGGCAGCGGACGCTTGGCGACCTGTAGCTTTTTTTATCTATTCAGGAGGATGTGACTACATGCATACAGCTCTCTTTCTAAAATCCGTTCTCTTCTCTGCCATATTCACGCTTTTTGCCGTTTCTCTTCATGCGGCGGATACGCTTCCACCGCTCAGGGTAGGGATGGAACTTGCCTACCCTCCCTTCGAAATGACGGACAAAAGCGGGAACCCGACAGGAATCAGCGTCGATCTGGCGAATGATCTCGGCAAGGCTCTGGGGAGAAGGATCATAATTGAGAATATGGCATTTGACGGGCTTATTCCGGCTCTTAAAACAGGGAAGATAGATATCATAATCTCTTCCATGACTGCGACCCCGGAGCGTGCCGTTTCAGTCGATTTTTCAGATCCGTATCTGAAGACCGGGCTCTGCCTTCTGGTAAGAAAGGGGGCGGCTGCCAGAAGAGTGGCTGATCTCGATGCCGGCGGAATCAACGTGGCGGTGAAGAAGGGGACTACCGGGCACATCTATGCGGTGAAAAACCTGAAAAAGGCTAATCTGCTGGTTCTGGACAGGGAGTCCGCGGCTGTTATGGAGGTGGTTCAGGGGAAGGCTGACGCCTTCATATACGACCAGATGTCCATTTACCGGAACTGGATGCGTAATCGTGGTACGACGAGGGCTCTTCTTGAGCCGTTTCAACAGGAGTCATGGTGCGTTGCCATACGAAAAGGGAACGTGGAGCTGAAAAACAGCATTAACGCCTTCCTTTCGGATTACCGCAAGAAGGGCGGATTAGACGTGCTTGGCGACCGTTATCTGAAAGAGATGAAAAATGAGTTCAGAGCTCTGGGTCTGAGCTTCATCTTCTGATTCGACAGATGATTCCACGCCTGATGCCGTATAAGGGAGCGAAGCCCGTTACACCCTTTGAAATCGCCTTTTCATGGGGTATAGTGCTCTTTTTACTGGCGGCGGTTTTCACTTTCGCTTTTTCGAATATCGAATATGGATGGCACTGGAACGCGATTGCCGGATACAGGGATAAATTTCTGAAGGGGTGGGTCATGACGCTCGCCCTCTCAGGCGCTTCTTTGGTGATGAGCCTTCTTATCGGATTCGGAACCGCGCTTGCCAGACGCTCCGCTATTCTCCCGCTCCGCTACGCCGCAGCTCTTTACGTCGAAATCATGCGAGGCACCCCCCTGCTTGTGCAGATCATGCTCTTTTTTTATGTGATAGCCGACGCTTTCGGCGTCGAAAACCGCTATCTGGTCGGGACACTCATCCTTTCTCTCTTTTCCGGCGCGTATGTTTCAGAGATGATAAGATCAGGCATAGAGAGCATAAGCAGCTCGCAGCTTGATTCATGCAGGGCTGTCGGCCTCAGCCGTATCCAGACCTACCGGCATGTGATTGTGCCGCAGATGATGAGGCAGATACTCCCGCCGCTCTCAGGGCAGTTCGCCTCGATAATAAAGGATTCCTCGCTTCTCTCTGTGATAGCGGTAAACGAGTTCACCCTGAGCGCGCAGGAGATCAACTCCTACACCTACAGCACGCTTGAAAGCTACATCCCCCTTGCCTTGGGCTATCTCATACTTACACTCCCGATTTCCCTCTTCAGCCGCTCGCTGGAGCGCAGGTTCAGATATGAAACTTGAGCTTCTGGGAGTATCCAAGAGTTTCGGCGAAAGAGTCGCTCTTGCAGACGCGACCCTGGATGAGACCGGGTTCCGCACCCTCGCCGTAATAGGGCCGTCAGGAGGGGGGAAAACGACGCTTCTCCGCCTTCTTGCCGGGCTCGATGTCCCGGATTCGGGAAAGATCGTCATAAATGGGGAAGAGCTGCCAAAGGATGAAGAGCGGCTGCACCTTTACAGAAAATCGATCGGGACAGTCTTTCAGGCTTACAATCTCTTTCCGCACTTGACAGCTCTCGAAAATATCCTTCTGCCGCTTACAAAGGTGCAGAGGCTCGCCGAGGCCGCCGCGCGCGAGACCGCTTTTTCGCTTCTTGAAAGGTTCGGCCTTCTTCCGCAGGCTGGGAGCAGACCTGCGGAGCTGTCCGGAGGGGAGCAGCAGAGAGTCGCAATAGTCAGGGCTATTGCAATCAGGCCGCGTTTTCTTCTTTTCGACGAACCGACATCGGCGCTTGACCCGGAGATGACCGCAGAGGTTCTTGAGTTGATTGAAGAGCTTCGAAGCGAAGGGAGAGACCTGATCATCGTGACCCACAACATCGGTTTTGCCGGCAAGGTGGCTGACCGCTGCATTTTCATGGCACAAAACAGGCTCGTTGAAACAGGCTCTCTGCCGGATATTTTCAGAGAGCCCGGGACACCGCTGCTATCCGCTTTCCTCAGAAAAGTCCTTAAATATTGAAGTTCCTGCCAGGTTAACCGGGCAACTCTCTTTTCTTCATATGAACATTATCCCCATGTATCTCTCTTTCTGCCAGGCTATCAGGGCAGATAACGTCTCTTTTCCGGCCATCTGAATTTTTATCAGTTCGCTCTGGCTGTAACTTCTGTCAATCATAAGCCTCGCGCCGCCTGAAGAGATGTCTACAATCCTGCAGGAGTGGGGAGCTGCCTTATCCGTGAGAAGTGATGCATTGATTCTGACTTTTTTCCGTTCGTGACGTCTGGTGTTCAAGGGCATTGACTCAACCTTTATCCATTAAGATTTTTTTTGACTGGTTTCGTTCTGACGGAGCGGATGTCAGATTCCGGCAGCAGTGGCGGCTTCCAGCATTTCAGCGGCATGCTGTCTAGTAGTGGAAGTTATTTCCGCTCCCCCGAGCATCCTGGCGATCTCTTCGGTTCTGGAGCTCTGATCCAGCCGGGTTATTTCAGTCGTTGTTCTGCCTTTCTCTATTATCTTTTCCACTTTCAGGTGATGATCTGCAAAAACCGCCACTTGTGGCAGGTGAGTTATACAGAATACCTGATGGCGTCCGGCAACTTTTTTCAGCTTCCGCCCTACCAGCTCAGCGATATGCCCACCGATTCCAGCATCTACCTCATCAAATACAAGCGTAGGCACAGCCCCTTCCGGGAGCACCTGCTTCATTGCGAGCATCAGCCTTGAGAGCTCTCCGCCCGAAGCGATCCTGGAAAGCGCTCTCGGGACTTCGCCAGGATTGGGGGAGAAGAGAAATTCCACCCTTTCCATCCCCTTTTCAGATGGCTCGGACAGCGGTATTAAAGCAGGGTCTATGACAGCGTTTTTCATTGCGAGCTGATGAACCTCATTTTCCAGCGCTCTTTTTAACTCAGCTCCCCCTTCTTTTCTCAAATCAGAGAGTGTTTTCCCGAGCTCAAGAAGTTTTGTTTCAAGCTCCGATTTTTTCTCTTCCAGCCTGTTTCTGTCAAGATTCCTTGAAAAAAGTGCTTCCAACTCATCTTTTATTTTCATCCCGTAGGCAAGCACCTCTTCCAGAGTTGTGCCGTATTTCCTTTTCATTCTGTTTACAAGGTCGATCCTGTCGGAGATATCCTGAAGCATTTTCGGATCAGTGTCGATTCTCGCTGAATAATCGCGCAGTGAAATAGCCGCGTCTTCCAGCTGCAGGTAAGAGTTTTCCACTGCAAGGGAGAGTTCTCCCAGTGTCTGATCTATTTTTGCCGCGTCGTTTATCGAAGAGCTTATCCGCCGCAATTCTCCCAGTATCGCACTGTTGCCGTCGTAAAGGCGCTCAAAGGCGAACGTGGCAACTGAGACAAGCCTGTCTGCATTTGCCAGGAGAAGCCGTTTTTCTTCAAGCTCTCTCTCCTCGTCCGGTTTCAAAGCGGCTGAAGCTATTTCATCTGACTGGTATTTAAGAAGGTCAATTCTTCTCGCTGTTTCACGCGACTCTTCGTCGAGGTTAGCAAGGAGTTCTGCTGTAAGCAGCAGTTCCTTGTATACGGCCGTATAAGCTTTTCTCGCCGCTTCAGCCCCGGCGAAGGCGTCAAGCAGAAACAGCTGGTTTTCCGGTTTGAGCAGAGTCTGTGATTCATGCTGGCCGTAGATGTTAATTAGTTTGCTCGTTAAAGCGGAAAGGATGGAGAGGGTCGCGATGCTTCCGTTTATGAATATCCGGTTTTTGCCGTTTCTTGAAATTATTCTTTTGACAAGAAGTTCTTTGTCGCATTCGAAACCATGTTCAGAAACCAGCGCTTTCAGCTCGTATGAACCTGAAATATCGAAAAGCGCTTCCACAACCCCTTCATCAGCGCCGGTGCGTATCATCTCTGAAGAGGTGCGTCCCCCCATTATCAGCCCGACAGCGTCGATGATGATCGATTTGCCGGCGCCTGTTTCACCTGTCAGAACGGTGAAGCCTGAATGCAGCGAGATGCTCAGGTTTTCGATGATGGCGATATTTTTGATGGAGAGGTCGGTCAGCATGGCGTATCTATCTTTCGCCCCATTTAAGTTTGGTTCTCAATATCTCATAATAGTCACGGTTTGGCGACGATACTAGAGATGTCGTCATCTCTGCCCGCCTGACTGTTATCGAGTCCTCTTCCCTGAGCTCGAAACCGACCTGGCCGTCAAGCGTAAGATATACGCTTTCATCAAAGGAAGAAGTGGCTTTTATTGATACGACAGAGTCGCTGGGGACCACGATAGGCCTGTTTGTAAGGGTGTGCGGACAGATAGGCGTTATTACCATGCAGCTCATAAGAGGATGTATGATCGGTCCACCTGCGGAAAGGGAGTAACCTGTCGAGCCTGTGGGAGTAGATACTATCAGGCCGTCTGCCTTGTAAGTGGTGAGAAAGCTGCCGTCAACCCTCGTCTCCAGATCAACGATACGAGCCAGAGCGCCTTTGTTTATGACTGCGTCATTCAACACATTGCATTTCTCTATCGCTTTCTCCCTTCTGAAAAGTGTGACTTCAAGCATCATCCGTTCAGAGATCGGCGATTCGCCGGCCAGGCATTGCTCCATACGGAGGTAAAGCTCTTCCACAGTGATTTCTGTCAGAAAGCCCAGATTGCCGAGGTTCACCCCCACTACAGAGACATTTTTCCCGCTGAAAAGGCGCGCTACGGAGATCAGCGTGCCATCTCCACCAAGAACGACAACCAGCTCGGCCTTTTCCCTTATCTCCTCATCTGTAAGAAGATTCCTGAGTCCAAGGTGGCGGCTCAGGTGCGCTTCTACCAACGGTGTGCAGTCACGGTCATGCAACCAGTCGATCAGATTGTGCGCCACCTCTCTGCACCTGGGATCATGTACTTTCGCAAAAACTGCAATATTCTTGGTCTGCATCTGTTTTCCTTTGTGGAAGGATATTTGTATGCCAGAGGTTATTCAGGCGGCGATACGCCTTATCTTTTCGAGGCTCTCCACCAGCAGTTGACGCTTGGCGGTCACCTCGGCCAGCTTCTGGCGCTCCTTTTCCACGATATCGACAGGGGCGCGGTCCACGAAGGAGGGGTTTTCCAGCTTTTTAGAAAACATCTCCATCTCTTTCTCTATCTTTCCGATCTCTTTCAACAGGCGCTGCTCCTCGGCCCCAACGTCCACCACTCCCTTGAGCGGCACGAATATCTGCACATCCCCCGCCACCTGGATCGAGGCGTCCCTAGGTTTCTCCAGGCCAAGTCCGATGGCCAGGTCGGATACCCTGGCCAGCCCCATGATGGAGCCTTCGTTGCGTTTCATAAGGGAGAGGGACTCTTCGGAAGCGCACGAGAGTATGACCGAAATCTCCCGGCTTGGCGGAACCTCCATCTCGCCGCGGATATTGCGGATACCGCTGATGACCGCCATTACCCGTTCCATGCCGGCGGCGGCATCTGGGAAGGAGAGGCAGTCGCTGAACTCCGGATACGCAGCAAACATGATGGTCTTCAGTGGCGCTCCATTGCGGGTGCCATTGCCGGCATCGCCATCCAAAGGCGGGCGCCCGGAAGAAGCCGCTCCTGTTGCCCCCGGCAGAGCCTGCCATATCTCCTCGGTGATGAAGGGGATGAAGGGGTGCAGCAGCCGGAGCAGGTTATCCAGCAGGTACCTGAGCAGGTACCGTGCTGTAAGTTTCCGCTCCGGGTCATCGCCGTACAGGTCACGCTTGGACAACTCCAGGTACCAGTCGCAGAACTCGCACCAGGTAAACTGGTAAAGCCCCATGGCCGCCTCGTTGAAACGATACTCCTCCAGTGCCGCGTTGGTCTCTCTGGCAGTTTCGTTGAGGCGATGCAGTATCCACATGTCCCCCTCCGAGAGGGAGAGGTCGGCCAGCTTTATGCGGCCTGGTTCGAACCCCTCCAGGTTAATCAGAGTGAAACGTGCCGCATTCCAGACCTTGTTGCAGAAGTTGCGGTACCCGGCGATCCGTTCTTCGGACAGCTTGATGTCACGCCCCTGGGCAGCGAAGACGGCCAGGGTGAAGCGGAAGGCGTCGGTGCCGTACTGGTCTATTACCGTGAGCGGGTCTATGACGTTCCCCCTGGACTTGGACATCTTCTGTCCCTGCGCGTCCCGCACCAGAGCGTGGATGTAGACGTCCCTGAACGGCACCTCGCCCATGAAATGGAGCCCCATCATCATCATGCGGGCCACCCAGAAGAAGAGGATGTCGAAGCCGGTCACCAGGCATGATGTGGGGTAGAAGGTCGCAAGCTCCGCCGTCAGTTCTGGCCACCCCATGGTGGAGAATGGCCATAGGGCAGAGGAAAACCATGTGTCCAGGACGTCGGTCTCCTGCCGGATCTCGTCGCTGCCGCATTTGGAGCATTTCGTGGGGTTCTCCATGGAGACGGTGACCCCGTCGCAGTGGTCGCAGAACCAGGCCGGAATCCGATGCCCCCACCATATCTGGCGCGAGATGCACCAGTCGCGGATATTCTCCATCCAGTCGTAGTAGGTGTTCTCCCACTGCTTCGGCACGATGCGGGTGCGCCCCTCCTTGACAGCAGCAACTGCAGGCTCTGCCAGGGGTCCCACCTTTACATACCACTGAAGCGACAGATACGGCTCCACCACGGTCTTGCAGCGGTAGCAGCCGCCAACGGCCATGTCGTGATCGTCGATCCTCTCCAGGAGCCCCGCCTCCTCGAGCTCCACCACGATCCGCTTTCTGGCCTCGAACCGGTCAAGGCCCTCGTACTGGCGACCTGCGGCGTTGATTATCCCTGATTCGTCAAAGACGTTGATCTTGTCCAGAGCGTGGCGCAAACCGACCTCGAAATCATTGAAGTCGTGGGCAGGGGTGATCTTCACAACTCCTGTGCCGAACTCCCTGTCCACGTAGTCGTCGGCAACGACCGGTATCTCACGGTTTATGAGCGGCAGCACAACCCTTTTGCCGATCAGCGCCTGGTACCGCTCGTCCTCCGGGTGCACCGCAACCGCAGTGTCTCCCAGCATGGTCTCGGGCCGCGTCGTCGCGACAACCAGGTATCTGCCCGGCTCGCCCGCAACCGGATATCGGATGTGCCAGAGGTGCCCCTTCTTCTCCTCATGCTCAACCTCGATGTCCGACAGGGCCGTGTGGCAGCGGGGACACCAGTTGATGAGGCGGTTTGCGCGGTATATCAGCCCCTCCCCGTAGAGTCGGACGAACACAGTGCGTACCGCCCTGGAGAGCCCCTCGTCCATGGTGAAGCGTTCCCGTTCCCAGTCGCACGATGCGCCGAGGCGTTTCAACTGGCCTATGATCTGCCCCCCGGACTCTCCCTTCCATTTCCATACCCGTTCGATGAATGCATCACGACCAAGTTCGTGCCGATCTTTCTTTTCGGCAGCAAGCTGCCTTTCCACGACATTCTGCGTCGCAATCCCCGCATGGTCAGTCCCAGGCATCCAGAGGACGTTGTACCCCTGCATCCGCTTCCGGCGGCAGAGGATATCCTGGAGGGTGTTGTTGAGGGCATGCCCCATGTGCAGGGCACCGGTAACGTTGGGGGGGGGGATTACGATGCTGTACGGTTTCCTGTCCGATGCGGCGGCACGGAAGTACCCCTTCCCCTCCCATTCCGCGTACCAGCGTTTTTCGACGTCGAGCGGTTCATATATTTTCGCCAGCTCTTTAACCATGATGTTTGAATACCTTTTCCAGTCTTTTTATTTATGCCGGCTTTCTGCAGAAGCAGCGGAAAACCCTTTCAGATGAATTGCTCGCCGGATGTTTATCTGACGTTTCAGAAGTCAAACACTATAAGAAAAAGATAGGAATAATGCAATCAGAAGCAACGGCAAAAAGTTGAACTGTCAGGTATTTGCTGTGTCATTGTCGATGATTGTACGCATAGCTGTCAGTAGTGGAACGTTTCCGGGGAACGTGCCGCCGACCGGGTTTGTAATATCTAGGAAAAAATATTCGGATTCTTCTTTTATCGTATCACCTGACACTTCTACAGGTATGACAGCTTCATTTTCTCCAGGATAAAGTCTGAGAGTGCCTTTTGCCGTTATAAAATCTTCCCCTGCGATAGCTGTGCCGCTTCTTGTGCAGTAATCCACGCTTAATATCTCATCCTGAGAGTTGCGCAGGCCGTTGAACTGCACGAGGAAGTAGACATATTTGCTCCCGTTGTCTCCTTCAGCGAGCGTTTTTTCAACATTTTCAGGAGCAGTCGGAGCATCTGGAAAGCGTTCTCTCAGGCTCTGGTCTATCCATTGCTGATAAGCGCTTATGCGCTGCCAGGCGGCTATTTCTCCGAAACTGCTGTCGGTTTTGTTGTTAATATCCGGATGTGCACTGAATGTGGAGAGGCTTGTAACATAGCTCGCGACTCCAGCTATCTTTCCATCTATGAATGCCGGTCCGCCGCTGTCACCCGGAGAGATTATCCCTTCATCAGTTCCGACTCCTGTATCTTTTTTCCCGATCAACTGACCAAGTGCATCATTGGCAGTTCCGCCATTATCAAAGTCAGCTGTCAGCTGGGTGCCTGGCAGAGGAGTCCACGCCATTGTATCTCCAAGTCCTGCCTTCAGCTCCGATGCGTCGCAGTCTGCCCGGTTGAATGCTGTAAGCCTAAGTGGCGCCCCTGAAAAGTATGATTCTTCTCCGGTGGCTCCGATGCCTGGTATGCCGTAGCCGGCCAGGGTCATTGTTTTTCCGGTTTCATCGGAACTTCTGTAAAGCGAATATCTGTCAGCAGCAACATCAGCGGTTCCGGTCAGCCATATCAGCGCGAGGTCGTTATTACCGTTAATCGGATCATATGACGGGTTTATGCTGATCTCCGAAGAAGTCACATCTTCTGTGCCGTTTGCTGTTCTGAACTGTATTGAAGCAGAAGCGGCCATGACTCCGGAAGAGTCCTTTAGAAGATGTGCAGAGGTAAGAATTGCGCGACCGTCATAGAGGAGAGCGCCGCTGCCATAGTATCCTCCGGAGGATATGCGAACTACTCCGTCAAAACCGTTGCCGATATAAGTCTGGTATTGCGGGGCATAATATGAACTTCCTGCGACTATCACACACTCCCTTCCTTTCTTTGCCAACGCCTTGATTGTATGAAAGAGGGGAGGGTGACAAGGGAAAAAACGGCTGTGAAGGCTATGCCGAAATTTGTCGCCCATCCTATTGAAGCCAGAGCGGGGTAGTCTGCGAAGGCGAGCGATCCGAAACCTGCAATAGTCGTAATGGCCGAGAGAAGGACTGCTCTGGCCGCCTGGACGTATCTGATTTCACTTCCCGGAGTTTCCGGCGATTCCACCCTGTGTCGTATGTGCAGCCCGTAATCGGAACCCATTCCTATTATCGTCACCAGCACCATCACGTTCATGAAATTCAATCCCATCCCTGCGATAGCCATGACGCCAAGCATCGATACTGTTCCGGCGGCAACCGGAAAAAGTGAGTAAGGAATTGCAGAAAAAGCGCCGAAGTGGGCAAAAAGAAACAGCAATACCAGCAGGCCGCCAAGTAAAAAAACCGTGCCGAAGCTCTCCCTCACGGACTCAGCCAGATGTTTCCCTATCATCTCAACGCTTGTAGCTCTTGCGGCTGGTTCGATTCTCTGAAGCTCGCCCAGAAAAGTTCTCTCGTCGAAATCCCTGTCGTTGTAGTGAATATAGAAGAGCTCATGGTAGCCTTTTTCATCATGCGGCATATGCCGTTCGACTACCCCTCGCAAAGGCGATTGCCTTAACCTTTCCATCCCTTCTCCGACAGTTGTCGTCTTTTTCCATCCATCTCCACTGAAGGTTTCCGTGAAAGGCTTGAACATCAAAGGATTGAATGAATGTCTTTCCAATGCGCTGACAAGTGGCTTTACAGTCAAGGGCTCATCTTTTGCAGCTTCATTTACCGAAGCGATGAAGCGTCTCTGCTCTTCCATGTTGTTGATCACGCTCCCCAGGGAGGAGAAGGCGGTTATCTTTTTTTCCTTTCGCCATTTCTCAAGAAAAAGGTTGATAGTTCCCCCTTTTTCCATCAAAAGCTCCGGATCATCTCCGTCCAGAGCCACAAGTAGTTGTTTCGGGGCGAGCGCAAGGTGTTTCTCTATCTTTTCCTGTGTAAGAAAGGCTTCCGAATGCCTGGGCTGAAGGTTTTTCAGGTTGCCGTCAAAAGATATGCGGGTGGAGGCTGCGGTCATCAGAGCGACAAAAAGAAGCGAACAGGTCATTGTAATACGCGGGAAACGCCCTGTCAGTCGCCAGAGGAGTGGCAGGCCCAGATCATGTATTCTGCCGTAATGCGCTGGGAATTTTTTGTCCATATGTATCAGAAGGGGGGGTAGAAGAAAAAACGTGGAGTAGAGCGAAAAGATAACCCCGAGCCCGACCAGAATGCCAAGTTCGTAAAGCGCCCTCACGTCCGAGAAGGTTAAAGCTAGAAAGGGGACAGAAGTTGTTGCCGCGGCGGTAAAAAGCGCCTTGCCGGTTTCGGTTATCGCAAGCCTCAGCGCCTCGTCTGTATTTTTGCCATAGCTCCGTTCAGAATGGAAACGGTCGTACAGATGTATCGAATAATCGGTGCCCAGCCCTATTATCAGAGCCGTGAACGCAAAAGAGACAATGTGTATTGAGCCGAGGAAAATCCCGGCAAATCCCAGTGCCATCAGCACTCCAGAGGCGATGATGAGTGGAAGAAGCAGCGAGGGGAGGATGCGCCGGTAAACGGAGTAAAATATCCCCATCACAACGAGCATCGAGGAGATTATGCAGAGCCTTATATCCGATTTCATCGCGGCCTCGTCCATTACGGCGCTTATATGAGCGCCGGCGCATGTGACGGATATTCCGGAATCGTTTCTCGCCCTGTTTATCTCCTTTACCAGCTCGCGCGCAAAAGATGTGTCATTGACAGGCCTTGCCGGCTCGCCGATCATGATGAGCACCTTGCCGTCGCGCGATATGAAGTATGGCGAATCAGGGTTGAGGTCAAGCGATTGCATGCCGGATTTCAGTCGCGGTAAAATCAGATCGCGCAGATGGAGCGGGTCGGCTATTGCAAGAGCGGTCATCTCACCGGCAAGTTGCCCCGCCAATTCCGATTTGAGCCGGAGAACCGAGCTTTCGGATATCTGCGGCGAGAAATGTTTCAGAAATGCTCTGGCCTCATCTTCCGAAAGGAAAAGTTGCGGATGGGTTGCGGCGTATGAGATGAAATCGTTGAAAGCCTCCGCCTGTTCCCGGTCAAAAACCTGCCATGTTATTTTCCTGAAAGCAGGTTGCCCGTATATGTTCGCCTCTTTCAGGCGTTTGGCCAGATTTGAAGCAGCTACAGGGAGCTTTTCCTTCTCCCCTTCCAGAAGAAAATAAACCTCGTTCGAGCTCCCTGTCCATTCGAGGGTTTCCAGAAAGAGAGTCAGAGCCGGCTCTTTTGCCGGAAAAAGCCTGAAAATGTCAGATTCGAAATGTATGTAGGATAATGATACTGCGGATAGCAAGAGAAGCCCCAGAAATCCCGGGAGTGCGATTTTCCGTTTTCTGGTCGTGATCCTGAATATCCACTCCATATGAATACGGATAATGGAATTGAAATATTCCTGCATCTTCACTCTTTTCTGTCTTGTTTCCATCCGATATCCTGTAGTGGCAAAAGGGTAATTCCATCCAGGCGCGGGGTAAAGGCGGTCTCTTCTATTGCAGAATTTATTTCAGGGTCACTCAGACTGATGCGTATGGTGTCGCCCTGACGGTTTACCAGTTCAAGAGTCTTTGCCAGCGCTACACCGCCAAACAGGGTGTAATCGCTGTAATAAGCTATATCTCCTCTCTCTGTTTTTTTTGACGCGACAAGGCCGTTTGAAAATAGTATCTCCTCATTTATCCCGTCACTCCTGACCCTTGCTGTTTTTCCTGTGAAATTCCGATCAGGCGACGGGTCGGCGTCCATTATCCAGGGGATCATCTTCAGCCCCTGAACTCTCGTTTCATCCGGCATTTCTCTGATGTTTCCAATGTATGCGACAGAGTGAGCGGGGTAAATAATCAGGATACGCTCTCCAAGCGAGTACGCTTCGAAAATTGTCGTGCCGAACGGGGAGAGTATTACGAGATGAAACTTGTCTGGCCTCTTGTAGAGGATGTACCCTTGCGCCGACACCCCCTGTTCGCCGCTTGAAAATGAAACCGAAACCGGCGAAGAGATCGTCTCAGCGACAACTCCCGGAGTGTAATCCAGGCTGGGGGATATTGCCGCACAGGCAGAAAAAAGTAGCGCCGTCATGAGGATGAAAAAGAGAACCGGTGTTTCTGGGTGTCTGTTTTTATCTCTCGCTCTACCCGAGGTTATTGCGGTTATTCTTGAAATATGCCGATTAATCCGGTTTTTATTGTTCAAAATTTGAAATCCTTTTCCGACAGCCCCTGGTTCAGCTTCATATTTTTTAGTGTCAGGATCGAGCTGTCGCCGTTTTTCTCGCTTATGACAAGACGCCTGATCTCTCCGTTTTTATGAAACGAGACGGTTATTTTTTTAAGGCTCCCTTTTCCTTTCGGAGATATTGCCAGGGTATAGAGCGAGTCGTTCAGCTCTGCCTGGATGGCCATGTCGTCCGGGATTTTTTTCATCGGTATCGAGAGCTTTGAAAACCACTTTTTCAACCCCTGGTCTGAAGAGAGAATCAGCCTGTTCCGCCGGTTTTCTCCTCCAAGCTTCTGTTCGATCAGATTGTCTCTCATAAGAATCTCTCCTTCAAAAGGGGGGCGGGTTTTCATGAGAAACACGTCCGGTTTTTTGAACTTTATGGAGCCGTTTGTCGAGATCGGGCGTTTCAGGAGTGATATCCGTTTTTCCTGACTGAAATCGGCTGTAAAATCAGTAATCCCTTCTAGTGTGCTGCGAAGCGCTTCGATCCCCTCCAGCGGAGAGATGGCCAGCGACAGGGAGGGGGTAGACGAGATCAGGAGCAGAAGAGCAGAGATGAGGAATGAGACGGGGAGTTTCATATTTTACCTGTTCCTATGGTGAGGTTTACCGAGAGGAGGTTCCCGGAAGCGTCTCTTACTTCTCCGGTTACCATATGAAGCCTTCCGAAATTTCTTGTAACCCTGGCTGTCACTTCAAGCATCTCCCGTTCCGGAATCTCCCTGGATAAAAATTCTGCGCTCTCTATGGAAGCAAGAAAACCCCCTTCATCCTTTTCTTCAACTACAATGCAGCCGGCAAGCTGGGCAACGCATTCAAGAAGAAAAATCTGGGAGCAGAGCGAGGGGGAAGAGATCGCACGACCGGAGAGACCTGGAAGGAGTTCGACAATTTTTTCCAGAAAGAGAAAAGGGGGGCGATGGGGGAGAAAATCCGAAGGGCTCGCATTCATGGTCAAAACGGCTCCCTGCTGAAACTGATTGCATAACATGGGCCTTCAGGCGATGCGGCAATATGCATGGCTCTGGCGCTTTGGGGGAGAGAGTCGATCAGCATTGCCATGACGGTTCCTCCCATGGCTAGAGAGCGTCCAACCACGGGAACCATGTCTATGAATTTTTTCCCTTTGACGAAAGAGGAGAGTGGAGCGGAGATGTCAGCCGTACCTGATAGTGAAAAATAACAACAGCCGTCCGAATCAGAGAGGAGATGCCCGATCTCCCGGCTGTCCATCTCTTCAGACGCGACTCCGAGGCTGTTTACTGAATTTACCCTCCCTCTGATGACAGCTCCGCGCCTCGCCGCATGCTCCTCATTTTCAAGCAAGACGATGCCGCACCCTTCGCCGAAGCTTGCGGCGTAACTCTTCAGCTGTCCCATTGATTTGAAGGCTTTCACCATGAGCGGTGTGAGTTCGTCTACTCCGCCGGTAAGCATGATGTCAGCCCTCCCCTCCTCTATGAAGCGACAGGCTGCGAGAAAGGCAGACTCCGCAGAGCAGAAGCGCTGTACCATAGTGATATTCGGCCCTTTCAGGCCATGTTCTATGGATGCGTTGCTGGCCGGAGCGTTCGAAACAGTATTCGGAAAAAGAAGTGGGGAAATCCCCTCAACGCCGTTCTCAAAATATCCGGTCAGAAACTCCGCTGAATTTGCCACCCCTCCGAAACCGCAGCCAAGCGCTATTCCGACTCTTTCAGGATCAAGCTTTTCCATGGAAACAGAGGCGTCTCCAAGCGCCATGCCGGCTGCGGCTATGGCAAGCTGGCTCCCCCTGTCAAGCCTGCGTAATTTAAGCGGGTGAATGAAGTCGGAAGCCTTGAAGTGAACGGCTTTTCCCCACATTACGCAGTTGCAGTTTAAGATTTCCGCAGGTATCGGGGTCAGGGCGCTCTCTCCGGAGGCGACAGCTCTTCGCAAATGGTCAAGGTCGTTTCCGGCAGCGGTGATTGCGGAAAAACCGGTAACTACGATATTCTGAAAAAGATTTTTCATCTTTCAAGCACCAGGGAGGTTATGTTTCCGCCGAAGGCGAAGGAGTTTGAGATCGCTACCTTTGAATCGCTGACTGTTTTGCCCGCGTGGCGGTATTCAAGGGGGCATTCAGGGTCATTACCCCTGAAGTTCAGTGTCTGAGGAATTATTTTCCTGTCAAGCGCGATAATTGTCGCCACAGCCTCTATCGCTCCGGCCGCTCCGAGGCAGTGCCCGGTCATCCCCTTGGTCGAGACAAGGGGAACATTCATGACATTTTCTCCGAAAACAAGCCGTGCAGCCTTTGATTCAACCACGTCGTTCATCGGGGTGCCTGTGCCGTGTGCATTGACCCATCCGACATCTCCGGCTGAAAGGCCGGCGGATGAGAGCGCATTCAGCATCACGCGGGCGGCGTTATGACCGTCAGGTTCCGGCGCGGTCATGTGGAATGCCTCCGCCGCCACAGCATAGCCGGAAATCGCACCATAAATCCTTGTACCTCTTGCAATAGCGCTTTCCTCATCCTCAAGCATGAAAAAGGCGGCTCCTTCACCCAGAGTGATCCCCTGTCGTCCGATGCTGAAAGGGGAGCATGGCTGCGGGTCAACTACGCGAAGCGAGTTGAAGCCTGCGAAAGTAAGGAGGGAGAGGGCGTCAGTCCCTCCGGCTAGAACCGTTTTCAGCTCTCCCCTCGATATCATCTCAGCCGCCATGCCGATAGCCGTTGATGAAGATGAGCAAGCGGTGGTGACTGTCCCCTGGTATCCTCTGAATCGGAAATTTTTTGCGAGAAGAGTTGCTGTGCTGTCCGGAAGTATGCCGCGCAGGAGGCCGGGAGATGCTTTTTTGCCTTCAATCTGCGCCTTGAGCCAGAACTCTCCCTGATACATTCCGGCGGCACCGGCCCCTACGCATACGCCTGTTTCCGAAGAGATGCGGCAATTAGACAAGGCGCTGTCAGACACAGCTTCGCCTGCGGCAATCATTGCGAACTGGTCGGCCCGGGAGAGTTTGCGTGCAAGCGAGGGAGCAAAGTAATCGGACGCTCTGTAATTTCTTATCTCCGCTCCAATGCGGGAGTGGAAGCGGGATGCGTCGAAGAGCTCAAGTTCCGCGATGGCGCTTTTGCCGTTGATGAGTGAGTCGGTGAAGGAAGGGATATCTTTCCCGGCGCCGCAAAAAATCCCGATGCCGGTTATGACGGCGCGTCTCCTGCGGGTCATGTTATTCCGCCGTCTACGGTCAGAGTCTGACCGGTGATGTACGAGGCGTAGGGCGACGCCAGAAAAAGGGCGGCTGAAGCCACTTCTTGCGGCATCCCCATGCGGCGCAGAGAGGAACTTTCTATGATTCTGCCGACCATATCCTGATTCAATCCATCCGTCATTTCGGTCTTGATCAACCCCGCGGCTATGGCGTTGACCCTGATCCCCATAGGCCCTGCCTCTCTTGCGAGCGACCTGGTGAAGCTTATTATCCCCCCCTTTGATGCCGCGTAGCTTGTCTGGCCTGCTCCACCGATGAAAGCCGAGATGGATGATATGTTTATCATGCAGCCGCTCCTTCTCGCGATCATTTTTCTCAATCCCCATTTGCAGCAGTGAAACATGGGATACAGGTTGTTTTTTATCACGCAGTCCCAATCCTCTTCAGCCATCATTCCCAGATAGCCGTCCCTCGTTATTCCTGCGTTGTTTACAAGGATATCGAGGTGTCCTGTCGCATCCGCGGCGGAATTCATCAGAAGCTGCGCTCCATCAGAAGATGCTGCATCACCCTTTAATATCGAGATATTTCCCGGAAGGGTTAAAGAGTCCGACAGGAGGGTTTCTGCGGCATCGTCATTTTTTATGTATGACGCGAAGACCGTGGCACCATGGCTTGCGAAAGCTATTGAAATCGCTCGTCCTATCCCCCTTGTCCCTCCGGTTACAACTACTGTCTTTCCTTTAAAATCCATATCATGTCCATATCTGTCAGTATTTTTTCCTGTTCTTCAACCGGATATTGAAAGACCGGTTTCACCGGCGTTGCCGGGAATTCATCATGCGAGCCGTCACTCGCCTGGTTGCTGCGACATAGGCGCTACCCTGCTTCTTCCCAGACGCTTCATAAGTTTCCAGAGCGGCCCATTCACCTTGAACATTCTCAAGGCTTCAAGCATAGGGTCGCTGATATTTATCTCAAGTCCCGGCACAATCCATGTGCGGCGCTTCAATGCTTCCGATGTCACAAGAGCGCAGAGATTCTCTTTTATATCCGGCGATATGTAAAAGAGTGGATGCAGGAGCGAGCCTCCTGCCGGAACAACCCCTTCCCTTATCGCTGTTTTTTCCATCTCAGTGCCTGGATATATACGGATGCCTGCCATTCCGATCACCGCGGAGGGGTCAGCCTCATCCATGGTCGAAAAAGTCGCGAGAACAGTCTCCTCAGTCTCTCCGGGACCACCGAAAAGAATGTAGTGAGCGAACTCGATATTCAATTCATGGCAGATTTTCGATCCCTCGATAATGTTTTTCACTGTAAACGATTTCCGCATCTTTTCAAGCATGACAGCGGAGCCTGAATCGCTTCCGTATTCGACGGCATCGCATCCGGCGCTTTTCATCAGCTCCAGAAGAGAGCTGGTCACGAACCCCGGGTTGACAAATGCCGACCAGTTGACATTTATTCTTTCGGCTATCATGGATCGGCATAGTTTTTCGGCGAAATCCGGGGGGTAGTTGAAAATGTCGTCAACAAAATAAATATATTCTACTCCGCACTCCTCGGTCAGTTTTCTCATTTCAGAGATGATTTCATCGATCGGTCTGAGGCGGATCAACTTCCCTTCTAGAAGCGGGTATGTGCAGTAGATGCAGCTGAACGGGCATCCACGTTTTGTCTGCAGATTCGCCATTCCCCCCTCCCTGCAGTAACGACCGAGGTCGAAAAGCGAGCGGTCCGGTATTCCTGGCGACTCAACAGGTTTTGGGGGGAGAAAGGCGGATTTCCCGCGTGAGACCAGACCCGGAAGTTGCGAAGGGTCTTTACCTGATTCGATATATTCGAGCAAAAGAGGGAGAACTTCCTCACCTTCCCCCGCAATGCCGTAATCAGCGCCTACATGCTCCATTATTTCAAGCGGCATGAGGGAGAAGCCTGACCCTCCGAGTATGGCCAGTGATTTCCCCCTGCATGAATCCGTCACCTCTTTCACCCATCCGAGATAGCTTCTGGTAGCAGGCCATGCGACGTTGTCCAGGTTTCTGATAGAGATGATTACTGCGTCCGGGCTGTTTGCGGCGAGTTCCCTCGCAAGCGAGAGGAGCGGCTCTTCTTCAAAACAGAGATCAAGAGACGAGAGCGTATGCCCGGCTGATACCAGTGGGGGCGCAAGATACGCAAGCCCTATCGGAAATACCGGATACGGGTTGCGCTCCATATTTGCCGAAACAAGCAGCAGTTTCATCAAAGCTCCAGCCAGTCGAACATCCTGTCAAGACGTTTTCTGATAACCGGAGGCATCAGGAACTGGAGAGTGCCGTCCATGTCGGTAAGAGCATGTGTCGTGATTCCTGACGCGAGTTTTGCTCCGTCAGCAGCCAGAATGTCCGTAACAAACTCTATCGTTGCTGTCCGGGTCCTGCGCAAGGTGGTTCTTACTGTGAGTTCATCATTGAATTTCGCCGGCTTCAGAAATTTGAGCTCTATAGCGACAACCGGCCCCATGAAGCCTGCCTCGGCCAGCTGAAGAGGGCCTAGGCCGAACTCTCCGGCAAGGGCGTTTCTGCCGACCTCCATCCAGGTTATGTAATGTCCGTGCCATGCCACCCCGTACGGGTCCGTTTCGTTGAAACGAACCTTTATCCCGGTTTCATGAAATCTCACAATTCGTTGTCTATCCATCGGTTGAATTTTGAAAGAAGTGGTGAAAAAGCTATTTCAGTGAATTCTGAAACTCCGATCCCTTTCAGAAACATGTATGTCCTGTCCCAGAACACTGGTCGGCAGATTTCATCGACAAGAAACGACGGTATCCTGCCGGCTGTCAGCCTGTTTTGCGTCAAAGGCTCGAAAAGGGGGATATTCGGCTCCACAAAAACATGGCCAGAGGCGATCATTTTCAATTTCTGGGTTGTTTCGCGGAGAAGCGGAGTATGCAGTGGAGCATCACAGGGGTATATCCTGGCTGAAAAGGCCCCTGACGCTTCAGACATCTCAAGGGCGGCGACGATTTTTGCTTTCTCCCCCGCAAGGAGAAAATGCCTGGAAGTATTCCGGTTCGCGATAAACACCCCGCTTTTCCGCGCGATTTCGGCCAGCCGTTTCTCCTCCATCCCTGTCACGCACCCCAGAGCGTACTCACCTTTCGTCCGCATTGAAGAGAGTGCGACGCCGAAGCTGAAAGTCAGCTCCAGCGCAGCCTGCCGGTCAATGGAGCCTGATGCCGCCAGCGCAGGGTATATCCCCATGCTGTGGCAGGCAATAGTATCCGGCTTCTCCCCCTTGTCGCGCAATTCGGCGCAACAGCTTAGACTGGCCACAGTCCCGTACAGCTGGAGTTTTACGCTTTCAGTAATATCTGCCCCGTCAGAATCCGGGCAAAGCGGATCGAATCCTGTCATAGCCCGGCATGCCCGTGCTATTTCTTCAAAATACCCGTTGTGTTCAACTCGTTCCGTAAAAGAGACCGGTTGTCCGGGAAAAATCCAGCAGTTCAAGCATCTCTCCTTTTGCGCCTTATTGCTGCCCTGAAGCCGAGATTCATAGGCCCGAACACCTGTATGGAGCGATGGAACCTGAATATCCGCCTGTACATCGACGAGAATGAGTAGAACGAGTGATTCAGCCAGTCATATCCTTCTTCAAGCTCCTTGGCAGACATTCCGTAAGGGAGGAAGTTGGCATGCTCCATGTCGTAGTTTTTCCAGTCATTGCAGGTTATCCTCTTTTCGGCTTCCAGTCTTTTTCTGATCCTGGTGCCGGGGTAGGGGGTGAGAATCGGAAAAATTGCCGCTTCCAGTCTTGTCTGTTCGCAGAATCTCAGAATCTGTGGGAAAACATCCGGATTGTCGCCGTCATAGCCAAGTAAAAATGAACCGAGTATGCCTATTCCGTTATCCCTGAAAAGCTTTGCGTCATTGATAAATGACGAAGCGCTGTTTGTCACCTTCCCCATCGCTTTGAGAGTTTCCTGGTTCAGATTTTCAAAGCCTACAAACATGCCGACACAGCCGGATTCTCCGGCTGCTTTCATCAAAGGCTGGTCACTGGCCAACTGCACGGGAGCATGAGAGAGCCATTTCAGACCCATCCCTCTCATACCGTCAAAGAGGGCGGCGGCGTATTTCCTGTCGGCGACAATGTTGTCATCGACAAAAAAAATGAAGGAATTGATTCTGCGAAGTTCTTCGAGTTCCTCCATGACCGAGTCGACAGAGCGTTTGCGATAGTTTCTCCCGTAAAAGGCGGTAACAGAGCAGAATTCGCAGTCAAACGGGCAGCCGCGTGAAGTCTGAAGCGTGTTTGTGAATAGATAGCGTTTCCTTTTGAATATTTCGCGTCTGGCAGGGGGGACTGCGGACATCTCAACCAGTCCTTCCGCTCTGTAGAGCGGTTTCAGGCACCCTTTCAGATAATCTTCAAGAAGCTCGGGCCAGACGTTCTCCCCTTCTCCAACGACTACGGAATCTACATGCGCTGCAGCTTCATCCGGAAGGTTGCTTGCGTGAAATCCCCCCATGACAATTATCTTGTTCTTCCGCCTGAAAGCTTCGGCTATCTCGTAGGCACGCGGCGCCTGTGGCGTCATGGCGGTAATTGCGATGATCTCCGCGTCGCTTTCGTAATCGACCTGCTCCATGGTTTCGTCGCAGAGCTCGATGTTCCACTCCTGGGGGGTGACGGCAGCAATGGCGGCCAGCGAGAGTGATGGAAATCTGAAAGAGAGCTCTCCCCAGAGCCTCCCTTCAGGCCACCCCGGAGAGACCATCAGAATCTTCATTTCAGGTTTTCCGATATATGCCCGGCCATTGTCCGGACAGAGGCGAAAACCTTCGCTCCGGTCGCGGCATCCGGGACTACTACACCGAACTCTTTTTCCATTGCAACTACCAGCTGCAGGGCATCGATCGAGTCGAGTCCAAGCCCGTCTCCGAAAAGCGGAGCGTCGTCATCGATGTCATCAGGAGCCGTGCCTTCAATACGAAGGCTGTCAATAATCATCTTTTTTACTTTGAGTGTCAATTCTTCGGACATGCGTAATTCCCCTTTTTGTTAAGCTGTTTCCAGAAATCGAAAAAGTTGTACCACTGGTCAGGGTATTTCCCGATATATCGCTCAAAAACCGATGCGAGTTGCGACATCCCTTCGCTTATCGCCCTGGAATGTTCTCCGTGTCCGCCCCTGAAAAAAATCGGCTTTTCCATGATGGTCGCGTATTTATCCCCCTCAATCGGTACAAATACCGGTATGACAGGCGCTCCGGAGGCGAGAGAGAGATATGCGGGGCCAACCGGGATATCTGTTCTGCGACCGAAAAAATCGACGGAAACGGTATGTGATGAGCCGTCACGATCGCCCAGGAGAACCAGCACCTCATTCCTTCTCAGCGCGTTGACAGCTTCAATGACTGCTAGTGGAGAAGCGTCATCACGATCAACGTAGATGAAATTTATCCCACGTCTGCTCCTTACGGTCTCACGCAGCCGGTTTACTTTTTCATCAGGCTCTCTGAACGTCAGGACGTTCAGCCTGTATCCCTGATCCGCAAGGCCAAGGCCGCCAAGCTCCCAGTTCCCAAGGTGCGGGGAGACCAGTATCGCCCCTGTCCCGGCCGCTAAAGCATCGTCAAGTGGAGCTCCGCTTGTCCGTCTCCCTATCATCGCCTGAAGTTTTTCAGCGTCTGATCTCATCATCAGCATTACGTCGCACCAGTTCTGTGCATATCTGACGAAAGACGAAAAAACCAGGGGCTCAACAGAGTCCCTGCCGGTTACAATCCTCAGGTTTGCCCTTATCCCGCGTCTGGAGGCGGAAGATAAGAGATAAAAAAGTCCGCCCCAGAAAAATGTAAAAGGGGGATGAAAGCGGCGTGGTACAATGATGGTGAAAAGTTTTATCAAAAAAAGATTGAAGCTGTTGTAAAGCGCCAAACGAAGCACTCCTGCGCGGCAGAGCAAAATGCCGCGACCACTTTTTATCTGCCGCTCTCTCTTTTTCCTGCTTTAGAAGGGTGATTACAGAACTCTTCATCCCAGACAGCAGTGGCGAGTTTCCCGTACCGTTCCGAGTAGTCGTCCATCTCGTCGGCCATGCAGGTGAAAATCGTGCCGGCTCCTTCGTGAGTCGGATATACCCCTTCTGATGTGAAAAACTCTCTGCCGGCGCCTGGATGGTCGATCAGCATGCAGGGGGTGAGAAGATTTTCATGCTCCCCCTGTTTTCCCCTTATTTTTCTGAAGAGGGGGGAGGAGAGCGCCTGGTGAATAGTCGAGTTTCTGATGTTGTCGGCTGCAAAGTGACAGAAAACGCAAGGCTCGATATCTCCGTTCGCATTTATATGAAAATATTTCCTTCCCCCTGCTAGGCATCCTGAAATCAGCGGCCCGTCATTCCAGAAATCTATGAAAAGCATCGGTTTTGTCGACCTGAAACCAGCTATCGATCTGCGTAGGGCGTCACGCTGTTCCGGAGTCGGCATGAGCGCGGTATCCGGTTTTCTTCCCACCGGAACGTAGGAGAAAAGCCAGAGAGCGAATACCCCTTTTTCAAGAAGCATATCGATGAAAGCCGGATCGGTGATTATTTCGCTGTTGTTTCTTGAATGGGTGAAAGAGCCGCAGAACGAGAGCCCCGCATTTTTAAGAATGTCCATTGCGTGCATCACTTTTCTGAAGTGACCGCTTCCGCGCCTTTCATCGGTCTCTTTTTCGTATCCTTCGAGCGAGAAAGCTGGCATCACATTTCCTGCTTCGACCAGTTTTTCTGTTGTCCGCTCATCAATCAACCCTCCATGTGTAAAGACAAGAAAAGCCATGTCGTCATGTTTTCTGAATATTTCGAAAATGCCCTCCATGAAGAACGGTTCTCCTCCGGAAATTACGGCAAAATAAACCCCCATCTCCTTCATCTGCATAAGAATGGAGTCGATTTCGTCCAGAGTCAGCTCTGAACTCCTGGGATAGTCGCCTGAATAACAGCCGTAACAGCTGAGATTGCAGCGCATCGTAGGGCTGATCACGATCGTTGACGGCGGATAGTACCCGTTTTTTTCGCTCCACTCCTTTCTTGAATTGGTTCCGTTTACCAGATGGTTTACAAGAAGATTTTTTATCCATTTCTCCCTATGATTCGGATGCAGCTCCCCGAGTATCCTGCGAGGCACCTCTATTGCAGGGTGCTTGTCCCTTATGAGTCCGCGTATCCAGCGTATCCGCTCCCTGTAGTAATCCTTTTTCGGAATTATCTCCATAAGCCGTGTCATCCGGATCATGGTTTCGTCCGATGAGTTCGCGGCAAGTGAAAGAAGGGCGGAAAGAACCCTGTCTCTGGTGTAGTTCTTAAGGCTGTTTATCATTCTGATGCATCCTCGTCATCTGGTTTCCATCCGGAAAGGGTGCTTTTCCCCCCTGGCGGCGTCAATTTTCGGATTTTCCTCTGCATGAGTACCTGTGGCGCAGAAACGCGAAGCAGATATCCAGCGTGTCACGGAACGGACGGAAATGGCTCGTGCCCCTGCCATCCGGCACCCTTGCGGCAATCGGGACAGATGCGACCCTGAACCCTTTTTTCCATCCTTTGACGATAATTTCCATCTCAAGAGCGTAACCGTCAGATTCCATCGACAGATTCTCAAGGAGAGCCGCCGAATAATACCTGAAACCGGACTGGCTGTCAGTTATGCCGAATCCAGTCCCCTTTTTTATGAACCATGCTCCGACCCGGTTCCAGAAGCTGCGAAGAAATGACATCTGACGGAACTGGGAATCCCGCGCTGCTATCAGCAGATCCACCTTCTCCCTTTCGGCTTCGGACAGGAGGAGCGGAATCGCTGAAATATCGTGCTGACCGTCCGCGTCAATTGTGACTATATCATCGAACCCGGATTCAAGCGCCCATCTGAAGGCTGTTTTAAGGGCTGCCCCCTTGCCGAGGTTTTCATAGTGTTCAAGAATAGTGACAGGCAATCCGGAAAGCTCCGCTTTTGTGCCGTCCGTAGAGCCGTCATCCACAACCGCGACAGGGAGGCGGTGGGCAAGAGACTCGATTATTACGGATCTTATGGTTTTCTCGGCATTATATGCCGGAATCAGTATGCATGCCGTCAATATTCATGATCTCCATGACTGTAGTGAAGTGGTATTTTTCCAACACTGTCTTCAGGCGGGGCGTTAAGTCGTCCCTTGTCCCGTATGACACAAAACGCTTGATGAGAGGCAGTTCCATCCTTGGCCCTTCAGGATCGACTTCCCGCGGATGCAGATAAAGCATGGCCGGGAGTCCAGAACGGTTAATGGCGTCGATAGTCCCGCATATTATCCCCATGGGGAATAGCCTGAATCCCCATCCACCGCCGGTGGGAAGATTCAGTAACCGGTTTTTTGTGACCATCGGCGGGAATTCCCGTATTACCCCTTCTCCTGCCGGAATATCATATGGAGTGCAGCTCCATCCGTTTTCACCTACAAAAAGAAGCGGGTTCAGGCTGGAATCGTAATAATAACCCCGATCTCTCAAAATTGCAAAAGCCCACTCGGCGCTTTTTGGCATCGACCATTGAGGAGCCCTGTAACCGAAGGGTCTAAGCCCGGTCTGCCTGAGAATTATCCTCTCTGTCGCCTCGAGCTCTTCTTCAAACTCTTCAGGTGTCAGTTCAGTGACGAGCCTGTGTGAATAGCCATGTGAAGCGATTTCGTGCCCTCCGGAAACGATCATTGGCGCCAGATCGGCATTTTTTTCGGCAACAGCGCCAAGCATGAAAAAGGTGGCTTTCTGCTCATGTTCTTCGAGCAGAGAGAGGATTTTATGCAGATTGCGGCGCACTCTCTGGGATTCAGGAGAGGGGTAGGGGAAGCTTTTCCCGCAGCAGCAAACATGGTGCCACTCCTCTACGTCTACGGTTAAAATATTTCTTTTCAAAAGAGGCGGCTCCTCCCGGCATATCTGGATGATAAAACCGGGATTGCTTGGAAATTGAGATTCCTGGAATAGTCAAAAAAGTCTGTTATTACCGAGGGATGTTATCGGGAATCCGGGTTTTAAAAATTTTCTGGATTCCCGACTGAATCATTCGGGGATGACACCCTTTTTGCAAGAGTTCGAATTGCATGCCGCTTGGCCGGCAAGAATCCATATTTTCGCGCTCTCTATCGATTCAACCCTTCTTCTCCACTCTCTTTGGCCTTCTTCTCCATGAATTCGATAAATTCGATATGTTTCAAAACGAATGTCAGGTTGAATCTGCTCTCGTACAGAAGAAGGGCGCTTGCGGCGAAGAGAAAGAGAGTCCCCAGGAGAGCAATTACCGTTGGTATCCATGCTTCGTCCTGGCTGCCGTAAGCGCTGTTTATGGCGATTGCAAGGCTCGAGGCTATGAATAGCGCGGTAGCGGTATATAGAGATGCCATTGCTTTCTGAATGAGAGCCGCTCTTTTTTTCGCGCACCTTATCTGGGGTGAGATATAGCTCATCCTCTCTTCCGGATAAGAAAGATTTCGATCAAGAATTTCCTCGACTTCCTTTTTCATGATGTTCACCCGGTCGAACACCCTTCCAAGGCGGGCCGATGTGGAAAAGATAAGTGTGCCGCAGGCGGATATAAGCACTGCCGGAGTGATCATTGATGTAAGGATGCTGGAGCTGGAAAGGGCTTCTATGATCTCTTTTTGAAGAACAGGCATGTTTCAGTCCCTGTAACGTTTTAAAATATCGCCGTAGGCGTCGATACGGCGGTCACGCAGAAAAGGCCATATCCGTCGTACTTCTTCGCTTCTTCCCATATCCAGGTCAACAGTGACGATCTCTTCTGCATCTTCTGCTCCTCTGGCCAGAATTTCCCCTTGTGGCCCGGCTGCAAAACTGTTTCCCCAGAAAATTATCCCTTCCTTATCTTTTTCATGTGACCCCTCCAAGCCGACGCGGTTTACGGCAACAAGAGGAATGCCATTGGCCACAGCATGACCACGCTGTACCGTCACCCAGGCTTCAAGCTGGCGTTTTTGCTCTTCAGCGCTGTCCGATGGGTCCCACCCTATTGCAGTCGGGTAGATCAGTATTTCGGCTCCGGCAAGCGCCATAAGGCGAGCGGCTTCCGGATACCACTGATCCCAGCAGACCAGAACTCCGAGAACTCCAGCCGATGTCCTGATCGGGTTGAATCCGGTATCGCCCGGTGTGAAATAAAACTTTTCATAAAAGCCGGGATCATCAGGGATGTGCATCTTGCGGTATTTTCCTGCCACTGATCCATCCCTTTCAAAAACTACCGCCGTGTTGTGGCATATCCCTGGCGCTCTCCGCTCAAACAGGGATGTTACAAGCACTATGCCCAGTTCGGATGCAAGGCCGCTGAAAAACTCGGTTGATCTGCCTGGGATCGTCTCAGCCAGGTCAAAGAGCTTGGCCTCTTCGCTCTGACAGAAGTAGCGTGTGGTATGAAGCTCCTGCATGATGACCAGTGAAGCCCCTGAAACTGCGGCCTCGCGGATCATCCCCTCGCTCCGGAAAAGATTTGCTCCACTGTCGTCATATGATTTCTGCTGTATCATTGCCGTTTTCAGCATGGTCATGCCAGCACCCCCTCGGGAAGTTGCATGGTTATACAGTGAAGCGATCCGTGCTCTTTCAGAAGCGGCAGGCAATCTACGCCAATCGCTTCCCGTCCCGGGAAAACGGAAGCTATCAGCTCTATCGCCTTTGAGTCTCTCTCCTCATCACGATAGAGAGGGACAAGCACCGCCTGGTTTATTACCAGAAAATTAGCATATGTTGCCGGAAGCCTGTGCGCGGCTTCATCGAAACAGGGTTTGGGCCACGGGAGAGGTACCAGACGGTAGGGAGAGCCGTCAGGTGCCCGGAAAGTCTGAAGCTCCATCTCCATCAGCTTGAGCTCGTTGTAATGCTCGTCACGCTCATCGTCGCAGGCAGTGTATATGATTACGTTATCCGGGCAGAAACGCGCCAGAGTGTCGATGTGAGAATCGGTGTCATCTCCTTCGAGGCCGCCATGCTCAAGCCAGAGCACCCTTTGCGCGCCGAGGAGCGCGGCAAGCGCGCGTTCAATTTCCACTCTGTCAAGTTGAGGATTTCTGTTCGGGGAAAGGAGGCAGGGTGAGGTAGTCATCATAGTTCCAAGGCCATCACTCTCCAGGCTTCCCCCTTCCATGACAAGGCCTATGCCATTCAGACGGGGGAGAAAAGCTCCGGCTTCCTTGAGACGCCTGTTTACTAGATTGTCCCGGTCTGCGGCGAATTTCAACCCCCAGCCGTTGAATGCGAAATCAAGGAGCACAGGCTTGTTGTCAAACATTACCGTGACAGGGCCGAAGTCCCGCGCCCACGTATCGTTGGTATCGATTTCGAATATCCCGACCTTGCCTGTGTCAATTCCTGCTGAAACTAGATATGACAAGGTGTTTCCGGCATCAGGAGATGTCAGGAGAACCCTCTCAAACCGTGTGATATTTCTGATTATATCTACATAAACAGTCCGGACTTCATCAAGCGCATCGCACCAGTCAGTCCCCTCGTGTGGCCATGCCATCAGTACTCCGTCCTGTTTTTCCCATTCAGCCGGAAATCTTGGATTCAAAGGTGATTCCTCCGCATTTCTGATTTTTTCCTGCCGCAGTATAATTCCTGAACGCTTCATCTGCAAGTTTCTCCTTGATTTATGCCCGGTTTGCACCTGATAATCCTTTTTCGGAAATCACCAGGCATTTGAGGAGAATCTACTTGAAAACTGCAACTGTAACGGCTCCGGCCAAGGTAAATTTTCTCCTGGAGGTTATCAGACGGCGCAGTGATGGTTATCATGACCTCCGGATGATCATGCAGCGGATTAATCTTCTGGATGAGATTCAGATCACCCTGACGGACAACGGGCTGATCACCGTTGAATGCGGCAGCAGCTCTGTACCGGACGGAGAAGACAATATAGCATGGAAAGCGGCCCGCGCGATGCTTGATCTCTCTGGTGGCGGATACGGAGCTGAAATATCGATAATAAAGAACATCCCTGTAGCGGCCGGGCTGGGGGGAGGGAGCAGCGACGCGGCGGCGGTGCTTGACGGTATGAACCGATTGTTGGAATTAAGGCTCCCCGATCAGCGGCTGATGGAAATCGGCGTGAAACTCGGGGCTGACGTGCCGTTCTTCATTTTCAAGAAAGCAGCGCTGGCGGAGGGGATAGGGGAAAGGCTCCAGGCTCTGCCCCAGATGCCTAAGGTCTGGCTTTTGCTTGTAAACCCAGGTCTGCATGTATCCACGGCATGGGTATACAAAAATTTGGCATTGACAAACAGAAGAGAGCCTACTAAGATTCCCGCGCTTTTCAGCGGCGTTCATGATATCTGCGCTGTTTTGTCCAATGATCTGGAATCTGTTACAATCCCGGCATTTCCTCTGATTTCTGAAATAAAGCGGAGGATGCTCGCAAACGGGGCATCCGCCGCAATGATGTCCGGAAGCGGCCCTACTGTTTTCGGAATCTTCGAGAGAGATAGCGAGGCGAGAAGAGCAGCTGAAGCGGTAACTGCAGGGACCGACTGGTTTTCTGCCGTTGCAGAGACCTTGTAATCCTTTTTTGGGGCGTCGCCAAGCGGTAAGGCACCGGATTTTGATTCCGGCATCCCCAGGTTCGAATCCTGGCGCCCCAGCCATTAAAATAATTAGCTAGTTTTCATCCGGAAACTACGGATGAGAAACAGCCCCATCCATCAGGGATCAGGAGGACTCTGCCGCAAAGCCAACCATCTCGCCAGAGGTGCACTGATCGCTGCGGCAAACCGACTCGGCAAGCGTCAATGCCGAGCGTGTACGTATTGCCGCTGCCGAATTACTACAAGCAGAAAAGGATTCCATATGAATCACCCCGCTGCTTGCGGCGGGGTGATTCATATGGACGATCCGCTTATCTACCGGTTAGATATATGGATAATCGCTTTTCCGGCGAGATTCCTTTTCGCCTGAGCCATCTGATATGCTAGATTCAAAACATGATTACTGAAAAGAGTGATGAATACTGGATGTCCAAAGCGCTTGCCGAAGGGGCCAGGGCAAGGCTTAAGGATGAGGTTCCGGTTGGATGCGTCATAGTGCATGGCGGTCGGATAATCGCGAGAGGCCATAATCTAAGGGAATCTTCGCATGACCCCTCATCACATGCCGAGCTTACAGCCATAAGGAAAGCGGCTAAAAAGCTCGGATCCTGGAGGCTTCCGGATACGATCCTTTATGTCACTCTTGAACCTTGTCTCATGTGCATGGGGGGGATAATTCTGGCCAGGATTCCGAGGGTTGTCTTCGGCTGTTCCGACCCCAAGGGGGGGGCGGCCGGTTCTCTCTATGACCTATCCAGCGACAGCCGGCTGAACCACAGGGTCGAAGTTGTATCCGGAGTTTTGAAAAGAGAGTGTTCAGAGATGTTAAGCGATTTTTTCAGAGAGATCCGGGCAAGTAAAAAGAGAACAGCCATCGATTCCTGATTCAGGATTTTTGCTGGAATTCGCTGAATTCATCCGGGGTATTGGCGTTGCAGAATGATTTTTCTGATTCATGAATATGCGAGTACGCAACCGGTGAGATGAAATTGGTAATTGTCCTTTCAAACAGCATGGTGATCTTTTTTTCCTCTTCGCTGATCATACGGGATATTTCATTAAGCGCCGATTTTGCATAAACTGCATGCAGGGGCTCCGGAGAGCCTTCGGAGTTGAGCGGAACCGTTGCATCATAACCTGCCGAATTATTGCAGATGATTCTGACAAGTTCGCTGTTGATAAAAGGCATGTCGCATGCGACTGCAAATATCCGGTCATTTGCGGCTGCCGAAAGCGCGGAGTGTATCCCGGCTATCGACCCGTAACCGATGTGGATATCGGAAAATTTCCGGCATCCCAGGAAATCGTATTCTTCAGGGCTGTTTGTTATGAGGATGACCTCGTCGAAAATTGACGATAAGACCTGAAATCCGCTTTCAATCATGGTCATGCCGTTAATTTCCAGAAGCGCCTTGTTTTTGCCCATTCGTTTAGACTCCCCTCCGGCAAGCATGACGCCTGTGATGTCGTTGAATCTTATTCCGGATAGAGCCGCTTTCAGTCTTAACAGATTATTCTGCATCTCTCTTTCTCTCAATCAGATTTAATCGTCTTGCATTTTCTGGCAGAGCATGCAGCCGGCTCCCTGCCCGGCTTCTTTGGTGCCGGTTTGGAGGCCGACATTGCCTCAAGCATCGCATGCCCCATCTGCGTGGGGCTGGTAGCCACTGTCACGCCGCATTCGCCAAGCATGCGTATCTTGTCTTCGGCTTTTCCTTTTCCCCCTGTTATGATTGCTCCCGCATGCCCCATTCTCTTCCCTTTTGGAGCGGTGACTCCGGCGATAAAGGCTGCAACAGGCTTTTTCATATTCTCCCTGATCCAGCAGGCAGCCTCCTCTTCAGCTCCTCCTCCTATTTCACCTATCATGAATACCCCTTCGGTATCGGGGTCGTTGTTGAAAAGCTCAAGCACATCTATGAATTTCATCCCTATTATCGGATCTCCTCCGATTCCTACGCAGGTTGATTGTCCAAGCCCTATGTCAGTCAGTTGCTTGACAGCTTCGTATGTTAATGTGCCGCTGCGTGATACTACTCCTATTTTTCCAGGCTTGTGAATGTAGCTCGGCATGATTCCGAGCTTGCATTGGCCGGGTGTGATCACTCCAGGGCAGTTTGGCCCCACAAGCCTAGTTCTGCTCTGTTTCTGCACTGCGTAGGCGAGAACCATGTCTTTGACCGGTATCCCTTCAGTTATGCAGACGGCCAGATCAAGTCCTGCATCGCATGTTTCGAGTATCGCGTCGGCTGCGCCCGGAGGTGGAACGAAAATCATCGACACATTTGCCTTGGTGTAGCGGACAGCTTCCTGAACCGTATTGAACACCGGGATGCCGTCTATATGTATCCCCCCCTTGCCGGGAGTAACCCCGGCGACGATGTTGGTGCCGTATGCCCGGCACTGCTGAGTATGAAAGAGCCCGCTCCGACCAGTGATCCCCTGTACGACTATTCTTGAATTTCTGTCTATTAGTATCGACATGGTCTGCTTACCCCCCCTGTCCGAGCATTTTTACTATCTTGTCCGCCCCGTCGCCGAGATTTTCGCCTATCTGCACATTGAGCCCCGATTCCATGAGAAGCGTCTTGCCTTCCTCTACATGGCTTCCATCCATCCTGACAACGATCGGAAGAGCGCATCTGACTTCGTTCGCGGCCTCGATTATCCCCTGAGCTATGACATCGCAACGCATGATTCCGCCGAATATGTTCACAAAGACACCTTTTACATCGGAATCTTCAAGTATTATCTTGAAAGCCTCTGTAACCTTCTCTCTCGTAGCCCCGCCTCCGACATCGAGAAAATTCGCCGGCTCTCCGCCGAACTCCTTCAGGACATCCAGGGTAGCCATTGCCAGTCCAGCGCCGTTTACCATGCATCCTATGTTTCCTGAGAGCTTGATATACGCCAGGTCATACTTGCCCGCCGTTATCTCGAGTGGGTCGAGCTGGGAGTAGTCAACCATATCCTGGTATTCTCGATGCCTGTATACTGCATTATCGTCGAATGACATCTTGGCGTCCATGGCGAGGAGCCAGCCGGCTTTCGTCACAACGAGAGGGTTTATTTCGGCAAGAAAACAGTCTTTCTCAAGTGTGCATTTGTAAAGGTTCAGCAGGAGCTCGACGCAATCTTCGCAGACTACACCGGAAAGGCCGAGCGCAAGCGCTATTTTTCTTGCCTGGAACGGGCGAAGTCCTGTGAACGGGTCGATGTACAGCATATGAATTTTTTCAGGGGATTTGCGCGCGACCTCCTCGATCTCAACACCCCCTTCAGCGGAGGCTATCAGACAGTAGCGCGATGTTTCCCGGTCGAGAGTTATGGAAAGGTAAAACTCCCTTGCTATTTCGATCGCCTCTTCTATAAGTATCCGTCTGACTCTCAGACCGTCAGGCCCGGTCTGCGGAGTTACCAGTTTTTTGCCGAACAGCTCTTTTGCAATATCATTTGCCTGCTCCGGGTGGTGGACTATCTTCACCCCCCCCCCTTTGCCACGTCCACCCGCATATATCTGGGCTTTTATGACGCAATGCCCCCCCATCTCCTTGGCGGCGCGCTCCACCTGGTCGGCTGTGATAGCTACCCGGTTGCGCGGGACAGGTATCCCGTAACTGTTTAAAATCTCTTTTGCCTGATACTCATGAATGTTCATGGTTTTTCTCCAGGTAGAAAATTTTGGCGGATTATAACAGTAAAATATATTGAGACAACAGAGATTCTTGCAAAAATGGTGTCATCCCCGAATGATTCTATCAGGCAT
>DFZL01000028.1:88049-163533 GCA_002382705.1 Geobacter sp. UBA4057
ATGACTTTTGCAAGAACCTCAGATATCAGAGGTTTTCTGACGTTTTTTCTGCTGTCCGATTTTTGCGTATTCAGCTTCTGGTGCCCTGAGATAAACAGGCAGAAGCAGGTGAGGAGGGTGAATTTTCCCTTTTTTTATCGAGTGTAATGCTAACAAAGCTCCATTTGAAGCGCGGCTCGCATTCTGCTCCAGAGCGGGGAAAATAGCCTTTTCTCCCAATTTTGAGACGATTGCCTGACGGTATCTCAAAACGCCTTCCCCGGCGAAAATAACTTCTTCCGAAGTGACCTCCATGAGTTTGCCAAGAAAATCTTCAGGAGTCATGACAGTTTCAGGTAGGATTGCTTCCGGGATTTTGGCTGAAGAGTGGTATAACCCCGCGTAGATCTCATTTTTTCTCGCATCAAGCATGCTGCAGACCGGGTGCGGAGCGAAAGAAAAGTTCATAGCAATGGAGGAAAGTGTGGAGAAACTGCAGCACCCTTTACCAGTTGCTAGAGCCATCCCCTGTGCCGTGGCTATCCCCGCTCTTGTTCCTGTAAACGAACCTGGGCCTGCTGATGCGACGAAAACGTCAATATCGCATACATCAATACCTGCGATATCAAGGATTTTACCGATTTCCGGTATAAGCTTCACGGAAAGAACTTTTTCGGAGGGGAAGTCGGATTCCGACAAAACAACATCCTCAACGGCGACTGCTATTGAAGCGCAGGAAGTTGAGGTTTCTATCGCGAGAATTTTCATTTGTCACTTTTCTTGAAAAAATGTCGTCTGCAGGCAATCTCCGTCAATGCTGAACCGTCTTGAAAACAGTCCAGAATTTCCAGCAAAGAGTCAACAACCCATGAGGCTTTTGACAAATATTCAGGCGGATAGCTGTTGGTCACAGCTATGACATGCAGACCTGCGCCCAGTGCCGAATCGATGCCTGCCGGAGTGTCTTCTATCGCTATAGCCCGCAACCCCTGAGGAGGGGGGGAGATGTTTTCCATAATACGTCTGCATGCTAACATGTAAGATTCTGGATCCGGTTTGCTTTTTTTGACATCGCCGGCTGTAACGATGGTGTTGAAGCATTCTCCAAGGCCGATATTCTCCAGAACCGGGAGTATGTCGGAAAGTAGCGCGCCGCTGCAGATGGCGACAGGTATGCCGGATTTTTTCAGCTTCCTTGCCAGTTCAGCGACTCCAGGGTAAGGGGTGACCCCTTCTGAAATCATATCCTGGAACGCCTCCCCTTTTTTATGCACAAGCTCTGAAAGCCTCACGTCATCCAGAACTTTGCCATGACGTGAAAAAGCCTCGAGAAAAGCGTCCCGGTCATCAAATCCCATATAGGTTTTCCGATACTCTTCCCAGGAGAATCCAAGACCATGAGGTTCGAGAATCCGCGTGAATGCACGGTAGTGAAGAGGCTCGGTATCTACGATAATGCCGTCAAAATCGAAAATTACCGCTTCTGGAAGTTTTTTGCGATCATTTTCCAAATCTGCCATCCTTTCATTTATGCCGTTTGATCATTCTCCGGGAAATTCAGCCATCTTGAGGTTCTTGCAAAAGTCATAAAAGCTGCCATTCCCGAGGTAGTTTCCATCCGGAGTTTCCGGATGGAAACGAGATAAGCGATCGGGAAAAAGAGTCGTCACCCTGCGCGAAGTCGCAGGGTCTACAGGAAACATCATCGAGCTCTTCAGATGGATTCTGCGACTACGCTTCGCTCCGCGCAGAATGACAGTATTCTGGATGCCTGATAGAATCATTCGGGGATGACACCCTTTTTGCAAGAGCCTCATCTTGATTAGCATTATTTCCAGAAATCCGGAATCATATTTATTTTGTTTCCATCCGGAAACCGACCGTTTCTCATCTGCCCTTTCCGGACGGGCACGAATTAACTGTTGACGATTTACCGATATGATTTATTATTAACAGGTTTGAAGCTCCATCAAACAGGTTTTTTATTGTCAAAAAAATTCAGACCAGGAGGCGGATTATGGCTTTAAGAATTGCTATCAACGGTTTTGGCAGGATAGGTAGAGTAGTTCTTCGTGCTGCGTGCACGGACGACCAGTTTGATTTCGTGGCTATAAATGATCTGACTGATGCGGCCACCCTTGCCCATCTGTTCAAATACGATTCTGTTCACGGTGTTTTTCCTGGTGGGGTGGATCATACATCCGACAGCCTCATAGTAAACGGAAAGAGCATCAGGATTTCCGCAGTCAGAAATCCTGCAGAGCTACCGTGGAAAGACGAAAATATCGATCTGGTACTTGAATCGACCGGGCTATTTACGGCTAAAGAGAAGGCAGCGATGCATCTGCAGGCCGGGGCAAAACAGGTTGTCATCTCGGCTCCGGCTACAAACGAAGATATAACCGTAGTGATGGGGGTTAACGATCATCTCTACGACCCGTCAAAGCATTTTATAATCTCCAATGCCTCCTGCACTACAAACTGCCTTGCGCCTGTGGCGAAGGTCATAAACGACGCTTTTGGCATAGAGCACGGGCTTGTAACAACTGTTCATTCATACACGAACGATCAGAACATTCTCGATCTGCCTCACAAGGATCTTCGTCGCGCACGCGCTGCCGCCCTTTCAATGATACCTACCACAACCGGAGCTGCAAAGGCTGTTTCGCTTGTCCTTCCCGAACTTAAAGGCAAGCTTGACGGGATGGCGATACGTGTTCCGACCCCGAACGTTTCAGTTGTAGACCTTGTGGCTACATTAAAGACAAAGAGTGACGCTGCGTCTGTTAATGCGGCGCTGAAGAGCGCTTCCCAGGGGGCGCTGAAAGGGATACTCGGTTTCAGCGAAGAGCCGCTTGTCTCTATCGATTTCAACGGCAATCCCCTTTCATCCATAGTTGACGCCTCCTGCACGAAAGTCATAGGCGACAACATGGTGAAGATCATCTCCTGGTACGACAACGAGACAGGATTCAGCAACAGGGTTTTAGACCTGTTCAGGCTGATCGCCTCAAAAAGACAGTAGTATCGGTAGGGGGGATAAAATCCCCCCGTTTTTTTGTGAGCGATTTTTTCCGGTTTTGTCAAATGATTTAGCTGCAATCAATATCTGCAGATTCATGTACTGCAAGACCATTCAATCCTGCCAGGAGGAAGAGCGATGGCAATTACCTGTGTTGACCAGTTAACCGGACTTGAAGGGAAAAAAGTTTTTGTCCGGGTTGACTTCAATGTGCCTCAGGATGAAAACGGGAACATCACTGAGGATACCCGTATAGTTGCGGGTCTCCCTACAATAAGATATCTGCTCGAAAAGAGGGCGAAAGTCCTGCTTGCCTCTCATCTTGGGCGCCCTAAAGGCGAAAGGAAACCGAAATACAGCATGGCTCCAGCTACAGCCAGGCTTTCGGAGCTTCTTGGCGTCGAAGTGTTGCAGGCGCCTGACTGTTTCGGCCCGGAGGTCTCGGCAATCGTTGAAGGGATAAAACCGGGCGAAGCGGTCATGCTTGAAAACGTCCGTTTTTATCCAGGCGAAGAGAAAAATGACCCAGATTTTGCAGCCAAGCTTGTCAATGGATCTGAAATTTATGTCAATGACGCTTTCAGTGTTTCCCACAGGGCGCATGCTACTGTCGAGGCTATAACGAGGCTGATACCGGTTGTTGCAGCCGGTTTTCAGATGCGTGACGAATTGACCTATTTTGAGAGAGCGATGAAGAACCCTGTCCGTCCCCTTGTAGCCATACTCGGGGGGGCCAAGGTTTCCGGAAAGCTTGAAGTGCTGGAGCAGCTTGTGAAGAGGGTTGACAAGGTTCTGATAGGTGGAGGGATGGCGTTTACCTTTCTAAAGGCGCTTGGCTGCAAGGTAGGTAAATCGCTTGTCGAGGACGAACTCCTTCAGACCGCAGAGAATATCATGAAAAAGGCGCAAGAAAGTGGCGTCAGATTTTATATCCCTGTCGATTGCGTCGTGGCGGATTCGTTCAACGCATCTGCAACAAGTTTTGCAACCCCGGTTCAGGAGATACCTGAAGGCTGGATGGCTCTGGATATAGGCCCTGCTACTGCGACACTCTTTGCCGAGGCGCTGCGTGATGCAAAGACTGTTATCTGGAACGGTCCTATGGGGGTATTCGAGATGGACCCGTTTTCTCGCGGCACTTACGCTGTAGCTGAAGCTGTCGGCAATTCGTTCGCCACCACCATCATTGGTGGGGGGGATACAGATGCCGCGGTCAGAAAGGCCGGAGTCGACGGCAAGGTGAGCTATATTTCGACCGGAGGCGGGGCATTTCTAGAGCTTCTCGAGGGGAAGGTTCTCCCTGGCGTCAAAGCTCTGGAGAGATAGGAAGGGGAGAGAGCATGAGAAGAAAAATCATTGCCGGAAACTGGAAACTTTTCAAGACATTGAGCGAATCCGTGACATTTGCCGAGAGTCTGAAGCCTCTTGTGGCATCGAACTCTTCCGTAGATATAGTGGTTGCGCCTGTATTTACATCTCTGTCAAAAACTGCCGAAATTCTTGCGGGGTCGAACATAAAACTTGCTGCTCAGGACTGTTTCTGGAAAGAGGAAGGGGCGTTCACCGGGGAGGTTTCGCCAGGGCTCCTGAAGGATGCCGGGTGCGAATACGTTATTATAGGGCATTCAGAGAGACGCCTCTATTTCGGAGAGAGTGACGAAACCGTCTGCAAAAAATGCAGGCTGGCCATCGCGGATGGTCTGACCGCCATTGTCTGTGTAGGCGAATCGCTTGAGGAGAGAGAGGCAAATGAAACTTTCAAAGTTGTCGAGAGGCAGGTTCTTGGTTCTCTTTCAGGTTTTTCCGGCGATGATTTCAGTAGAATCATAATAGCATATGAGCCTGTATGGGCTATAGGAACCGGCAGGACAGCGAGCGCCGAGCAGGCTGGCGAGGTTCACACTTTCATTCGTTCGCTCATTTCCAGTCTTGCAGGCTCCGGGATTTCAGAATCCATCCGGATAATTTATGGTGGCAGCGTCAAGCCTGACAACGCTGAAAACCTGATGAAGCTTAAAGATATCGACGGGGCACTGGTTGGCGGAGCGAGCCTTGATCCGAAAACTTTTGCGCAGATTGTGAATTCTATCCCCTGACCTGTATTGCCGCTCTATCAACAGATGGAAATGCCTTTACATATTTCATAAGCATGTAGTATACAGACAAGTCATTCTTTTAAACTTGTTAAAGAGTTTCGATCCGGAAACTCCGGATGAGAAACAGTCAGTTTCCTATTCGAAAACGGAGATTTTTTCTTCTGGCAAGGGAATCAAGGATTTGCGCGGAGGCGTACACCGGCACGCACCGCAATAAAACCCGAAGATTGACGTTGCCAGAAAAGCACCCTTTCCGGACGAAAACTAGAGAGGAATCTAAATGACAATCCTGCTTATCATACTGCATGTCCTGGTCTCACTGTTTCTTATTGCAGTCGTTCTTCTTCAGTCCGGGAAAGGGGCGGAAATGGGGGCTTCCTTCGGTTCAGGCGGCAGCCAGTCTGTTTTCGGGGCAGGTGGTGGAGCTACTTTTCTCAGCAAATTGACAACCATCGCCGCCGCCATTTTCATGCTGACTTCATTATCACTTGCCTATCTTTCAGGGCTTCCTTCTTCATCTTCAATCATGTCGGGCAAAAACAATCCAGCCCCTGCGATACAGCCGTTTTCGGGGCAACCGGTTCAGCCCCCTCTGCAACAGGGGAAGAGTTCCGTTCCCGCTCCGGTTCAACCTTCAGAGCCAGGGAAGTGATTTTTTTCTTGCCATGACTGCTGCTCTCTGCTATAAAATTTTTTCCTTGATATTCAGCTTTGCGGTGGTGGCGGAATTGGTAGACGCACCAGCTTGAGGGGCTGGCGGGGGCAACCTCGTGATGGTTCAAATCCATTCCACCGCACCAAATAAAAAAGGCATCCGATTTTCGGATGCCTTTTTATTTGCGAATGATCCTGGTGAATATTTATTCGTAATTATTTCCCTTTTCCTTCATTACAAGCGCCCTGAGTCTGCTGTAAAGCTCTTCACTATCTTTCGCCGCTAACTTTTTCTTGTCAACTGTCGCAACAGGCATCTCACGGCAGGTCGAGCACTGTTTGATGCAATCCTTTATCTTGATGCTGGCGTCTGGGAACTCTTCGGTCAGCCGTCTGAATGTTTTCCCTTTCCCTTTGTTATGTTCGCAGAATCTGATTTTCACAATTTCAAACCAGCGCCGGTGCATCCGGAAGAGGCGTGAAGACGCGCTGTCCCATTTCAGTGTCGATCATGAGAATACCGTATCCGTTGTCGCCTACAAGTTTCAGTTTGCCGATCAGGTCGCGGTCGTTGTTTTCCTCTTCTATCTGCTCAGTAATGAACCATTGCAGAAAAATCTGCGTTGCATGGTCTTTCTCCTGAACCGCCTCTTCGCTGAGTTGGTTAATGCATTTTGTGATCATCTGCTCATGCTCAAGGGTTTTCTCCATCATCTCCAGCAAGGTCGAATATCTGTTCGGAACGCTTTTTGACTCCCTAATCTGAATATTTTCACCCTGATCAACGATATAATTATAGAATTTTATGAAATGTGTCATCTCTTCACGATACTGAACCATGAACCAGTTTGCCGCCCCTTTGAGACCCAGAGAATTGGCGCATGAAGCCATTGAGAGATAGATGTTTGCCGAATAAAGCTCAAGGTTCATATGTTTGTTGAGTGACTCCGCCATTTTTTTACTGATCATCTGCAAATCCTCCTTTTTGGAATTGAAATTTATGCGTCATGCAGTTCCCTTCTACAGATCGGGAGGGAGCTCATTTTAAAGCTTCATATTTCTGCTCTCTCAGGCAGATTCTGCATATCATGAAAAGGCCTGCAATAAACATCGGAAAGCTCAGAATCTGTCCCATAGAAAAATATCCGAGATATATCCCCATCTGTACGTCCGGCTGGCGAAAAAATTCCACGATAAATCTGAAAAGACCGTAACCGGTGACAAAAGTCCATCCGGAAACTCCGGTTGTCTCTGAATGACGCGCTGCAAATCTGACTATGAAGAAAAGCAGAAACCCCTCGAGAAAGGCTTCATAAAGTTGTGACGGGTGGCGCGGAACTCCGTTGGTTCCAGGGAAAACAATACCCCACGGAAGATCGGTGGCCCTGCCGTACAGCTCTCCGTTTATGAAGTTGCCAATTCTCCCCAGTCCGAGACCGACCGGGGCGCACTGTGCAGCAATGTCGATTATCGTCCAGAATGATATTTCCCGACTGCGCGCATAAATCCAAAAAGCTGCGATAACACCGATAAAGCCGCCGTGAAAGGACATACCTCCTTCCCATACGGCCAGTATTTTCAACGGATGCTGCAGATAAAAACCAAGATTGTAAAAAAGTATGTAGCCAATCCGTCCTCCTAGGACAACGCCCAGAATACCGTAAAAAAGGAGGTCAGAAATGTCTTCTCCGTTCAGAGGGAGTTTTTTTCTGACTGCCTCATTTTTCAGGATCAGATAGGTAATTATGAAGCTTATCACGTACATGAGGCCGTACCAGCGGAGCTGAATCGGGCCAAGCCTCATGAACACCGGGTCTATAGACGGAAATTCCATCTCAAAGCCCGTTGGAGCATCTGCTGTTTATTGCTGAGGGCATGTGCAGAGCCCTGACAAAGGTGGCTTCTGTCGCTTCCCTGATTTCTCCTGTGATGTTCTCCGGGATTGCCGAGTCCAGCGAAAGGATCACCATCGCCTCACCTTTTTTCCCGCTGCGGCCAAGATTCATGGAGGCGATGTTTATGTCGTGCTGCCCCAGTATTGTCCCGATTTTCCCGATCATGCCCGGTCTGTCTGCATAATGCAGCAGAAGCATATGCTCTTCTGGCGCGAAATCCATCTGGTAATCGCGAAGTCTTACTATTCTTGGAGCTCCGTCAAAAAGTGCGCCTGAAATAGTCCGTTTTTTCCCTTCGCATTCGGCGATGAGGGTGACTATGTTCGAGAAGGCGTCAGCCTGGGTGGATTTGCTCTCTTCCACCGTTATTCCCATCTGCTCAGCTATCAGGGTAGCGTTTACCATGTTTACATCCTGATCCATCATATGATTCAGCAGAGTCGAGAGCCCTCTTACAGTTAAAGGCGAACAGTCGTAGTGCGCGATCCCCCCCTGGTAGAGAAAGGTCAGCTTGTCCGGATTCTTGTCCAGCAGCTGTATTCCGAAGTCACAGATTACTTTTATAAGATTAAGGAACGGACGCATCTGCTCCATGAGGGCCATGTCAAAACGCGGGATGTTAACGGCGTTTTCCATCGGCTTGTCGTTAAGGTAATTGATTATCTCCCTTGAGACGTCTATGGCCACGTTTACCTGGGCCTCGAATGTGTTTGCTCCGAGGTGGGGGGTTACCACCAGATTTTTACTTCCTATAAGCTCCTTGATATCAGGCGATCTTGGCGGTTCCTCACTCCAGACGTCAATCGCTCCGCCCAGCACTTTTCCGGACTTTATATTGTCAAGCAAAGCCTTCTCATTTATTATTCCCCCTCTTGCGACATTCATGATTATGACTCCACTCTTCATAAGAGTGAATTCGTTCAGACCGATCATGTCGCGGGTCTCTTCATTCAGAGGGGTGTGGACGGTGATTATGTCGCAGTTTTTGTAAATCTCCTGATGAGAGACGAGCTTCACTCCTAGGTCGTGAGCTCTTTTCTGACCAATATACGGATCACATGCCAGCACTTCGCAGTCAAAAGCCTTAAGCCGCGTCGCAACCCTTCCTCCGACCTTGCCAAGGCCTATTACACCGGCTGTTTTCCCTTTCAGTTCATATCCGGTAAAAGGGGCTCTCTTCCATTCACCTGATTTCAGGCTGTAGTTCGCTTCAGGTATATTGCGGCAGAAAGAAAGCAGAAGCGCAATGGTGTGCTCGGCGGCGCTGTTTGTGTTGCCGAACGGCGCGTTTACGACGATAACTCCCTTGCTGCTGGCATAGTCTACATCAACATTATCGATGCCGACTCCTGCCCTGGCGACTATCTTGAGCCTTGAGGCCGCGTCAAGGAGCTGTTTATCCACAGTAGTGCCGCTTCGGGTTATTATGGCGTCATATTCTCCAATGATTTCTAGCAGCTGCTCTTTTTTCAACCCCAGCTTCACATCAAGCTCAATCCTGGGCTCTTCAATCAGGAGGGCAAGACCTTCGGCTGATACTTCATCAGTTACTATTATTTTCATTTGCAAATTACCTCTTTGTCGATTAGTGAATTTAGTCATATTATTCCCGGAAAGACAAAAATGCAAGAGTGACGGCTTTAAACCAAAGGCGTCGAACTTTTCTGTTGCGCCTCTAGCTTGATTAAGCTAAACAGTTTCCATCCGGAAAGGGTGCTTTTTTCCCCTCTGGCGGCGTCAATATTCTGGCTTTCTTGTGCGGCGTGCGCCCTTATCCTGTCCCTCACCCGCTGGGAGAGATCAAAGTTTAAGGCCAGAAGAGACCCGCCTAAGACTCCGTTATCGAGATGTACTCTCGTAAAAAGATTGTAATCCCCGGATGATTCTACAGGGAATCCTGTGGTTTTAAAAATGTGTCATTCCGTCAGGCTTGAAGCAGGTGTACGTTTATTGTAAACCTGTTCGCATAAAATGGTTAACGAGAGGGTCATATGTCCTTGTCAATCGCTGGAGAACTGCAGAATTTAAAAAAGAGAGGAATTTTCAGAAGCACCAGGGTCATTGCAGGAAGACAATCTTCAAAGGTTGTGGTTGAAGGTGTTGAACTCCTGATGCTCTGCTCCAACAACTACCTGGGGCTTGCAGACCATCCGGCACTGACCGAGGCTTCTGTCTCAGCGCTTGAACGTTTTGGCACATCAAGCGGTGCATCCAGGCTTGTAGCCGGAACAATGGAGCTTCATGAAGAGCTGGAAGCTGATACAGCTTCATTCAAAGGGTCTGAATCAGCGCTGCTCTTTAACAGCGGATATGCTGCAAATACTGGAATAATACAGGCTATTGCAGGAAGAGGCGATGTAGTTTTTTCCGACAGACTTAACCACGCAAGCATAATTGACGGCTGTATTCTATCCGGGGCTGCTATGATCCGTTATCCTCACAATGACCATGAGGCGCTTGCAGGATTGATAGCCAAAAAACGGGGGTCAGGACGCTGCGTTATCGTCACTGATGCTGTTTTCAGTATGGATGGAGATATAGCCCCGTTGAAAGAGCTAATTAATATCAAGAAGAGATACGACGCGCTTCTTGTAGTTGATGATGCCCACGGTTGCGGTGTTCTCGGAGAGAAGGGGAAGGGGAGCGCAGAACTTATGGGGGTCATTGATGATATCGATATTAATGTCGGAACATTCGGCAAGGCCTTCGGCAGTTTCGGCGCATATGCGGCCACTTCCTCCGAATTTCGGTCTTTTTTGCTGAATCGCGCAAGGAGCTTCATTTTTTCCACCTCTCTTCCCCCTTCTGTTCTTGCCGCATCTATCGCAGCGATTAAAATTGTCCGATCGGAAGAGGGGAGGGTTTTGAGGAGGCGGCTGCGAGAAAACAGCGATCTTTTCAGAAAACTCCTTAACTCATACGGCTTTTCAACAGGAAAATCCTCTACCCAGATTATCCCTCTGATTTGCGGCTCTCCTGAAGCGACGATGGCTTTTTCCGCGCGTCTTTTTTCCGAAGGGGTGTACGTTCAGGGGATACGCCCCCCCACTGTCCCTGCCGGTTCGAGTCGGCTTCGCTGCACGGTGATGGCCACTCATAATCCGTCCGATCTTGAGCGGGCTGCGGCAAAAATTGCCGGAGTCGGTAGGGAGCTCGGAGTTGTCTGATGCCCTGGTATGAAAACCATTCCGGCGATCCCATCTGGTATGAAGAGCATGGTTCTGGAGTGCCGGTTATTTTTCTGCACGGCTGGTGCATGACCTCCGCAATCTGGCGGATGCAGATTGAGCCGCTGTCAGCAAATCTCAGGATTATAACGCCAGATTTGAGAGGGTTCGGGAGATCACCCAGGGGAAGTGGAGCATGTGACCTTCACTCATTTGCGGATGATGTTCTGGCTCTTGCAGAACACCTTCATCTTTCTGGAGTCATCCTTGCCGGGTGGTCAATGGGGGCGCAGATTGCTGTTCTGGCTGCAGCTGACGGCGCAATTCGTTTGTCTGGGCTTGTTCTTGTTTCCGGGACCCCCTGTTTTACCCGGAAAGATGATTTCCCTTATGGCCTATGGCCTTCGGAGAGCGAGGGGATGGCTTTAAAGGTTAGGAGAAACCTGTCGAAGGCCTTTTCGGGATTTATCCGCAATATGTTTGCAGATGGAGAGTTTGAGGATCATCTTCTTGAGGGACGCATTGGAACGATTCTTTCCACTATTCCTCTTCCAGACCCGGATGTTGCCCTGGAAACCCTTGAATCTCTGGCTTCTTCGGATATACGCGGAATTTTCGGGCGCATCGAAATCCCCGGGATGATTCTTTATGGTGAGAACGATACAATAACCCTTCCAAAAGCTTCGAAGTGGATGGCAGGAAAAATGATTTCAGCCAGAATTCATGGATTCAGCGGTGCAGGTCATGCCCCTTTTTTGACAAGAGCAGAAGAGTTCAATTCCTGCATGATTTCGTTTTTCAGGGAATTGCAGTTTAAGGTTTCTGGTGGGCTGAATGTTTGACATAAAAAAGGTAGCCGGAAATTTTCACAGACATGCTGCCGAGTATGATCTCCATTCCTCGGTTCAGAAACGGGTTGTCGTTCGCCTGTCAGAAATTGTCAGCTCTCATCTTGATGCTGTTCCGCGCACTTTTCTGGATATCGGCTGCGGCACCGGCGCCCTTACAGCTTATCTGGCGAAAATGTATCCGGCGTCTACCCCTTTCGGAATCGACATTGCGTTTAACATGGCGCTGTCTGCATCAGTTAAAATGAGGGGGAGTTCAGTCATAATAAATGCAGATGCCGAAAACCTGCCGTTCAGGGAGTCATCATTTGATCTGGTTGCCTCTGCTTCGACACTGCAATGGGTTAACGATCTTCAGAGATGCGTCTCGGAATGCTTCAGAGCATTGAAACCCGGGGGGTGCCTCTCCGTAGCATTTTTCGGAGGCAAAACATTGCATGAGCTTCAGGAAAGCTATCTTCATGCGGTAGAAAAATACTTTGGCCAGAATGACCCTAGAGTCTCAAGACTCCATGATTTCAGAAAAATCGGTGAAATAGAGCGACTCTTCAATTCTTCCAGGTTTTCAAAAGCGATTGTTTTTTCAGAGACGGAGATTGACTATCAGAATGATATGGCGGGTCTGCTCCGTTCCATAAAGAAGACCGGCGCAGGCACGCCAAACATAGGTGGGCGGGGTAATGGCCTGGGGTGGAGAGGTATTTTATGCGAAGCAGAAAAATATTATCTTAAGCACTATCTGTCTGACGGTAAACTACCTGTAACTTATGAGGTTTTTTACATAGTTGCAAGAAAATGAAGTGTTTTTGTTTTTTCAGGCGTCTGGCTAGACTAATCATTCAGTCCAGAGAATCAATAAGTTTTTTAGCCAAAGTATTGGTGACGCTGTAACGAACTTCGACACCGTCCCTTTTCCCCTGGATTATCCCCTTGTGCTTCAGCAGCGCAAGGTGTTGTGAAACAGTCGCCTGCGGCAACCCCAGGCATTCCCAGATATGTTTTACGTTGCACTCCTGAGTGCAGAGGCCGGCAACTATTTTCAACCGTATGGGATGTCCGAGAACTTTCAGTATTTCAGCTTCTTCAGAAAACTGCCTGTTTATGTCGAATTGCATCTGATTATCCTTTTTGTTAAAATTTTACATTTAACATATATATGAATAAATTATGCGTCAAGCTAAAACTGGGATGTAAAACGGTCATTCACATCTCTTTGCTATACTTCCTTTCAGCACGCTTCCGTCGGAAGAGTTAACCCTCACTTCCAGCTCCTGGTTCAAAAATTCAATTTTCCCCTGAAACATTACGTTTATGAAATTTCTTGAAAGCCCTCTGCATATTCCAGTTTTCTGGTCGTATCCCTGGGTCAGTACCTTAAGGATTTTTCCTTCGAATCGGTCGAGAAATTTCTTTTTCTTTGCTGCGGCCAGTTCTCGCAGTATTCCGGCGCGTTCTGTTATGACGGATGAGGCTAGCTGACCCGGCATTTCAGCCGCTTTTGTTTTGGGCCTCTTGGAATAAGGGAAAACATGTATGTCTGAAAAAGGAATATCTTTTACAAATGTGACAGTATCCTGAAATTCCTGCGCCGTCTCGCCAGGAAATCCAGCGATAAAATCGGCGCCAATAAAAGCATCTGGAAGCAATTTTGAAATTCTTTCAAGAAGTTTTTTTATTGATTCCTGATCATAACCTCTCTTCATTCTCTGGAGAACCGTGCTGCTCCCGCTTTGGACCGGGATATGCAGATGGCGGCAGATTCTGCCTGATTCAGCCATCATTGAGAGAAGCCGATCATCTATCTCGTCAGGATCAATCGAGCCTACCCTGATTCGTGGGATGGCTGTTTTTGAGACAATTTCCCAGACAAGTTCTGAAAGTGAATTTACAGGGTGCAGGTCGGATCCATAGGCGCCAAGATGTATCCCTGTCAGAACTATCTCCTTGTATCCCTTTTCAGAAAGTTTGCCAGCTTCTGCAAGTATATCGGAAACCCGGGCGCTTCGGTTTTTCCCGCGCGCATACGGAACTATGCAGTATGAGCAGTATGAGTCGCAACCGTTCTGAACCTGCAGGAAAACTCTTGTATGCTCGGCAAAGCTCTCAAGTTCCAGAGCCGGAAAGCTTTCATCCTCTGATACATCCGACACCAGAGTTTCTCCTCTTTCAATAAGTTCGATAACCTCAAGTTTCTCTCTGTTCCCGAGCAGAAAGTCCAATTCCCGCACCTTTGCCAGCTCATCCGGATAGACCTGCGCGTAGCATCCTGTCGCGACTATTTTCGCGGCAGGATTAAGTCTTCTTGCACGTCTTATAAGGCGTCTGGTTTCAGAATCGCTTCTTGCGGTGACTGTGCATGAATTTATCAGATAAATTTCAGCCTGCTCGGTGAAAGGAACAATTTCATAACCGTTTTTTCTGAATTGCTCGATGATTGCCGCCGATTCAAACTGATTTGTCTTGCACCCGAGCGTCTGTACGGCGACACGCTTGATTCCTGAACTATTCATGAATCGTGTACTCCTGAACCGGACTTAAATCTGTTCAAAGTCTACGGTGTCTGAAAAAGTAATGGGTAAAATCTGCTTAAGGAGCCATTGCGTCAAGCTCAACCCTGTTCAGAGGGGTCTCTTTTTTTGCCGGCTTTCTGAAAATATCGTCATTTTTAAGAAAGAGCCGGTCAGCCGGTATGTTTGCTTTTGCAACCAGATAACCCACAACAGCGTTGACCCTTTCTCTTGACAATGTCTGCAACTCTGCGTTGCCGATAATGGTGTTCGCTATTATAAGCTTCTTCATTTCATCAGGCGGCAGGCTCTTTGTCATTCCCAGAATGTTTCTCGGTTTCGGAAACTTTTCTTTCCTGTAGATGCCAGCCAAAAGGGTTCCGTACTCCTCATCGCTTATTGTCTCTGGCATTTTTCCCGTAACTGATACATCCAGACTCTTTCTGGCGTTTGCAACCCTTTTTTCGTCAAGAAGCCTGCGCCGCAAAAGTTCTTCACGATACCCTTCCGCGTCCTGTTCCTTGTCCACGTAACCCCTGAGTTCCACTTTGAGAGCGGGTCTGTCGGCAAGCAACTTCGCGAGTTCTGAAAGCTTTTTCTGATCAGTTTCGGTTATATGGCTGGATCCGGGAGCAAAAGAGATTACGCTGAAATCCTGCTCTCCGCCTAAAAGCGAGGAGATGAAAGAAAATGGGGATGTCGCTGCCTTTACCAGCAGATTTTTAAACACCTGGAAAACAAGCCTCAAGACGCTGAATTGAGGGTCGTCTGTTCTTCCGGTTACCGGCACATCCAGATGAATTTCGCCTTTCCTGTCCTTAAGCAGGGCAACCGCCAGTTTGACAGGAAGTGAAGTCGCCTGGCTGCTCTCCACCTTTTTACCAAAATCGAACTGGTCTATGAATATCCTGTTTTCGGAATCGAGTTTACGGTTCTCTATCCGGTATGCGAGGTCGAGATGAAGCTTTCCTTTTTCGATCAAATATCCCAGATAGGTTCCTGAATAAGGGGAGACTGGTGGAAGTTCAATATCCCGGAAAGCAATTTTGATATCGGCGAAGAGGTCGCCTCGAAGCGGGTTTATACTGCCTGTTATGTTGAGAGGGGAGTGGCTTTCCAGATTGCCTCTGAGATCGACTTCTGCCATTTTTGTCTCTTCAGAGGAAAGTCCGCTGACTCTGCCGCCTAGATTGTAAAAGGTAGTCGCAAACAGCTCAGGGAGGTGATAGTCGGCAAAAGAGAGCGTGCCGTTCTGTATGGTTACGGCATCAATCCTGATCTCTCTTTTTTCAGCTGCTGACTCTTCTCTCCCGGCAGTCAGGCAAGGGGTAGGGAGCGGGGTTGAAACAGTTTTTTTTGAAGCGTCGCGGGCGGGCTCTTTTGTTGTTTCAGCTTCTCCGGCTGTTCGCTCTTTTTCTCTATCCGAAACAATATGCTGGAGATTCAGAGAGCCATCTTTAAGTATGACGATTCTTGAATAAACATCGTTAAGCGCAATATTCCCTATAGAAATGGAAAACGGCGATATCACGCCCCGAACGTTGTCTATATGCAGGTTGTCCCACTTGAGAATATCCTCTTCGCTTACAGTGTCCGCGGCATGGAATGAACGGATTGATGCATTTCCATTGAAGCGTCCGGATGGTTTTCCCCCTCTGATTCCCATATCCAGCTTCAGATTGGTGTTTAAAGCGCCTGAAAGAAGGAAAACATTTATATTTTCTGGAAAGTAAGCCTCAAAACTTCTGAGCGGGAGCCGTTCGATTCTTGCGTCCCCCCTGTAATGAAATGGTTCCGGGATTATCTCTCCTTTAAGCTTCAACGAGGCTCTCCTGTTCATTACTGTTGAGAATGCGAGCGGCGCATACCTGGAGTTTGGCGCTTGAAGGTTGGAAAGCGCCAGGCTGGTTTTTGCAAAATCGAAAACCGGTTGGCCAGGCTCCTTTTTATCTCTGAATTTTATGAAAGCATTGTCGATTTTAAATTCACCGACATGCCAGCTGAATTTCCTGGTGTTTTCAGCAGCTCTCCTTTTACTGTTTCTCTGATCGTAATCCGGCATTTTCAATTTTTTCTCAGGAACAGTTTTTCCGGCAAGCAGCGATAACAGTGAGAGAGTTCCGTCACTCTGACGAGAAAACAGCATTTTCCCACTTGAAATCTTGACGCTGTCGATTTCCACGTGATTGTTTCTTTGGTTAAACGAAGCGTTTTTTATCTCAAACCGGGGGATGAGTAGTTTTTCCCTGTCGCCGTATGAGAGTGATATCTCCCTGGCGTCAAGCGCCATGTTTTTAAGCTCGACTCCTTCTTTATCGCTGTAATTCAAGAGAAACGAGGTGTCAATTGTCCCCCTTGGCGGTGATGCAATGAAGCCGGAAAGATAGGGGTAAAAAGGGTACGGGTTAAACCCGCTGATCTCAGCTGCTGCAGTCGCCTCTAGTGGTCTGGTTGCAAAAGTCCCGTTGCATTTGAGTGATGAGATGCCGTCGGTTGTAAAAGATACTGTGTATTCTGCAGGAGTTTTTCCTGGTGCTGTTGAAAAATTCCTGACTCCGATGTTTATGTTTCTCGCATTTTGCGTGAAACCCCCTTTTTGCTGCATGTCCTTCAGATGCAGGGCGCCGTTTCTAACATTAAATGAAGTGATCCCGGCAATGAGTCCGGTTTCCTGTTTCCCTCGTTTGTCCGCTGCATTCTCCTTTGTTCCAGTTTTTACGGTTTTCGATTTCTCGTGCAGTAAAAGGCGGTTAAAGTTCCATTCTCCACTAACGTCTCTTTCAACGAAAAGCTCAAGACCGTCAAAAGTTATGTCATCCAGCAGAAACCGGTTTGCGAATATCTCCAGATCGTCAGCCTTGAGAGAGAAGGAGGGGAGTTTCAGAACAGGCGCTCCGTTTTTATCAGAAACTTCAAACTGATTTAATCCTGCAACCCCCTTTATGCCAAGCTCCGGTTTTTTTTCTTCTCTGATCCTGTACTGAATGTCAATGTTGAGATTCAGTTTTCCGGAAACAACTTTGAACGGCAGCGTGGCAGGCCAGTAATCGGCATAAAAAGGAATGTCCAATCCTTTCAGATTGACATTCATAGCGGTTTCAAATGATTTGCTCATCGGTTTTGTCTTGCCATAAAAATTGAAAGCCGCACCGTTTATATTCATCGAAAATTCAGGGTCAACATATTTTTCCAGCAGATACGGGATATTGCTTATGAAAGGGATAGCTATGTTCAGGTCGCGTATCGTATGCTTCTTCGTTTTGTTCAGTCTGTTGTCGATAAAGTCAATGGAGCTGTTACTCATATGTATGTTGTTGAGAGAAAATAGGAAGCCTCCTTTTGTCTCTTTTTTGTCGCTGTTACTCTGCCGCTCAATGATGTCGCTGAAATTGTAGCGGTTAGGAGAGTTGTGGATTATCGTTGCAGCAAGGTTTTCGATTGATATTTCATCAAGTATGAGAGCACGCCTGAAGATGGAGGTTATGGCTGCTGAAACCTTCAATTTCTTTATCCTGATGAATGGGGCGCCATCTTTTTCTTTCAATGCGAAGCCCCTTATTTCCGCCGAAAGAGTCAACGGGTTTATAGATAGCGACTCGATTGCAGCGTTTCTCCCTGTTGCAGTGGAAATTGCATCAACAGCCCACGGACGGAGAATGTACGGGAGCGCCGCGGAGACCAGTATCAGGATGAAGATTAACGATATGCCGCTTATGAGCAGATATTTGGGTTTCGGAATTTTCATAGCCTCTCCATTCTATGAAATTTTTGCAAAAAGGTGTCTTTTCAGACTGATTACAAGAGACTTTTACTGAAAACTTTATCTGTTGCTCTTTTTTTTCAGAATATCTCTTATTTCGGCAAGTAAAAGCTCCTGTTTTGGCGGCCCAGGCTCTGAAGAGCTTTCCGCATTCGTGGCATTCTGTCTCTTCAAGGAGTTAAAGGCTTTGATTACAGCAAATATGGAAAAGGCGATTATTACAAAGTCAACCAATGTCTGTATAAACTTGCCGTAACTGATCATCACCGGAGGCTTTCCCGCTTCTGCGTCTTTGACTGTTATCGTCAGAGTGGTGAAATCAACACCTCCGATAATTGCACCTATCGGAGGCATGATTATATCGTTGACCAGAGAAGAGACGATTTTGCTGAAAGCTGCTCCGATAATGATTCCTACAGCCATTTCCAGCATATTGCCTTTTACGGCGAACTCTCTGAATTCTTTTAATATTTTCATCTTTTTCCCCTTTCTGCAGCCGGATATGTCATATCCAAAAAAGCTGAACGCCCTTCCGGTAATTTTCCGGAAGGGCGTTGTTTTTCCTCTTAAATGAATTTCCTGACTGTTTCAGGGGTCATATCAGTTTGTTTCGCATTCGAAGTTGGCCTCGATGCGGCGGTTCTTCTGTTTCCCTTCTTTTGTCTTGTTGTCGGCGACAGGTTTGGTAGGGCCGAACCCTTTGGCTGAAAGCCGTTCAGGAGCTATTCCGTAATTTTTGATCAGATAGTTTCTGACGCTGTCGGCACGGTGCTGGGAAAGTTTCATATTGCTTGCAAGAGAGCCGACGCTGTCAGTATGCCCTTCGATAACTCCTTTAGTTTCAGGGAACTCCTTAAGAAAATCGGCAAGTTTTTTAAGTTCGCCCCTGTATTTCGGTTTGATGTCATATTTACTAGTGTCGAACTGGATATTAAGGACAAATTGCGTGCACTGTCTGGCCGGAGCCGCTTTAGGCTGCAGCGCGGCCATTACCGGAGCAGGAAGGGTCACAACGATGTTTGCTGCGCTTTTAGCGCTCCCCCCTTCTCCGCTGCATACAAGCGTGTATGAAGCTGACTTGTCAGGGGTGATCGTCATTTTCCCTTGCGGCTTGACTTTGCCGATTTCCGGCTGGATATCGCAGGATGTTGCGTTCTCAGATGTCCATTCAAGTGTTGCACTCTGGCCGGCCAGAACAGTTCTGGGTTCAATGCTCAAATTGTCGGTAGGAGCCGGAATGGAGGCTTTAGGCGAGGGAGCAGGTTCAGGTGGCGGGACCAGTCTTGCCGGACAGAGAGCATTGGCCATTGCTGTGGCCTTTTTGGCAAGGGCAGCTCCCTCCTCCGTAAAACAAGCCCTGAAAACATCGTATGCTTTTATCTTTGCATCTTCAGCCGCCTTGAATTCCGCCGGGCATAGCTTCTCTTTTCCTGCCTGTCTGGCTGATTCTACCGCCCTGTCGGCTTCCTGCATCTCATACCGGATGTAGTGGCCCGGGATATTGCCGCGTTTTGTATTCACCTCGTAATTGGCACACCCGGAGAAAGCCCCGGCTGCGGCTGTTGCTGCGACAATAAATGTCACATTTCTCAAACAAGATATGATTTTCATGTTTTCCCCTTTCTTTTATTAATTTTTCCTCCAGCCAAAAAGTGTTTTTACCGGATACTTTTGCATGAACCTCAAAGAACAGGAAATCTGCTTGGTTTCCATCCGGAAACTACTTGAACGAGATAATTTCATTTGCAAGCTCATCATAGACCGCAAGGGATTTTATACTGAAAGCCTCTTTTTTTGCAAGTTCCCCGAATGCGCCCGTTTTTTTGTTGAAAGCGGCAGCATGGCTCTTCAGCGATTCAAGATGGCTTGAAATCAGGCTCTTTTCCTTGCGGCCAGTATCTTTTCCAAGAATCTCTCTTGTTTTGCTCCAGTATTCATCGCCGTTTTCGGCATACTGGCAGACGCTTTCCAGAAATGCAAGTGCGCCAGCGGAGAAGTCAGCGACCGTTGCAAGCCTGATTTCAGCTTCGTTCATATCCTTGAGCAGTGTCTGATCCGCAAATGTTGCTGCTTCCGCCAGCTGCTTTTCAAAATTGCCGTTTGATCTGTCGAGAGCTTCAACCATTGAGAGGAACCTGAGCGACGATTTCTGATAGTTCGACACGGCTATGGCGGCGCTGTTGACAGAGGCTGTGAACTGTGTGACGAATTTGGTGAACATAGAAGCCTGCCCGGCATACGGGACAGGGAGAAATTTCACAACGAACGCGGCATATGAGCCTGCCTGTATGTAACGGTTGTAGGAGGCAAGATTTGAATTCATCCAGGAGAGAAAAGCGTTGAAATCACCGGTTGAAAGCCCCTGTTTTTTAAGGTCATCCGCAATTTCCCTGAGTCGCGCTGCCTTTTTTCTGTTCAGGAGCTGAACAAGCAGTTTTTTGTATGCTTCCTGCTGTTCCAGCAGCCGAACAACGATTTCGTTACTGGAAAGAATCCCCTGAAACTCTTCGTTCATAATCTGAACAGAAGGGGCGCCGTTTTCTGACGCTACCCCCTGTTTTGCAATAACTGTGGCAAGCAGCACCGCAATGACCGGGATGGAAAGAAATCCACGCATTATTTTGCGCCTCTTTTGTTTGCACCGAGATACTGCTCCAGGAAATTCGCCTTGTATCCGGCAAAGCAGTCGTTAAGTATTGATTCTCTGATCTCCGACATCATCTTCATGTAGAATGAGACGTTGTGGATTGCGGCGAGGACGGCCGAGAGCACCTCGTTTGCCGCAAAAAGGTGGTGAATATAAGCCCGGGTAAAATTCGAGCATGTATAGCAGCTGCAGCTCGGATCAACTGGGAAGAAATCCCGCCTGTAATTTTTTCCGGTAATTCTTATCTTTCCTCTTCGTGTAAAAAGCGTTGCGCTTCTCGCATATCGTGTAGGTATGACGCAGTCGAACATATCGATGCCGCGCTCCACGCCCTCGAGAATGTCTTCCGGGAGACCGACCCCCATGAGATAGCGCGGTTTATTTTCCGGCAGGTGCGGGGCTGTCCATCCTACCACTTTCTTAAGCAGATCCAGCCCCTCTCCGACGCTGACTCCTCCTATGGCGTACCCTGGCAGATCGAGTTTTGACATTTCGGTCGCGCACATTCTCCGGAGATCCTCGTAAACGCTCCCCTGAACAATTCCGAAGAGAGCCTGGCCGTTTTCTGCAAAGCTGTTCATGCACCCCTTCAGCCATCTGATGGTTTTTCTTGTCGATTTCTCCGCGTAACTCCTTTCGCATGGGAAAGGAATGCATTCATCAAAAGCCATGATAATGTCTGCGCCGAGTTCCTGCTGGATTCTGGTCGCAGCAGCCGGGTCCAGGAAAATTTCCTCTCCTGTGATTTCGTGCCTGAAAAAAACCCCATCTTCCGTTATTTTCTTGTTAGGGAGGGAAAAGACCTGAAACCCGCCGGAATCTGTCAGAATCGGTTTTTCCCAGGCCATGAACCTGTGAAGCCCCCCCGCCTTGGCGACCAGATTCTCTCCAGGCTGGAGATGGAGATGATAGGTATTCGAGAGAATTATCTGAGCCCCGGCCTCTTTTATCTGAAGAGGGGTGAGAGGTTTCATGGCGGCGTGCGTCGCAACCGGCATGAAAACCGGTGTATCTATCTCACCGTGCGGGGTCGTTATCACTCCCCCTCTTGCTGCCGTGTCTTTCTCTTTTTTAACCAGATTGAATCGCATTGAATACATTATCCTTTCAGATGAATCTCCGGCAGAAGCAATAAACTTTTAACAACCCGGACAAGGCTTCACTCCACCAGGAGATTATGTTTTTGCGTTTCTTATGTCAAATTTTTAGGAATACCTGCCGTCAGAGCGCTATTCTGTATACATAAAAATGTTGCAATTTTTTATAACGGCGTTTAGTATGCAGACGCTTTCGGAATCTTTTCAGGATAATTTCCATCCTGAAACTGTTGGCTGAATACAAGAAGCCGCCTCCGGTTTGAAAACCCTTTCCAGAAGGAAACAAGGAGAAAAGCGAGAATGCAGATTATCTACTGGAGAGGGCCGCCGGCATCCCCTCTTTGACATATCGGAACTTTTTGTTTTCCGACACTGGACACCTCTGGCTGTTCCCTCTGTATGCCCGGATGTTCCTGTATATATTCCAGCAGCAAAATCCATGAAAAGAAAGGATGGATATGCAATTTCTAAAGTCATCAATCGGTAGAAAGGTCTTGATGGCGATCACAGGCTTTTCGATGTTTCTTTTTGCGATAACTCACCTTTTGGGTAACTCCAGCATATTCGGCTGGCTTCCAGGCGGGATAAACGCTTACGCGCATCACCTGCACAGCATGCCGTCCCCGGTCATATGGGGGTTCAGACTGGTGCTTCTTGTTTTTGTCTGCATTCATATCTGGTTCGGCATACAGCTTACTATTGAGAATCGCGCAGGAGGTTCGCAGCAGTACGCCGTTAAAGCTTTTCAGAAAGTCACCTTCGCAAGTGACAACATGATCTGGACAGGCCTACTTATACTCGCTTTCATCCTTTACCATCTCGCGCATTTCACCTTTCAGGTCGTTAGTCCTGAAACTGCAGCCCTTTCGAACCTGGATGTGTCCGGAAATCCCAATGTCATGGGGATGGTTGTAGCCGCATTCCAGAATATTGGAATCACGCTTGTCTACGCCATAGCTATGGTCGCTATCTTTCTTCACCTTTATCACGGAATTCAGAGTTTTTTCCAGACAATGGGGTGGAATAACGACAGAACAATATCTGCAATATCCGGGTCGGGCAAACTGATCGCGTTCGCCATTTTTATCGGTTATCTGGCGATTCCGCTTACCATTCTCGTACGTATTCTGAAATAAGGGGGCTACTGTGATACTTGACGGAAAATGTCCTACCGGACCAATTCAGCAGACCTGGGACAAGCATCGTTTTGATCTTAAGCTTGTTAACCCGTCCAACAAGAGGAAATACAACATAATCGTCGTCGGCACAGGCCTGGCCGGAGGAGCTGCCGCTGCCTCGCTTGGCGAACTCGGATACAATGTGCAGGCCTTCTGCTACCAGGATTCACCCCGCCGAGCGCATTCAATCGCGGCTCAGGGCGGAATAAATGCAGCCAAGAACTATCCTAACGACGGGGATTCAATATACAGGCTTTTCTATGACACAATAAAGGGGGGGGACTTCCGAGCTCGCGAGGCTGATGTCTGGCGACTCGCTCAGGTTTCCAACAACATAATTGATCAATGCGTAGCGCAGGGGGTGCCTTTTGCGCGCGATTATGCCGGATATCTCGACAACCGCTCTTTTGGTGGCGCGCAGGTATCACGCACGTTCTACGCCAGAGGGCAGACCGGGCAGCAGCTTCTTCTCGGGGCATATTCAGCTCTCTCCCGTCAGATCAAGCTCGGAACGGTCAAGATGTACGAGCGGCGAGAGATGCTGGACCTGGTTGTTGTTGACGGAGTCGCCCGCGGTATCACTGTCCGCAATCTGATAACAGGAAAGTTAGAGTCATACGCCGCAGATGCCGTTTGCCTGGCTACAGGCGGCTATGTAAATGTTTTCTATCTTTCTACTAACGCAATGGGGTGTTCCGTAACCGCGATCTGGAAAGCCCACAGGAAAGGGGCTTACCTTGCAAACCCCTGCTATACCCAGATTCACCCCACATGCATACCACAGGCCGGAGAGTACCAGTCAAAGCTTACCCTGATGTCGGAATCACTCCGCAACGACGGACGCTGCTGGGTGCCTAAGAACAAGGCTGATCTCAACAAACATCCAAACGATATTCCCGAAGAGGATCGGGATTATTATCTCGAGCGCAAATATCCGAGTTTCGGCAACCTTGCCCCCAGAGACATCGCCTCGCGTGCAGCCAAGGAGCAGTGTGACGACGGTCGTGGCGTAGGACCTGGAGGACGTGGAGTCTATCTTGATTTTGCATCTGCGATAAAACGTGTCGGAGAGGATACGATCAGGGAACGCTACGGCAATCTGTTCGAGATGTACGAAAAGATCACTGCAGAAGACGGTTACAAACGTCCGATGCGTATGTACCCGGCGCCTCACTACTCAATGGGGGGACTCTGGGTTGATTACAACCTGATGAGCAACATTCCGGGGCTTTTTGTTCTGGGAGAGGCGAACTTTTCCGTGCATGGCGCGAACCGCCTGGGCGCATCTGCGCTGATGCAGGGGCTTGCGGACGGATATTTCGTTATTCCGTATACCATAGGCGGCTATCTTGCAGGGGTCAAGCCGGGCCAGGTAACGTCAGAGCATCCTGAGTTCAGAAAATCGGAAGAGGATGTGAAGAACAGCGTAAACAGGCTTTTTGACATCAAAGGGAAGAAGACTGTTTTTGAATTCATGCGCGAGCTTGGCGGCCTTATGTGGGAAAACTGCGGCATGGCGCGCAGCAAGGAGTCGCTCGAAATCAACCTCAAAAGAATTCCGGAGCTGCGTGAAGAGTTCTGGAAAAATGTCAAGGTCTCAGGCACCGGTTCAGAGCTTAACCAGCAGTTGGAAAATGCCGGCCGGACAGCGGATTTCTTTGAATTCGCCGAACTTCTCTGTCGCGATGCACATCACAGAAATGAATCATGCGGCGGCCATTTCCGTGTAGAGTACCAGGATGCCGGCGAAGCGCAACGTGACGACGTAAATTTTGCCTATGCGGCTGCCTGGGAGTTCAAAGGCACCGGCAAGGAGCCCGAACTCCACAAAGAGCCATTGAAATTCGAGAACGTCCATCTCGCGGTAAGGAGTTACAAATAATGAGCGAACATCACAAAACCATGACATTCACACTCATTGTATGGCGTCAGAAGGGGCCAAACGATCCGGGAAAGTTTGAGACCTATACTGCAAACAATATTACAGAGCACCACTCTTTCCTTGAGATGCTGGATTGCGTAAACGAAGATCTGATCAAGAGCGGCAGGGAGCCTATCGTTTTCGACCACGATTGCCGCGAAGGGATATGCGGCATGTGCTCGCAGGTGATTAACGGGATGCCTCACGGGGGGGAAAAGCGGACTACCGTCTGCCAGCTCCATATGAGGACATTCAAGGACGGCGACACGATTTACGTTGAGCCGTGGAGGGCCAGGGCGTTCCCTGTCATCAAAGACCTGGTGGTCGATCGTTCGGCACTTGACAAGGTCGTCCAGGCCGGAGCCTATATCTCCTGCCATACCGGAGGGGTGCCTGACGGGAATGCCATACTTGTTCCAAAGGGCGCTGCTGATGAAGCCATGGATGCTGCCGAATGCATCGGATGCGGCGCATGCGTGGCCGGCTGCCCGAATGGCGCGGCGATGCTCTTCACCGGCGCAAAAGTGTCGCAGTATGCGGTAATACCGCAGGGGAGGGCTGAAGCATCCAGGCGTGTCAAGTCACTTGTCACCGCAATGCAGGAGTGCAATTTTGGTAATTGCAGCAATCATTACGAATGCCAGGCTTCCTGCCCCAAGGGGATTGATGTCAAATTCATTGCGCGGATGAACCGAGAGTTCATAAAAGCCCAATTTGCCTGATTTTAATCTTCTGTTTGAAAACACTGGAAAAGGCGGCCGGAAGGCCGCCTTTTTTGTTCGAAAGAAGCGATATGGGATTTGATCTTGCAAAATTCAATATATCTGTTCAGACAACGGAGCCCGCTCTTCTCGTTTCCTGGTTTCAGAGGTGCGGAAAGCTTTTTTCCACTCTCTGCCGCGAGGCAGCCTGCCGGAAAAATCACTCAGATACCGGTTTCTGCTGCAACGATACATCATGCGACTGGTTGCAAATTTTCGGACAGAAACTGACGGAAGATGAATCGGCTCTTAGGCGATACCAGAAACCGCCGCTCCCTTTCGCCTTTTATTTCCGGGAAGGGGAAAGCCGCAAAGAAATTGTCGAATGCGAGCTTGTAATAGCCGGTCGCGCAATAATACACAGCAGGCTTATTCTGAATTCATTCATAAAATTGTGTAAAATCTGCAATGATCATCATATTCCATGTCTTATCGTTTCGATTGAGACTGCTGATTCTCATGGCAACAGGCATATTCTTGGCTCTGAAGATATTTTTTTATCGGATACAGAAAACCTGACCCTTATTTCATCAGATGAATTAACCGATATCGCTGGGTACGTCAATTCAGAAATCACCGTCCGTTTATTCACTCCTCTCTGCACAAGATCAGATGGGCATTTTATGCGCCGTTTTGACTTTGCATCATTTTCCGGCGCTGTAATGAGGCGCGTCACTTCCATAGCTTATTATTACGGCGCCACGGAATTCAGCTCAGATTTCCGGGAAATTTCAGTAAAAGCGCGAAAAGCGGCATGCGTCGGGTTCCATTTTGAAAGAGCAGATGGGAGAGACGGAATATTTTCAGGAATTACAGGTTATGGCACTTTTATTGGAGATTTCAGCGGGTTGATGCCATTTTTACATCTCGGTTCGTTTCTGAATGCTGGAAGAGGCGCTGCGTATGGCATGGGCAAGTTCATGATCCTTACTGATTAACTGCGAAAGTGATTCATTTTGCTGAAAAATGAATCTGGAGAAGAATGTTGCAGTATAAATGGCCGCCATGCTGACCATGGGCACATTGGGCGGTATCGTTTCAATCCCCCTGGTGCTGCAGTTGATCAATGCCTGCATCATGAAGTGAACCTCCTAAAATATTGCGGTGCATAATCGTTATCCTGCTTTTCTGCAGCAATGCCAACCTGCTTATCAACCCAGGGGAGATGAAGTTTGACAGCTACTGGCTTGATGTGTAAAATCACTCGAATTTATTGTAAGGAAAGGATTTTCAATGTCGGAACGGGTAATAACCAGAGGGATTGTTCTTGCCGGAGGTTCAGGGAGCAGGCTGTACCCTCTCACGCTCGTAGCCAGCAAACAGTTGCAGCCGGTTTACGACAAGCCGATGATTTATTACCCTCTGGCTACGTTGATGACAGCAGGGATAAGAGATATTCTGATCATATCCACCCCTGAAGATATTCCTCGATTTGAAAAACTGCTTGAAGACGGTTCTCGTTGGGGGATTTCCATAAGCTACAAGGTTCAGCCCGAACCTAAAGGGATAGCTCAGGCTTTCCTTATCGGGGAAGATTTTATCGCCGGCAGAGGTGTAGCCCTTATTCTTGGGGACAATATTTTTTACGGCAAGATGAACCTTGATGTGATTCTCGATGATTTCCAGTGTGGTGCCAGGATTTTCGGTTATCAGGTGCACGATCCGGAAAGATACGGCGTAGTGGATTTTGATTCCACAGGCAGGGTGATCTCGATAGAGGAAAAGCCTGAAAAACCCAGGTCGCATTATGCCGTACCCGGTCTTTACCTCTATGATGAGAAAGTTGTGGAGATTGCCGGAAATATTAGCCCGTCGCGCCGCGGCGAGCTTGAGATCACCGATGTCAACCTTGAGTACCTGAAGCGGAATGAATTGATGGTTGAAAAACTTGGCCGCGGCATTGCCTGGCTTGACACAGGGACCCATAAGAGTCTTCTGGAGGCGAGCAATTTCATAGAGACCATAGAATCACGCCAGGGGCTCAAAATTGCCTGTCTTGAAGAGATAGCACTCCGCAAGGCTTTCATCGATGCTGCTCAGATGCTTGAAATTATAGAGACTACGCCTGATTCCTCTTATCGCGGCTACCTTGCGCGTGTTCTTAACGAAGCCGGACATTCTCTGTAGCTCTCCAGGATTACAAGCCACCGGATAAAAAATGGATTTTCTGAAAAAACATTTCATCTCGATAATTATTGCATTCAGCATGCTTTCCGCACTGATATTCTACTCCCTGAATATTCCGGATAACCGCGACGCCGGCGCCGTTGAAAAATTCGCCCTGACGCTGTTTGAGCCTGTCTTGAAACCGGTTTTCCAGCTCTCTCTCTCTCTTAAAGAAAGTTGGGACGGATATATGGATCTGATTGGGACACATGAAGAAAATCAGCGGCTGAAGGCAGAAATACGAAAGCTTAATGAACGGCTGACTGCCGCAAACGAAGCACTTCAGGAAAATGTGAACCTGAAGCGCCTGCTGATTATGAAAGAAACCGTAAAATCTCCTTCTCTGTCTGCATCTGTCATCGGAGAGGATATCTCATCGTGGTTCAAGACCATAATCATTGATGCTGGTTCATTGTCAGGGATTAAAGATGGAATGGCTGTCATTGCTGCCGACGGGGTTGTCGGTCAGACAATAAAAGTTTCCGGTTCTGTTTCCAGAGTGCTTCTTCTCACGGATCGTTCAAGCGGCATATCTGCGACAATTCAGCGGTCCCGCGCGCGAGGGGTTGTGAAGGGGAAGGGAAACGGGGAGTGCTCTCTTGAGTTTGCAAGCCGCGAAGAGGATGTGAAGGTCGGAGATATTGTAGTTTCCTCCGGGATCGGCGGTGTTTTTCCTAAAGGGATCCCGATAGGGGAGGTGACAATGGTCAAACATGGCGAATACGGGATATTCCAGACCGTTACCATTCGCCCCGCCGTCAATCTGGAGCATCTGGAAGAAGTCCTGGTGCTGGTGCGTGATATTCATGAATAAGCGCGCGCTGTTTTTTTTAATTGTTATTATTTTTTCCATAGTTATTCAAACTTCGGTTCTCCCCGTTTATATCGATGGGCTGTTCAAGCCTGACCTGCTGCTCATATTAATGGTTTTTATTTCGCTCCGTTACCAGAATGTGCCTGGCGGCGCGCTGATTGCCTGGCTTCTTGGTTTGCTGAAGGATTTGTTCAGCGGTCTTTACACCGGTCTTAACGCTTTTGCTTTTCTTGCGATATACCTGGTCATAAAGCATATTGCGGATCGGCTGTATACCGAGAGCCCGCTTCTTTTCGTCATTACCATCACTGCCGCCTCGCTCGCTGCAGCCGGCCTCAATCTTCTGTTGCTGCTGGTTTTCGACCAGAGTCACGGTATTTTCTACTCTATGTATCCCGGAATCATTCCTCATCTTCTGGTGAATGCTTTTGCTGCCTCGCTTTTTGGCCTCTTTCCCGATGCCGGGTTCATACAGGATAAAAAGGGATGAGCAGAGAGCGCCTTGTACGTGAGACGACCCTTTTAAAGGGGAAAGTCATACTCTTTTCATTTCTGGTCGCAGCAGTTTTTCTGCTGATTGTTCTTCGTCTCTGGCATCTGCAGGTGATAAGGAACGATGATTATCGAAGCATGTCGGAAAACAACCGTCTGAGGTTTGTGCCGGTGGCAGCTTCCAGGGGAAATATACTCGATAAAAACGGCATTGTAATGGTCAGGAACCGCCCTTCTTTTTCTCTTGCCGTTGTGCAGCAGGAGGTTAAGGATGAGGAAGAACTTTTCAGGCGACTTGCTGCGATGATAGGTCTGGATCCGGTGGAAATGGCTGCAAGATGGGAAAAGGGGAAGAAGCAGGCCAGGTACTATCCCATTATTCTGGCTTCCAACATCACGCGGGATCAGGTCGAGATAGTCGAGGAAAATCTGATACGCCTCCCTGGAATAGAGATTGAAATGAAGCCTGTCAGAGAGTACCCGCAAGGGGCGCTTGCTCCACATCTGCTCGGTTATATCAGTGAAATTTCGGATAATGAGCTGAATTCAGATGGTTTCAGGGATTACAATCTGGGTGATTATATCGGTAAAAGCGGGATTGAGAAAAGCTATGAAAAAGAGTTGCATGGAAGAGACGGAGGTAAACGGCTCGAAGTTGACGCTCATGGGCGTGTTCTGAGAACAATTTCCGACTCTTATCCTGAAACCGGCAACAGTGTGCAGTTGACAATCGATTCTGAAATCCAGCAAAAATCGGAAAAAGCTTTCGGGGAGCAGGCAGGCGCGGCTGTCGCCATGGATGTAAACAGCGGTGAGATTCTGGCTTTTGTCAGCAGTCCCGGTTTTGATCCTTCCCTTTTCAGCGCCAAGATGCCGCCGGACATCTGGAAGGGATATCTTGAGGACAAACGTCGTCCCCTTGAAAACAAGGCATTGGCGGGTCAATATCCTCCCGGTTCCACGTTCAAGATAATTACCGCTCTGGCGGGACTTGAAGCGGGACTTATCGATAAACATACCGAAGTGAACTGCACCGGGGCATACAAGTTCGGAAATTCCACTTTCAGATGTTGGAAGAAGAAAGGACATCAGACTACAAATCTGAAAAAATCGCTCCGTGAATCATGCGATGTCTACTATTACCAGCTTGGAGAAAAGCTGGGTGTTGACCGTATCGCCGCGATGGCCAGAAAATTCATGCTCGGAAATGCGACCGGGATTGATCTTCTGAATGAAAAAAAGGGGCTTGTTCCGGATTCGGAATGGAAAAAAAAGCGATTCGGCGTGCGCTGGTACAGCGGTGAGACCCTCCCCGTAGCCATTGGGCAGGGGTACCTTCTTGCAACCCCGCTCCAGCTTGTTTCGATTATTTCAACAGTTGCTAACGACGGCTTGATTTACAAGCCTCATCTTGTCAAAAAGGTTATTGATATCGAGGGGAAGAGTGTCAAAGAATTCAAGCCTGAAATCATAGGAAAACTTGAAATATCACGAGAGAATTTCAGGCTTGTGAAAGAAGCTCTTTTTTCCGTAGTTAATGAGTCTGGCGGAACAGGCGCCAACGCGAGGCTTTACGAAATAAAGGTTGCAGGTAAAACCGGCACCTCACAGGTTGTAAAGATGCGTGACAGCAACAGACAGACTCAGTACAGATTCAGGGATCATGCACTGTTCGTTGCTTTCGCCCCTTACGATAAGCCTGAAATCGCAGTCTCGGTCGTTGTGGAGCATGGAGAACATGGTGGTTCTGTTGCGGCTCTGGTTGCCAGAAACATACTGCGCGCATATTTTGACTCTAAAAAACCGAAGATGAAAACTTCTCCAAAACCGGTTGATAACGAGACTTTCGACGAAGTGGGCCAACCCGATGATCTGCCTGCCGCGCCTGAATCTGCCAGAGAGCAGGTTATAAACAAGGAAACCGGGAATGATTGACAGACGCCTTTTCACAAATATCGACTGGACGCTCATGATTCTGGTTCTGCTTCTTGGATGCATTGGAATTGCAAATATTTATAGCGCGACGGCGCCGTACAGAATCATCGGCGCCCCGTATTACCTGAAGCAGTTCTACTGGCTGGCTTTCGGCTTTTTGCTGGTCATACTGGTCAGCGCGATTGATTATCACCTGCTGGAGGATATTTCATACTGGCTCTATGGCATCCTTATTCTTCTGCTCGTAACGGTTCTGGTTGCCGGATACAGTTCAATGGGGGCAACCCGCTGGCTGCATCTGGGGTTCATAAAAATGCAGCCGTCAGAGTTGATGAAAATCGTAATAATAGTCACATACGGGAGATTTTTCAGCAGATTCGAGGTTTCCGGAGGGATGACCGTTGTGAATCTGCTGTTTCCTCTTGCGATTCTTGCTGTTCCGGCAATTCTGGTAATGAAGCAGCCTGATCTCGGAACAGCTACACTGATAATTCTCATTGCCGTTTCAATGATCTTTTATGTGGGCCTGAAATGGAGCACCATACTCATTTTCACGATGGTCACAATTCCGGCCATCTGGTATGGATGGTCAAATCTGCTTCATCCTTACCAGAAAAACCGTGTGCTGGATTTCCTGAATCCTGAACGCTCAAAGCTCGGGAGCGGATATCATGTGATACAGAGCAAGATTGCGGTCGGTTCCGGCGGCTGGTTCGGCAAGGGATATATCAAGGGGACGCAGTCGCAGCTGCGCTTTCTTCCGGAACAGCACACAGATTTTGCCTTTTCGGTATTTGCCGAGGAGTGGGGCTTCATCGGTTGCCTGATGCTCGTTATCATTTATTTTTCGCTTGTCCTCTGGGGGCTTAATATTGCCAGGCGATGCAATGACAGGTTCGGTTCGCTTCTGGCTGTAGGGGTATCCTCAATGCTGTTCTGGCACATCATCATCAACACCGGTATGGTGATAGGGCTCTTCCCAGTTGTCGGAGTTCCGCTCCCGCTCTTTTCTTACGGAGGGACATCAATGATAACTACCATGCTTGGAATAGGGATACTTCAGAGTATCAGCATGAGGAAGTTCATGTTTTAAACTTTTGCTTGCGAGGCCATTTATGATGTGCGGGAGAGAACGTCATGACCTTGCGGATTTTGCTTGCAGAAGCGTGAATTCGCGGGGGAGGAAGCATTTCGAAGATTTCAGGGACGACAGGCCGGCTTTCGAGCGTGACCGTGACAGGATAATCCACTCTGCGGCTTTCAGAAGACTTGAGTACAAAACACAGGTTTTCCTGAATCACGAGGGAGATTATTACAGGACAAGGCTGACACACTCCCTGGAAGTGGCGCAGATAGGGAGAGCTATTGCCAGAAGGCTCAGGCTCAATGAGGAGTTGACTGAAGCGCTGGCCCTTTCGCACGATCTTGGGCATACTCCGTTCGGCCATACCGGCGAGGATGTGCTTGACCGCCTGATGGCCGGATACGGTGGGTTTGATCATAATTTCCAGTCATTCAGAGTTGTGGATGAACTCGAAGAGCGTTATCCCGATTTCAATGGTCTGAATCTGACCTGGGAAGTTAGAGAGGGGATACTCAAACATTCGACGCCGTATGATGGTAATCCACTGGTGATTTCAGAGTTCATGCCCGGGGTGGTGCCATCGATTGAAGGACAGATTATAAACTACGCTGATGAAGTCGCCTACAATAATCATGATATTGATGACGGACTTAAATCCGGATATATCTCGCTTGATATGCTCGAAAAAGTCGAGCTCTGGCGGCATGCAAGCGAAAACGTCCGCAGCAGATATCCGACCATAGACGCCAAACGGCTTGTGCTGCAGACGATAAGCACACTTATAGGTTATCTTATTGGCGACATATGCGAAACAACCCTCTCAAATCTTGAAAAACACGGGATAAGAACACTGGACGACCTTCGGCGGATCAATTGCCAGGTAGTTCATTTCAGTGAATCTGTAACAAGCAGGAATATTGAGCTGAAAAAATTCCTCTTCAATAATCTTTACCGTCACTACAAGGTCGACAAGATGCGGGTAAAGGCGGAATTATTCATTTCCAGGCTTTTCGAGACATATGTCCGCTATCCGAACCTTCTCCCTTCAAAATACCAGGCTCGCTTTGAGCAGGTCGGGATGCATCGCGTTGTCTGCGACTATATCGCAGGGATGACCGACAGGTTTGCAATGGATGAGTACAGGCGCCTTTTCGAACCTTACGAGAGGGTCTGAGCAATTTCAGGCCAGAATAAATGAAAGATGACATGATGCAGATAATACGGAACCCGGAGCAGCATAAAATTTATTGTGAAAATTCCGTTGTTACCATCGGTAACTTTGATGGCGTTCATAACGGTCACCGTGAAATTTTTCGCCGGATGAAGGCTCATTCAGAGATTTATGACCGCAAAAGCGTTGTGGTCACTTTTGAGCCCCATCCTGTCAAGATACTGACTCCGCAAGCGGCTCCCATGATGATAACGACTCCTGAACAGAAGGCTCTGCTGATTGCGGAAGAGGGGATTGATATTCTGGTAATGCTTCAGTTTACGCCGACTTTTGCAATGACTCAGGCGGACGCATTCGTTCGTGACATCCTTTGCCATTCGCTGGGGATGAAACATGTCATAATCGGGCACGACTACCGTTTTGGCGCAGGTAAAAAAGGGAATTTCGAGGCCCTTTCGCTTCTTGGAAGGGAATTGGGGTACACCGTTGAAGATACGGAGCCTGTCGGCTCCGGAGGAGTCGTGTTCAGCAGCAGCCTGGTAAGGCTTCTTGTCGCTGAAGGCGACATGGAGCAGGCCTGCTCTGCTCTCGGGAGATATTTCATGCTGTCCGGCAAGGTGATTCGCGGGAGATCCATCGGGCGCACCATCGGTTTTCCCACGGCAAATATAACAACGGATAATGAACTTCTCCCGGATGACGGTGTTTACGCTGTTTTTGTCCGCCATGCCGATAAAATCGGAAACGGAGCATGCAGCATCGGTCTGAATCCTACCTTCCAGGCTGAAGAAAAAACTATAGAAGTTTTTTTGTTTGATTTCATGGAAGAGCTTTATGGCGAAGTGATCGAGATATTTTTTGTCCAGCGGCTCAGGGGAATAATGAAATTTACCGGAGCCGAAGAGCTGGCGAAGGCCATCAATTACGATGTTTCCGTAAGCCGGACGATTCTGGACGCATCTGACAGGAAGCTTTGCAGGCCTGAGAGGTCTATGCTTGAAAATTAAATCTGGTCCCAAATTCTGGATTGGAATCGCTGTCAGCTCTTTTTTTCTGGTAATCCTGCTGATGAAGACAGATTTTATTCTCATTTCCGAAACGATTAAGTCAATGGATTTGAGCTATCTCTTCTTGGCTGTTCTTTTTACTTTTGCAAGCTATTTTCTCCGTGCCGTCCGCTGGAAATATCTGTTGGTAAAAGAGAAAAAAATTTCACTTTCATCGCTTTACCAGGCAACTGTCATTGGTTATATGGCGAACAATCTGCTCCCAGCCAGAATGGGGGAGCTCGTAAGGGCATACGCTCTTTCCAGCAAGGAAAAACTTCAGTTTCTTCCGCTTCTGGCGTCGCTTGTCATGGACAGGCTGTCAGACGGTTTCTCAGTGCTTGTGATGCTCGTTCTCACCCTGTTTATCATGGAGTTTCCGCCTCGAATGCAGGAAGCCGAAAATGCGCTGAAAACAGGCGGAGTTCTGATTTTTCTTTTTTATGCGGCAGTCATAGTTTTTATTCTCCTGCTGAAGAGCGGTTCGCTCAGAAACTCCTCGTTGCTTGAGAGGATTATCCGGCGTCTGCCGCTCAAGTTTTCATTGAAGATAAAAGTCTTTATGGATTCATTTGCTGCGGGGGTGGCGCTTCCCGCAAAGTTCAGTGATGTTCTGGCTATTCTGGCGGCATCAGCGTTCATATGGTTTTTTTGTATTCTTCCTGTAGACATGATTCTTGAATCCTTTTCAATCAAGCTCCCTTTTTACGCATCAATGTTTATAATGGTGCTGCTGGTTTTTGCCGTAATGGTGCCTGCTTCTCCAGGATATATAGGGACATATCACTATGCATGCTTCAAAGGACTGTCGGTATTCGGCGTGCCGGATTCGAAAGCCATCGGCGTCGCGCTGGTCATACATGCCGTAGGGTTTTTTCCGGTAATTATCGCAGGATTCTACTATCTGTTCAAAAACGGTATGAGTTTGAACAAGATGTCGTCAGAGTTTTGACAGCCGACAGCTTAAGGGGAGAGGGTGTGCCGGATTTCCGTAAAATTTTAAAGCGCAGAGGTGTCAATCCGAAAAAGGAGAAAACAGCCAGGATACCTATCTGGAAAAAACTTCCTGGCCGGAGCAGCTTTCTTGCCAACACCATTGAACCTTTCGCCATTGCCTCCTTTATCATCCCTTTCTCTGTTTATCTTCTCACGCTGGCTCCGTCAGTCACTTTTTTCGACAGCGGAGAATTCCTTACCGCAGCAGCGTCGCTCGGTTCAGCGCACTCACCCGGCTATCCGCTGTTTTTAATGTATGTGAAGCCGTTTACCTTGATACCGTTAGGGAACGTGGCGTTTCGCGTCAATATGGCCACCGCGTTCTCATCTTCCGCAGCTTCCCTTGGCGTATACATTCTTGCAAGACACTTCCTCAAAAAGGAGCTTCTGCTCGAAAACGCGACATTTTCGTCGTTCTGTTCAAAAACGGCTTCGCTGGCGGCGGCTCTCACCTTCGGCGCCTCACCGCGTCTCTGGTTGCAGTCGAACCATGACAAACCTTACCCTCTTGTCGCATTCATTGCATCCGTAATATTCTACCTTCTTGTCAAATGGGGAGAGAACCATGACAGCGACCAGGAGAAGCCTTCATACATCTACGCGTCATTTTTTCTCGCCTCGGTCGCCTTTGCGGCTCATCAGACTGTCATTCTGTTCCTCCCGGCCTGGGCATTTTTCATAATTGCGACTGACCGGAGGGCGCTCTTCAGAGTCAAAGAGCTGCTTATCACTTTTTTCTTTGCGCTTGCAGGATTTTCTGTTCACCTCTATCTCCCGCTCAGGGCATCAGTGAACCCCCTTTTGAACTGGGGGGATACTGACTCTTACAGCAGGTTCCTCTGGCATTTTCTCCGGCGCGGTTATCCGGTTCAGCATCAGGAACGAACTCTTTCCCTTCTCTGGGAGCAGTTGAAGGTTTTCAATCTGCCTCGTGAATTTACCTGGCTTGGAGTCGTTCTTGTTATTCTCGGCTTCTTTTTCATATGGAAGAGGCACCGAATTTTTGCAATGACCTCACTGCTTGCCGTCATTCTCTTCCTCTCCGTGGTGGCCGGTTATCTGAACACCCCTGCTGAAACAGTTTTTCTTACTGAAGAGTTCTTCACCCCTGTATATCTTCTTGCCGCCGTTTTTAGCGGTTTTGGCCTTTTCCAGCTTTTGATATTTGCAATCGGCTTTGCAAGGGGACATATCAATACCGGAGCAAAACTTTACCTGATCTCCGCTGCGATATTCCTTCTGCTCCCTGTTTCACAATATCTGATCAACTATTATGAAAACAATCAGCGCTACAACTACATAGCATATGATTATGCAACCAATACCCTAAGAACGGTAAAAGAGGGTGGGGTGCTGTTCACCTGGGGTGACAGCGGCGCTTTTCCGCTCTGGTACCTTCAGGGAGTCGAAAGGATGCGGGAGGATATCGACCTTCCGCACACGCCGCATCTGGTTTTCGACTGGTATCTTGATTCTCTCCCCCGTCTTTTTGCAAATAGCCGTCTCAGAAAGTTTGAACTGCAGAAAACAGGGGCGGAGGGACTTGTAAAGGCGGCCATTGCTGAAACAATAGGCAGCCGTCCTGTCTATATTGATTTTTCAACGCGCTACTCAATAGATTTTACTGATTACACCCCTTTTCAGAAGGGTGTCATATATAGGATAAGAAGAAACAGAGAGCCGCTCGGTCTGCCGGATATTTCGGTGTGGGAAAATTATAACAGTCGCGGTATCACCGAAAGGATATCTTTTGCCGACATGGATACCGCCAAGGCGATATTGATCTATGCAAACAGCTATCTTGAGGCTGGTGAAGCCATGATGGCACTCGGATATCCGCAAAAGGGGAGAGAGATGCTCGATAAATGCGTGCGGATATCGCCTGAAATGAAAAAAACTACGGAACAGGTAATGCTTCGCTACGGAGAGATGAAATGAACCGCGGAACTTTGCCATCAGGCAGAAGCATCACTTTGGGAATTATCGGATATCCGGTGGAGCACACCCTTTCTCCGGTCATGCAAAATGCCGCGTTCTTAGCCTCCGGCCTTGATTGCTGGTATCTCCCCTTTTCTGTCCGGCCTGACCATGTCAGAGATGCTGTTTCAGGCATGAGAGCGCTTGGTGTGAAAGGATTCAATGTTACTTTGCCACACAAGGTTGCGGTGATTCCTTTCCTGGACAGGCTTGACGAAACCGCGGCAGAGGCGGGTGCCGTAAATACTGTTCTCAACATTAATGGCGTTATGACCGGTTATAATACTGATGGAGATGGACTGCTCGCATCACTTGAGGATGAATTCGGTTTTAACTGTAAAAAACCTGGGACAATTATTATAGCAGGCGCCGGAGGAGCAGCGAGAGGTGCTCTCGCCGCATTATGCAGAGCCGGGGCATCCAGGGTCGTCATTTTAAACAGAACCAGGGAGAAGGGAGAGGAACTTGCGGCAAAATTCGGCAACTTGTATCCGGCAACAGATATTCTGCCATTTGAAGAAGGAAAAGCGTCAGCGAGGTATATTGGAGACGCCTCGATCTTCATAAACACGACCACAGTCGGAATGAAAGGAGATATGATTGGCTCGATTAACCTTGAAGAGCTTCCTAAAACAGCTCTGATCTATGACATGATTTATTCTCCTCCTGTTACCCCCTTTCTCAAAAAAGCCGCATCACTTGGGCTAAAAACTGCAAACGGCCTGGGGATGCTCGTCTGTCAGGGTGAAATAGCCTACCGGATATGGACAGGCTCGTCTCCGCCGGAAGGGGTCATGCGCGAGGCGGTTTCAAAGGCGCTCCGGGTTAACAACAGCTTGACTTGTAATTTCCAATCTGCTTAACATCTCAGCAAAATATCGATAGGGGTGAATATGCAGTCAAGCCGGCTGGGAGATATCCTGGTCAGAAACAACCTTATAACCGGAGAAGAGTTGCTTGGTGCACTTGAAGAGCAGAAAAAATCCGGCGGACAGCTGCGTCTCGGCACTATCCTCGTAAAGCAGACTCTTATATCCGAACAGGAGCTTACATCTTTTCTCTCCAAACAGTATGGGGTTCCCACTGTGGATCTCTCCCGCATGGATATAGAACCCTCAATAATAAAAACAATTCATGCGAATGTAGCCCAGAAATACCAGCTTGTTCCGGTCAGCCGCAATGGCTCCACGCTTGTTGTCGCGGTAAGCGACCCGTCCAATCTGTTCGCCATTGAAGATCTGAAATTCATGACCGGCTCCAAGATAGAGGTGCTGGTCGCTTCGGAAAGCGATATAAAGCTTGCTATTGACAAATACTATGACCAGTCAGCCTCTCTGGCCGATATCATATATGACATGGATATCGAAAACATGGAGGTTGTAGGAGACGAAGATGAAGTTGATGTCAAAATTCTGGAAAGGGCTACTGAAGAAGCTCCTGTAGTCAGGATGGTCAATGCTATTCTGCATGACGCAATAAAGAAAAAGGCTAGTGATATTCACATCGAGCCATACGAGAAATATTTCCGTGTCCGTTATCGCATCGACGGCGTGCTGTATGAGACGATGAAGCCGCCGATGAAGCTTAAAAATGCCATAACATCGCGTCTGAAGATAATGGCGGAGCTTGATATAGCCGAACGACGGCTCCCTCAGGACGGGAGGATAAAAATCAAACTGGGGGGGGGGAAGGATATGGATTTCCGGGTTTCTGTCCTACCCACGCTCTTTGGCGAAAAAGTCTGCCTTCGGCTCCTCGATAAAAGCAACCTTCAGCTCGATATGACGAAACTCGGTTATGAGCCTGAAGCTCTTGCACATTTCAAAAGGGAAATCCACAAGCCTTTCGGCATGGTTCTGGTGACAGGGCCTACCGGGAGCGGCAAGACGGTATCGCTTTACTCCGCGATTTCTGAGTTAAATAAAACATCAGAGAATATCTGCACGGCCGAGGACCCGGTTGAGTTCAATTTCGCAGGTATAAACCAGGTGCAGATGCATGAGGATATCGGCCTTAACTTTGCGAGCGCTCTCCGCTCGTTTCTCCGTCAGGACCCCGACATCATAATGATAGGGGAGATACGCGATTTCGAGACCGCTGAGATCGCGGTCAAGGCAGCTCTGACAGGCCATCTTGTTCTTTCAACTCTTCATACTAATGACGCCCCTTCCACGATAAATCGTCTTCTCAACATGGGTGTAGAACCTTTTCTTGTTGCCTCGGCGGTGAATCTGATAACAGCCCAGCGCCTTGCCAGAAGAGTCTGCCAGGATTGCAAGGAGATAGAGGATGTGCCAGTGCAGGCGCTCATAAATGCCGGCGTAGAGAGCGAGAGGGCTTCCTCTTTCATCTGTTACCGCGGCAAGGGGTGCAGTTCATGCAACAGTACCGGCTACAGGGGGCGTGTCGGCTTCTATCAGGTAATGCCGATGCTGGATCAGATACGCGAGCTTGTTCTGAGCGGAGCTAATACTTCCGAGATCAAGAGGGAGACGATCCGTTCAGGGATAAAGACGATGCGTCAGTCAGCGCTTACAAAACTTGAGGAAGGCATTACATCATTTGAAGAGGTGTTGAGGGTTACGGTTTCGGATGACTGACTGTTCAATCTTGGAAAGATGAGGTAAAAATATGCTGAATCTTCACCAGCTCCTGAAAATGCTTGTAGAAGCGAACGGCTCCGACCTCCATATAACAACCGACTCTCCACCCAAGATAAGAGTTGACGGAAAGCTTGTTTCTCTCGATTTCCAGTCAATGAACCAGGTGGAGACAAAACAACTCTGCTACAGCGTTCTGACAGACGCCCAGAAACAGAAGTTCGAGGAAGAGAATGAGCTGGACCTCTCTTTCGGGATAAAGGGGCTCTCCCGTTTCAGGGGGAATATTTTCGTGCAGCGTGGCGCTGTTGCCGGAGTATTCCGCGTAATCCCGTACAAAATTCTGAGTTTCGAAGAGTTGAATCTCCCTCCTGTAGTAACGGAACTGGCGTCGAAAGCGCGAGGACTGATCCTTGTCACAGGCCCGACCGGGAGCGGCAAATCAACCACGCTCGCCTCGGTGATTGACTATATCAATCTCAACCGGCGCGAACATATAGTGACCATAGAGGACCCTATAGAGTATATTCATCCTCACAAAGGGTGCCTGGTCAATCAGCGTGAGGTCGGAGCAGACACGAAAGGTTTCAAGAATGCTCTCAAATATGTGCTGCGTCAGGACCCGGACGTGGTTCTGGTAGGAGAGTTGCGGGACCTGGAAACAATAGAGGCCGCCCTGACACTCTCGGAAACCGGTCATCTCTGTCTTGCAACACTGCATACCAACTCCTGCGTTCAGACAATAAACAGAATAGTAGATGTATTCCCCCCCTATCAGCAGACCCAGATAAGAGCCCAACTCTCTTTTGTGCTCGAGGGGGTCATGTCGCAGATGCTGATACCTAAAATGAATACGAAGGGGAGGGCGCTCGCTCTCGAAATAATGGTGCCTAATGCGGCGATAAGGAATCTTATCAGGGAAGACAAGATACATCAGATATATTCGCAGATGCAGGTGGGGCAGGACAAGTTCGGCATGCAGACAATGAACCAGTCCCTTTTTTCACTCTGCCAGAAACGTTATATTACGATGGAAGAGGCGCTTGGAAGGTCACAGGATCCTGAAGAGCTGAAACAGATGTTCAGCAATCCTTCGGCAAATATGCAACGCAGACCGCCGGCAAGATAACGGAGGAGCGAGTCAATGCCAAAATATAAATGGGAAGCCAGAACCGCTTCAGGAGCGTCGCAGAAAGGGATCATAGAGGCTGCCAGCGCACAAATAGTGCAGGCTCAGTTAAGGAAAAACGGACTTTCCAGAATTTCAGTAACCGAAATAAAGGAGAGAAAGGGGCTGAAGATTCCTGGTTTCGGCAGAGGGAAAAAGATAGAGACAAAAGATCTGGTCGTATTCACACGGCAGTTCGCCACCATGATCGATTCCGGCCTTCCGCTGGTGCAATGCCTGGATATTCTCGCAGGACAGCAGGAGAACAAGACTTTCAAGGAGATACTCTTCAAGGTGAAGGAGGATGTTGAAAGCGGCTCGACGTTTGCTGAAGCTCTTGGCAAGCATCCCGCCGCTTTTGACGAGCTTTTCGTCAATCTTGTGGCGGCAGGCGAAATAGGGGGGATACTGGACGTAATACTGCAGCGTCTGGCCGCATATATAGAAAAAGCGATGAAGCTTAAAAAACAGATCAAGGGCGCCATGGTCTACCCGATCACTATCATGTCGATAGCCGTCATTGTTGTCGGCGTGATACTGATTTTTGTCATTCCGACATTTGCGAAGATGTTCGCCGATTTTGGCGGAGAGCTTCCAGCCCCGACCAAATTCGTGATAGCCCTGAGCAACTTTCTCATCAAATACATAATCGTCATAATTGCAATTATTTACGGAATCTTCTGGGGTGTGAAGAGATATTACAGAACACCGCTCGGGAGGAAAAATATAGACAGATGGGCTCTCAAGGCGCCTGTTGCAGGAGTCCTGATACGTAAAATAGCTGTTGCGAAATTCACAAGAACCCTCGGTACGATGGTGAGTTCCGGCGTGCCGATAATGGACGGGCTTGAGATTGTAGCAAAAACAGCCGGAAACAAGATTGTCGAAGAGGCAATCTATGCTGTTCGTTCGGCTATTTCCGAAGGTAAGACCATTGCCGAACCACTGATGGAGAGCGGGGTTTTCCCGCCGATGGTCGTTCAGATGATATCTGTCGGCGAGGCGACCGGCGCAATGGATACTATGCTGAACAAAATCGCTGATTTTTATGATGACGAGGTTGATGACGCGGTCTCGGCCATGACATCAATGATGGAACCGCTGCTGATGGTTTTTCTAGGGACGACTGTCGGTGGACTGGTAGTCTCCATGTATCTTCCGATTTTCAAGCTTGCCAGCGCAGTCGGGGGGTGAAATCATCAAAGGTTCCTGCAAAAGTTCATAAAGGCTGTTATTCCCGAAGTAGTAATCGGGAATCCACTTTTTCAGCTATCTGAAAAGATTGGGTCCCCGATAGAGTCATCCGGGTATTACAAATTTTTTGCAAGAACCTCATCATTTAAGGAGATATGTACGCACAAAACAGATTGCGTTGTCTGCTGATTTCTGATATTTAATACAACCCTTCAAACAAGTTGCCTTGCAGTACACTCCATTCTTCATGCGCGCCTGTAGCTCAGCTGGATAGAGCACATGCCTTCTAAGCCTGTGGTCACAGGTTCGAATCCTGTCAGGCGCGCCAATAATTATTTTAGTTTCCGTCCGGAAAGGGTGCTTTTTCCCCCTGGCGGCGTCAATCTTCGGATTTTCTTGTGCGGCGTACTTCTGTACGTCTCCGCGCAAATCCTCGATTTCCTTGNNTGTTTCTCATCCGGAGTTTCCGGATAGAAACAGTTTTCGGATATTTCCCTCAAACCGCCGCTTTGCTGCCGGCGGTGATTGCTCTTTTCTCTTTCGAGAAGAGACGTTTTACCGAGGTCGCCGCAAGAAAAATCAACAGGTTGATGAGCACGATTGTTGCGCTGGCAGGTAGATTGACGCAGAGCGCCACATATATCCCCAGAATTACGGATAGCGATCCCTGGGTTGCGGATAATATCAGGCAAGTCCTGAAACTGCGGGCAACCTGCAACGCCGAGGCGGCCGGAAGTATAAGAAGTGATGAGATGAGCATTATTCCGACCAGTTTCATCGCAAGAAGCACGGAGAGAGCCGTAAGGAGCGCAAGCATCGAATTTATAAGCCTTGTCCTGATGCCGGATATTTTTGCGAGCTCTTCATTGAAAGATATGTAGAAAAGATCGTTGTAGAAAAAGCAGATCATGAGTGATACGAAAACAAAGAGCAGAAAGGCGATCAAAACCTCTTCCCGGCTTATGGCCAGTATGTTTCCGAAAAGATATCCGAAGATGTCCGTGTTGTACCCCCCCCCGTTGCTCGTCACGATTATGCCGATAGCGATCCCTGCCGAGGATATTATCCCTATCGCCACATCCCCGCTCAAACGGGTCTTGTCTGTAAGCTTCAGAATCAGCAGCGACGAAGCCAGCATGATCGGGATGGTGGCGAGCAGCGAGTATGCCGAATAAAGCCTTAACGACGCAGTGATTGCAGTCGCGCCGAATGTTACATGCGCAAGGCCGTCGCCTATGAGCGACATCCTTCTCAGAATAAGGAAAAGCCCAAGTAGCGAGCAGAGAATTCCGATCATCACTCCAGTCAGTATCGCCCGCTGTATGAATCCGTATGTGAGTAGTTCCGGTATGTTCATGGTTTCAGTGCCTGTGGCAGATAATGTGTTGCGTATGCTCTCCGAAGGTTTCCGACATCTCTCTTGAAAGGCAGAAGTCTTCAAAGCTGCCGTAAAATAATGCCTTCTTGTCAAGATAAAGCATTTTTGACGCATGTTTCCCTATCGCGCCGGAATCGTGAGTCACAAGCAGGACGGTCACTTTGCGGTTTCGGTTCATCTCCCCCACAATGCTGTAGAAACGTTCCCTTGTCTCTGGGTCAAGCGCGGTAGTAGGTTCATCCAGAATAAGCAGATCGGGGTCGTTTACGAGCGCTCTTGCAAGGAGAACCCGCTGCTGCTGCCCCCCCGAAAGCTCTCCTATCTGTTTTGACCTGATATCCGAAATGCCGAGCAGGGCAAGGGTTTCATTTATCCGCGTCATGTCCAGGGCTTTCAATCTTCTGGGGGGGCGTTTCCCGGCCATCAGGCCAAGGCTTACAATCTCATTTACCGTTGCAGGAAAGGGGTGTGGGAGATGCTGCAGGAATTGCGGAAGATACCCTATTCTCCACCATTGTGAGAAGCGCTCAAGAGCGGTTTCGAAAATAGTCACGTTTCCCTCTGCAATTTCACCCAGCCCGATCAGAGCTCTTATGAAAGTGCTTTTACCTGAGCCGTTTGGGCCCACTATCCCGACATAGTCGCCATGATTTATGGTCAGGGTGATATTTTCGAGAACCGGTCTTTTGCGGTAAGAGCATGAAAGGTTTTCGGTGATAATTGCCGCTTTCCCGTTCTTTTCCTGAAATTCCGGGGGATTGAGGTTATCTGGTTTCATGAAATTGATCCGGTGCTTATCCCGATTATCTGTGGATTTACTATCTTGGTTTCCATCCGGAAATTATTTGGCAGGATCTTGTCGGCGATCAGGAATAGTATCATATAAAGAATCGCCGACAATAAAAATCTGCCGGTGCCTCACAAGTAACACACTCTAAAGTAAGACAACTCCCAAGTAAACAGTTGCCAATTTACTCTCCCTTGCCTATAATTTCACATTTTTATAGTGTCAGGAGCGGATGGATTGTGCGGTTCTTCATTACATTTGAAGGGATAGAGGGGAGTGGGAAAACTACCCAGATAAGGCTTCTCGCCACTTTTCTGGAATCATTCGGCCATAGCGTCGTATGCACCAGAGAGCCGGGAGGCTGCAAGCTTGCAGATGATATTCGGGCAATTCTCCTCAACGCCGATAACCGAGACATGACCCCCGCTACTGAGCTTCTTCTTTACGGGGCAGCCAGGGCACAGCATGTGTCGCAGCTGATACTCCCAGCGCTTGAATCTGGGATGATAGTGATATGCGATCGTTTCAGAGACGCCACCGTCGCTTATCAGAGTTTCGGGCGGAACATTGACCGAAGAGAGGTTGATGCTGTGACAGATGTCGCGTGCGGCGCCCTGCTCCCTGATATGACCATTTTAATAGACTGTGCTCCTGAAAAGGGGCTTGCCAGAGCCATAAAGAGGATTGACTCCGCTTCAGGGCCGAGAGAGGAGAGGTTTGAGCTTGAATCTCTGGAATTCCACAACCGTGTCCGCAACGGTTATCTTTCGCTTGCCGCTGACGAGCCTGACCGGTTTTTCGTGGTTGACGGAGGTGCATCGATTGAAACCGTAAGCCAGGCTGTTACTGGCGAGGTGTCAAAAAGATTGCGGGAGATAGAAAATGCCTTTCGCTGAAATCTTAGGGCATGACCATGTCATTGACATGCTGCGCCGTTCACTGCTTGCTGGCAGGCTTGCCCATGCCTATATTTTCGAGGGACCTGCCGGTACCGGGCGGAGGAAAACCGCCATCGCCATGATACAGACCCTGTTTTGCAGAGAAAAGCGGAGTGATGCGTGTGGCATATGCTCAGCCTGCAGAAAGGTAGCGGCGGGAAATCATGCCGACATTCATCTTCTGGCGCCGCTTCCGGACAAGAAAGATATCGTCATCGACCAGATCAGGGAATTGCAGTATCTCCTATCGCTTCGCCCATATGAAGCTGAGAGGAAAGTCTGTCTGGTCGAGCCGGCCGACAGGATGAATACCAGTTCGGCCAACTCCTTTCTTAAAACCCTGGAAGAGCCTCCAGGGAATGCACTTATTGTTCTTTTGACGGAAAATGCCGATTCGTTGCTTCCAACAATACGGTCGCGTTGCCAGTTGGTCAGGTTTGCCCCGCTTGCGTCCGAGCATATAGCTTCGATACTGCTAAAAACCGGTGTTGATGAGGTTGTAGCCTCGGTTAACGCCGAAATGTCCGGGGGGAGCATGACGCGCGCTATGCTTCTTGAAAACGACGGGGTAATGGAACAAAGAGAGCTTCTGCTGGGATATATGGAGAAATTTGATTTGAATCGCATCAAAACCATATTTGACGCATCTGAAAAATTAAGCGGAACGAGGGAGGATAGCCTTGCAATTCTGGATACGCTTCTCTCTTTCATGAGAGATGTGGTTCTGATGCTGGCAGGAGATGAAGGGATAACCAATTCGAATCTGCGCGGCCGGCTTGCAGGGTTTTCCCGGAAAATCACATTGGATAGGGGTGTTGAACTGGCCGAGGAGATTGCAAGGACAAGAGCTTTTGTCCTCAACAACGCGAACGTGAAGCTTGCATTCGATGCTCTCTTCATCAAAATTGCGGGGGCATTCGCAAGCCCCCCTCCCCTGGGCGGCCACACATGAAAATAGCGCGAAACATGAAAAGGGAGATTTTCAAATGCCTGGCATGGTTACTATAGAGTTCGGTACTGCGGGGAAATTGTACGAAGCTTCTGCCGGAGAGCTTGAATTGAAGCTTTATGACAAGGTTATAGCTGATTGCGACCGCGGGGAGGGGATTGCCACTGTTGTCCGTATTTCAGGAGAAGAAGCAGTGGGCGAATTGCCGCCTGATTTCCCGAGGGTAATCAGGGTCGCGACTGAATCGGATATGGATATCCTGGAAGAGAACAGGCGCAAGGAGAGAGATGCGTATGAATTCTGCAACCGCAGGATAACAGAGCGGAATATGCAGATGAAGCTCGTAAGCGTCGAATATATTTTCGACGGGAGCAAGGCGGTCTTTTATTTTACGGCTGACGGTAGGGTCGATTTCCGCGATCTAGTAAAAGACCTTGCACATAATTTTCACACAAGGATAGAGATGCGCCAGATAGGGGTGCGTGACGAATCTAAGATGGTTGGGGGGATCGGTATATGCGGCAGGGAGTTATGCTGTGCTTCATGGCTTCGGGATTTCCAGCCTGTTTCAGTCAAGATGGCGAAAGAGCAGAATCTCGCTCTTAACCCAAACAAGATTTCGGGGCAGTGCGGACGACTTCTCTGCTGCCTTGACTATGAATATGAAACGTACTGTTCGTTAAGAAAAAGCTTCCCCAAATGCGGCAGAAGAGTGAGGACGGATTCGGCTTCAGGTGTTGTGGAAAAGGTGCATATCCTGACCGGGATGATTTCGCTTAGAACTGACGATGGCAAGAGCGTCATGGTGCAAAAGAGCGAGATCAGCGATGAAGCGCATCCCCCCAACGCACTTCAGAAGCGCCTGGAAAATCCTGTGCAGTCGGCGAAATGCGCCTGTACGCCTCCTGACAGAAATGAATCAGGGTCGAGAAGAGAGAAGGGGAGAGAAAAAAACCTTTCTGATTCAGCTCCTCTGCAATCCAAAAAAGAGACTCCGAATAATGTTTCACCATCTCTCCCCCTTCAGCCGGAAGAGGGACAAAAACCGGCGGAAGCAGGAACCAGACCACGCAAGAAAAAGAAATTCAGAAAGCATGGGAACCGCAACTCCGGAGGAGGTGGGACGGTATGACAACATCATCAGAAAAACCGGGGGCATTGAAATGAAACCGACCTTTTATGTTACAACTCCGATCTATTATGTGAACGATGTCCCGCATATCGGCCACGCGTACACTACTGTTGCTGCGGATGTTCTTGCCCGCTACAAAAGAGTGAAAGGGTTCGATGTCCGTTTTTTGACCGGAAGCGACGAGCATGGCCAGAAAGTGGAGAAAGCCGCGACAATCGCCGGGGAAACTCCCCTTGAACTTGCGGACAGGGTGGTCAAGAGATTCCAGGCTCTATGGGAGCGGCTGGGGATTTCCAATACCGACTTCATACGTACGACCCAGGAGAGGCACAAGAGAGGTGTATCCCATATATTCGCTGAAATTCTGAAGAGAGGGGATATATATCTCGGCGAATACGAGGACTGGTACTGCACGCCGTGCGAGACCTTCTGGACGGAGACGCAGCTTATAGACGGGCGCTGCCCTGATTGCAACAGGGTCGTCGAAAAACTGAAGGAAGAGTCGTATTTTTTCAGGATGAGCCGATATCAGGATCAGCTGCTTGCGCATATAGAGGAGAATCCGGACTTCATTCAGCCAAAGAGCAAGAGGAATGAAATAATATCCTTTGTCAAGGAGGGGTTGCGCGACCTATCGGTTTCCCGCACGACTTTCAACTGGGGGATACCTGTTCCCGGCGACCCTAAGCATGTCATATATGTCTGGTTCGATGCGCTGACCAATTACATAACCGCGCTTGGCTATCCGGACATGGACTCTGAATACCAGAAATTCTGGCCGGTGGATGTCCATCTTATCGGCAAGGATATTCTGAGGTTTCATGCGGTCTACTGGCCTACATTCCTTATGGCGGCGGGGCTTCCTCTCCCCAGAAAGATTTTTGCACACGGCTGGTGGACGGTTGAAGGGCAGAAGATGAGCAAGAGCCTGATGAACGTTGTAGAGCCGAACATGCTTGTGGACAGATATGGCGCGGATGTAGTCAGGTATTTTCTGATGCGCGAGGTGCCTTTCGGGCTCGACGGGGACTTTTCACATACCGCTCTGGTTCACCGCATAAATTCGGATCTCGCCAATGACCTGGGGAATCTCCTCAGCCGTTCAACGGCAATGGCGATGAAATATTTCAACGGTGTCGTTCCGGCGGTTCATGAAATGAACGACTCCGACCTGGCAATGAAAAGCAGGGCTATGGAGATGGTCGGAACAGTTGACGCGCATGTGAATGAACTTTCTTTCAGCAAGGCTCTTCAGGCCATCTGGGAGGTAGTTTCCGCTGGCAATAAATATATCGACGACTCCGCACCATGGGTGCTGGCGAAAGACCCGGCAAATTCCGGGAGGCTCTCAACGGTCATATACACTCTTCTTGAGTCGCAGCGAATGATACATTCGATACTTTCGCCATTTCTCCCGGAGACATCGGCAAAAGCCCTTTCCACGCTAGGCTTTCCCGGAAATATTGACGAGGAGTCGCTCGTCTGGGGCAGACTTGAGCCTGGAGCTGTTGTGCTTAAGAGCGATCCGCTATTCCCGAGAGTGGAACTATCCTGAGACAGATGGTGTTGCCATGAGAACCAGAATATCCGCTCTCTTTTCCGAAGAGAGCTTCATTCGAGGGGAGAGATGTGAAGTGGCCGGATGGGTACGTTCCCTCAGAGCCTCCAGAAACATCATTTTTATGCTACTTAATGACGGTTCAGACTTGCCGGGCGTGCAGGTTGTGATTGAAGATCATGTTTCCGGTTTTGAAGAGCTTAAAAAGCTGGGAACCGGATCAGCGGTAAAAGTCACCGGACATCTTGTCGAATCTCCAGGCAGCGGCCAGAAATGGGATTTTGCTGCTGAAAAGGTCGAAGTGGCAGGCCGTTCGGATGAGAGCTATCCCCTGCAGAAAAAAAGGCACAGTTTTGAATACCTCCGGTCTATTGCACACCTGAGGCCAAGGAGCAACACTTTCGGAGCAGTGTTCAGGCTCCGTTCCAACATGGCGCATGCTGTTCACTCATTCTTCAGGGAGCGCAATTTCCTTTTGGTTCATACCCCCGTGATCACCTCCAATGACTGCGAGGGGGGCGGCGAACTTTTCAGAGTGGCCACCATGAATCCCGAAAAAACTGGAGCAGTGGGACAGGCTGATTTCAGCGACGATTTTTTCGGTTGCAGGACAGGGCTTACGGTGAGCGGGCAGCTCGAGGGGGAGCTTTTTTCCCTGGCTTTCACCGACATATACACTTTCGGTCCTGCTTTCAGGGCGGAAAATTCGAATACCCCGCGCCATGCCGCCGAGTTCTGGATGGTTGAACCTGAAATGGCTTTTGCGGATCTATACGATAATACGGTTCTGGCGGAAGATTTCGTAAAATATCTCTGCCGGCATGCACTTGAAAATTCTGCTGAAGAGATGGCCTTTTTCGATCAGCAGATTGAGAGAGGAGTCATTGAAAGAATAAGAAAAGTTGCTGAAGCGGATTTTGTCAGGATGGAGTATTCAGAGGCGATTGAGCATCTCCGCAAAGCCCCTGTTTCCTTCAATTTTCCTGTAGAATGGGGTCTTGACCTTCAGACGGAGCACGAACGCTACATCACCGAGCAGGTTACGCGCAGGCCTGTGTTCATACTCAATTACCCTTGTGATATAAAAGCCTTTTACATGCGCCGGAACGACGATTGTAAGACGGTTGCGGCGATGGATCTGCTTGTTCCGAAGATAGGCGAGATAATAGGAGGGAGCCAGCGCGAGGAGCGGCATGACATTCTCTCTTCCGCGATGGATGCGCATGGCGTGGGGAAGGAGCAGCTTTGGTGGTATCTCGAAAGCCGGAAATTCGGCAGCGCCCCGCATGCCGGTTTCGGTCTCGGATTCGAACGGCTTCTCATGTACCTTTCGGGGATGGAAAATATACGTGATGTGATCCCTTTTCCGAGAACACCCGGGAACGCGGGATTCTGACTGCTCCCTATGCAAGCTCATTCCGGAATGACGACCTTTTTGCAATAGCCTAAAAGATAAAAACGGATCAAGAGACCATGCAAAAGAAATGGATACTGAAAGCGGCTCCGGCTCTCCAGTGTGGGGAACTGCTCATGCCCGGCCTCCACCCGTATGTATCAGCCATACTTTCAGCGCGCGGGATATCCTCTCCTGATGATGCGGATAAATTTCTTCACCCGGCTCTCTCCGGGATGCTTGACCCGTTTATGCTGAAAGGGATGGAGGGAGCCGTCGAGCGTCTCTTGAGAGCGCTCCATGCTTCCGAAAAGATATGCGTTTACGGCGATTACGATGTGGATGGAATCACCTCTACAACCCTCCTCGTCACTTTTCTGCGTAAGACCGGTTTTGACTGCTTCTACTACATACCTGACCGTTTCAGGGAAGGTTACGGCTTAAATCCTGGGGCGATAGAAAGCATCATTGCTCTCGGCGCCAGAGTTATAATCTCGGTAGACTGCGGGATAACTTCAGTAGAGGAGAGTGAGCTCTGCAAAAAAAATGGTGTGGCTCTGATAATTGTGGATCATCATCAACCCGGCACGGCTATCCCTGATGCCGAATCGGTGATAAATCCACTTCAGCCGGGATGCTCTTATCCGTTCAAGCTCCTGGCCGGAGTGGGCCTCGTTTTCAATCTCCTGGCAGCGCTCAGGAAGAGAATGAGAGAAGCTTCTCTTTTCAGGTCGGACGAGCCGGATTTGAGGGATTTGCTATATCTGGTGGCGATCGGAACAATAGCGGATATTGTTCCTCTTACCGGGCAGAACAGAATGTTTACCTTTCACGGACTGCGTTCTCTTTCGTCAAATGCTTCTCCCGGTATTATAGCGCTCAGGAAGGTTGCAGGCATCAACGGCAAAATAACATCCGGAGCCGTAGGTTTCAGGCTTGCCCCGAGGCTGAACGCAGGGGGGAGGATGGAGAGCGCGCTTCCGGGCGTGGAATTGCTGTTGAGCGACGATATCCTGGAGTCAGACAGGCTGGCAGGTGAGCTAGATATCGCCAATGCAGAGAGGCAGTCAATCGAAGCCCGTATTTTCAGGGAAGCAACGGCAATGCTTGAAGAGTCCGGAAGATATCCGGCGTGCAGGTCGATTCTGCTTGCTTCACCCGAATGGCATCAGGGTGTTGTCGGCATAGTTGCTTCCAGAATGGTGGAGCGTTACCATCGCCCTGTGATACTGGCGGCAGTTGACGCGAACGGAGTGGCAAGAGGCTCGGGGAGGAGCATCCCCGGATTTCACCTTCTGGAGGGGCTTGCCGCATGCGGAGATTTCCTTGTACGTTATGGCGGGCATAAATATGCCGCCGGTGTGAGTTTCAATATCGAGATTATTGATGAACTTGCCGCTGCGTTTGAAAGAGCGGTTTCAAACAGCTTGTCAGAGGAAGAGCTGACCCCTCTTCTGGATATCGACATGGAAGCATCGCCGGATGATCTGACCGACCGGCTTGCGATCGACCTGGCCGGACTTGCTCCATTCGGAGCCGGAAACAGGGAGCCGGTTTTCCTGATGAGGAAGGTGAATATCGTCGCCAAGCGCTCTTTCGGAGAGAATCATCTAAGGCTTAGGCTGTCGAAGGGGGGGAGGATTTTTCCCTCAGTTGCTTTCCGTATGGGCGAGAGTAAAATCGAGGGGGAGATTGATATTGTATTCTTTCCGGAGCTGAACGAATGGAATGGAAACTCCACTCTTCAACTGCGTATCATCGATTTTCGACCGTCAGCAGACTGATGCGGCCGGCGCATTCTGTAAAACGGGGGGGCGTATGCAGAGAAAAGAGAGATTTGACAGAGCGGAGAGGGTCATCGCCTTTGGTTTCATAGTTAATCTGGTTCTTATGTTATTCAAACTCTCCGCCGGTTACTGGGGGCGTTCAGACGCTGTTTTTGCAGACGGCATAGAGAGCGCCTGCGACTTTTTCGCAACATTTTTTACAATGATAGCTCTGAAGGTCGGTCGAAAGCCGTTTGACGAAAAACATCCGTACGGCCACGGGAGAGCGGAAAATCTTTCGGCGCTCTTTGTCTCCCTTGTCATATCCGCAACCGGTGTCTGGATACTTTACAGTTCGGCACAGACACTTTTGAAGGGTGATTTTGAATCTCCGGCCATGATCGCGGTATTAGCCGCTTTTATAACGATTGTAATAAAGGAGTGGCTCTACCGTTTCACAGTGAAAACTGGAGAAAAACTTTCAAGCCCGTCCCTTCTTGCAATAGCCAGCGACCATCGCAAGGACGCCGTCACTTCGATATCGACCCTTGCAGGGGTTGCGGGAGCATATTTCGGGATTGGCTTCATGGATCCGCTGGCTGCCGGCATCACGTCATTTTACATTCTTTTTGTTGGATACAAGACACTTCGAGAATCGACACACGACCTTATGGACGGTTCAGTGTCACCGGAACTTGTAGAACAGATAGTCTCTCTGGCCGAAGGGATCGAGCATGTCTTCCATGTGCATGAAATAAAGGCCAGGCGATCAGGCCAATACTTTATAATTGATCTCAAGCTTGATATGGACCCCGGAATGTCGGTAAAGGAGTCCCATACGGTGGCTACGGCTGTCGAGAGAGCTATTTTCGACAGATTTCCAGAGGTTGGAGACGTTATGGTCCATATAAACCCTCATGAGGAGGAGCATGAAGATCTTATAAGGCTTTAGCCGTTTTGCCGGGCGGTCTCTTTTTTCAGCGTGAAAAAGCGCGTGTTAAGGCCATTTGAATTGACATATTGCATTGTTTCATAGTAATTCTTTATCATTTTGCACAGTTTGACCGGTATATCCGGATATTCAGCAGGGAGGATCGGAGAAAATGAAGGTTTATTACGACAAGGATTGCAATCTGGCGCTGCTCAAGAAGAAAAAGGTGGCAATAATTGGTTACGGTTCCCAGGGGCATGCCCATGCGCTCAACCTGAAGGATTCTGGCATTGATGTGATTGTTGGGCTGAAGAAGGATTCAGCATCTGTCAGAAAGGCGAAGGATGCCGGGCTAAAGGTTTTTACCGTATCCGAAGCCGCAACGAACGCGGATGTCGTCATGATACTTCTCCCTGATGAAACACAGGGGGATGTTTATCGTGAAGAGATAGCTCCGAACCTTAAGAAAGGGGCTTTCATCGCATTCGGACACGGGTTCAACATCCATTTCGGCCAGATTGTGCCGCGTGACGATATCAATGTGTTCATGGTTGCTCCGAAAGGGCCCGGGCATATGGTGAGGCACGAATATACTAAAGGTGGAGGGGTGCCCTGCCTGATCGCCATAAATCAGGACCCGTCAAAGAAGACCAAGGATATCGCCTTGGCTTATGCCTCTGCTGTCGGCGGAGGGAGGTCAGGCATAATTGAGACAACTTTCAGGGAAGAGACCGAGACTGATCTTTTCGGGGAGCAGGCTGTTCTCTGCGGCGGAATTTCCGCACTGATTCAGGCCGGTTTCGAAACGCTTGTAGAAGCCGGATACGCTCCTGAAATGGCCTATTTTGAATGTCTGCATGAGACAAAGCTGATAGTCGATCTGATTTATGAGGGCGGCATTGCAAATATGCGCTATTCAGTCTCTAATACGGCTGAATACGGCGACCTGACGCGTGGTCCCCGTGTGGTTAACGAAGAGACCAAATGGGAGATGAAAAAGATACTGGACGAGATACAGACCGGTCAGTTCTGCAAGGAGTGGATGCTTGAAAACAAGGCTAACAAACCGACTTTCAATGCGCTCAGGAGACGCGGAAGCGAGCATCAGATCGAAGAGGTCGGGGCAAGGCTCCGCGCCATGATGCCGTGGATCGGCAAAAACAAGATTGTTGACAAAAACAGGAACTGATTTTTTACCAATATCTTATGGCACCTCTTGCCATTCCGGATGGCAAGGGGTGTTTGCACATTTTTCTCTGGATATTTAGTCAGCATGAAGGGATTGACAATGTTTGCCAAAGAGGGATACCCCTTTATAATTTTTTTCAGCATCCTTACGATATTTCTCCTCTTCGCATCCATATCTCTAGATTCTCTGCTTCTTGCCGTCCCTGCCGTCATATCTGTCATTCTGACCGTTTTTGTTTTTTACTTTTTCCGCGACCCGGAGAGAACCCCACCTGCAGATGGAAAATTGATTCTTGCTCCGGCTGACGGGACTGTAATTGTCGCTGAATGCGTACCTGAAACTCCTCTGGGGGGGGAAGCGCTTAAAATCAGCATTTTCATGTCAGTCTTCAATGTCCATGTGAACAGGGTGCCTTTCAGCGGCAGGGTGATCGATAAAAAATATTTCAGAGGATGTTTTCTGGACGCAAGGGACGGGAAGGCTTCGTTTGAAAACGAGCGAAGCGTTATAGTCCTGGAAACCGCAAAAGGGGTCCGGATAGCTTTCGTTCAGATCGCAGGATTGATTGCGCGTCGCATTGTAAGTTATCCTGTGATAGGAGATGATCTGACAAGAGGCGAGCGTTACGGTCTTATAAGATTCGGTTCAAGAGTTGATATTTATCTCCCTGCCGATTTAAAGTCGGAGGTCAAGCCTGGCGACCTGACTGTCTCAGGCGAGACTGTGCTCGCGCGGTTCAGCTGACAGGAACTTCCAGATGGAGCAGAATCTAATCAACAAAAATAATGGGAAGATTGAGAACATAAAGAGGGGGATTTATATTCTCCCAAATCTTGTGACGACCGGAAGCCTTTTTGCCGGTTTTTACAGCCTTGTAGCCACACTGAACGGCAATTACAGCAGCGCGGCGATTTGGATTTTTGTCTCTGCTCTCTTTGACGGGCTTGACGGCAAAGTGGCACGGATGACCGGAACTACCAGCAAATTTGGTGTGGAATTTGATTCTCTGGCGGATGTCGTGGCCTTTGGAGTAACCCCTGCACTTCTGCTTTATGCCTGGGCGCTCAAGCCGTTCGGCAGGGTAGGATGGCTTGCTGGTTTTCTTTTTCTTGCATGCGGCGCTCTTCGTCTCGCCCGTTTCAATGTTCAGGTTGACACAGTCGAGAGCAGGCGCTTTGTCGGCCTCCCGATTCCGGCTGCTGCCTGCATGGCTTCTTCAACTGTCCTCCTTTTTCAGCATTTCGGATGGCCAAGTTCATTCAAGCGGCTGGCCATAATCACTCTCGTCTATCTTCTGGCTTTTCTGATGGTATCTAATTTCAGATATTACTCGTTCAAGGATCCTGCCCTGATCAGGCGCCAGCCGTTCGGTTTTCTGCTGCTTGCTGTGGTGCTACTGATAATAATAGCAGCCGAGCCTGTGGTCATGATATTCAGCATCATGCTCATCTACGTTCTTTCAGGGCCTGTCACATTTTTTATTTCCTGGCCTAGAAGGAGAAGGTTGGAAAAAGCGGTGCACAAGAGGCATGAAGCGGCGCGGCAAGACCAGTAATGATTTCTGCGAGGAAGGTGCTGAATGGCGGTTGAAAAATTCGAAACAGCGCTCAAGAAACTTGAAGAGATCGTTCGTCGCCTGGAAGAGGGGACTCTCTCCCTTGACGAATCTCTGAAATCTTTCGAAGAAGGGGTGAAACATGCCGCATTCTGCTCGTCCAAACTGGATGAAGCCGAGCGGAAGGTTGAGCTTTTGATCAAAAGGAAAGATGGCTCTTTTTCCCGCGACCCTTTTTTGACCGAAAATTGAACTGGAGCATAAAGGAACCCCGAATGGACATAAAGGCATATCTCAAGGAGGAGTGTGCGCGGGTTGACTCGGCGCTTGACTCTTTTCTCCCTGCGGAGAGCAACCCTCCCTGCGCGCTTCATAAAGCGATGCGCTATTCTGTTTTCGCCGGCGGCAAAAGGATAAGGCCCATACTCATGCTCTCTGCCTGCAGTGCGGTCGGAGGCGATATATCACAGGCTCTGCCGTTTGCCTGCGCGATGGAGATGATACACACTTATTCCCTTATTCACGACGATCTTCCTGCCATGGATAACGATGATTTCAGACGGGGAAACCCTACTAACCACAAGGTTTTTGGCGAAGCCGCCGCTATTCTGGCCGGCGACGCCCTCCTGACGGAAGCTTTCCGACTGATGAGCTCGCCCGGGTCAGCGCCTGCTGTCGACGCTATAAAAAAACTGAAAGTTATTAATGAAATAGCTGGTGCTTCCGGCTCCAGCGGGATGGTAGGCGGGCAGTTTGTCGATATGGAAAGCGAAGGGAGGCCGGACATAGATATTCCGATCGTCCGGTACATACATACGCACAAGACAGGCGCTCTTATCAGGGCATCAGTGCTCTCTGGGGCTATCCTTGGCGGAGCGGAAGCTGATTCGCTTGCCGCGATGGAACGGTACGGAAGGGCTGCCGGACTCGCTTTCCAGATTGCCGATGACATACTTGATATCGAGGGGACAACAGAGGAGATAGGAAAGGATGCCGGAAGCGACGAGGCTCGCGGCAAGGCTACATATCCCGCTGTAATAGGACTTTCCGCCGCCAGAGAAGAGGCGCGGAACATGATGAACGAAGCGGTGGATTCCCTGAAAACATTCGGGACAGAAGCGGATCCGCTTCGCGAGATGGCTTTATACATAGTAATGAGAAAAAACTAGACGCTTTCCGAATTGGTTTCCATCCGGGAAGTCCGGATCAGGCGCTGTCTTTTGAGGGTAAAAGTGAATGCTGCTGGAAAGAATCAACTCTCCTGAAGATCTGAAAAAAATACCGCTATCGGAGCTCTCTTCGGTTGCTTATGAGTTGCGCGAGGCTATTATCTCCGCCTGTTCGCAAAACGGCGGGCATCTGGCGCCAAGCCTGGGCGTTGTCGAGCTGACAATCGCGCTTCACCGTGTTTTTGATTCTCCGGTCGACAAGATCATCTGGGATGTCGGGCATCAGGCCTATGCCCACAAGATACTTACCGGCCGTCGGGACCGATTCAATACGCTTCGCACCCTGAACGGCATAAGTGGCTTTCTGAAACGGGATGAGTCTCCCCATGACATCTTTGACGCAGGGCATTCGTCAACATCAATCTCCGCATCAACAGGCTTTGCCGTGGCGCGCGATCTGGAAGGGCGAAAGAACAAGGTAATCGCCGTAATAGGTGACGGGTCGATGACAGCCGGTATGGCGTACGAGGGGATGAACCATGCAGGACATCTGAACAGGGAACAGATAGTCATTCTGAATGACAATGAAATGTCTATTGCGGAAAATGTCGGCGCGCTCTCCAATTTCCTGATACGCACTGCATCGAGCGATTTCGTTCAGAAATTCAAGAAGGATGTGGAGTCTTTTCTGAAACGCCTCGACGTCGGGAAGAGCATGCTGCGTGTGGCCAGGAAAGCTGAGGATGCCTTCAAGGGGCTCTTTACCCCGGGGATGCTTTTCGAGGCTTTTGGTTTTGACTATATCGGGCCTGTGAATGGGCATGATATTCCAAACCTTATCGAGACGCTCGAAAACGTCAAAAAATTTGATCATGCGGTGCTGATTCATGTTCTGACCAGAAAGGGGAAGGGGTACAAGCCTGCCGAAGAAGATCCGGCTCTTTTCCACGGTGTCGGGCCATTTGAAATCGCGTCCGGTAAAGTTTTGAAAGGGAAGGGGGGCGCCGCATCCTATACCGCGCTGTTCGGGACAACCTTGTGCAGGCTTGCCGCAGATAATCCAAAAATAGCAGCGATAACCGCCGCCATGCCTGAAGGCACCGGGCTTACGGCTTTCGCTTCGGAGTATCCAGACAGATTTTTCGATGCAGGGATTGCGGAACAGCATGCTGTGACTTTTGCCGCCGGCCTTGCTGCAAACGGTCTTCGCCCGGTTTTCGCAGTTTATTCCTCATTTTTGCAACGTGCTTACGACCAGGTTTTTCACGATGTCTGCCTGCAGAACCTTCCAGTGGTTTTTGCGATCGATCGCGCCGGAGTCGTCGGAAATGACGGGTCTACCCATCATGGAGCATTTGACATATCCTATCTGCGTCATCTTCCGAACATGACAATAATGGCTCCTAAGGATGAGAATGAACTGCAGCATATGCTCGCTTCCGCATTTGAATATGACGCTCCGATAGCGCTTCGCTATCCCAGAGGCAATGGCTACGGTGTGCCTCTTGACCAAGGATTTATGACCATTCCGCGTGGAAAGGCGGAACTTCTCCGTGAGGGGAAAGACGGGGTCATGCTTGCTTTCGGCAGCATGGTTTACCCGGCGCTGGAAGCGGGTGAACAGCTTGACAGAATGCATGGCATTTCGATGACCGTTGTGAATGCACGCTTTGTAAAGCCTCTTGACAAGGCGCTTTTTCTCGGTTTATCTGATAAATTCGAAAAATTCATAACTCTTGAAGAAAATGCCCTCATGGGAGGGTTTGGTTCTGCAATTCTGGAGTTTTTTGAGGAAGAGGGGGTTGTTGGCAAGTGTATTCTCAGACTCGGTTATCCTGATGCTTCGATACCTCAGGGGGAGCAGCATGAGCTCAGATCGATGCTTGCTCTTGATGTTCAGGGAATTGTTGCTTCTTCGCTTCGCTTCATGACGCGATCATGACTTATCCTGAATTGAAACAAGCGCTTTCGGTTTTTGGATATGCGCCGGATGACAAGTTAACGGTAAGACAGATAAAAAAGCGGTACCGGGAACTTGTGAAATCGGCGCACCCTGATCTGCAGAATGTTTCCGATGTCGAGATAAAGAGGATAAATCAAGCGGCGTCACTGCTTTTAGAATACATAAATTCCTACAGCTTCTCTTTCACCGAAAAGGAATTTTACGAGCAGAACGGAGATGAACGGATCAGGATGCAATTTTACGAAACACCTAACTGGGGGGTCGGTTAGCTGTTCGCCTGTCTGGAGAGAAAACGGGGGGAGCACCGGCGGATACTGGCGCAGGCATTATGTTTGAAATCTTGTGGATGCCCGATAGAACAACTCGGGCATGGCACCTGTTTTTATCCTGTCATTCCAGAAAAAAAGCCTGCCATCCCATGAATATCCTGTCGGTGAACCAGATTTCCGGAAAACCGTAAAACCGGCTTCCGGATTAAACGGATAACAATGACATCTTTTATGGCTTTTGTAAGAACTTCACAGGCAAAAACTGAAAAATGGAATGAAAAGTATTGCCTGCAAGTTTTATTTATGATAAATAAATTTTCTTTCTTGTCGGGGAGTAGCGCAGCCTGGTAGCGCACCTGTCTTGGGCACAGGGGGTCGCAGGTTCGAATCCTGTCTCCCCGACCATTTAGTTTCGAAATCCTGCCGCTATATCGCATTTCAACTGAATTTGCCGAAAAATGGCGTTCCAGCGGCACGATTAAGCAATTCCTTTTTTCAGCGGTATATCAAGAGTTATCCCCCTTCACACACCTCAATGATCTATTTTGCTATGACGGGGCCAATTCAGCTGCCTTCACTTCCTTTCTGATTTTACGACTGCAAAACCGTTCAAATATTTCTACAACCGGCAGTGACGGCAGAAGAAGGTTAGGGCTCATTTCAACAGCAGAATATGAAAATGAATACTACAGACATCAGAAAGCATATACTTTTGCAAAACGCTCGCTCTTATCTGTTTTTTTGCAAGAATTTCATCTGTAAAAAAAACTCCTGACCAAGAGCAAGTCTGGCAGCAAGAAACCTCTTTCGACAACTGAAAGAGGTTTTTTTATCCTTTCGTTGAAAGGGTGGAGGAAGTTATGATAAGAATAATCTTCTGTTAAATATATGAAGAGCTTTTAAGGTGGATATCTCCATGAAATTAAAGCGAGTTGTCATTGCCGGTATTGGATTCGGAGGTTTAAGCGCCGCAAGGACACTGGCCGGAAAACGGTTGGATGTAGTCATGGTCGACCGTCATAATTATCACCTGTTTCAACCTCTACTCTACCAGGTCGCCACGGCCGGCCTCGAGCAGGAGTCGATCGCCTATCCTGTAAGGGCTCTGGCAAGAAACTGGAAAAACACCAAATTCAGATTGTGTGAAGTTACCGGTGCGGATTTCAAGGAGAAACTGCTGCTGACAGACTCAGGTGCTATCGAATACGACTATCTGGTTTTTGCTGCGGGGAGCCGGACAAACTTCTTCGGCAACAGCAGCGTAGAAAGGCACGCTTTTGATCTTAAGCAGATGTCAGATTCAGAAGCGTTGCGAAACCATGTACTTACCGTTTTCGAGAAGGCCTCGCTTGTTTCTGACAACAATGAGCGATCGAAACTTCTCACCTTCGTGATTGTCGGCGGGGGGCCGACAGGCGTGGAGTTCGCCGGCGCACTGAGAGAGCTGATTATCTATGTCCTCTCCCGTGATTACCCGGAAATTTCAATGTCTGAAACGAGAATAATACTGATTGAAGCTTCCTCTGCAATTCTGACCGCAATGCCCGAGATGCTCAGAAATTATGCTCTTAAAAGGCTTCAAGGCATGGGGATAGAAGTGATGCTAAACACTCCGGTAACCGGAGCGGATGAGAATTCGGTAACCCTTGGCGACGGCAAGGTGATAGCCACAAAGACTCTTTTCTGGTCAGCCGGCGTGGCTGCCTCGGAGCTTGCCGGGAAAATCGGAGTTTCCCAGGGGCCCGGAGGAAGGGTGAAGGTGCTGCCTGACTTGAGCATCGAAGGTCTACCTGATGTTTTTGTTGCCGGAGACATGGCCTGCGTGATCCAGGATGGGAGGCCGCTCCCGATGATGGCGCCGGTTGCGAGCCAGCAGGGAAAATATGTGGCCGATGCAATACTTGCCCGCGAAAGAGGGGAAAAAACTGAGCCTTTCAGGTACATTGACAAAGGTTCAATGGCTACGATAGGGCGGAGCTCCGCGGTAGCGACCACGCACGGTTTTTCTTTTTCCGGCTACCTCGCATGGCTTGCATGGCTTCTCCTGCACCTTTACTATCTTATAGGGTTCCGCAACAGAATACTCGTCATGATGAACTGGGCGTACTACTACTTCTTCTATGAGCGCCAGGTGAGGTTGATAACAGACACAAGGAAAGAGACGGTAAAAGGGGCGGATAAAGTTTGAAGACTATTGTGATTATCCCTACTTTTAACGAGCGTGAAAATATCTCCCTGCTGGCTGAAAACATACTGAGGCAGAATTCTTCTATCGAAATCCTCTTTGTCGATGACAACTCTCCTGATGGAACCGGTGCGTTGATTGATTCTCTCATCCAGTCCGAAAAGCGGATAAGCGTAATTCATCGTCCTTGCAAGATGGGGCTTGGCTCGGCGTACCGCGAAGGTTTCAGAAAAGCTCTCTCAATGGGGGGGGAGTGTATTATTGAAATGGACGCGGACTTTTCGCACGATCCGGCTGTAATCCCTCTCTTTCTGCAAAAGATAAGAGAGTTCGATCTGGTCATAGGCTCACGCTACATAAACGGAGTGAGTGTTGTCAACTGGCCTATCAGGAGATTGATTCTCAGCTATTTCGCGAGTGTTTACACCCGCTTCGTGACCGGGCTTACCGTAATGGACTGTACAAGCGGTTTCAAATGTTTCAGACGCTCTGCGCTTGAAGCGATTGATATTGACACTCTGGAATCAGACGGCTACTCATTCCAGATTGAGCTAAAGTTCAGATGCCAGGAGAAGGGATTGAAAATAACTGAAATCCCGATAATTTTCATTGACAGGCATGCCGGGGAATCAAAAATGTCAGGGGCGATCGTAAGGGAAGCCGTGTTCAAAGTCTGGGCGCTCAAAATCAAATCAATCCTGCGTCGGTTGAAGGGAGTGTCTTAAATGTCCGATCCTGTCTGGTCGGCAGTTCTGACACTAGCTCTGGCAGGGTGGGTTTTTTCGATCCTTGCGTTGATATTCAGGGCATTTCCGGAGCGTGATAAATTCTTGCGCCCTGAAGCTGGCAGATGGGGAGGTGTCGCTCTCTTCTTTTTTCTGCTATGGGTAGTTGCCCTTATAAATGCCTGAACATCTGTTCATTCCCTGTCGTTTCCAGAAGCATCGCCAGGTGATGTCAATCGAAGAAGTCAGCTTCGTCCATGCTTTTCCCCTGACTGTCTTTTGCCGAAAGCAGGGGGGCGGCGACAAGAGGCCACTCGATCGAGAGAGCGGGATCGTTCCAGAGGATGCAGCGTTCGTGCTCAGGCGCGTAATAGTCAGTGGCAAGATAGAGGAATTCAGCCATCTCCGAAGTTACAAGGAATCCGTGTGCGAAACCGGGTGGTATCCACATCTGGCGCCTGTTTTCCGCGGAGAGAACGGTTCCGAACCATTTCCCGAAACAAGGGGAACTTCTTCTGATGTCGACAGCCACATCAAAGACCTCACCTGCGATTACTCTCACAAGCTTGCCTTGAGGCTTCTTGATCTGATAGTGAAGTCCCCTGAGGACTCCACCCGTTGAACGGGAATGGTTATGCTGAACGAAGCGGTAATCCTGGCCTGTTTTCACAAGCCACTCCCTTTCGTTGAAGCTTTCAAAAAAAAAGCCCCTTTCATCCTGGTAAATCTGAGGTTCCAGCACAAGTACATCAGGCAGGGATGTTGTGGCCACATTCATATAAGGGTTCTCCATATTTTTTGATATCTGGAAAAAACCGTAACCCCCTTGGAATCTTCCGGGGGTGACAACTTTTTTGCATGAGTCTCGCTTTTTTAACGAAAAACCGGAGGTAAAGTCAAAAAAAATGATCACAGCAACAAAACTTGACAACGGAGTGCGCCTTATAACAGAGAGGGTTGAGCATATGCACACCGTTTCAATCGGGGTCTGGGTCGCCAACGGAGCGCGTCATGAAACTGCCGAAGTAAACGGCGTGGCGCATTTCATCGAGCATCTTCTCTTCAAGGGGACGAAGAAACGTTCCGCACGTCGTATTTCGCTTGAAATGGATTCGATGGGGGGGATACTTAACGCATTCACCGGGCATGAATATGTCTGTTACTACGCGAAGGTTCTCTCCGGATTTCTCCCTCGCGCAACCGAGCTTTTGAGCGACATTTTCCTTGAATCTACATTTCCCGCCGACGAGCTGGAGCGGGAACGCAATGTTATACTTCAGGAGATCAAGATGCGCGACGATTCTCCAGACGAGTTCATTCACGACCAGTTTCACAAGAATTTCTGGGACGGTTCTTCACTCGGGCGCTCTATTCTCGGGAGTGAAGAGACGATAAGGGGGCTTTCGCGTGATCAGATAATCGAATATATGCGGAAGAGATACATACCGGAGGAGGTAATTATTTCGGCTGCCGGGAATGTGAGGCATGAAGAGCTCCTTGCTCTTTTAAGGGACAGTTTCGGCGCAATCCGGCCTGGTGATGGGGCGACACCAGCGGATGCCGGGCTCTCTTTTGCCGGAAATAAGATCAACCGCAACAACCGTGATATGGAGCAGATGCTCATATGTCTGGGCTCCAGAGGGCTTCCACAGGGTGATCCCGAACGTTATCAGCTCTATATTCTGAGCACTATTCTCGGAGGGGGGATGAGTTCACGACTCTTTCAGGAGATTCGTGAGAAGAGGGGGCTGGCATACTCGGTCTATTCATATGTGAACTCGCATGCAGATTCCGGCGCCCTGGTGATTCATGCGGGGACTGACCGGGAAAAATGTATTGAAACCGTCAAGATAGCGCTTGACGAACTGAGGCGTTTGAAAGTCGAGCCGATTCAGGATGATGAGTTTGATTCAGCGAGGGAGCAGCTTAAAGGAAAGCTGTTAATGTCGCTTGAAAGCAGTGAAAGCCTGATGACAAGGCTTGCTAAAAACGAGATGTATCTTGGAAGGAATCAGCCGATAGACGAAATGATCAAAGCCTTTGACGCCGTCAAACCGGCTGAGATAATGAATCTTGCCAACAGGCTGTTTGACGGCTCGTCACTGTTGCTTGAGCTTGCGGGGAAAACCGACGGGCTTGAAATTGATGTTGCACAGCTGAAGCTCTGAATCATCCCTGAGTATCATTTTCTTCCGGTGTGTCCGAAACCTCCGGCTCCTCTTCCGCTTTCGACTGAAAATTCAGCGACGACTGAGAGCTTTGCCTGCAACACCGGCATGAAGAGCATCTGGCATATCCGTTCTCCAGGCTCAATGGTGTATGACTCGTTTCCACGGTTATAAATACCTATTAGGATTTCCCCCTGGTAGTCGGAATCGATCACCCCTATGGTATTGGCAAGCACGATGCCATGCCTGGTTCCAAGGCCAGAACGGGGAAGCAGCAGCGCCACTGTCCCGGGATCGTTGATCGATATTGCTATCCCGCTCGGGACAATTACAGTTTCTCCAGGTTTGACCGTAAGCGGCTCTTCCAGACACGCACGCATGTCCATCGCCGCTGAGCCGCCGGTTGCACGCGATGGCATCGGAATGGAATCTCCAATCAGCCGATTTATGATTTTGGTTTCAATTTTGAATTTCTTCATGTAACTTTTCTCTCCCGGTAATCTGCATGCCGGGCAAGGTAGCATGAATCCGGTTCAAAAGCTTTAATAATAAAAGATTTTATTAAATGACATTTTTTTGACTTTTTCAGGCAGAGGTGGCTGAAATGGGAAGGATTATTTATGAAAGACCCGAGATTGACAAGATTTGCAGAAATACTGGTTGATTACTCAGCAAGAATAAATAGTGACGACGTTGTGCTGATAAACGCTTCAGGCTTTGAAGCCGCCCCGCTGGTTTCGGAACTTTATTCCCTGTGTCTCGGGCGGGGGGCAAAATATGTGGAATACAGCTTCGCATCTCCGGAAATTGACCGCAATTTCTACAGCCTTGCGAACAGTGAGCAGCTGTCTTATTTTCCGCAGCACAGGCTTGATTTTTACAAAAAATTGACAGCCTACATCGGGATATCCGCTGGCAATAACTCGATGGTCATGGCAAACGCCAGTCAGGATGCAATGCTCGCTTACCAGAAGCTGACAAAACCTCTGGTTGATCAAAGGGTGAGGCATACCAAATGGGTCGTCACGAGATATCCGACTCACTCTGCCGCCCAGGAGGCGCGAATGAGCCTTGAGGAGTATGAGGATTATCTCTTCAGCGCATGCTGCATTGACTGGGAAAGAGAGTCGGAGAAGCAGGAAATTCTGAAGGGGATGATTGACAGAACCGAAACGGTCAGAATTTCCGGTGAGGATACAGATATCAGTTTCAGCATAAAAGGTCTACCAGGGATAAAGTGCGACGGACGTTTCAATATGCCTGACGGCGAAGTATTCACCGCTCCGGTGCGCGATTCGGTGCAGGGGCATATCACTTATAACTGCCCGAGCATTTACCAGGGGAAAGAGTACAACGGTGTGAGATTCGTTTTCAGGAATGGGCGGATAGTGGAGGCTGCCGCCGATGCCGGAATGACAGACGCTCTCAACAGAATTCTTGATACAGACGATGGAGCAAGATACATAGGGGAGTTTTCATTAGGGATAAACCCGGGGATACGCCAGCCGATGAGAAACATCCTCTTTGACGAGAAGATTTTCGGCTCGATACATCTCACTCCCGGGCAGGCGTATGATGAGTGTGACAACGGAAACCGCTCAGCGGTTCACTGGGATCTGGTCAAGATAATGAAAAGCGGTGATGAAATTTTCTTTGATGACGTTTTGATACAGAAGGATGGAATATTTGTTCATAATGATCTTCTTCGGCTTAATCTCTGATTCTTGGAGTGTCGCTTGAACATGGATGATAAAATCCCGCAGGTACTGTTTGAAAGTGAAGTTTTTGAATCTGACACCATGAAAAACGAGATTGCGGCGGATGAGCGGTGTCGCACTCTGGTACGGCAATTCCACGATGATCTCCTTGCCCGCGGCTATACGGCTCTTAATGCTTCTGATTTCGCATACAGCGCCGACTTCTATCTGAGGGATTACCTTCTTGATTTCTGCCGGCTCGACTTCAATTTCCCGGAACCTGGAATGATCAGGAAGTTTGCGGCGAACTGGTTCATAAGGACAACGCTTGATCCTGATATCTCCGTGCTTAAGCGCCATCTGGAAGGGATCAGGGAGTTGTACGATTTCATGAGAAGAGAAAAACTCATTTCCGATGAACAGTTTCATCTCATTCTGCCGGAACTCTCTGATATCGAGTATTACAGCAGGCGGATCGACAGTTTCAACAGCATTGCCGGTGACGGTTACGCTGCATGGGAGGCGGAATGCCCCATCACATTCTGATTTTTGCCGAAATCTACCTCTGAGATGTCTTACACATTGAAAAAGATAACAGTGACCATGCTTAATCAGGAGCTTATCAGGGGGGAGTGGTTTGTAGATTTTGACAGTGCCGAATTCAACTCTTTCATGAGCTCTTTAGCCGAAAAAATGAGAAAAATCGGCATAATCCTCGATATTCGGAGAAACAGCGAGAGCATCATTAAGATATCCAGCTATTCAGACATGCTTAATTCGATAAAGATTTCATTTTTTGACGGAGGGCATTCAAGCCACTGTATAGGTCATATAATCGGCAAAAGCGAACATCTGGACATTTTTGAAGATATTGAGGCCGCCATTCGCAGGATAGCCTTTGCTCCTGAAACTGTAGAGCCGTCCGGAGAGTTCAGGAAAGTCTGCCATAACTGCGGTTGTGGCTGTTAGGAAACCTGATGGAAAAAATAGATATTCTGCTTGAAAAGATAGAAAAAATCATAGACAGGTTTGACATCTCATCTCCGGCGCCCCCCGATTTCGGGGAATATGCGGCTTTTCGCTGGGAGCGGCATGGCGATGGCTCCGGGCATATTGAAGCGGTTCTTAATCCGCACTTTTTCAATCTGGACGACCTGGTAGGGGTGGATGACATCCGTGACGCTGTAGTACGGAACACAAGGCAGTTCGTCTCAGGGAAGCCTGCCAACAACGTCCTTCTATGGGGGGAGCGGGGGTGCGGGAAATCCTCTCTTGTAAAGGGGCTTCTGAAGCCTTTTTATCCGCACGGGTTAAGAATCATAGAACTCAAGCGGTGGGATATCATGTCGCTCCCCTCCATAACGCCGCTTCTTCGCGCTCAGCCTTATTACTTCATTCTCTTCTGTGACGATCTCTCCTTTGACGAAGGGGAAGGTGATTTCAGGGGGATGAAAACGCTTCTTGACGGAGATATAGAAGAGCGCCCCGCAAACATCCTGATATACGCCACTTCGAACAGGCGGCATCTGATGCCGGAACGTATCGGCGACACAAGGCGAGATTACGAGATACATCCTGAAGAGGCAGAGGGGGAGAAGCTCGCTCTTTCTGATCGGTTCGGCCTCACTTTCGGTTTCTATCCGTTCGATCAGGATGAATATCTTCAGATTGTCAGGCATTACGCGGCAGTCAGAAACATTCCTCTGAAAGATGAGGAGTTATGCGACAAAGCATTGAAATGGTGTATATTTACATCCAGACGAAGCGGCAGATCGGCTCTTCAGTTCATTTATGACCTTGAAGGCAACCTGTAAGAAGAGGAGCGCCATGATCCCTGAAACAGTCAGAAGACTTCTTGCATCACAACCGATTGAACTCCCAATTTTTCATCCTGTGGCTCTGAAACTTCAGCGGATGCTGTCAGAAAGCGGTTTCACCGTGGATGAAGTGGCAGCGGTCGCAAACGAGGATGTCGCGCTCGCCAGCCAGATGCTGAAGATGGCCAACTCACCCATGTACATGGGGAGAACGAAGGTTGCCACAATCAAGGAGACCATCATCAGGCTTGGGGCGCAGCAGGTCGTGAACATAGCCATTGCCGCCTCGCAATCGGCAAATCACGCTTCTCCAAATCCTGAAATCGACCGCTGCCTGAAGGCGCTCTGGCAGCATAGCCATTCTGCTGCTGTTGGCGCCCGCTGGCTCGCATCTGCCTGCGGAATGCGCGGCGTTGCCGATGAGAGCTATCTTGCCGCTCTGCTTCACGACATAGGGAAGCTTTACCTCCTGAAAGCCATTGAAAGACTCATGGAAGCCGGGGTCATCAATCCTGTTCTGGACGAGGAGCTTGCACGGGATATTTTCGAGGCGATGCATGTAGATCAGGGGTACAGGCTGGTGCAGCACTGGAATTTTCCGGCTATCTACTGCGAGGTTATACGGAGTCACCATCTTGAGGAGTGGGATCATGTCAACCGGATGCTCTCCATTGTCAGGTTCGTCAATCTTGCCTGCCGCTACGCCGGCATCGGCCTGAAGCATGACCCTTCAATACTCCTTGCTGCAACCGAAGAGGCTGAAGTTCTCGAACTGGGCGATATGCAGATAGCCGAACTTTTACTACAGCTTGCAGATGCCGCTGAAACCGAGAGCTGACTCTTATTTCAAAAATCGGGCTGGCAGGAGATTCTTGCACAAAGTTTGACGCCGCCAGGGGGGAAAAGCACCTTTTCCGGATGCAAACTATGTGGCGACTTTTGCCGGGATCTCACCAGGTTACCGTTTTTCGCAGGAGGAACATGTAAATGGAATGGTGGCAGTGGATCATTGCAGGGTTCTGTCTTATCGGACTGGAGCTTGTCGTCCCTTCATTCACCATTATATGGTTCGGAGCTGGGGCGCTTCTTGTCGGGCTTCTTACCGCAGTATGGCCGGACATTTCATTATCGTGGCAGTTTCTAGGTTGGAGCGTGGCCTCCATCTTCTTCACTTTCTGCTGGTTCAGATTTTTCAAAAACCCGTCAGTGGCCAATTACGGCACATCAAAAGAGCTCATCATCGGTGAGACCGGTATCATTATCCGAGGGACGGACGACAGCTATGGCAGAGGGATCGTCAGGTTCAGAATACCGATTCTAGGGGCTGACGAGTGGAGCTGCTATTCGGATGAAATGCTGAAAGTCGGGGAGAGCGTGAAAGTGCTCGACATTGAAGGGCAGATACTCAAAGTAACCAGAATATAATAAGGGGGGTGCGTCATGCAGGTGCTGATCGTATTCGTTGTGCTCTTGATCGTAGTGGCCGCAACGGTATTTGCCGGAGTGAAAACCGTCCCGCAGGGGCAGGAATGGATAGTCGAGCGTCTCGGGAAGTATCACCAGACACTCAAACCCGGATTGAACTTCATCTTCCCTTATATCGACACAGTGGCATACAGGGTTTCGACCAAGGGAGATGTTCTTTCCGTAGGCGCACAGGAGGTGATAACCAGGGATAACGCGGTTATTATCACTAATGCCATAGCTTTCATAAAGGTTACAGATCCGACCCGTGCCGTGTATGAGATACAGAATTACGTATATGCGATCCAGAATCTGGTCATGACGTCACTTCGAGCGATAATCGGTCAGATGGACCTTAACAGCGCTCTCTCCGAGCGGGAACATATAAAGGCCAGGCTGCAGGACAACATATCGAAGGAGGTCGCGGCCTGGGGTATATATGTGCAGTCTGTAGAGATACAGGACATAAAGCCTTCAGAGTCCATGCAGCGCGCCATGGAGCAGCAGGCGAGCGCAGACCGCTTCAAGCAGGCCACTATTCTTGAGGCTGAAGGAAAGAGAGAGGCCATGATACGGGAAGCCGAAGGGAAGCTGGAGGCGGCAAAAAGAGAGGCTGAAGCGCAGATAAAGCTGGCGGAAGCATCTGCCAAGGCGATAACCGAAATTAGCGACGCGATAAAGGAGAGGGACCTCCCGGCGCTTTTTCTGCTTGGAGACCGGTATGTCAGCATGATGCAGAAGATCGCCGTTTCGCCGAATGCGAAAATGGTGGTGCTGCCGGCGGATATTCCTGCGGCTGTTCGCGGATTGATCGGGAAAGGGCAGGGGTGAGAACGACTTGCCTATGTCATTTGTATTTAACGATATAACAGTTGAAAATCGCGTCTGAAATCATTTCACAAGCGAGTCCAGAGCTTTCAGGCTTTTAAGGAGCGAGGGGAGCTCATCCAGATGGATCGAGTTCGGCCCGTCGCATAGCGCCTTTTCAGGCTCCTCGTGCACCTCCATGAAAATGCCGTCGATACCGATTGCGACCGCTCCACGCGAGAGGTATTCGACATACTCGCGCTCTCCCCCAGAACTTCCGCCTTTTCCGCCTGGAAGCTGAACGCTGTGCGTCGCGTCGAACACCACAGGAAATCCGGTGCTTCGCATTATAGGAAAGCTTCTCATGTCAACGACCAGATTGTTGTAACCGAACGAGAATCCCCGCTCTGTCAGGATGATTTTCTCATTTCCGGAGCGGACGATCTTTTCCGCTACGTTTTTCATATCCCAGGGGGCGAGAAACTGCCCTTTTTTCACATTGATGACACAACCGCTTTCCGCTGCAGCGACCAGAAGATCGGTCTGCCTGCAGAGAAAAGCCGGTATCTGGATCACATCCAGCGACTCAGCCGCCGGCGCTATCTGCTCGATGGAGTGAACATCGGAAAGAACCGGTATTCCGAGCGATTCCCTTATATTTGACAGTATTCGCAACCCCTCCCTGATTCCGGGGCCTCGAAATGAGGATGACGAAGTCCGGTTGGCCTTGTCGTATGACGCCTTGAATATGAACGGAACCGAAAGTCCGTTGCAGATGGTCATTATCCTCTCTGCATGCCTGAAAGTCGCCTCTTCGGATTCGATTACGCAGGGGCCTGCTATGAGAACAAGCGGGCGATTTCCACCTATTTTGACCTTTCCTATGCAAATTTCGCGGGTTTTATGCATTTTCCCTCCGGCATTACCGATCAAGCTGTTGCACATCAGAAGAGCGACTAAAGAAGGTGCACAAAAAGTCCGCTTCTCAGCTTTGGTTCGAACCATGTCGATTTCGGCGGCATGATCCGATCCTGGTCTGCAAGCTCAAGAAGCTCCCTTATTGATGTAGGGTAGAGAGAGAAGGCAACTGCATGGCTTCCGGAGTCAACCAGGCGTACCAGCTCTTCGTTCCCCCTTATCCCGCCAATGAAGTCTATTCTGGAATCTGTTCGGGGGTTTTCAATTCCCAGCAGTGGGGAGAGGAGGTTCTCCTGAAGCAGCGAAACATCGAGCCTTGCAACCGTATCAGATTCATCGATTGAGTCACTTCTTGCAGTCAGAGTGTACCACCTCCCATCAATGTACATCCCGAAATCGTGTCGCCTGCATGGGATAACAGCTGTGTCAGAGGGGGATATGTCGAAGGTTTCGGCAACGGCTTTTATGAATCCTTCCAAAGTTTTCCCGTTGAGATCCTTCACTGCCCGATTATAGGGGAGAATATTCAGCTGGTTTTCGGGGAAGATTACGGTCAGAAATGAATTATACTCTTCATTTCCGGTATGATCTGGATTCGCTTTTCTTCTGATCTCCCTGACCCTCTCCGCCGCAGCGCTCCTGTGATGGCCGTCGGCCACATAGAGGTGTGGAATCTTTTCAAACAAATTAATGAGGCGGGCTGAAAGCTCTCCGTCATCAAGCACCCAGAGAGTATGAACCACACCGTCGTCGCTTGCGAAATCGTATTCCGGCAGACCTGATGCGACAGTCGAGATAATGGTCTCTATCTCCTTAGAAGTCCGGCAGAGGAAAAATACAGGCTCATCGTTGGCGTTCAGAAAATCAATATGCCTTACACGATCCTCTTCCTTATCGGCGCGGGTAAGCTCATGCTTTTTAATTACTCCGGCCTGATAGTCGTCAACCCCGGCACATGCGACGATTCCGGTCTGGATAATATTTCCCATTTTCTGACGGTAGACGTAAAAGCACTCCCTCTTTTCAGGAAGCAGAATCCCAGCCTGAATGAATCTATCAAGATTTGTTCTTCCTCGCCGGTAAACTTCATCGTCATGAGGGTCAATTCCAGGGGGGAGGTCAATCTCAGGCCTTGAAACATGCAGAAAGCTGTACTCGTTTCCGGAGGCCATGTTTCGCGCTTCCTCAATATCCATGACATCGTACGGCAGAGAGGCGACCCTCTCCGCAAGCTCTTTCGGAGGGCGCCGCGCCCTGAACGGTTTTATGAATGCCATACCGGTTTTATGTCCTTTTTATTGGAAATATCTTCTTGCCCCTACAAACCGCTTTTCAAAATAGGATTCATCAATCCCTGTTATCTTTATCTCTTCGCCCCTTTTTGGGGCGTGGACAAATTTCCCGTTCCCGACATAAATCCCTACGTGATTTATCCTCTCGTCAGAATCGCCGAAAAAGACGAGATCGCCATCCTTCAGCTCGGCTTTCGCGATCGTTTCTCCAGTCTTGAACTGTTCGCGGGATGTTCGCGGAATACTGACGCCGCAGAGGTTGAATACCGCCCTGACGAAACCGCTGCAATCCATCCCTTCTACAACGGTGTCCCCCCCCCATCTGTAAGGTATCCCGACAAAACGCTCCGCCGTTCTGGCCGCTATCGTCCCCATGTCAGAGGATATCTTTCCTTCTCTTTCTCCCTGAATGTCGTTGGTGTAGTATTTGTTTCCGCCTCTCTCTTTCGTATTCCCGGTTTTGGCGGTTTTCTCAGGTGGGGCAGCGCCGAAAACTATCTCTTTAGGCGGGGCAATGTAGAAGGTTGCGATGATTCTCTCCGATACAAGCTTTTCTGCGGTTTCACGTGCCTTTGACTTTGACGGGAAGTCTCCGAAACGGACGGCGTATATCCCATTGTCCTTGCGATAGTAGAAAGCGTCTATCCCTTTCGCCTGAAGTTTTCCGACAAGGCGCTCGGCATTCCTTATCTCAGCAAAAGCCCCCATCTGAATCGCGTATCCGAGAGTGGTGACCCCGGAAGCGGCAAATGTCTCTGACTTCAGTGATAAGAAGAGTAGAGAGATTGAAATGAAAAAAAGAGTTACGGTTATTTTGTTTTTCATAATAATTTGCCTGAAAAATTGCGTGCAGAGGCTCATTCGGCATCTCCAGACTGACGTCTTACACCCATGAGATAAGGGATTATGAAGTCATCCAGTGCCCCGTCAAGCACCGCGTCCGGATTGCCTGATTCCACCCCTGTTCTCAGATCTTTCACCATCTTGTAAGGGTGAAGCACATACGATCTTATCTGGCTCCCCCAGCCGATATCTTTTTTTTCGGCCGCTATTTCGGATGCCCTTGCTGTTCGCTCTTCCAGCTCTCTTTCATACAGCCTGGCGCGGAGCACCTTCATCGCAGTTGCCTTGTTCATATGCTGGCTTCGTTCACTCTGGCATGCGACTACAATGTTTGTAGGAAGATGCGTGATTCTGACCGCGGAGTCGGTTGTGTTGACATGCTGACCACCGGCGCCGCCAGAGCGGTAGGTATCTATTCTCAGATCTGATTCCGATATTTTTATGTCGATATCATCCTCTTCGATTTCCGGAAAGGGATAAACAGAGGCGAAAGATGTATGCCGCCTTGCATTGCTGTCAAAAGGGGATATTCTGACCAGACGGTGGATACCCCCTTCGGCCTTCAGATGCCCATATGCGTATTCACCGGCGATGCTGAATGTTACAGACTTGATCCCTGCCTCGTCGCCCGCCTGGTAGTCGGTGATAGAAGTTTTCCATTCCTTTTTCTCACAGTAACGGAGGTACATCCGGAGAAGCATCTCAGCCCAGTCCTGCGATTCAGTTCCACCTGCGCCCGGGTTTATAGAAATGAAGCAGGAATTTCTGTCATGCGGTTCCGACAGCATCCGCTGGAATTCGGCGGCCTCAACAGCTCCCCTGAGCCTTGAGTTCATCTCCGAAACTTCTGGCAGGAGAGCCTCGTCCCTCTCTTCTTCGCCAAGCTCGATCATGACCCTGATGTCTTCAAGCTGGCGTTCAAGCGATTCAAACGTCCTTACGGTTTTATCAAGCGCTGTCCGTTCCTTGAGTATGCTATGCGATTTTTCGGAAGAGTCCCAGAAACCTGGCTCCGCTATTTTAGATTCAATTTCCTGAATCAGCTCCCGCTTGCTCTCTATGTCAAAGAGACCCCCGTAATTTTGATATTCGTTCTTTCATCTCAAGCATGGATGCAATCTCTTCACGGTACATTTATTTCTGCTCCTTATCGTTTCACTATGTAGTTTCCGTCCGGAAAGGGTGTGCTTTTCCCCTCTGGCGGCGTCAATATTGCCGGTTTTCTTGTGCGGCGTACCTCTGTACGCCCCCGCGCAAATCCTCGATTCCCTTGCCGGAAGAAAAAATCCCCGCTTTCCGAACAGGAAACCGACTGTTTCTCATCNNTCCGGAGTTTCCGGATGGAAACTATGTTGCGCTGCAAAAATCAAAAGAATAACATCAGTCCGGCCGTTTCAAAAGCTTTTTCGTCAGAAGCGAACTGTCAGAAATGGACTGCAAGCCAGAGGGTTCTACCCTTTTGGTCTGTCCATTCAACCCTGTGACGCAGGTGCGCCGGGATCATGATAAAATCGCCCGGCAAAAGAGTGAGCGTGTCATCATCCCCTTCAAAGCGAATTCCTGCGCTCCCTTCCAGCAGCATGACCCACTCGTCTTTCTCCTGATCGTACCATTCGTCGGCGGGGGTGGATTGCCCGGATGAAATTATCCTCTCTATCTTTGTCGAGCCTTTTTCAGCAATGGTTTCAAAAATCTCATCAAAAGATTTCACTGGACCAGAATGAATATTGCCTGTTTTGAAATTTCTCATTGGAATATTGTCCTGTAAAATATTTAACGCTAAATTTGTTCCATAAAAGATATGTTTGGATTATAAACAGATAAAAGGAAAGGAGAAAAGTCATGTCGATGCTGCTTGATATAATTTTCATAATGCTTACCATGATGGGTGCCTTTTTTCTTGTTTTTCTTCTTATGTTCCTCTTTGCGATGATGCTTGCCCCGATTGAGCTGTCTCTTTCAAAGATTGTCTGGGGCAAACCGAAAACAACTGTTCCGGCGCAGCCCGCAAGGGGGAGTTTCAAGGAGTTCAGCAAAAAGACAAACCGCTGAACGGGCTCTTTTAGCGTATTTTCCCCCCTCTGTATTCAATCTTCTATTTTATCGTCAGATAAATCCGATAAGGCAAATTCAAAAAGTCGCCCGGTGACGGGCGGCTTTTATGAAAACTTGATTGATTAACCCGCAAGTTTCCTTATCAGCCCTTTGAAAAACAACTAGTCAAAATCGTTGTTTTTTTGGTAGTATTTTGAGCATAACATTTAGTTTTTATTGGAGAAAGTTATGCGCGGTTCCGATATAAAAACCTATGGGGTCAGGCTTGACTTTCGGACATTTGATGCTAAACTACCGCCATGGCTCGCAAACCCCGCATACATTTTCCTTCAGCCGTGTATCACGTTATCCTTCGCGGTAA
>DFZL01000009.1 GCA_002382705.1 Geobacter sp. UBA4057
CGGAAACTCCGGAATGAAACAGTCGGTTTCCTGTCCGGAAAGCGGGGATTTTTTCTTCTGTCAAGGAAATCGAGGATTTGCGCGGAGGCGTACAGAAGTACGCCGCACAAGACAATCCGAAGATTGACGCCGCCGGAGGGGAAAAGCACCCTTTCCGGATGGAAACTACCTCGGGAATGGCAGCTTTTATGAATTTTGCAAGAGCCTCAAAAAAGTTACAATTTAAATCATTGAATACAATTTTCATCTCGGATATAAACTGCTGTCATTTTATTGTGCAGAACCAGCTCCGCTGACCATAAAAGCGGCAGAGAACTGACGAGAGGTCGCCATGCTTATTGTTGTCTGTATAAAACAGGTGCCTGACACAACCCAGGTTCAGATAGACCCGGTAACCAACACCCTTGTGCGTGAAGGAATCCCGTTCATCGTGAATCCGTATGACACGCATGCCCTTGAAGAGGCTCTTCGCCTCAAGGACCGTTTCGGCTGCCGGGTAGCAGCAATATCGATGGGGCCTCCAAATGCAGAGGCGACGCTCAGAAAAGCTCTGGCGCTCGGGGCAGACAGGGCGATACTGCTCTCGGACAGGGTGTTCGGAGGCGCCGACACACTTGCTACAAGCAATGTTCTGGCAGCCGCGATCTCCAGACTTGACTCGGAGCTTGAAAAAGTGGGCATTGTCCTCTGCGGCAAGCAGACGATCGACGGCGACACAGCCCAGGTGGGGCCAGGCATCGCCAGCCGCCTCTCGCTTCAGCAGTTGACCCTGGTGGACAGGATTCTTTCAATAGAGCTGAACGACGGGAAAATTCGCGTAAGCAGAAAGCTGGAGGGGCGCCACGAGATAGTCGAATCCCCGCTTCCTGCCATGCTGACCGTAGTCCGGGAGCTTAACCGCCCAAGATACCCGAAGGTCCCGATGAGGCTTGCTGCGGCAGGCGGAGAAGTTGAGATATGGAACAACCAGGTTCTGAAACTTGACGAAAATACTATTGGCCTCAAAGGGTCGCCAACCTGGGTGACAAAAATATTTTCGCCTGAAAGAGCCAAGGGGGAGATACTTGGAGATGGATACGCCGACCCTGATGGCGCCGCGAAAATGCTGATCGAAAAATTGCTTGCTAAAGACATGCTTCCTGTCTGAGGAGTCAAGAATGGCAGATACAAAACCTCGAATCAAAAGACCGCTTGGGGTCGCGCGCCTCCTTGACGGCGCCTGCATCGCCTGCGGCGCGCGCTGCCAGAGCGCATGCCCGGCAAATTGCATCGAAATGAATGACACCGGAGAACCGGTAATTGATCCGGCAAAGTGCATCGGATGCCGAAAATGCGTGAAGGTCTGCCCCGCATCAGCCCTGGAGATGTATTTCACTCCGGAACAGTTGAAAATCATTGAAGAGCTCTCGGCCACCTCAACTCCTGCGGCGGATAACGCTGACCCTGAAGAGGAAGCCGTTGCCAGGAAGCTCCTTCAATACAGGGGTGTATGGGTCTTTGTCGAGCAGACAGAGGGGGAGGCGGCCAAGGTCTCCTGGGAACTTATGGGCGTCGGCTCAAGACTCGCCGCATCCCTGGGGGTTGAGCTCTCCGCGATGGTCATAGGGGAGAACGTGCGCCATCTCTGCGCCGAAGCCTTCGCATACGGAGCTTCAAGATGCTATCTCGTCGACTCTCCGGTTTTCAGGCATTACAGGACGGAACCATACGCGCAGGCCTGCTGCGTCCTGATTGAAAAGCACAAGCCGGAAATAATCCTCATGGGAGCGACAGGGATGGGGAGGGACCTCGCCGGGGCTGTAGCTACCAGGGTTTCAACAGGCCTGACCGCCGACTGCACCGGACTCGACATAGACGAGAAGAGAAACCTCATGCAGACGCGACCGGCATTCGGCGGCAACATAATGGCCACCATTATGTGCGACAGATTCCGCCCGCAGATGTCCACAGTCCGCCCCAACGTCATGCCTATGCCGCCATATCAGGAAGGAGCGCAAGGGGAGATAACGGAAGAGCTTCTCGCGATCCCCGAGGAGAGCATCCTGGCCAAGGTGCTTGAAATATCGCACGACAGCCACAGCAGAAGCGCCGTGGACATAACAGGCGCCGAATTCATCATATCAGGCGGGCGCGGCATGATGGCCCCGGAGAACTTCTCCATACTTCAGGAACTGGCAGACGAGATAGGAGGGGTCGTCGGGGCGTCGCGAAGCGCCGTTGACGCCGGATGGATGCCTGGCGACCGTCAGGTGGGACAGACCGGGAAAACCGTCCGACCGAAAATATACATAGCCTGCGGCATAAGCGGGGCTATACAGCACCTGGTAGGAATGCAGGATTCGGACATGATCATCGCAATAAACCGTGACAGAAACGCGCCTATATTCGAAGTCGCGACGTATGGAATTGTCGGCGACCTGTTCCGGGTTGTTCCGGCCATTACAAGACAGATACGGGAACTGAAAACAGCCAGAAACAGACACTGAGGTTCAACTATATGACACCGACACCAGCCATATTCGCGCTACTTTTGCTAGCATCATTCTCCTTCTTCATATGGAGCTGCCGCCGCAGATTCGCCCTGCTGATGCTGGGAGCGCCTGAAAACCGCCTCGACAGGTTGCCGGAGAGGCTAAAATCGATGCTGCTGTACGCATTCGGCCAGAAGCGGGTGCTCGCGAGACCGTTCGGGCTCAATCACTTCTTCATATTCTGGTCTTTCATCATACTCCTTGTCGCAAACGCCGAATTCATGATTCAGGGGATATTCCCCGGCATAGGCTTTACCCTTCTCCCGATCCCGATACAAAAACCGCTTCTCCTTCTCCTCGACATCGCCTCCGCGATAGCTCTGATAGCCGTGGCGACAGCCGCGGCAAGGCGCGCCGTCTCCCCCCCATACCCCGGAGGGCGGACTCCGGAGGCATTCGCGATCCTCTCGCTTATCGCATCACTCATGCTCGCTTACTTCTTCATGAACGGCTCAAGAATAGTTCTGCTCCCCCCGGACGAATTACGAGCGGCAGAGAGCTGGATGCCTTTCTCTTATCTCTTTTCGAAATTTGTCCCCCCTGCAGGCAGCTCGTTTGTCCATGATGCTGCCTGGTGGGTTCACGCGATAGCGCTCCTCTCCTTCGTCTGCTATCTTCCGCACAGCAAGCATATGCATATCCTTACGGCTATTCCGAACTGCTTTTTCAGGACTCTCGAAAAACCTAACACCCAGTCGCGCGAAGAGTTCGAGCCGGGGAAGATTTTCGGCGTATCCGAAGCAGTTCAATTCACATGGAAAGATCTCCTTGACTCCTTCTCGTGCACAGAGTGCGGACGATGCCAGCAGGCATGCCCGGCGACTAACACCGGCAAGGGACTCAATCCCCGCAAGGTGATCCACAGCATAAAGACAAACCTGATCAAAAATGGTGACTATTTCGGAAAAGGTGAAAAACCGGCAACTCCTCTGATAGGGGAGGATGAGGATTCGGGAATAAGCGAAAGCGCCATCTGGGGGTGCACCACCTGCGGCGCATGCATGGAGTCCTGTCCGGTCTTTATCGAGCATGTCCCTAAACTTGTCAAACTCCGCCGCCACCTTGTAGAAAACGAGGCGAAATTCCCGGAAGAGCTTCTGAATCTCTTCGAAAACATGGAAGCTCGCAGCAACCCCTGGGGGATCGCCCCTTCGGAACGGACAAAATGGGCGTCGCAGCTCGACATAAAAGCATTCGACAACGAGACCACGGAGTACCTCTACTTTGTCGGATGCGCCGGCTCTTTCGACTCCAGAAACAAGCAGATCAGCATTGCAATGGCGCAGATTCTCGACATGGCGGGAATTTCATGGGGGATTCTCGGAAAAGAGGAGAAGTGTTGCGGCGACAGCCTGAGAAGGTTGGGGAACGAATATGTTTTCGACAAAATGGCGAAAGAAAACGTTGCGCTATTCAAGGAACGTAAAGTGACCAAAATAATAACCCACTGCCCACACTGCTTCAGCACGCTGAAAAACGACTACCGGCAGTACGGCTTTGACGCTGAAGTCATTCACCACTCTGAAATGCTTCATCACCTCCTCGCGAGCGGCAGGGTAAAGATCGACGCCGCAGCCTCGGATTTAGGCAGAATCGCATTCCATGATTCATGCTATCTTGCGCGTCATAATGATATCGCAGATGAGCCCAGGAGCGTGATTGAAAAGGCTGCCGGAGCTCCGCCCCAGGAGATGCGACGGAACAGGAAGGATTCATTCTGCTGCGGGGCTGGCGGGGGGAGAATGTGGATGGAGGAGCATGAAGGGGAACGGATCAATCTCAACCGCGTACACGAAGCGCTTGAATCGAAACCGGATACGGTATGCGTATCATGCCCATACTGTCTCACGATGTTTGAAGACGGCCTGAAAGATGTAAAATGCGACAGTGTAAAGGTTCGCGACATAGCCGAAGTTGTGGCTGAAGCGCTGTTCGTGAAAAGGTGAATTGCCACAAATCAACACTGTCATTCCCGAAGGATGTTATCGGGAATCCATGAAAAATACGTCTGGCCTGTTCACTTCCCTGCCGGAGCCGGAGCGACCGGTTCAGGATTCGGAGGTGAAGTTGCAGCTCCCCCCTGTGCCGCAGGCATGGAAACCGGCCTCTGGCGCTGCTTTTCCTTGAGCATCAGCGTCTCGTCCTGGACCTTTGCGTCGTCATTGTCATATTTCAGATACGAAATCATTTCATTGAACTGTCCGGCATACGCGACCGGCTCATTTGTCTCCCTGAGAAGTATGTCCTTCGCCTTCTGCTGCAGATTCCTCCTTATCCCTTCCATGCTCTTGTACTTTGCGTTAGGTTTTGAATAGTGGTTCGCCTCGGCTTCGCTGAAGTCCGGGTACTGCAGATTCAGAAGAGGAGAGTAGCTGATCGAGCGGCTGCGGAAATTCGGGTACTCCCACAGCACCCTTCCGTCCGCGTCAACTATCTGGGCTGTCATTATCAGGTAATTATATTCCGTAGTAAGCGAATTCATGAAAGTGAAGGAGGATATCTTGTCCGTTTTTTTTATGCCGCTCACGACTATCAGCATCACCGCGTCAAGATTGTTGCTTCTTATGTAGTCGCGCAGCTCTTCACTCTTCCAGAAATACTTGTTGTACTGTATCGATGCATCGTCCCTCTTTTCACGGCGGAAGAAGAGCCTTGAAAAAATCTTCTCCGGTTCCCCGTCAAGAGGAGCGACAGTGAAGAAATTTCCGGTTGCCTTCAGTTTTCTGACAAAGAGACTCTCGTTGTTTCTGTTCATCTCGGAAAGAAGAGCGATAAGCTCTTTTTTTTCAGGATGGTCGATATCCGAGCCGGGATCGGTCATTATCGGAGCGACACCCAGCACCCTGACTTCGCTGGCGAAGCTTTTAAGCGGGACATTGTAATGATTCTGGCTGCAGCCGGAAGCAACCAGAAGAATAAAAGGGAGCAGCAATATCGATTTCCGCATTTCATACCCCTCCATCGTTTAGTGTCGATTTCTAATAATTATAGCAGAATTGTTCGCTCTTTTCAAATACAGCTGTCAGTGCGCCTCGCTCCAGTTTTTGCCGTAATTGATCTCGACCTTGAGCGGAATGTCGAGAACAGCAGCTTTCTCCATCTCTTCCTCTACCATACGCTCCATCTGCAGAAGCTCATCCTCAGGAATTTCGAATACGAGCTCATCGTGAACCTGCATTATCAGCCGGCTTTTCATCGAATCGTCCCCTATCCTGTCGCATACCCGGAGCATCGCACATTTTATTATATCTGCGGCGGAGCCCTGGATAGGATAGTTTATGGCGTTCCGTTGCGCGAATCCCCTGACATTTGCGTTGCTGCTCTTTATCTCCGGCACCGGTATCCGGCGCCCCATCAGGGTCGTCACAAAGCCGGTCTCCTCTGCCTGCCTGATGCAGCCGTCCAGGAAATCCACCCCCCCCTTGTGTCTCTCCCTGTAAATCCTGATGAAATCCTCGGCTGTTTTTCTGGAGAGTCCAAGTTGCTTCGCCAGAGAAAACGCCCCCTGTCCGTATATTATTCCGAAATTCACCGCTTTGGCCTGGCGGCGCATCTCTGTCGTCACCATTTCGGGGAAAATTCCGAATACCTCCACCGCCGTGCGTGTGTGTATGTCTTCATCCTTCTCGAAAGCTTCCATGAAGAGCGGATCTTTCGACAGATGCGCGAGAACCCTCAGCTCTATCTGCGAATAGTCGGCGGAAAGGATGAAATGCCCTGGCGGAGCGATGAATGCGCCCCTGATCTTGCGCCCATCTTCGCTCCTTATCGGTATGTTCTGCAGATTCGGCTCCGAGGAGGAGAGCCGGCCTGTGCTTGTGACGCACTGGTTGTAGGATGTGTGAACCCGTCCGGTGCGGGGATTGAGAAGTCTGGGGAGCGCGTCGCTGTAGGTGGACTTGAGTTTGGCCACCCTGCGGTGCTCCAGAATCTGCCGCGCTATCTCATGCTCTTCTGCAAGTGCGCCAAGGACTTCGTTGTCTGTCGACCATCCGGTTTTACCCCTGTTTTTCTTTCCGCTCTGAAGTCCAAGGCGCTCAAAAAGAACCTCTCCGGTCTGTTTTGGAGAGTTGAGATTGAAGGAGAGCCCGGCAAGTTCGAATATCCGCTCCTGCAGAGTTGAGAGGCGTTCACCGAATTCCGATGACAGATGCATAAGAATTCCACTGTCCAGCAGAACTCCATGATCCTCCATCCCTGCCAGAACAGGGACAAGCGGCATTTCAACATTTTCAAAAAGGGAAGTCAGGCCGTTGGCGGCAAGCATAGGTTCGAACTTCCGTTTCAGCAGCCAGGTTGCATCGCTGTCTTCGCAGGCATAGCGGGAAGCGGCTTCAATTTCGACCATCGAAAAATTCTTCTGTTCCTTCCCGGCGCCAGTGACATCGGAGTAGCTTATCATCCTGTGATTCAGGTGTTCCTGCGCGAGAGCGTCGAGACCATGCCCCTTTCTCACCGGGTTCAGCAGATAAGAAGCGATCATTGTGTCAAAAACCGCTCCGTCAAGGGCAATCCCGTTTCTTGAGAGCACCTCCATGTCGAACTTGATGTTCTGCCCGACTTTTGCGAAAGAGCGGCTCTCAAGCAGAGGTCGGAGACGTTCGAGAACAATATCCCGCGGAAGCTGCCCGGGAAGAAGCGGGAGGTTTTGCGTTTTTTCACTCTCTGACCGTTTTTCATCCATCTTTGCACCTTCACCGGATGGAGGAGGAGAAAGGGTGAAATCATCCTCCCCGTTCGAAGTCGAAGGGGTCGCGGCAACATGCCCGACCGGAATGTAAAAAGCCTCATGATCGCGGAAAGAGAATGAAATCCCCACTATCGCCGCCATCCTGGGATCAAGGCTCGTGGTCTCGAGGTCGAGCGCGAAAACGCCTGCACTTTCAAGCGATGCCAGCAACGCTTCAAACTCTCTCTCCGCACTTATTGTATGATAATTTTCCGGCGAGAGCGTAGCGACAGCTGTCAGCTCCTTCACAAGCGAGCTGAAACCGTATCTCCTGAAAAAAGAGTTGAGAGCCTGAATGTCCGGGGGGTGCGCTGCCAGTCTTGCAGGTTCCGCATCAATGTCGATGGCGCGCTCCACGGTCGCGAGCTTGCGCGACAGAAGCGCCTGCCGGGTGAATTCACGGAGCTTTTCGCCCGCTTTCCCCTTCACCTCATCTGCTTTCTCTATAAGCCGGTCAAGTGAACCGAACCCGGCAATCAGGCGGCATGCCGTCTTTTCGCCAATTCCGGGCACTCCCGGAATATTGTCGGAAGAGTCCCCTGCAAGCCCGAGAATGTCAGGCACAAGCTCCGGCCTGACTCCGAAGCGCTCGATTACCTCTTTTACTCCGGTGGTCGTCCCTTTCATCGTATCCAGAAGAGTCACCCTGTCGCTTACGATCTGCATCATATCCTTGTCGCCGGTGACTACTACAACCCTCCCTCCTGAATCTGAAAAGCGCCCTGCCAGCGCGGCGATTATGTCATCCGCCTCGTAACCTTCCATTTCGAGCACCGGGATGTTGAACGCGCGGACAACCTCGCGGATGGGCTTTATCTGCGCTCTCAGCTCATCAGGCATAGAAGCGCGGTTCGCCTTGTATTCAGGGTATATCTCCGTCCTGAAAGTGACCCGCCCCGCGTCGAACACAACCGCGACATGTTTCGGCTCATGCTCCCGCAACAGCTTCAGAAGCATCTGTATGAATCCGTATATCGCATTGGTAGGGGTTCCGTCAGGAGCAGAGAGATGGCGTATGGCGAAATAGGCGCGGTATATGTACGAGGAGCCGTCGACCAGATAAAGAGTATCGTCGTTATTCATATGCATCCCCGGTATCTGCGGAATTCCGGGTGAAGAGAATAAAGGCAAGGGAAGGGCGCCGGCTTGATTCGCGCATGGCGAACTGCATGCCATCAAAGCTCCACCCTCTCCCGCTCCATTCATTCAGCGTCTCTTCGATCGCCTCGTCAGTAACAACAGAGAGCTCTACCACCTTGTAAACCAGCATAATGACCTCGCGCACTTATTCAGTGGGTCCATGACTACCAAGTTTTATCGCTACAGCGGCTGATTCCGGACTGAAAAAAAGCCTGCCTGTTTATAACAGACAGGCAGGCCGAAGGGAAGCGATCCTGAGAAAAACCGGCAAAAGCCGGTTTCAGGGTGATTTGTTTATTTCTGGTAGCCGAGCTTTGCCGAAATCTCGTCCGCTGCCTTGAGCGCAAGCGGTATCAGCTCTTTCTCCATTCTTTCGTTGCTGAAGCGCATCGAAGGGCCGGAAATGCTTATAGCGCCTATGATACGCCTTGTATAATCTCTGATAGGAGCGCTTACGCACTTCACGCCGACATCCAGCTCTTCATTGTCAATGGCATAACCCTGCTCGGCGATCTTTTTCAGCTCCTGCTTCAAAAGCGCGCGATCGGTGATCGTATTTTCCGTAAAGCGTCTGAGATCCTTCACCGGAAGATAATGCTCAAGCTCGTCGTCACTCATGAAAGCGACCTGGGCTTTCCCGGCTGCCGTGCAGTATGCCGGAAGCCTTGAGCCGACACGGGGAACAACCCTGACGGTCATGTCAGTTTCAACCGCATCCAGATAGATTATGCAGGAATCTTTCAGTATCGCGACATAGGTGGTCTCGTTGCACTCTTTCACCAGCGCTTCGAGCACAGGCTTTGACTGGCGCAGCAGACCCATCTGCCTTATGAATGTCTGGCCAAGCTCGAGAGTCTTGAGTCCCAGGCGATAGTTTTCCGTCACACGGTTCTGCTCGATATACCCCCTGGACTCCAGCGTGGCGAGGAGCCTGAAAACGTTGTTTTTGTGAAGTTTCAGGCGTTTGCTGAGCTCAGTCACACCAAGTTCGTCAACTTCCCCGTGAAACTGCTCAAGAAGATCGAGGGCATGTGAAACCGCCTGAATCAGGTATTCGGATTTTTCTTTTCTGGCCATATCAATCATCCTGTCGAAAAAAAAATTTCAAGCCCCCGCCATTCAAAAATACTCGCTTCGAATAGTGGAAGCATTTTAATACAGGTTCAAAACCTTATAATATTGTTTTATAATTGTCAAGTTATAAAAATTGTTTTATATTCTCCACTGACAGCGATAGTTTTCCACCATCACTATCTCATGCAATAAAACAAACTGCGGGGTCAACGGCATGCTTAATCTCAGAAAAAAAATACTCGTGGCGATAGATGGCACTCCGCAATCTGACAAAGCCGCCGAAGAGGCTGTCAGGCTGGCAGCCGGGACAGGCAGCCAGTTTAACAGCAAGATTTATGCCTTGCTGGTTCTCCCGAACGACCTGAGTTCGACATACACCGATTTTGTCCCTTCCACTCCGGTCACGGAAACCGAACAGTGGAACGAGATCAGGCAGCGGATTTTTTATGTCATCGAAAAAAGCGCCATGGATCACAACGTCCCTCTCGAGCTTGTTGTCGAATATGGCGAGCCTGCCGAAAAACTTCTCGAGTTTTCCGAAAAGGAGGGGATTGACGTGATAGTCATAGGAAGCTCCGGCAAAGGTTTCCTGCAACGCAGGCTTAAAGGGAGCGTTTCTCACAAAGTCGCCTCCAGCGCGAAATGCTCGGTATATCTGGTGCGGGGTTGAATGACTGTCCGCACCCCTCCCTGACGGCCACAAAATCCCGCAAATAAACCGCGCAATCCCCTCTTCTCACACAAGCCCCGGATCAAAGATCATCTCAAGGCGGCGAGGATTGGCTCTACTTACCAAAAGCCTTTTTTCTGATTTTATTTATTCGAATACTAATATAATTTTATAGACAATTAAATCTTTATACTGTATACCTCATATCCACTCATTATCAGAATCATGCTCTCTAAAAAAAATCATATCTTCACACTGCTTTTTCCTGAAATTTTCATTTGACTGACACCTTACAAAATCATCACCCCAACCTGACGGCCGGCCAGATACGATTAAAAACCGGGTTAATCGTTTGAGGCCTGACCAGCTTGAAAACCGGCAGCCACTTTTTTGCCGCATGCCGGGATATTTAAAAAAGGAGGTGAATCACAGCGATCGGCAAAACTTCTTGCAATTAAAGTTGTTCACAACAAAGGAGGTTTTATGAAAAAGATTTTCTTGAAACCAGTACTATTTGCGTTTGCAGCCGGATTACTCCTCCCTCTCTCGGCAAAGGCATCGGAAGAGGACATTCAGAAGAAACTTGACGCTCTTACAAAAGAAGTTATCGATCTGAAGGGCCAGGTGAAGAGGGTTGATGACAAATCGATCGGAAAATGGCTCACAATCGGCGGCAATTACCGTTTCCGCGTAGACAGCCTTTACGGAAAGACCTCCGGCTACACAAGCGCACCCGCTTTCATGGGGGCGGTTCAGACAGACCCCGGCACAGCCGGTTTTTTTAATACCGATGGGGCAAAGGCGCTTCTAAGCGCAAAATCATACTCCGCTCTGCAAACAATGGCGCCCGGTTTAAACCCTGCAATGATGCAGGGGATGCTCGCCCAGTATCTCATGGGCTCCCAGGGGATGACGGCAGAGCAGGCAAATACTTATCTCCAGAATCTTGGCGGAAAAGCCTACGTTCCCGGCTACAAGCCAAAAAATGAAACCCTCTACACGAACCAATTCGGAATCGACCTCACAGCAAAAGCTACCCAGAATATAATTGTCCACGCCAAACTCAACATGTACAAGGCATTCGGATCGCAAAGCGATTCGACAGTAACGGGAGATTACTTCTCTGACCGTGTCGGCGTATTTGATGGCACACTGAGCCACGTCCCCTCCAACAGCCTCCTAAATGTTGACCGTGCATATGCGACATGGAGCAATATACTCGATCAGCCGGTATGGTTCTCTGTAGGCCGCCGCCCCTCGACAAACGGCGACCCGAGCAACCTCAGGACCAACAACGAGCGCCCCGGAAACGGCGGAACCCCCGCGCTTCTTGTTGATTATGCATTCGACGGAATGACGCTGGGGTACGCCCCCGACATCGACATGCTCCCTGGCGCGTATATGAAAGTATGCTACGGCCGCGGATTCGACAGCGGCATCAAGACTTTCTCGGCCAACAGCGTAAAAGACACCGACATGCTTGGCGTAGCCATACTCCCGGTTGATACCGAGCCGCTCCGGATATGGTTGCAGTGGAACCGCGGCTTCAACATATTCGACTTCCCTGTGATGAACAACACCAAAGCATTCGGCAGCACAGCTCCCAGCGTAAATCTGGGAAGCATCGACTGGTTCGGTGGCGGCGCGACCAGCACGATCAAGAAAGCCGGAATAGGCGATCTGAATTTATTTGGCGATTTTGCCGTAAGCATCACTCACCCCAACGACAAGGTCTCCGCGAACGCCGGTTTCCAGGGGCTCGGAACAGGCAGCTTCATGCAGCCAGGCGCTCCGAAGGATCATACCGGCTGGGCGGCTTACCTTGGCGTCCGCTACGACCTCCCTTCAAGAACTAAACTAGGCTTTGAATTCAACCACGGCTCCAAGAACTGGATTACCTTCGCGCCTGCGGCGGACGATCTCTGGACAAGCAAAGTGGGAACTCGCGGCAATGTATATGAGCCGTACATAATTCAGGAGCTGAACCTGAAACCTATCTCGTCGTATCTGAGCAAGGCGTTTTTCAGGCTGGGGTATCAGTACTATGACTTCAAATACACCGGAAGCAACAACTGGGTAGGCGCGCCGCAGAAGATATCCAGCATCAAGGCCACCGACATGCAGCTTCTTGCGCCTATGAAAGAGGCGCATGACGTATACGCCACATTCGAAGTCCATTTCTGAAAAAGAGTTTTTATCCGTAGAGGATAAAATCGACTGGAGAGCATCATGAAAAAATCAATATCTTTCGTAACTGTTTTGCTTCTGCTGGCAATGTTCGCGCTTCCGGCTGTCGCAGCCGAGATCAAGATAGTCGGTACCGTCACCAGAATAGAAGTGGCGGCCGATGGAAAAGCGGCTTCCGTAACCGTGAGAAATGGAAAAACCGACAAGGATGTCATCCTCACCATCACCGATCAGGAGACACTGGACAAATTCGCCGTCAAAAAGATCGTCGAAGGGGATGAAGTGCGTGTGAAGTATGATGACGCAGGTGGCAAAAACATGAGCAGGATGTTCAAAAAATCAGCCGGCTGCTAGAAGAGGCCTGGGGAGGGGATATTTGCCCCTCCCCTTTTTGTTCATCCACGCTTTCACAGATGAGTCGTGCCAATTCCGGATAAAAGATGATCTCAAGGCGGCGAGGATTGAGTCTGCGAGGCATACCGGCAAGTACGTTGAGCGAACGAAGACGAGCCAACATAGAGATGGCCTTGATATGGATTTGGAATCAGATCTGCTTTCCGAAGGTTAAACCGCCAAGAGACATAACAGGCGTTTAATTGGAAACCGAATTGTGCAAAAATCCCGGATATTCCGATTTGAAACAGCCGCTTGCACTGCTTTGCCAGAACCGACAAACAAAAGGAGAACCTGCTGATTATGACAAAACAGCTACTGTTTTCTGCTTTAATTGTGGCGCCGCTCCTCTTTTTCCTCTCCATTAACAGGGCAGGCGCGGCGGAGCCGCAAAAGCCAGCGGCTTCAATGCCAAAGATATGCGCCACATGCCACAAGGCCGAGCCGTCTGTTATATACGGCTACTTCGACAATGTAGCCTTCAAGGCCAACACCATACAGTTAAAGCTTGACGAAACCGTAGAGCTTCTCAAGTTCGATCCGGATGATGTCAAGGTGCTGAACAGCGAGGGTAAAACCGGCGATGGCGAATTCCTCCGCAAAATCGACAAGAATCGTGAAATAAAGATAGCCTATACCGAAGAAAAGGGAGTCAAGACAGCCGTCAGGGTCGAGGTAAAGCCGCCGGTGAAGATATCCGACAGCATGCTGATTTCGACCGGAGAGGTTGAGAAACTGGTCGCCATGGGACCGGTAAAAGGGAAATACCACCTGTACGACTCCCGCCCGCTCCCGAGATTCCAGGAGGGGGCCATACCTGCCGCCGTAAACCTCCCTTTCCCCTCTTTCGACAAGCAGATTGACAAGCTCCCGCAGGACAAAAACGCAAAACTGATCTTCTACTGCGCCGGCCCTACATGCAGCATGAGTCCCGGCTCCGCCGCGAAAGCGCAGAAACTTGGCTATCTCGACGTAAAGGTCTACAAGGGCGGCCTTCCGGCTTGGCGAACCAGAAACTACGCCGTGCTTTCGCCCCAGTCCCTGAAAGAGGCGTGGCTCGACAAGGGGATTCCGCATGTTCTGCTTGACGCCAGAAAAGCGGCTGCGGCAGAGAAAGAGCATATCCCCGGAGCGGTCGCATTCCCGGCGGATAAGGTTGCAAAGCTTCTGAAAAGCCTGGGAGATATAAAGAAGAACGCCCCGTTCATCATCTATGACGCAAAAGATGGAAAACAGGCCGAAAAAGTCGCAAAGGCTCTGATAAAGGCAAAATTTGAAAACGTGAATATTCTGACGGGCGGAATGGATGCGTGGAAGCTGGCATCTTACGAGACAGCCAAAGGGAAGCTTGCCGCAAAAGCGGTTTACGTCCCCAAACCGCGCCAGGGGGAGATTCCTGTCGCGGAATTCCGGAAGATACTGGCCGCCATCCCTGATGACGTGATGATAATAGACGCGAGGAACCTGGGAGAGACAAAGGAGGGAATGCTCAAAGGCGCTAAAAACATTTCGGCGGAAGATATAAACGAGCATCTGGCCGAAATCCCGAAGGAGAAAACGATAATAACCTACTGCTCCACCGGGGTTCGCGCGGAGATGGCGTATCATGCCCTTAAAGCCGCCGGATACAGGAATGTGAAATTCCTTAACGCAACGGTCGAGTTCGATAAAAAGGGCGGATACAGCATAACCATGGAGTAGACATATCGGGCGGGCGCTTTTACCGGCGTCCGCCCCTGTTTTTTTTACCCTCACAGATTCATGAATAGATATAATCGTATTATGCAATAATCCTGGAAATCCTAGGACTGCCAATCGTGGAGCTGCTGGAAAATAATGAGACGACTATATTCTTGCAAAAAAGGTGTCATCCCCGAGCGTTTCTATCGAGGAACCAAAGGTTTTAAGAAAAGGTGTTATTCCGGCAGGCTTTAAGCCGGAATCCAGAGGTTCAAAGTCTTTTAAAGAGCGGATTCCCGATAACGACCTTCGGGAATGACAAACAAATCAGTTTTTTGCAGCATCCTGAAACCGATTTAAAACCCAGCAGGAACGAAACACCGGTTATTACAACCTGAAAGGAGGCAAAAAGTGTCGATAAAATTTTCCAGAAGAACATTCATGAAATTCGCCGGAACTGCGACCGCCGGGGTTGCAGCTGTAGCGTCAGTCCCACCGAAATTCATCTCGTGGGCTGAAGAGGCAGAAAAAAAAGAGGCGAAAAAAGTAGCAACCTTCTGCGAGCTCTGTTTCTGGAACTGCAGCCTTATCGCCAAGACAGAGAATGACAAAGTGGTGAAAGTTGACGGCAACCCGATGAGCCTGCGCGGCCGCGGACGGCTCTGCGGCCGGGGAAACGCGGCGCTTGGCGCGGTATACGATCCGGATCGCCTTAAATTTCCCCTTGTAAACAATGGCAAAAGGGGGGAGCCGGTATGGAAGCGCGCCACATGGGATGAAGCGCTCACCCTGACCGCCTCGAAGATGGAAAAGATCAAAAAGGAGTACGGACCGGAAGCATTCGCGATGTTTTATCACGGAACCGGCGCAAGCTTCTGGAAGCACCTGCTTCACGCATACGGGGTGACCACTTTCGCAGCCCCCTCGTTCGCCCAGTGCCGCGGCCCCCGCGACATCGGCTTCTATCTCACTTTCGGCTCCGACGCCGGCTCGCCCGAATATTACGACTTCAGCAGAAGCAGGTACATACTCCTGTTTGGCTCGCATCTCGGTGAAAACGCGCACAACAGCCAGGTGCAGGACATCGTTGCCGGCCTTGCCGGAGGGGCCAAGCTGACCGTGGTGGATCCCAGACTTTCCAACATCGCCTCAAAAGCCGACCGCTGGCTCCCGATAAGGCCTGCAACCGACATGGCGTTCCTCCTTGCACTGATCAGGAGTGTCATTGAGGAGGGGTTGTACGACAGGGAGTATCTCTCTAAATATGCGACCGGCCTGGAAGAGCTTCGTCAGGCTGTTCAGGAATACACCCCGCAGTGGGGAGAGAAGGAGACCGGGATATCTTCCGAAGACATCGTAGCGGTAGCCCGCGAACTCGGAAAAAATGCGCCGAACGTCATAATCGGAGGCGGAAGATTCTCCGCATGGTACGGCGATGACACTCAGAGGAGCCGCGCTATCGCAATTCTGAACGCGCTGCTTGGAACATGGGGGCGCGAGGGGGGATACTTCATCCCTTCAGGGGCAAAGATACCGGAATATCCAGGGCTTCCGGATTATCCCCACAGCGAGAAGGAGCTGCCGAAGCTTGACGCCGCTTACCCTTTCGCCGGGCTTCAGACCACCACCTCGATAAAAAACGCTACAATCACCGGCAATCCATACCCTGTCAAGGCATGGTTCGTTTACGGATCGAACCTGATCAAAACAATGAACAAAAAAGAGGAGACCGAGAAGGCGATCAAAAACCTCGACCTGCTGGTTGCGATTGAAACAATGCCGGCAGACATAATTAAATACGCCGATGTGGTCTTTCCGGAGTGCACCTACATGGAGCGCCACGACGAACTGAACACCGGCAAATTCAAGTGGGCGGGCGAGATATCGATCCGTCAGCCGGCAATGGAGCCGCTCTACGAATCGAAACCATCGTGGTGGATCACTAAAGAGCTCGGCGCTAAACTCGGTCTTTCCGCCTATTTCCCCTGGAAGGACGGAGAGGAGTATATAAAAGGTAAATGCAGCGCAGCCGGAATCAGCTATGAAGAGCTTAAAGCGAACGGGATAATATTGAAGCCGGGTAAATCCCCCTACATATCGGCTGAGAACGAGCCGGAATTCGGCACCCCGTCAGGAAAGATCGAGCTTTACTCCTCACAGCTCAAAGAAAAAGGTTTTGATCCGGTTCCAAAGTACACTAAACACCCTGAGCCGCCCGAAGGGCACTTCCGTCTCCTCTTCGGCAGAAGCCCGCTGCATACCTTTTCGCGCACCACAAACAACTTCATGCTGGATGATCTGGTGAAGGAAAATGCGCTCTGGATCAACGCGAAAAAAGGGAAGGAGCTGGGACTTGCCGACGGAGAGTACGTGATGCTCGAAAACCGGGACGGCGTCAAGGCGCCTGGCAGGATAAAAGTGAAGCTGACCCAGCGTCTCCGCGACGACGCCGTATACATGTACCACGGCTTCGGGGTTCACTCCAGGGCCATGACACGAGCCGACAACATGGGGATAGCCGATGACGACCTCATAACCGACATTTTTATCGATCCGCTTATGGGGGGAACGGCTATGAGAAGAAATTTCGTAAAGATAGTGAAGGGGGCCTGACATGAAAGTGTTCGGAGTCTATTTGCCACAAAAAGAACTTCTTTGTGAGTTTTCAGCAGATTTTATAAAAGGAAAAACAGGAATCTGGTCATATATTGCGGCTCTTGGAGTAATCCTTGGCGCAATCGGCATACTGAGTATTTTTTTATTGGGGCATGGAGAGACTACAAACACATCCAGTTATGTCCCATGGGGGCTACAGATATCCACTTACGTTTATTTCGCTTTGGTTAGCGGCGGCTGCATTTTTACCAATTTCATCGGCACCAGATTTTTTTATGACCACTATAAGCCTCTTGCGTCTCGTATAATTTTTATGGGGTTGATAACTGCGATTGCCGGATTTGCTTCCCTCGCCTCGGAATTAGGCCATGTTGAGCGTATGTACATGTTTATTATATCGCCGAACCCTACTTCCCCGATGTTCTGGATGTCTGTCTGGTATACTGCCGATATCGCTATCCTGATTGTCGAATATATCTGCATACAAAGCAACATTCACTCAAAGCGGGTGCTTTATGCATCATTTATCATACCTGTTATTACATACTGCTCGCTCGGGAGCCTTTTTGGCGCGGTTGGAACGATCCCCTACTTCTATAGCTCGTTGCTGCCTGTTTATTTCATTTTCACCGGTTTCCTGACAGGTAATGCACTTTGTGCATTAATAGCTGCAATGTATGCCAGAAAAAGAGGTAACAATGAAATAATAGCATCTTTTATCAGTATGCAGAAAATAGGGTTGGCTATAGTTTTGATATTGACACTTTCACGAATAATCATCGGGTTGACAGGGAACGCAAACGGATATGAAGTGTTCAAGGAAACATTGCCTCAGAACATTTTATTCGGCGTAATCGCCGCACTTGTTATCCCGTACATCATACTTGCAAAAAATATCACAAAAAACAGCCTGCTGATTTCCAGCCTGATAGTACTATTCACGCAATTCATGGCAAGACTCGATCTTGTCGTAGAAGGCTTCAGAATGCCAAACTTCCAGGTTTACGATATGCCGGCAAGAACTAGCTATACTCCTTCAATTTATGAACTTCTTGTTGTTGTATTTTCAGTCTCTATCGTAGCCATAATTTACATTGTCTGCGAAAAAACAGGCCTGTTTGAAACTGCCGGAATAAAGGGGGGTGAGTAGTCATGGAACAGTCTGCCGACAGGGACATACTCGAAATAATGCAGAAAGACCTGGCAAAAGCGCTCAACAAGCCGCGCGACAAGCGGCGCTGGGCGATGGCGATCGACCTTAAAAAATGCATCGGATGCCACGCCTGCACCACAGGATGCATGTCCGAAAACCTGACCCCTCCCGAAATCCACTACCGTCCGGTAAAAGAGGAGGAGATAGGAGAGTATCCCAACACATCGCTCCGTTTTCTTCCTCGCCCCTGCATGCAGTGCGACGCCCCCACATGCACTCCGGTCTGCCCGGTCAAGGCGACATACAAGCGTGATGACGGCATAGTCACAATAGATTACAAAAAATGCATAGGCTGCCGTTACTGCCTGGTCGCATGCCCCTACGGAGCCCGCTCCGCCGACGTCGGCCACTACTACACCGGAGAGATGCACGGCAAGAGCTACGAGGTTGAAAATTCCGGAGAGTACGGCGGCAACTTCAAGCGTAAAAACCACTGGCGCTCGCCGATCGGAAACGCCCGCAAATGCCACTTCTGTCTCCATCGGATCGAAAAGGGGGAGCTTACCCGCTGCACCACGACCTGCCTCGGCTCCGCGACATACTTCGGCGATATTTCCGACCCCGACGCCCTTATAACCAAGGTCATCTCAAAACCGAACGTGATAAAATACAGGGAAGATCTGGGAACTAAGCCGAGGGTTTACTACATCCTCTGAAATGGCGCTCTTATTTGGGGAAATTTTAATATCTCGCGCCAACAAGAATATTGACAATTTTACAGGGAGTTATGGTAAAAATAGAGCGACCGGCAATACCCGGGAAAATAAAATCAGGGAGGGAAAAAAGATGAAAAAGATTATCTCCGCACTCACCGCACTTACTGTAGCGCTTGTTTTTTCGGCGGCGGCATTCGCCACAGAGGCGAAGAAGGACGAGGCGGCGCCGGCGGCCGCGGTAAAAACCGAGAAGAAGGAAGTGAAGAAAGAGACCAAGAAAGTTGAAAAGAAAGAGGCAAAGAAAGACGCAAAAAAGGAAGCTGCCAAGCCTGCGGCAAAAGGAAAGAAGGAGCTTTCAGGCTGCTGAGCCCCGAACGCCCAAAAATCTGCAGACCGGAAGGGGTGAATGCCCCTTCCGTATGCTTGCCGTAGCTCATTTCACCGGGCGGAACGAAACTCCACCGACTCTCCGTTAAAGGGGTAACAGAATGCTACAACGTTTTTCCGCTATTTCTTCAGGCATCATTCTGATCCTCTCGGTTTTCGCTTTGCAGACGCCGCTTCTGGCTGCGTCCGACGAAGAGATGATGGAGAAGATAAAACAGCTTGAGATTCAGATACAGCAGCTCAAGGCGTTGAAAGAGCAGCAGAAGGCGGCTTCGGGGAAGGAGCGTCAATGCCTGAAACCGTTTGACGGCGAAAAATTCTGCAGATGCATCGCCAATGAACTCCCCGCTTCCGTTACTTTCGAACAGTATCTGAAAACCATATTGGCCGGAAAGGATGGGGTTGACTATCACTCCCTCCCGGACGACGCAAAAAAGGATGCAGACGCATCATTCGCCGCACGTGAGAAGTGCGCGGAGAAAAAAGGGTGGTTTAAATGAGAGAAATTTTTTACATTCTGGGGGTTTTCGCAGCCTGGGTGCTGCTTCAGAAATATATCCTCCCCCGCCTTGGAATCAGAACCTGAATGTCCGACAGATGCGACCTCGGGGACCGGGGTTCAGAAAAAAATCTGAAAAAATAGACAAGCTGCAGTTGACCTGCCATGCCCGAGCGCCTCTATCGGGCATCCAGTTTCTTTTTTTTTCATGCCCGAGTTGTTTTGTCGGGCATCCACAAGGCTTTTAAAAACCGGATTCCAGTTTACTTCCTCCCGGAATTACAGGCAAAAAACAATTCACGCATGTTCGTGTCGATTCTCGGTCGAAGCGGTTTCTGAACTGCACATGATCCCCCCTGGCTACCCGGTTTTAAAAACATCCTTCTGTAACTGCACAAATAAAAAAACTTTCTTGACATTCCCGTTTTCCGGCTTTATTTTGTGCATATACACAAAAACAGGAGGGTAAAAAAATGAAAATCTGTTTCCCGGTCGAAGAAAACAATCAGCTTGAAAGCCAGGTATTTGCTCATTTCGGATCTGCCCCCGGATTTATCGTCGTTGAGGCTGAAACCGGCAGCCTCTCTTTCATAAACAACAGCGACAAGATTCATCAGCATGGCGCCTGCAACCCGCTGGCCGGTCTTGCAGGGGAAAAAGTCGATGCGGTAGTGGTCGGCGGGATCGGCGGAGGTGCGCTCCAGAAACTCAATCATGCTGGGATCAGGGTTTTTCAGGCAAAAAACGGGACAATAGCCGAGAATCTTGATTGCCTCGAAACAGAGGGGCTCCCGGAGTACATGCCGGGTCATACCTGTGGCGGGCATGGGCACGATCATGGCGGCTCCTGCTCGCACACTCACTAACCATGCCGAGGCCACGCAAGCAGAGGATATGCTGCTGCCCCCGCAGAGCAGGCTTTGAAACAGTTTACAAACCGGCGGGAGAGCCGCTGAAAGAACTTGAGATCGTAACCCTGGAGCATGACGAGCTGGAGGCGCTTCACCTGTGTGACGGAGAAGGGAAAAACCAGGAGGAGGCCGGCCTTTCGATGGGGGTTTCCCGCGGCACGGTGCAGCGCCTGCTCAGTTCGGCTCGAAAAAAGGTCGCCTCAGCCCTGGCGGGGGGAAAAGCTATCGCCATGAGATAAAAACAGTGGAACCGGGCTGGATTCCCCGGCTAAAGGGGGATTTATTTTTCCGATGCACTCCGAACACGGTCATTCTGCGCGGAGTGAAACGTAGTCGCAGAATCCATGCCCCTCACGTCATTCTGCGCGGAG
>DFZL01000050.1:0-34927 GCA_002382705.1 Geobacter sp. UBA4057
TTTCTCAAACGATCATTGGTGCTGAATGAAATGCAATATCTGCCGCTGGCGTTCTTGATGGCAATATTCCAGGCCGCGTAGATGCCGATCCGTTCTTTGGTTCGTATATATTTGATATTGCCGTAACGCCGCTGGAACTCTTCCACGATCGCCCGTTCATTCTGGGGTGAGGCCGCATCCACGACAACGATCTCCAGTTGGTCGGCTACTGTCTGCTCTTCCAGATCCTCCAGGCATTCACGCATAAACGCCTCGGACGCATAGGTGGTCACTATGGCGGAAATCATCGGAGTTTCCTGCATCATGCGCCCCCGATCTTCAACAGTAGATTTCTGATTTCTTCATCGTGCGGATTGTATGACAGGTATTCGTTGCACACTTCCCGCGCCTGCTCCCGTGCATTGCATGCAGCAAGAATTTCCGCTGCCGCNNGCTCCCCCCGTTGCCAGAGGGCTTGCACGAGATTGGCCCCTGTCCTGGAAAAGGAAGGGGCAAGGGCGATGGCCTTCCTGAAAGCGGCCAGGGCCTGCTCTCCGTCCCCTTGGGCCGCATACGCCACCCCTTCCTCATTCAATGTCTGAACTTGCCGCTGCAACTCCGCCAGTTCATCAAGCCGGTCGGCCGTCAGCGAAACGGCACTCGGCTTGGCCAAGCCGAACAGCATCATTTCGTTCCGGAAAAAGCCGGACTGTTCAGGTCGTTTTTCCCGCATCAGGCGGTTGGTGATGGCGATCAGGTTCTCGGTGTAGTGCCGCCAGCAGGAGCGCGCGGAAGGCGGTTCCGGGCTGATGCCGCAGGCTGCGGTGAACGCCGCCAGCCGCTCCCGTGAGAGCGTGATGACGGGGGGAGGGGGAGGAAGCGCGCTATCCGGCGTGGAGCACGCCTGCCGTTCCTTTTCCATGATGGCGCATGCCTCGTAAAAATAGCCGTCAGCCTGGGTGATTCCGCGCTGGAGCCCATGGTAGCGATAGCCGCCGAGAAGCGTATCAACGGTGTGCAACGACGCGAAGCGGAAAAACCTGACCCACAATTCGAGATCCCCCGCCAGTTTGAGGGAAGACGAGAGCTCGCTCCCGGACTCTTCCCACAATGAGCGGCGCCAGAAGGTGCTCTCCTGCTGGATGTACGGTTTGTTGAAATGTCCTTCCAAACCCTTACGGCGGGAGAAGGGGGGCAGGTTCTCGGCTACCCTGTCGAGGTCGCCGTCGGCGTTCCAGTAACTCATGCGCCCGGTCAGCCAGCGGATAGCGGGGTTATCAGCAAAGACGCAGGCCGCCTTGGCAAAGGCGAGTGGATGGTACTTGTCGTCCGAGTTGATCCAGGCCATGATCTCGCCGGTTGTGTGGAGAAAACCCTCGGCAACAGCTCGATACTGGCCACCGTCAGGGCACGACTGCCAGTAGGCAAGGTGCTTTTCGTGTTTTTTGATGATCTCAATGGAACCATCTGTACTGCCCCCATCCATGATGACATACTCAAGGTGAGGATATCCCTGCCCCAAGACGGATTCGATGCATTCTTCGAGAAATTCTGCCTGGTTGAAGGAGGGGGTTATGATGGAAATCGTTGGCAGGGTCACACCAGAATCTTTATTTCGTACCTTGCTTATCCTTGCCCACTTATCACTGCACATAGTATCCGCCGGTTTTAGGTGCTCCTTTATAGGTAACCCTGCTCGAATCCCGCAGTTGCTTGAGCCAGCGCTCCAGAGTTTTAGGAGGTGTTTCTAAAATCTTAGACAACTCCGGAATTCTTATCCCCGGGTTGTCTTTGATACACCGATAAAGGACATTTACTCCCTCATTTACTCCCTCATTTACTCCCTCATTTACTCCCTCATTTACATGGCGCGCAAAGCTGAGCAGAAGACCATCACCGATCTCTGCAATTTCCAGAGCAATATCCGGGTAGGCCTTTAACTCCTTGCGGATGCGAATGAAGCCACTTCCGTACTTTTCAATGTTGTTGGTGAGGTAGAAGGCTTCGGCAATCAGCTTGTTCCTTGTGCGGGACTGGTAGGTGTCAGTGTTGAGATCAGCAACCGTCAGACCTCCATAGAGTTTGCCTGGGCTGAAAATGGTTATCTGATTATCAAATATTTTGATCTGGATATCGGAATGGTTGGTATAGTCACGATGCACAACAGCGTTGATAAGCGCTTCACGAACTGCTGGCAGCGGGTAGGCAAAGCGTTCTTTCCGTTTGAGACTGCCATCAAATTCAAAAGCCACACTGATATGCGAGATAATAAACTTCATGGCCTGCTCAACTGCTTCAAACAGGGTATCGGTAATCTGACGATCATCGATGATCATCTCAGGTGTTTTAAATCTTCCGATATGGATATGGTGACGGAGTGGTTCTGTTGCAAACAAAAGCAGAGAGCTCCAGGTAGGCCCGCCGTTAGAAATAAATTTCAGCTTTTCAAGTGCCAATAGCGGCGAGCTGTCCAGGGTAAAGCGACCGCTTCGATTTACTTCCTCAATGAATCTTTCTATTTTATCCAGCGAGAGAGCATCAAGAGATGTCTGGGGTGCCTGATAGGCATCCCAGGATAGCTGCAGGGACTGCATATACAGATCGGTTATCTCAGAAAGTGTCAGTTGGTGATTTGATGACGCTCTCCGCTTGAAATATTTGCCCTTTATGTTCACCGGCTTCACCGGATACTCACCGACCGACAGCATTACAACAGACTTACCGTTAATCTCTAAAGCTTCAATATCCGGAATTATGGAAGGGCTGGTAGAGGATTTGATCTGCCCGAGCCAGTCATTGAGCGTTTCTTTGCCGATGGTAACACCACGGACCTTGCTGTCATCAGCCGCCCCGACAAGAACGGTCCCTCCATGCGTATTGGCAAATGCAACCAGGGTCTCAATTGCCTCACGGTCAAACGAAGACTTGAATTCAAGCGTCTCCGATTCTCCTGCGCTCAGCAATGAGGCTATGTCTGCAACACTTCGGCTCAAACCTGTTCACCCATAAAGTTTTCAAGTACAAGCATTCTTCTCATTCCCGTTCTCCCCGCAACTTATTTCTACAGTCAGCTTATGGATCCGCTCATCATGTGGATTAACCGACAAAAACTCCTGGCAAACCCCCAATGCCTGTTCCCGTGCGCCATAACCGGATAATATTGTCACAGCCGCATCAATCACATCTCCGTCATGCGCATGCAATGACAGGATTGATGGCAGCAACCCCAACGCTTCCCGGCTGTTTCCGCACTGCTGAAGGCAACGCAGCAGGCCTGCTGCTGCCGGAGCATATCCGGGGTCCAGCTCATGCCCGTCACGATATAGTGTTGCAGCGGTATCGGCCCTGCCTGACTGTTCATAAGCATCAGCCTTGTTACAGATGCTTTCAAGCTGCTTCCATCCCTGCTCAAGGGCTTCAAGCGCTGGTCGCAGCAAGCATGCGGCCCGTGGCTTAAGCAAGCAAAACAATTCAATTTCGTGGAGCCAAAATGGTGCAAGACCATAGCGCCGTTCCGCAATCATATTGTTTGTGCACAGCAACAGGTCTTCAGTATATTCAGCCCAGCATCTGACGTGATTCGGGTGGGCATGGCTACCAGGTAGCGCCGCAAGTTCTTGCTTCTCTACTGACAAAACCTTGGGGATTGCGGGAAAATAACTTGTGGATTGGCCCAACTCCAGGGATTTTTTCTCTTGTGCCAAAAATGTCAAAGATTCCTGATAGTACTGGTCTGCAAGTGTAACACCTCGCTGATTGCCATGAAACCGGTATCCCCCCAGAAGGGTGTCAACAGTATGCAACTGCACATGTCGAAAAAAGCGTAGCCACAATTCCAGGTCTCCGGCAAGCCTGGCATCCGGCGCCAGGCATCCTCCTGCTGTTTCCCACAAGCTTCGACGCCAGAACGTGCTTTCCTGTTGGATATGCTGCGGTTTGTCAAAATTACCTGCGAAAAACTTTGTGCGTGAGAATATAGGGGGCTTGGCGGTAATTCCGCTGAGATGCCCGGTTTGATCCCATGTGGAAGCGCGTCCTGTCAGCCAGTGAACATCCGGGTAATTCATAAAGACAGAGGCCACTTTGGTAAAAGCTAAAGGGTGATACTTGTCGTCGGAATTTAACCACGCCATGATTTCGCCAGAGGTATGGCGAAAGCCTTCCGTTATTGCCCGGTACTGCCCGCCGTCAGGCTGTGACTGCCAGTAGGTCAGGTGTTTTTCGTATTTTTTGATAATTTCTACGGAACCGTCCGTGCTGCCACCGTCCATGATGATATACTCAAGATTTGGATACCCCTGTCCAAGCACCGATTCGATACATTCTTCAAGGTATTGGGCCTGGTTGAAGGAGGGGGTAACAATGGAGATGGTGGGGGGTGAAACATACATGACATCCCTGTTGGCTGCGTCAGGACACATGTCTGCCCAGATGGGACAGCGAGTTGTAAAGGATCGTAAACCGTGTCGCCTGAGTGTGGACTGTATATAACGACTCCACTTTCCGACGGCAATTTTCATGGAAGGAGATATTGTCGGGGTTTAAAAGAACTTGGTCAATGCCGGCCAGAAGATCGTTCACATCCCCCGCCACTGCCAAGTAACCGGTCTTTCCATGCTCAATCATGTCGGGAATGCCACCGATGTCAAAGCCGACAACAGGTGTGCCGCAGGCCATGGATTCCAGGACGGTATTGGGCAGATTGTCCTCGAGCGATGGGATCACCAATAGATCCGCCATGCTGTAGATATACGCCAGATTCTGTTCATCACCGATACTTCCGCAGGGGATGACCGGATAGGGGGAGTCAATGGTAATGCTTGGGTCAAGATGGCCAAAGGTTACCAGCACCATCTCCCTGTCACCTTGGGTGCGATACAGCCGCAACGCCTCCAGCAGGTACGCGAATCCTTTTCTGTTGTTGCCCAGATTTTCTGCACCGAACAGGATCACCTTCGCGTCAAGGGAAATGCTCATAACCTTCCTGATCTCCTGCCGGTTATAGGGCTGAAAGACATTAGTCGGCACGCCGTAGGGAATACAGACTACACGGCAGTCCCTAAAAATAGCGCTTTGGACTGCACAGGAGGAAAGCCAGCGACTGGGGGTTACGACGGTTATATCGAGTCCATGCAGCCCCCGGCGCTTTTTCCCCCAGATGTGCCGTGAAAGATCGTTGTCAGCGGTAGAGCCGAGTTGAGGGCAGGCTCCGCAGGATGTCCGGTATTTCAGGCAATCTCCGGCATAATGGCAGCCGCCGGTGAACGGATTCATATCATGCAGGGTCCAGACGACCTTTTTCCCTCGCGCAGCCCGGGCAAGCTCATCGTAGTCCACTAATCCGGCAACCCAGTGCAAATGTATTATATCCGCCGACTTGATCTCTTCAAGTTCTGCAAGGCGGACAGGCGAATCCGCATCGGAAAACATCTCAAGTCCCGGAGGGCGTTGTGGATGGTCAAGGGTGATCTTGTGCCAGCGGTTGCAGATAGTTCCCATAACCTCGGCATAGCCAGGCTCCGTACTGGTGGCGGTACCGTGAATCACCTTTACCGTCGGATCGGCAAGTCCTTTGGACAGACAGAGAAACGTGGAGTCCATGCCGGCCCTGCACAGGCCGTCATGCAGACGGTAGGCAGCCTTGCCCGCGCCGCCGCTGGCAAAGGTGCAAATATGGACAATTTTAGGGTACATACGTAATATCCTTCCCTTCGTCATGACAGCGTACCAGAGAGATAGGGGAATGGGGCTATCTGCCCCAGAGCTTCCTGTGCCAGCTCCATGCGGTCGAAATGATTTCCTCTATCGAAACATACTGAGGCTGCCATCCCAATATCTGTCGGGCCTTTGCTGCACTCCCCACCAGAACTGCCGGATCTCCCGGCCGCCGGACAGCTTCCTCCACCGGCACACCCATTCCCGTCACCCGCTCAACCGCGGCAACTATCTCGCGGACAGAAAATCCCTGTCCGTTGCCGAGATTCAAGGCCAAACATTGTCCGCCTGAAATAAGGTATTCCAAGGCGTAGACATGTGCCGTTGCGAGATCACTCACATGAATATAATCCCGTATGCAGGTACCGTCAGGCGTCCTGTAGTCGGTTCCGAATATCCTGAGACATGGACGCCGCCCCATGGATGCATCCAGTGCCAGCGGAATAAGATGGGTTTCCGGATCGTGCCATTCCCCCAAGTCACCGCCCGGATCGGCGCCTGCTGCGTTGAAGTAGCGCAAAACCACATGCCGCATACCGTAAGCGGCGTAAAAGTCGCGCAGCACCGTCTCCACCATCAGCTTTCCTCGTCCATAAGGATTTATGGGAACCTGAGGGTGTACCTCAGAGATGGGGATCTCTCCCGGAATACCATATGTTGCACAGGTTGAAGAGAAGATGATCTTATTAACCCCTGCCTCGCGCATGGCCTCAAGCAAGTTGAGTGTATTCATCACGTTGTTGCGGTAGTACTTGGCAGGATCAGTGACAGATTCGCCCACATAGGCAAATCCGGCAAAGTGCATGACAGCGCGTATGGGATAGGTCTTGAATATGTTATGCAGCAGGGTCGTGTCCGCCAAATCGCCTTCTACGAATGCTCCCCACCTCACGAATTCTCGATGACCATGAACCAGATTATCAAGTAGTACCGGGTGATACCCCTTTGAAGCCAGTTCCTTGGCCGCATGAGCACCTATGTATCCGGCTGCGCCAGTCACGAGGATCATGGAGCTACCTCTGCTTCCTGTAAGCACGGATTGTTGAAAACACACCGGGAATGATCGGCAGATGGGGTTGCGTTTGGGTGGGATCGGTAGGATGCAGAAGCGGCAACTCCAAAGGTACCAGGCCGTATGCCCGTTCTAGAATCTCTTCGCACGCCTGACGTATGCCGGGCTCTTGCCCGCCATGATGAAAAAGGATGGATTCTTGATTAACAGCATCAAGTGGTGGAAGCCAATCGTGAAAAAGCATTATTCCACCAGGCGCCAACAGTGGATAATAGTCGATCATGTCCCGTTTTACACCGGCGTACGAGTGATCTCCATCGATAAATATGAACTGCGGCAGGTTTCCCTCCTGAAATGTCCGGGAGATAGATGCAACCGCCTCATGGGAGAACATAGGGAGGTAAGAAACCTCCGGCCCGATAAATTCAAGTATTTTGAGAAGGCTCGGATGGCGCCCCGGATCAACCGAGAAACCCTGGACATGCACTCCCATCTCTTTCAAGGTCAAGTAGGTCAACAAAAGCGATCCGCCAGCGAACGAGCCCACCTCAATAAAACGAAACGGACTTGAAAGAGGCTGCAACAACTGGGCAATGACATGGAACAATTGGAAACGTTCATTCAGGGACATCTGCCCTTCGAGCCCCTTCGGTATAGGATCAAGTGCAGCGAAACGCTCTCGTAGAGTCGCGGAGATATCTGGATTGACCGGAAAGCGGCCAGGCTTCACGCACCATACCCCTGTCCCGTCGATAACCGTCATATTGAACGACAGATCCCGTTCATGCTCAAATTCGTGGATGGCCTTCCTGCAACCCTCCCAATGACCGTAATCGTCAATCTGCAATATCCCGTTGTTGACAATCCGGTCGTAGAGGTTGTCAAGTATCGCTCTTGTAGAGGAGTACCAGTCTCCATCCAGATGCAGGAACGCAATCATCCCCACCCGGTCACGCCATTGCGGAAGGGTGTCCTCGAAATACCCTTTCACGCTGGTCAATACGTCATCCGCATGCAGCCTTGAGCAGATGGTTTTGACACTTTCCTCGGGGGCGGAACAGGTGCCGGTTCCCCAACCGGTTTCGTCGGCGGCAATTCCGCCACTGGTATCGGCCTCGCCCGGGGCGGGCATCCCGGAGAATGAGTCGAATGAGAACAGGCTACGGGGAGATTTGCTGTAACGCTTGATGACATAGGCCAACAGAGCGGAGGAGCCCCCTGCGGCTACGCCACATTCAATGAAGTTACCGGGGATATTTCGTTCACATACATATTTCGAAAGTGAAAACATCGAGTATAGACGTTCCTCACTCAGCATGGTGTAGGGCCTGATTTCCCGCAAAACACTCTGAAATTCTGTATCATCGTTTTTCAGGGGGCGAGCAGATAGCGACGACTGGAATTGTTGGAGCAATTCCAGCGCCTGGAGATTTGCCGGAAACCAGCGCAGCTCTTCACGCAATGCCTCTACGGCAGCATCGTGCTGTCCCATACAAAGAAAACAGCGTGAACGCAGATAATCCAAGCCTTCCAAAGGCAGCTTGAGTTTTTTCGCTTCAATAAGCAGGGTAAAGGCTTTTTGAATGTCATCGCGCAGCAGGGCGGCTTGCGCCTGTTCCGCCAAATCATGAACGGACAGGGAGGCATTGGTTTCTCTTTGTGGAGAGACTGGTTGGGGCAATGGAACATCGGCGGGTTGCCCAATTGTTTTGCGGGCATAATGCTTCCTGATAATGGTATCCAGCTCCGTCGCGCGGCGGTCCATGGAGTAGTCGCGCAGACACCGCTCCTGCCCTCTACGGGCAATGGCCTCGCGTTCCTCGGGATGAGCCAGGTAATAGCGAATCTTTCGCAACATTTCAACACTGTCGCGGAAGGTCTCAATCTCAACGCCCGGCTCAAAGTAGTCAGAAATATTGTCGTAATGTTCGGCAAGCAGGAAAACTCCACTTCCGGTGACCTCAAAGATGCGCATATTGGCAGTTTGTTGCCCGGCCAAGTCGGTAATCTGACCGGTTATCGAGTTTCTGATTTCGAGTATACCGCGTGCATCCAGAACGATCCGTCCCGTCTTGAGAGCGGCATGCATGTCCACCCCAAATTTAGCACCAAGGTTGTACCGCGCTACGTCTGAAGTAATGCTTCCTGTATCGCCGCCCAGGTAAAGCCCCAGCGAGAAACCATTAGTGGGGTTTGAAGCTGCCTCTGCCAACAGTTGCAAGTAGCGATTTCTGGTGGGGTGTTGCCCCAGTGTCCAGGAACCTGAAAAGACTACATCGAAGCTGGGGGATTGCGAGGCGATTCGATCATTTATCCAAACCGGGTATCCGGGGAAGAAGTGCTCCACGGCCTTTGCCCCAAGACCCAAAGCAACCTGGCGCAGACTCGACAGGCTGGACATCAGGACATCGAACGAACTCCAGTCCGTACTCTCGGGAATGTTTGCGGCTCTCCACCCTAAAATAAGCGCAGGCACTCTGGCGAGCGTCGCAATGAATCGACTGTCAAAGGTGATGGGATCGGAAAGATAGAGGACATCTGGGCTCAGCAGGTCAATCTGCTTACGGACCACTTCATACAACCAGTTGTCCGGTTCATTCAGAATGGCATTGTTTTCCCGCAGCCACTGAACCTGCGAACAGGGATTATTGGCGACGATCAGATGGGAATCATAACCGAGTGGCTGCATGTAGGGGGCAAACATGTGAATACCACTGAATCCGTCCGCCACCAGCATCTCGACCTGCTCGTCAAAAGATGACCCGCTCAGACCATGGTGTTTGGCGTACAAATCGTTCAGATAGGCGGGGTAAAAGGTATGCACCTGGATAAAGCGTAGAGGTCTTGCCGCTCCTTTTGCCCGAATGGCCGTTTCGGTCGTAATGGTCGTTTGTGCGGCAGCTTGAGCCTGTGTTTCAGGACGGTACGTGACGGAGGTCCGTAATGCGCCATGACGCCGCACCTCACATTCAAAATCGTTTTCCCACAGCATCATCGTATTAACGACATCGGCCTTGAGGTAGATAAGGGCGGAAAAGGCTTTTTCGCGATCCGTCTGAGGTGCGCAGTGCATGTGCTGGAGAATATCACACTGGAACGCCTTGATTTGTTCGGGGGTATACTCGGAAAAGATGAGCCGGTTGTCGAACCTTTCAACCCCCCAAGTGTGATGAGAAATCTTGGCGCTGTTAAGAAAGATATCCTTACCCGGCGAGGGACATTCGATGAACCCGCGTTTTGCAACTCGCATCAACTCTTTACAGGCTTGAACGGGATCTTTGGCGTGTTCCAGGACATGGGAGCAGTACACAAAATCGAACTCCTTGTCTCCAAAGGGCATATCCTCGACACTGCATTCATACACAGGTTTCCCGTCAACATGCTTGAACGGCACGCCGGCCCTGCCGTACCCGTGATCGGTCAGGGTAATATCGGATAGATGGGTCGCAAGCGGGAATGGGATATGCCCACTGCCGATATCAAGCACCTTATCTCCGGGCATGATGCCGAAATCAAAAAGTCTTGCCTGATAAAGGGAATAGCGATCACGTTGCCGCAATGCCTGGTAGTGATCGTAAAGATCGGCCAGAAGAGGAATAGAGAGTTCAGGATATGCCCCCACCATCTGTTCATAGAGGTCAAAGCTCTTTACATACTCGGCTTGTCGATAGAGCGCTCGCGCCGTTTCCAGATCATTTTGCACAGTGGTGAGGTCTATTCGATATTTCTCTCGCTTCCCCGCTACGGTTTTCATGGCTGTCATCCGCGTTCCTATCCTATTACAATCTGCTGTTCCAACGGCAAGAGACGTTGTAACAAACTGTCGGCAAAAAACTTCACCCCCCAGTTGGGGATGGAATACGTAGCATAGCCAACGCCGATCGGGAAAGCCCCCGGCAGCCCCCCGAACATATTGGGATCAGTTATGCCATCAATGAACTGCAACTGCTTGATGTCATCGACGATCATATCGGCGGTTTTTACCAATGCAGGATTATCCACAAAATTGGCAAGGCGGCGCAGGAAAAACTCGACCTGCGTTGTGCCGGTGACGCAGGTCCATGCGTCATCGCTACCCCAATCACGATCAAAGGTGGCGGCAAGGGTCACAAAATTGCCTTTGGACAACTGTTTTTCGGTCAGGTAATGCTTGATCATGCCCAATGCAGCGTTATGGAGCAGTTTCAAAATCTGGTTCCTGTTGACTCTGGCATTGTTCAGGCGACAAATCTCCAGCAACCCCACCAGAACATAGCCGATCAGATGCGTCCAAGGTCTGCTCGGCTCCGTCAGGCTGTTGTTTTCAAACCAGCCGTTGTACTGTGCCTGACTCAAAATCCAGGATAGCGAAAGTTCTGCCCCTTCCCGGTATTTCTCTTCTCCGCAGGCAGAGAAAAGCTCCAGCAGTGCCCAGGAGACACGACTCTTATAGGCACGGGGGCCTTGATAGGTATTGCGTGACCACTTTCCGTCAGGATCAAGACTGGACAGGATCCAGTCTCCGGCCTTGCGCGCCGCATCCAGATATCTGGCATCGCTTGTCTCCCGAAACAGTGCCACCCAGCCGAGCATGACCTGCCCGGTATTAAACACCCGCGGCTTGAGGCCATAAACGCCCACAGGTTCTCCCACACCGCCATCTGGAGTTTGGATCTCAATCTCCCAGTCTCCCATCTTTTTGGCCAGCAACAGCTGCTGTCCATCGCCGGTCAGTCGATAATACGTCAAAAAGGTCGTAATGATGTAGCCGGTCGTTTCGGGGTAATCGACCTCCCAACGTTCCTTGTCCATATAGTACACAGCCGACACCCCGCCCTGGTCGTTCGCCTCCTGGGCCCGGCGCAACCATGCCATGCACGCGGCCAGGTGCTCCCTGTCCGTCAGGATAGAGTTACGACGAAAATTAAGCTGTTCCAAACGTCCCCTGCGTTCGGGGAGGACAGACTGCTCTTGAATGCTCTGTTGCTGCAACTTGGACTCATTCGCCTCGAATGCATGGCGGATCTCCAGATCGTTTGGCTGTTGGGCAAGATACGAACGGTAAAGCTTGGTAATGTCATCTACTCTTCCCAGTTCGTCGAGAATATTCGCGCACAGATCAACCGCCTCGCGGTTGTCGGGATTTTCGTCCAATGCTTTCAGGATGTATTGCCATGCCTGCTCTCTCAGGCCTTTTGTCCAAAAATCCTGAGCTGTCTGGAGTACGGACCTGGAGGTGCCTCTTTTCACCGCCTCCAGAAAAAACATCTGCTCGGGGCGATTATCGAACGTGTCTGCACCGGGAATCCTGCTGTTACGGTATTCTTTCTGCTCAATGACCCCAAACCCGGCCTCTCGGAAATGAACCGCGAGACTTTCGTAGTCATACACATAGTTACAGTGCTTATTACCCGAACAGAACCCGTAAAAGAACTCGTTGAACTTGTCGGCAACGGTTTTTCCGGGAAAGCGATCCCTTCCGTCGGCCAGCTTTTCGTGATAAAAAACACTGGTCCGGTCGAGATAGTTTCCCGCCAATATGCGCAGATCCTGCGTTGCAAAGCGTGCCACCCCTCCCGGTTTCAGTACACGGAAGACATCCTTGATAATCTCCGCCCCGCGTCGATAGGAAAAATAATTTATCGCCGAGATGCAGATGACCGCATCCATGCTTTCGTCTGGAAAAGGAAGGAGTTCCCGTTCCAGATCAAGCTGTATGTCGCCACCGGGTGTTATATCGATATTAACAAAGCCCGGCAATCTGACGGGCCCGCAACACAGGTTGATCATTTTGGGTGCAGCGCCATTGGCCATTGCGTCTTTCATATCTTTTGGCGCCTCCGTTGTCTTATCCAAAAACCATGTCATGCAGTTATTAACACAGAACACGGGCGCTTTTCCAGACAGAATGGCATGCCTGAAACGTTTAAAATCAGGATGGTTCCAGATTTCCAGAACATCCTGCTCGAATATGTTGCCGAAATGGGTGGCGCCTGCGTAGTCATGACAACAGACAACGACCGAACCGTCTTCAAGGGTAGTGAAGACCTCGCGCGGATTAGGGCAATCCTGCATGGCAACCCGCAAATCTCCTATATCGGAAAAATGAGGACGTCGGTATGCTGGCATTTCACAGTAACTGAAGCGAGAATCTCCAGTACGGATGTAGGGTGCCTTGAAGCTGGGATGCAGTCCCAATTCCGAACACCGCCGGGCAAACGCTTCCATCTCGTGCATATTGTGCTGAAATACAACAAACTGCGGAAGTATGTTGACTTTATGGCCATACTTCCTATTGATTTCATTAAGGAGGGCAAGCGATTCAAACGCCTTATGTACGTTACCGCCCACGCGGTATTGCTCATAAACTTCCTGGCTCACACCGTCAATGGAAACGATGATGTCGGAAACACCGGAGAGTATCAATGCCTCCGCTTTTTCCGGCGTCAGCGACATGCCATTGGTGCTGATATTGGTTCTGGCAAACTGAGCAGTGTACTGAATCATCTCGAAGATGTCCGGATTAAGCATCGGCTCGCCCCAGATGTGCAGGTAAACATACTGTGCGTAAGGGCGGATTTTGTCGGCAATTATCTTGTATTGACCAAAGGTCATCAGGCCTTTGGCACGTCTGATCATGCCGCCGCCGATGGCACACTCCGGGCAGCGGAGGTCGCAGGCAAGTGTAGTTTCGATGGTAAAAATATGGGGCGATTTGTTCATCGCTTCCTCTTGCAATGGTTCTTTTTCTTGATTTGTATCCAACAGGAAGGCCAATGCCTTTTTTGCCTCAAGCGACTCCGTACACAGGAGTCGTTCGGGACGAGCAATCGGCTTTCTGCCTTCTAGTATGGTGCCAATTAATTCTTCCGAAGACCGCGCATAGAGATAATAGCCATTATCAATCTCGTTTTGGTACCATTTTCGGCCTTCAGTACCGATTATTATGTTTGGTATTCCAAACTCTTCCGCTTCGATAACCGTAGTGCACGTTTGTGACACATGATAATCAACCGATTCCAACAACTCGTACAACTGAATTTCAGAAGAGCGATGGACATCAAGCTCGCCAGCATTTCTGGCCAGGTATCCCCTTATCTGAGCCATCAGACTATCATCTGTCTTATAGTGGATGCGAATCAGCCACTTCAGTTCCGGCGGAGAGTGCCGGATCGCATCCAGCACCTCGTCAGGAAATATTTCCCGAAACATCCGAGCATCTCCAAACGGGACTGCGTACAGAATAACCTTTTCTGATCCGAATGGACGAAGTTTGCTGCTGGACCTTACGTTTGAGAATTGGCGCCGCCAAGCGGGGATCCATACATTTCCGCCCACAACTGGTGCAAGATTTGACGCCGATTTTGTTGACCAGCACCGAGTGATTTCGGCAAAAGTCTCTCCCCATGCCCAGAAGTAGCGCGGCAGCATCTCGTAGCCGCCGACAGGCACACTGTTCCATTGTGCCCATCCCCAATCATCGTTGCAGATTACGGAATGTTGCATATCTACCGCTGGAATACCAGCTTTGCGACATGCCAAAAGAAAAGCCATGGCAGTATCGTGATAGTAACAGACAACGAAGGCAAGGCGAGGCTGGATTCGCTCTAACACTGCCTCAAATACAAACGACTGAGCCAGCATACCGTCCAGACGTGCGGTCAATTGTTCATGATTGACTGATACGGTAATACCACGGCCATTGAGGTACTCCAGAAAATCTCCGAAACGGTCAATAAGTTCTTTAACAGGATTGGCCAGCATGAATTCACGCATCACTTGTTGTGCACGCGCAAGCCCCGTGGCAACCATCACTTTATCACTGAAGGTATTCTCGTAGCTATTCCCCTGAAACCCCGTCAGTATCTCACTGCATGAGATGTTTGCGTCTTCAGCAATGTCCTTAAGCGGATCAAAAAAACGATTATAATAACGACCCTCGATTAGCGTATACTCGAACCCTATCGTAAGCAGAGCCAACTCCGCTGGGGCGATGGCTTGCAATAAAGGGACGAGTTCTGTGCGTAATGCTGCCTTGGTTTTCTCTATAACAATGCTTGCATATTTTCCTTGGAAGCCTCGGCTCTCTGAGGCGGCATAACATTCCTGCTCAAAGACAGATCTGTTGTCCTCGAATGGTTCCTGTCTTTGCCAAAATAATTGTGAGGCGATATCAAACCTGATCAATGGCCAAACGCACATCCCCTTGTAGGTCATGGCGTCTACAGGAAATTCCGCTTCAATGCGATTGAAGACTGCTATTATTTTGGAGTAATCAGGCATATCTAGAATGTACTCAACATGACATGGAGATGGGTCAGATCCGCTAGTTTCAGGCAGTCGACGGCATCGAACATATTATTTTCGGGTGCGCATCGCGCTATGAAATGAACACCGTTCGATTCTGCTGCTTCATAATCAGCAAGAGCATCGCCTACATACACTACTTCATGTCCCGAAAATCCGGTCTCCTCAAGTATAGTTGCAATGGCGTCGGCCTTGCTTGTCGGTGCCCCAAAAACTTTACGGAAAAAACCTGTCATGTCTCGGCGCATGAGGATCTCCATCAATTCTGTTTCAGGAGTCGCAGAAGTAATGTAGTTTGGCAGGATATGGGAAAATCCGTTAAGAAACTCGATGGCGCCGGGTACAAATGGGCATTTTACGACTTCCTCCAGCACCAGTTCCGAGAATCGGGAGCAGAGTTCCTTGAAATAGGCCTCTGTAAGTTCCCTTTTCAGAATCTCTCGGTAATAATATCTGAACTTGTCGAAACGAGACACCCCGCCATTAGCTCTGTGGTATTCTACCACGCTGTTAACGACTGATTCGCCTTCAGCCTCGAACAGACGTGCAAAAGCGACCGTCTTGATATCAAATGACTCAACGAGCACCCCATCGAAATCAAATACAACAACTTTAATCATTCCACTCCCCCAATACCGTGCATGGTGCACTGTCGAAGGCGGCAACCCTGAGTGGCGCCACGATGACACGCTGTAATCCGCACAAATTAACCGAAAGATTCATATCTTCAATCAAGAGCTTGGGAGTGTATGCTCCTACTGGATCAAGCAGCACTCTGTGCGCCTCCCTGCCCAATTCGCGATGGTGAAATGCCGAAATTGAGATCCAGTCGATGCCGACCGCGCGAAGTCGTGGACAATGGGTACGGAGCATCCTTGCAAGTTCAGGGGAAATCCCCGGATTGTCTTGATAATAGAGTGGCTGCGAACGAAATTCTGTCCATCCGGATTTCAATAGCAGCAGATCGCAATCCTCGCGGACCATCTCCCAGAGCGAAGCAAGATTCAGAATCTCTGATGGATTCAATGCTACCGTGACTACCTGTGGAGCAGTAAATACAAATTGATCTGCCGGATAATGCGTAATCTTAGGCCCATTGGAAAAGAAGTGGCGCGAGACGTCGATGTGAGTTCCCCAATGGCTTTGAATCTCCATCGAGAACGAATTGGTCGTGTTGCCGGATGCAGTTGATTGTAATTGGCGAACAGTGGATTCCTTTACCTCCCCAAACACCGGTATCAAGTCGGCATACTCATGGGAAAGAAAGCTATATCGCATGGCTATTCTCGGTCATAGAGCGGTCACCGGTCGGCATAGGGGTCTTTTCAGTGTACAGTGTATAGACCATATCAAGGATGCCCTGCCCGAGATCGAGATAACTTCGGCAGGTAAGGCGTCTACCAATACGCGGGGCAAACGAATAAGGCGTAATTTCATAGTGGTAGTTTTCGTTCGGCGGCAAGAATTCAATTTCGATCTTTTGTTCCATCATCTCACGGATCATGAATAGAACATCGCGTACCCGCATCTGTTGGTACCCGGTGATAATCACATGTTGATTGGCAAATTCGTCGTCCAGAATATCTACGCTGCCTCGCGCTGCATCATGCACATGAATATATTCCCGCAATTCATCACCATCGCCATAACGTTGTATTTTCCCGTTCATCAACGCTTGATTAATAAAGCTGTGAATGGCGTTGCGATCATCGGCACGCGGGCCGTATAATGACCCATAACGCAAAATGGTATAGGAAAGGCCGCACAAGTCCTGATAATTTTCAATAAGCAGCTCGCACGACTGCTTGGTGCTTCGATAGATGGAACCTTCCTTGCTATAGACATAGATAGAACTGGCAAATACATACCGCCTTACCTGTGCCATGCGACAGGCTTCAAGAATAATGGTGTTACCCAGAATGTTGTACTTGACACTCTCGATCGGGCGCAGACTTGCGTCATCGATATCGGCAATCCCTGCAAAGTTATACACGACATCGGCCCCCTCAACGGTGCTATTGACCTGACTCTCATCGAGAATGTCGCCGATGACCATCCATTGGCTTGGACGAAGCCAGGGAGAGTTTTTGATATCAAAGATCACGGTTTCGTAACCGGCATCCGTCAGGGCATCGGCCACATGGCTCCCCAGAAAGCCGGAGCCACCAAAAACTATCGCTTTCATAGAATGTCCTCCAGCCCCTTGAGGAGGTTTTGTGCCGCTTCCATCTCCATGAGAATTCTGCTCTCTCGTGCATATGAACCGATGTGCGGGGTCAGAACCACGTTCTTAAGGCCACGCAGAGGCCCATTGTAGGGCTCTTGCGAGAAAACATCCAAGGCGGCGCCGGCCAGATGTCCGCTGTTGAGTGCCGCCAGGAGTGCCTCATCATCAACCGCCCGCCCACGGGCAGTGTTCACCAACCAGCCGCCTAGGCGCATCAGTGCCAACTCTCGCTCGCCGATCAGTGGCTCTTTCACCGACGCATGAATGGAGACGATGTCAGCCCAACCAAGAAGTTCGTCCATTTCCATCCTCTTCAGCCCGTCAGTTCCGTCAGCCACAAGTGGGTCGCTAAATACGGTCTGACAGCCAAACGGGGCAACAAGCCCGGCAACCTTCCGCGCAATCCGGCCGAAGCCGACGAAGCCGACCCGTTTTCCCGACAACTGGAAACCCATCTGCTTTTTCCATAAGCCTTGTCTGATCTCCGCATCCTGCCGCGAGATCTGGCGCAAAAGGTCGAGCATCAGTCCCACCGTCAACTCGGCCACCGCCAACGTAGGTGCGTCGGGTGTGTTGAAGACCCGTATGCTCCGCTCGGCGGCGGCCTCCAGGTCAACATTGTCGACTCCTGTTCCGCAGCGGGAAATGACCCGGAGCTTAGTGCAGGCATCCATGAAAACAGCGTTCAAAGGCTCGGTTCCGGCCACCACACCCACGGCATCTCGGCACAACTCTACGGCCTCCGAGGTAGATAGGGCCTTGCCGTGGGGATTCAGAACAACGTCGAAACCGCGACCTTGGAGGGCATCAAACGGAGCGGAATCAAGCGCGCCGAAACTGGACGTAGTGATGACGAGTTGCTGATTCATGCAAGACTCCTGATTGTTGGGGTTATATGAGCGGAAACGGGATATCCCATCGCGTTATGCTGGCTCGGCCAACACTTTTAGACAGGCAAAAAGCCGCCATGCAGACTTCGCGGTATGACGAAACCGTGTTGCCGGATACGGGGCCGATGTAACCATATCCCTGCAAGGAGCAGGGGGGTATAAGGTCCTGCAATGCTGCCAGTGCCTCTCTATGGTTCAGCACGATATAAGGGGCGACCGATTCTCCATCCCATTCGCCATCAAAGGCCAGCTTCTGATAGGAAATATTCGGGTTGCAAACCCCTATCGAATCCGTCAGCCGCAGATCGAACAGCAAAGTCTTGCGGCAGACTCGCCATCCCTCGCCCAGCAACTCACGCCAGTCCATCGTCATATGGAGCACACCGTAACAGATGGCCACATCGAAGGAGTCATCCGGGAAAGGAAGGTGCCGGCCGTCAATGACCTGAAAATTGTCGTCCGGGAATTGTCTGCGGGCGGACTCAACCATGGCGGGCGTTACATCAACACCTGTATATGAGAGGTCAGGCTTGATCTCCCGCAACGCCCGGGCAAATCCGCCAGCCGCACAACCGATGTCGAGAACCGTGGCGGCGCTGTTGAGCGCGTCGGCGAGAAACACCCGTTCCGAAGGATAGATATCTTCAGCCGAGCCGCGATTGGCCTCGTAATAGCAAAGAGCTGCCGGTGCACTCCAAGGATGCCTTTCGGTCGAGTGGAAATATTCCATAGTATTGTTAGGCACTTTCCGTACGGGCAAAGACACAGTTCCACATAGTCGAGTTTTCGAATTGCGGGGCTCGGCGGCGGGATGTCAATTCAAGTCCGGCATATTTAAGCATGCGGACAATGTTCAGATCTTCAGGGTTGGCATCATCAATCTCAATTAAGACGGATTTCAGTCTGGGGTCACTCAGGGTTTTCATGGCCCCTAGGACAATGGCCGATTCCACTCCATCAACATCGATCTTGATGTGGTTCGGGAAGGCAGGACTGAAGTTCCTTACCAATTCATCCACAGACAGGGTAAGTACCGACTGACGAAGGCGGGCGGTGCTGACATCGCCAATCGGGGCCAGTTGGTGACAGGAATCACCAACCTCCAGATAGTTCATGTTAAACGCTGAAAGCGACGCGTTATTGCTGAGAGCCAGGCAATATGCCTCAACTTTTTTGTCAAGTCGGTTGATCATCAGGTTTTTCATCAGAAGGAAATAATTGAAGGCTGACGGTTCGAAAACCAAAACCATTATCCCCTTGACAGCGGCGTAGAGTGTGTAGCACCCCACATTGGCGCCGATATCCCACAACACATCGCCGGATTGAAACGTATCGATCCATTCAAGGGTTTCCGGTTCCTTGGTGTGGAAGGTGTCGGCCCGGTACAAGCTTACCCGTCCGGCACAGTAAAAGTTGATGTTTCCGTATTTTGTGAGTACTTTTTTTACTGGGATCAGGTCTTCGGTTACGATGTCAGCTTCATTCATGGTCAGCCTTTCTTATTGAAATGTTCATTGATATATCGAATGCTCAATTCCGCAAACACCTGATTCCCCTCATCATCCAACCGTTCCGCTTTTTCAATAAGCGGAAACAAATCCTCCGCAAAATGGACATACAGGGGGAAGGTTCGCAGCATTCCTGCGATCTTTTCGGGACTCAGGGTATTGTTCTTTAATACGGATCCCCGGTTCAGATCGCCCACCGGTGTGGTCTCGTCGATATAGCCATGCTCCATGCAATAATCATAAAGCCAAGTACCTTTGAACGGGGTAAATACAAATGTGCCAACTGAATTGGGAGTTATCTGTCGGTTGAGCCGGATTGTGTCGAAAATTTGTTCGCGTGTTTCACCGGGAAAGCCGATGATGTTGTTGATTGAGTAGCTGATGGTCGAATGCTCGATAATCCGGCACGCCTCGATGATCCGCTCGTTGCTCACCTTGCGGTTGAGCATCCGTTCTCTGAATTCGGGACTACCATGCTCCAGGCCGATGCCGACCCGGAAGCAGCCGATCTCTTCCAGCATCCGCACCTTTTCTTCCGTGATAGTCTCCGGGCGGGTGTTAAACCAAAAGGGGATACGGAGCTTCTTATAGCGGTCACAGAATTCCGCAAACATGGCCTTGGGCATGGACAGAAACGACTCGGAGATAAAGTAATAAAACTCAATGTCGTAGCGCTCGGCATAGGTTTCCAGTTCGACGAAGATCCGGTCGAGGCTTTTCCAGCGGTACCATTTTCCGGCCGGGGCAAAGTGCTGCTCAAGGGCATGGTTGGCGCAGTAGGTACAGCGGTAAGGACAGCCACGAGAGAACTCCACCGGCACCATTTTGAGCATGCGACCCTGCATCGGCTTGACGAAACGCTCCGGCGGAAACAGGGAAAAGTCCAGCATAGGTGCGCAGTTCAGATCCACCAAGGGTGCAATAGGATTGCGGCAAATCCCGGCAGGTGTCTTGACCCAGAATCCAGCAACGTCAAAAAGATCGGCTCCAGTTATGAAGCGGCGGCAGAATTCCGGCACTGCATCTTCTCCCTCACCGATACAAACGGCATCCACCAGATCATTGACGATGATCGTCTCCGGGGCCATGATGGCGAACACTCCGCCGGTCACCACATAGGGACGGATGTCGCGGATCGCCTCCAGGAGCCTCTGTCCTTGGCCCCAGGTGGGCTCCACCACCGACAGCATAATCAGATCTGGGATGAAACGCTGTACGTGGGCACGGAATTCCGTGAAAACATCCTCTTTACGGATAGAGATCCCCAGCTCCTCGTAACTGAAATCTGGTACCTGCAGGTTGGCCACCCGATCATAATCTGCCGGGCGCTCTTCGGTCCGGTAAAAAGTCGTGTCGAACAGTTCTACATCGGCATCAATACCATGCAGGGCGCCGATTACCGCTGATACGCCGACCGGGATAAGGTTGTCCATCATGCAGTTGGCGTAGACGACGAGAACCTTGAGCTGCTTCACGGCTTTTCCTCCGAGATGACGGTACTGAACAGATCGGCAAAGCTCTCCATGTATGGGCGGGGACCCACGGTAAAGCGGCAGTAGCGGCTAAGAGCGGGATGGTCGAATGACTCCTTGAAGAGTACGTTATTTTTTCCCAGTGCTGCGATAATAGACTCCTTCCGTGGACCAAAGTCCACATGGATGAAGTTGGCGTGGCTTTCCGGAACATGAAAACCCATCTTGCGGAAAAATTCAGCCAACCACTGGCGTCCTTCTCGCACCTCGGCAGCGTAGGCATCTATCCGCTCGTAGTGATCAAGAATATATTCGCCGAGCAGCGCTGAAATCGTCGTAATCTCATACATCGGCTTCACCGCAAACAACGCCGGTGCGATTTCTCGGCTGCTGGCAGCGAAGCCGACCCGCATGCCGGCGATCCCAGCAGCCTTGGACATGGTACGCGTCACGATCAGGTTGTCGGCTTCCAGGACCAAGTCAAGCGTGGTTTCCCGGTGGAAGGGGTAGTATGCCTCGTCGATTAGCACTGCCGCCCCGCGTGATGAAGCATGGGCGATGATGGTCTTCAATTCCTCGCGGCTGAAGGCAGTTCCAGTAGGGCTGTTGGCATTGGCTATGGCTACCAGCTTGGTATTCGAGCTGATTGCGGAAAGGAGCCGTTCCACCGACAGCTTTAACTCAGAGTCGTAATCCACCGCAACTAGGCGGGCGGCAAATACGTTGACGTACACCTCGTACATGGCAAAGGTCGGGTTGAGAACCACCACCTCATCACCAGGTGACACAAAGACTTCATAGGCTGACCGGATAGCGGCATCAGAGCCGGCAGTAACCAGAATCTGTTCTGGCGGAAGCCCAATACGTTTCGCCAGCTTTTCATAGAACACCCCTGTCTCGGGATGGATGGAAAAATGCTCGGGTCGCAGTGTGGCCATGAATTCACGGAACCATGCTTCGGGCCAACAGGGGAGGAACTCGTTTTTGTCAAGTCGGATAGCATTGAGACGCGTTACAACCGGTGCCGGTGATCTATGAATGCCATGCAGGTGTTGTTTCGGTCTGATCACGGTTCGTCCTTCCGATCTCTCTTGGCCAGTTCGGTGCCCCGGTAGGAGCAGAAACGGCAGGGTTCAATGACATGAGAGGTGCTGGAACGATGCGCCTGGCGGAGTCGCTCCATGGCCGCACTGCACCAGACTCCCTCGATGGTCGTTTCGCCAACCCTGCCGAATCCCCGCCATGAATATGAGTCAAGGGATCTGTTGACAAAGGGGCAGGTGAGAATCATACCGTCCCAGGTCACGCAGAGTCGGCGCCACGGATAGGGGCACTCCCAGCCGGCAACGGAAACAGCGCTATAATCCTTCTGCTCGTCCCGCAGGTCAATGCAGGTGATCTCGTCGGCCCATTCGTCCCAGAATTCTTTGTACTGTTCAATATAATCGGGGGAATCGTCGATGGCCACTGTTTGAAGTCTCAGAAGTGGCAGGCTCGTGCCGAGCCTGCGTTTCAGGTGGACAAAATTTCTGACATTTTCCACGACGACATGGAATTGGGCGCCGACACGGTTCTGCTCATAGACTTCAGAAGTAAATCCCTCGAAGGAGACGATCAAACGGTCCAGGCCGGCATGGATGAGTTGTTCCCCAATCCGCTCTGTCAGCAGGGTGGCATTCGTGTTGAAAAACACATCTACAATGCCTTGTTGCTTGGCGTAAGCCACCATGTCGGCGATACGAGGATGCATGAGCGGTTCGCCGCGAAAGTTTAATTTTATTGAGTACAGTCCTTTTTCGCATCCCTCATCAATGATGTTGCGATAGAGGTCGAAATCCATGAAACCGTGGTCATAACGTTCGTAGGTGCCAGCACAGAAAGGACACTTGAGATTGCAGACGCTGGTGGATTCCACATCCAGATGGATGGGAAAACGTCCCACAATATGGTGATGGGGGTTCTCACGCCATTTGCGCCGGTACTCCTCGAGATGCTCGTCTCGATCCGTGAGAAAAACTTCGTCGGTAAGGATGCGGACGTTGGGGTCAGCGTGCTTGCTCGGTTTCATTGGCATTTTTCCGTTGCAAAATAATTGTACATCTCCGCAAGCCCCGCACTCAGGCTGACACGGGGCGTCCATCCCAATAGTCGGTTTGCTTTGTTTATGTCGGCATAACAGCCGAAGACATCACCCGGAGTACCCGCTTCATAAGTGATCGGGTAATTGGCCGGTTGGCCGGTTGCATGAAGCAGCTCGGACAGCAGTTCCCCCACCGTCGTCTTTCGCCCAGTCGCAATGTTGAACGTGCCGCTGATAGCCGCCGGGTTATCGAGACAGCCTACCATGGCATCCACCACATCGGCGACATGAGTCTGGTCCCGAAAGCGGTCCGGGCTTCCCTTGACGGTTACTGGTTCGCCCCGCAGAATATAGGCAAGATAGATGCTGGCCATGCCCTGCTTCATATTCTCAAGATTCTGCCGGGAACCATAGACACTGAAAGGGCGGATAATCGTGGTCTGCAGACCCTGGGCGGCATAAAGCCGAATATAGTGTTCCGAGGAAAGCTTTGCTACCCCGTAGAACGAAGTGGGGAGGCAAGGAGTATTTTCCGTAAGCGGAAAATCGCTGGTTTTGCCATATACCGCCATACTGCTCGTATAGACGAAATTTCTGATGTGATTGGCTTTGCTCCACTGGAGCATCAGGATTGTTCCGGCCACATTTGACTGTAGATCGTTGTACGGGTTGTTGAACGAGGCCTCACCCGACGACTGGGCGGCCAGATGAAAGACCGCGGAGACCCCTTCGGCGGGGATATCTGAGACAACCTTCTTCTCGGCCACATTCCCTTCGATAAAAAGGGCAAGAGGGTTCAGATTGCTACGCAATCCGGTGCTCAGATTGTCAATAACGATTACCTCATGTCCATCAGAGATAAGCCGGTCAGTCAGGTGTGCCCCGATAAAACCGGCTCCGCCGGTTACGACAATGCGTGCCATATAAGCGGTTGCCTCCTGCAAGGCCATTGTCTTGACTGGCCATGGTTCATTGGTTTTGTAAAACCCACATCCTAAGCAAGTATTTGTTTAAGCTTGTTGTTCAGTGATTCATAGGCCCTGGTGCCCTCCTCACTAAACGATTCAGCTGCAATAATCGAGGCCAGGTTCTCGTCAGGCAGGTAAACATAAAGCGGAACAGCTCGGCAGATACCGGCAAACTCCTTGTCTGACAGCGTGTCCAGTCTCAGAGCACTGGAGCTGATGTTGGTCTGGTCCAGATAAGGTACCGGCGAAAATAATCCGGCTTTCACGCTTTCGTCATAAAGTTCGCATCCCCGGAAGGGTGTGAACACGGAGATGTTGGCCCGAATCCTGGCATTGATCCGGTAAAGCTCCTTGTTGAGCATAATGGTCTCGAACATCAGCTCGCGGGTTTCGTGGGGAAAGCCGATGATACTGTTAAGCGATGCCCCTTGCCCGCATTGCTCAAGGATCGTGGCCGATTTCTTGATCAGCTCGTTACTCATGGAACGCTTCAGGTGCGTCCGGCGGAACTCTTCGTTGCCGCATTCTATCCCCATGGTAATCCAGAACATTCCTACATCCTGAAGCGCTTGTATTCGTTTGAGTGTTACGGTCTCGGGGCGGGTCTGGATCCAGAAGGGAATTTTTATACGGCGGTATTGCTCGATGAAAGCATCAAATTCCTCCTCGTTCATGGCAAGGAAGGTCTCGGTAGCAAAATAGAAAAACTCCGGGGAATGATGCTCGATGATCTGCCCGATTTCGGCGAACAGTCGCGGAATAGACTTTTTTCGAAAGTACTCCTGATTGTGGGAGCGATAGAGGCGCTTCAGTGATGGCTCGGCACAGTAGCTGCATCGGTAGGGACAGCCCCGCGACAGCTCGACCGGGATAGTTTTAAAGAGGTTCCCCTGCATTGGCTTGTAAAACATATGGCGGCCGAATGGAGAAAAATCAGGGTCTTGCAGGTCATCCAGGGATCGGAGAGGTCGCAGAGGGTTTTTGATGATTTCATTGCCACGTTTGAGCCAAAGGTTTTTGATTTTTCCGCAATCTTGGCCGGCACGCAACGCCGTGCAGAGTTCCACCAGAACATCTTCCCCTTCACCGACGCAGACCATGTCCACCACGGGATCTGCGATGGCGATCTCCGGCGCCAGCGTCGGGAACACTCCACCGACCACGATGGGCGAGGTTGATACCTCCCTGGCTCTACCGGCCAGCCGCATCCCGCGGCCAAAGGTGGATTCTACGGCACTGATGCCGATCAAATGGGGCTGATATTCTACAACAGCCTGCTCAAAGTCATTCAACAAATCACTCGTCTTTTTTTCGAGGCCGACGGCTGCATAATCGAGGCGTCTGGTCGAATGGTGATGTTCCGCCCGTTCCTCATTTTCGTCAATCTCGCCAGGCTCCTGATAGAGAACGGTGTCAAACACACGCACGTCAAAACCGGCATACTTTAAAGCAGCCGTCAGGCAGGCAATACTGAGCGGCAGTGCTGTCTGCATGAACAGCCCCGGATACACCAGAAGTACCTTGAATTGATCGCTCACCACAGCTATAGGCCTGCCTTTTCTTTGCAGGGCTGACGGAGCCAGAACTCCACCTGCGGCATCTGCCACTCGTAGTCCACATCAAGCCCACCCCACTGTTTCAGGGGGTAGATCTTCTGCCCCATCCATTTCTGAGGCAGCAACCCCTCATCAAGGCGCTCCAGGCAGCGGGGCCGCACTATGGAAACCCCCATGTCGGCAAACCAGACATCGCCCTGGGAATCCCGGTCACAGTTGAGGGTGCGGGGGTCGCCGAAGACCTCGAAGGGGACAAAGGGATGCAGAAGCCCGTCGGCTCCGATTTTTCGCGCCCGCAGCGGCGACCACATGTTGTATCGGGAGACGGTCACTGCCGAGTCGATCTCGGGCTTAGAACTCAGAACCCGAATTCCTTCACTGATGATTGAAGAAGACACGGTGGCAGCGTTGCAAAAGAGGAGCACAATCAGTTCGATCTCTTTGCCCGGATTGCGCCGCCTGATTTCTTCAAACCCGTGCACGTAGGCATGTTCTCCAAGAGCCGCGTCGTTACAAAGTTCGGGAGGACGGACTATCACCTCCACTTCGGCTTCCTGGGCGATTTGCATTAGCAGTTCATCATCGGTGGAAAGGAAAACCTGCTCCACTTCCGGAGTGTCAAGGGCTGCTTTCATGGGATAATAAGCAAGAGGATGGCCAAGGATCTCAGTAGTATTTTTACCAGGAAACCCTTTACTTCCTTTTCGTCCCAATAACAATGCAGGAATCATGCTGATCTCATTTCAAAGCTGTAATTATGCCCGATAAAGTCCGGCCACAGGTTCGCTAACAACATGCCGCGTATCCACAATCGGCACACCAAGTGATGCAAAATCAATCGAACGGTACACATCATGGGCCGTTGCAATCAGAATTAGATCATAATTGGAAGCGACTTCTACCGACAGCCTCCCCTCGAACCGCGGGAAATCTCGTTTGTGTCTGATGACTGGAACGTGAGGATCATTATAGGCAACCTGTGCGCCCAAATCTTCAAGTTTTTCCATCAGCCTGTAGGATGGAGACTCCCGGTCATCATCCACGTTAGCTTTGTAGGCCAAACCCAACATGAGGATTCGGGAACCCTTAACCGGTTTGCCCACATCATTCAGCGCCAGCATGACCTTGGAAACTACATAGTCCGGCATGGAAGTATTGATTTCTCCGGCCAGTTCAATAAAGCGAGTATGGAACTCATATTCCCGAGCCTTCCACGTCAGGTAGAACGGGTCAATGGGGATACAGTGTCCTCCCAGGCCAGGGCCGGGATAGAAGGCTTGGAACCCGAAAGGCTTGGTCTTGGCAGCCTCGATTACCTCCCAAATGTCTATCTCCATTTTATCAAAAAGCATTTTCAACTCATTGATCAAAGCTATATTAACGGAGCGGTAGATGTTCTCCAGAAGCTTGGCTGACTCAGCCACTCGACAGGATGAAACCGGAACGGTCTGTTCAACAATGGTATCGTAAAGCGCCCTGGCAATCGCCAGGCAATTGGGGGTATATCCGCCAACTACCTTCGGGACAGTGTGTAGGGAATAATCCTTGTTGTTAGGGTCTTCCCGTTCGGGAGAAAATGCCAGGTGGAAGTCACTTCCCGCCTTGAGGCCGGTCTCTTCGAGAATTGCCCGCATATCGGTATCGGTTGTACCGGGATATGTGGTTGATTCAAGACAGATGAGCTGGCCGGGACGAAGATGTTGTGTAATGGTCCGGGTGGTGTCAAAGACAAATGACATATCCGGTTCGCGGTTTGGATTCAGCGGGGTTGGAACGCAGATAAGGATGCAGTCCACCTGCTGCAGCAAAGAAAAGTCATCAGTTGGCTGGAAGATAGCGTGTGGTGTGGCGGCAAAATCAGACAGTTCAATATGCTTGATGTAACTTTCGCCATTCACAAGCATCTCGACCTTTCGTGGGTCACAATCAAAACCGGTAACCCTGAAGCCAGCCTTGTGAAAGGCGATCACCAGCGGTAGGCCGACATAGCCGAGACCGATGATACCGATCTGTGCTTGTCTTGACTGGATTTTTTGAAGGAGGGTGTTGGGCATACTGTCCTTTTCGGGTAAATATGTATGACTCTTTAACCTCATGCAGCACAAAGACATTCAGTTGCTGAACAGGTGTTTGAACAGGGGAATTAGGGACATTTCCCATATTAATTGTCAACGTCTTATTGAACCCCGAAAAACAGAACAGGGACATCCCCCGTATTTATTCCCGTAAAACCATTCCTCAATGCCCACATGGAGTGCTGTGCAATGACCCGGTGAGCCGGTAGCCGCTATTCAATGGAGCATTTTCATAATATTACGGCCTTCTGTTGCATTTCCAGATCAAACGTAATCAATTCAGCTTTATATTCTCTTGCCACCTGTACAACAAGAGCATCCATCCCACGTAAACCAGTCTTTGTGGCAATTTGACATGCCTTAGCGGCAGAGCGCCTATCCAGCATAACAAAAGATACGCTTGAAAGTCCCTCCAGCATTTTTTGCGCTTCATGCGCAAAAAGCTCCGAACCTGTTCGTCGTTTTATTGCAGCAACAACCTCAACCAACACGGAATAAGGCATCACGGCTGCAATTTCCCCACTTAAAACTCTGTCCCAGATGGTACATGCCTCTTCATGTCTCTTTTCGGCAGTGAGAAGCGTTGAGATAATAACGGAACTGTCAACAGTGACAATTTTTACCATCTTTTATCTCGCTGGGCTTTTATTTCGTCAACGGCTGAAACTGAGTCCCATGCAGAAGAAACCTTTTGCCTCAAGATCGCCCAAGACGCAAGAGTGCGGCGCGAATGATGTGTTTGACCTATTTTTGAAAGAAACAATTCTTTTTGAATTGCTTGTACATCACTTACCAGCGCATTTAACCGTTTCTGAAGATTCGCTGACATGTGTCATTCTCCTTGGAAAATTTGGGGAAAAATAGAAATCCCAAAAGAAATCCCAAAAGTGTCACGTCTCCACCTGTGACAATTTCAGTTTTATTCCCAGGGAATATACCAACTTTTTCAGTTTTTTGTCACTAACCATCTCATCCGCTAGTCTTTTGGTAGTCTGGGCGATTGCCGTGTCTTTCTTGCCAAAATAAACGCCCAACTCCTTGAGCTTTGCTCCGCTATGTCGATGTGCCAAATAAATGCTGATTTTATGCTCAAGCTTGGCATCACCAGCAATTCCACGCACATTTTCCAATATCATTTCAATTTTTCGGGTCTTCGATAATTCCCGTATTGCAGGAACATCCCGTTCAATCTGTTTTCCATCAAGATGTGTAGTCATTATTCCTTGAACAAACGACTCACTTCCCAGCAGTGTTGCCGCAATCGTACCTTGAAATGGGCTTTCATGGCCGTTTCCAAGCCGGCCTTCTACAAACTGGCGATAACTTTGGCTGTCACTAAAATGTTCCATGACCATACCGGTACAAAGCCAAGAAGGTGCTGGTCTCAATCCGATAAAATCCTGGTAGCTTGACCAGGTATGATCCTCAGGTTTCTCAGTCACCCCGGCTCGCACAGGGTTTAAGTGGATATAGCTGGACAATTCCGTTAAATATCCATCAGCTTCAATCAGTATTGCCTTGTAACGCCCCTGGAACAGGTGCCCGGCTCGTTTTCGTTTTGTATTGAAGTAATTGGTATATGCTCCGTTAATGTGTCGCATGATTTCCGGTAGATTCCCGTCCGGTGTCTCCAGTAACAGATGGTAGTGGTTGGTCATGAGACAATATGCGTGGATTTTTGCGCTATAACGCATTACGGACGATTCAAGGTAAGAGAGAAATTGCTCACGATCACGGTGGCTTTTGAATATATTTTTTTGCTCATTGCCACGTGAGGTCACATGGTAATGCGCTCCTGAATAGGTTATCCGCAACGCTCGTCCCATTATTTGTCCTTTGCTCACACTCCGTCTATAAATGCATTTTTATCTTATGTCATGGGTGGAGACCTGACACCTTGTTATATGCTGAACTCTTCCTGGCTATAGCGTTTGGCAAGGTCAACAGTTTTCAGTAGAACCGGTGTCAATGCCATTACCTTGCGGTAGATATCCCGTATCGCTTCGGGAAGATATTCGTGGGCAATATCATTTCTAAGTATACGAATAGCCACAAAATCTTCTGCCTGTTCGATGATACCGCGCTTTTCTGCCCGATTAATCCGGTCTCTGACTGAGCCGGGCGTCTCCAGAGCCAATTCATCAAACAGTCGGAAAAGTTTTTGCGTCAAAATATCACTTAACCGCGCAAAACGGCTGCAAAGGGATTCAAAACTTTCAAGTTCTTCAGGTGTATATTCTTTTTTCAAACCTACCCGGCTGCATTTATCAAAAGAGTAGGCAAGCACCTGCGCTGCATCGGCCGACAGGAGGAGTTCTCTCTGAAGCAACTGTTTCAGATCATCTGTCATGTTATGGCCACTCCTTGTTTCAGCGCTATTCTGATAAACGGGTCGGTATCATCCCGTGCAACTATAATATCAATTTTCTGCTCGCCGATCAGTTCCCACAGGCTCCAGCGGATTCTGCCGCGGTCATCCGGCTGCAGGCGGTCTGAAAAGATCAAGAGGTCAATGTCTCCGCCCCGTTTGGCATCGTCGGCGCGTGAACCGAAGAGGTATATCCGTGCATCAGGATCCAGTGTCCGGATAGTGTCCCTGATGGCGGTAATTTCAGAACTGCTGAGCCTCATGTCGCGCCCTTATCTATAATAGTTTCCATCCGGAAACCCCAGTTTGAGACGCGCTGGACCTCCGGTCATTGTTGATAGCTTCAGGCTTGCTACGTTTTGACTACCCAACAACCAGTTTCATCTGCTCTTTCTCAATTTCATGACGCACTAAACCCGTACAAGTTGCTTTACGCTACTGCTTTTGTCTGTTCAGGCCGCTTCTTGACTACGCGGCAGTGGTCGCAATAACGATAGCCAGGGCGGGGAGCAAGGAAGTGCCCTTCCTCCAGCCAACGAGTGATGACCCTGATGCCATCCCAGAGCAGGGTGGAGTCAGAGGGATCATGGATGTTGCTCTCAACGACGGTTGAGTCAATCCGGACCTTGCGGCCGCTCGCGTCAGGTCTGCATAGACGAGATCAAGCATCTTTGGCAGAGCGTCAAGTACTTCTGAAAACGCAGCCAGGAGGGTAAAACAACCTTTCCGGATGGAAACAAATTCAGATACATCCCCTGAAAACTCATCACGATTTTACCCTCTGTTCCAACAGGGAGGCCGCGAGTTCCTCTTCAATAAAACGCAGATAGGTTTCAACGTCTTCAAGCCGGGTCATTACTTCCGCACAGATCACGGTTTCATCAACCTTTTCATAATCATGGGCAAGAAAATTCCTGAATCCTGCTATTGCTGCAAAATCATACGCGAATTCCTGCGGTAGCACGCCGCACTCCCCCAGGATATCTATGGCTTCCGCGTAGGACTGGGGGGTGTGCAGTTTTTTTAGCTTTATGACCTGCTCCGCCAAGGTAATACAACTGTCTGCCAAGAGATACAGATAGTGGAGCACCGCTCCCCGGAATATCGGATCAACCGGAAAACGCTCCCGGCAATCCGGCCGAAGAGTATGAAGCAGAGTCGCATGCTCCCTGATCCTTCCGATTTTGTAACGTATCCGTTCCATCAGACTCCCATCACAGCCCTGCGCTGCTCCCGAAAATCGATCCCCATGTGGAGTACCCGGCATTCATATGCTTCCCTCGTATCCGTATCCGCCTCATAGACAAGCAGCCCTTTCCTCATGATCTCGTCCTGAAGGATCAGGTTTTTCGAAACGTTCAGGATGACCAGATCGATGTCGTTCCGCCGAAGCACACGTGAAAATTCGGCGTACAGCCTGAAACGAAGCCGCGCCTGTTGAGAAACCGCGTGGGGTTTGAGCAACAGAGCGATATCGATGTCACTCCCGGCGGTTGCCTCATCCGAAGCCGCAGACCCAAACAGATAGGCCGCGGCAAGAAATTCCACATATCTGTTGCATACGGCTTGAATTTTTTTGATACATTCCGAGTTGGTCATAATAGTGCTACTCCGACACATATAGCTCTTTAACATTTCAATACCTGAAACAGAAGCTTCGATATCTGGTGTCTGACATCAGGCAGTGATGGCATCCCCTTGAGTCGTTGCTTTCGTCGCCATTTTTCAGATGAGCGAAGGGAGCAACAACGATGGCGCCAGCTCTTCATCTGCCTGCTTTTCAGAACAAAACATCGTTGGCCAGTGTCGTTTTTTTCTGAATCCAGTTGCTCCGGGCTGTCGCGCTCCTCTGTTTTTTTTGCTGCAATCGCAACAGCGTCAGATAGCCATACGCCAGAGAGGTCAGGAGCAGATGCCGATGCCAGCCGTTCCAGGAGCGACCTTCATGGTGATCAAGGCCAAGTTCTTCTTTGAGTTGCTGGTAGCCATGCTCTATCCAATAACGCTCATGGTAGAGGCGGGCATCAAGTACGAATCATTGCCTGGAATGGTGTCTACGGTCGCGTCAAAGATCAACGGCAGGCTCATGAGAGCCGTCTACCGGTCAAAGTGGTGCAGCGGTTCTCCCATGGCAACCACACTCACATCACTACAACAAGGCAGCTTTGCCAATCCTGGCGGCCACGTAATACTTCATTTTTCTCAAAAGGTCAATGAACACCTGAGCATCACACAGATCATCAGCGACAACCGCATATCTTTCTTCAACTGCAAAAGGGTTCAGATCAACCAGTTTTTCTGTCTGATTCGGCAATTCAATTGAATTGGTCTGACAGAGTTCGATCAAACAGCGGATATCGTGGATCTTCTCGTAATGAACGTCATGAAATGATAACAGGGCCTTCAGGTATTTTTCCGCTGCCTGTTGCAGGTGAAAGAAGATTATCTCAACATCGATCTCTGCATCATCAATGGCAAGGGCATGGATAGCCAGTGCAAGGTCGGAAGTGGCTTTCTGATACATCAGTTCATACTGATGGCGAAAACTAGCGGGCATAGATGACCACACCCTTTTCATTGGCGGTCCTCATGACCGAACCGGCCTCTTGAGAATAAAAATCGAATTCGTCACGGGAGGTGACAATAATATCTTTAGGCAAAGGAATGTTCCCGAGTAAATTCCATAAAGCTATACTTGTCTGGCGTTTCGGTAGCGGGGCATCCGTTATCACGACAAGATCGAGATCGCTGTCAGGGGCAGGATTCCCGTAAGCATATGATCCGAATAAAATTATTTTGAGAGGGTGTATCGTATCTACAATACGTTTGACTATTTCGCTCTGCAATTTCTCAGATAGCATATGAACTCCCATATTCCCCTCGGAAAGAGGCGGCAGTGTTTGCGGTTCACCCCCAAAGAGGGCATGGCCATCATGCATACCTCTGCACCATCACCTTTACGAAGGCCTCGATACCCTCAAGTCCGTTAGATGAAACCTCATAGACCTTCTTCAGGTCAAGCCGGGCGTATTCATGAACGCACAGGTTGCGGAACCCCACTGCCCTGACCATGCGCTCGGCAAGTTCAACCGGGATGATCCCCCGCTCCTGGAGCAGGTAGAAGAACTCATTCATGCTGCCGGCCATGCCGAAACCTTCGTCGCTGACCACATGGGCCGCCAAGTCGATGCAGCCCTGAATGGCCTGCATAAGGTTGAACATGACGATATCCTGCCGGTCTCTCTCTTCCAGAAAAAGTTGCAACGATGAAGGCCGCTTCTCGCGTACCCGCAAGAGGCATTTTTCTATCTGAGCGATTTTCGCCGTGACTATCGAGCGATCAACCATGAGCCTGTCCATTGTAGCGCTGTCTGAGCCCTGTCTGCATCAATTCGAGATAATAGCCGAACTCGGCAATTAGGGGAAGCTTCCGTCGTCTGAAGGCGCGCAACACCTCGTTGTCGTATCCGTACAGGCACGCCCCCTTGCGGAAAACCTGCCCGAGAACGACCTCGCCGGCAATGTTCATTATCAGCGGGTGGATGTCGAGCCGCGTAATCCTCCCCAACTCGACAATAGCCCTGAAACGGAAATCATCGTAAGCGAAATCCGCGGTGGCATCGGTGAGCAGGAAGGCGATGTCCAGGTCGCTGCCGGGCCGGTTGGTGCCCGCGGCATGGGAACCAAACAGATAGCAGGCGACGACCTCCGGCCTGGCGTGACAGTAGCTTTTAATCTGCTCTTTAAGGATTGCTATATTCGCCATTTTAATGCTTCCGATTGCCATGCGGCAATTCATGTTTCCTGTGTAAACTCTCTCTTTACAGACAGTGATTCACGCGCGATGCGCTGCAGTGCCTACTGTAATCGGCTCAAGAAGAAACGCCGTAATGAAGCGGTATTGACCTTGCCGTACCAACTCAAGAACTCGAGTCATATCGATGTTCATGTAGTCGTGTACTATTTTGTTCCGCAGTCCGATGGCTCCGTCCCAGGCCGGTATATCACGCTCATTGATCAGGCCTAGCTCCAGAAGGCCGGCAAAGCTGTCATAGGCTGACAACGGGACCGGTTTTTCATGCGCCTTCAATAGTTGCTTGGCCTTGCCTACGGCATTCTTCACCAGCAGCTGGATCGCATGCAGCACACCGTTTTGCTCCAGTCGCGACAAAAGAGAGTTCGCCAGTAGCCGTTCCATGGCTTCATCCAGCAATGCCGTCTGCTGTTCTGCAATCAGTGCTGTTTCCGCCTGATAAAGGTCAAGCCGCATATATCTGCTCCCAGTACAGCTCTTCAAGCTCCCGCCAGGTACGCAGCAAAAAACGGTGCCATGCGGGGTTCTCAAGACCTTTCAGCAATATCCCCTCTTCAGCGATAACCGCGCGCATGGCCATACGGGCTGAAGGGAGGTCAATAAGGTCTACAGCTGTTTCAGGAACGTCCATCCCCTTTGCAAGAGTATTGCGAAGCTGCTCCGTGGCGGCAAGCCGCTCCATGAACCCCAGGTCGCGCGACCATTGCAGGGCTATGTCCCAATCGCTGTCCGGGCGCGCCGTGCCGTCTGCACGGCTGCCGATCAGAACTGCAAGCTCCGGCTCGGCAGCCAGTATGTCACGGATCGTTTTCAACTGCATGTTTTTTCACTCTTTTAAAGCTATTGCAAAAAATGGTGTCACGCCCGAGTTGTTTTATCTGGCAACCACAAGGCATTTTAAAGACTGACACTGTTGAGTGACCACCAATACCGTCATTCATGTTGCGCCCGCAATACCGTCATTCTGCGCGGAGTGA
>DFZL01000050.1:34984-36314 GCA_002382705.1 Geobacter sp. UBA4057
ACGCCCCTTACGGTCATTCTGCGCGCAGTGAAGCGGAGTCGCAGAATCCACGTCTTTATGGATCCTGCGACTTCGCGCAGGGTGACGGATGGTGGCGCAGGGTGACACTTCAGGGGAGATACAGCTCTTTTTTTTATGGATTCCCGATTACACCCTTCGGGAATGACAGGCTTTTTTTCGGAAATGACAGGAGAAAAACAGATGTCATACCCGAGTGACTTCACAGAGAGATTGCTTTTTTTCTATCGCCTCCGGGTCAGGCAGCCTATCAATGACAAATCGCACAACATCTGTTGCAACCCTGCACGCTTCATCCGCATCCTCGAGAGTCGGTTCCAGAACGTCGCCGGGATAACGAAACTCCGTAGCAAGCGGCGTCAGCAGTTCAACGGCTTCCAGCAACTGCACAAATGTTTCGTCAAGTGTCATACACAATTCAAGAATTGACGAGAGAAGATGCATTTTGGGAAAGATGACACCATTTCCCGTAAGATAAGCCTTTAACGCCTTTTCAGCAGCTTGTTGACAATGATATACGGCCGTATCGAGAATAGGTTCATCTCCACCGTACATAAGGCGTGCAGCCGAACGGAGGTCATGGTCAGCCTTAAGCAGCCACTGGTGAGCTTCGTGCTTAGTTTGCTCATCCATACAGGAGCTTTCCCTGATCCAACACCTTCCTGGCCAGCGACGAAACTACTTTTTTGCTTCTCTCGATTTCATCGACTGTCCTGACCAGCACCTCAAAGGGCTTTTTTACGCCGCGAAGGGCGCGGTACGCTTCACGGGAACGACGATAAGGAGGATAGTCTGAAACTTTTACAATTACGAGAAGATCGATATCGCTGTCAGGCGTGGGGACCCCCCAGGCATAAGATCCGAAAAGGTATATTTTTTCCGGTTGGAATGCAGCGGCGAGCCGGCGGGTTGCCTCATCAAGAGTTTCGTAAATGTCTGATTGAGTCATTTAGTATCCTCCACCAAACTCATTAAGGCATCAAAGAATTTAGCGTCTATTCGTGGCTGAAGCTGAAAAGTGGCTTCCCTGATTACGGCCTTCTGGAATGACAGTTGAAAAGAGGTGTCATGCCCGAGTTGTTTTATCTGGCAACCACAAGGCTTTTTAAAGACTGACACTGTTGAGTGACCACCAATACCGTCATTCATGTTGCGCCCGCAATGCCGTCATTCTGCGCGGAGTGAAACGNNACGGTCATTCTGCGCGGAGTGAAGCGAAGTCGCAGAATCCACGCCCCTTACCGTCATTCTGCGCGGAGCGAAGCGGAGTCGCAGAATCCACGTCCCTTACCGTCATTCTGCGCGGAGCGAA
>DFZL01000050.1:36391-48795 GCA_002382705.1 Geobacter sp. UBA4057
AGTCGCAGAATCCACGCCCCTTACCGTCATTCTGCGCGGAGCGAAACGGAGTCGCAGAATCCACGTCTTTATGGACCCTGCGACTTACGCGCAGGGTGACACTTCAGGGGAGATACAGCTCTTTTTTTTATGGATTCCCGATTACACCCTTCGGGAATGAACAGGCTTTTTCATATGTAAATACCAACTGGCTTATTTTGCAAAGAGCCTGTCCGACTTCATTTTTACAAACCATGTTTTCAGGGTTTTTACACGGTTTCACGCATATCTGCAATCTTTATATCGTCCCATTTTTCCAAATCCTTGAGCCTGCAATTTCCGTCAGGAAACTCCGGATCAGGCGCAAAAAAAAAGGGGGGGATTTCTCCCCCCCTTTCTGTTGAAGCTTTAAACATCCGATTCTAAAATGCGAATGATGCAAGAAGACGCATTGTGTACGGATTCTCCGGATCCTTGCCATTCGTGGCCAGGCTGTTGGAGGCGGCGTTTTTGTAATACCCGCCGAGAATCATGTAGGCTGCCTGTGCGCGAAGAGTGAGATTCTTGTAGATCTTGTAGCCTGTTTCAAGGTTGATCTCTGTTCCCATGTAGTCGCTTGCATTATGCTTGCCGCTGACCTTATCTGTCGGAGCGTCATTTGAAGAAGGGGCAAAGCCGAAGCCGGCGTTACCATTAAGGTAGAGCTTCTCTGAAAGCTTGGCATCATATCCTAGAGTTGCAACCGCAATATTTGTCACATTACGGCGGATATAGCGGTCGGTGCTGGTCGGGGAGTTCGCGGTATTGCGAGCCATAATCATCAGGCCGCTCTCATTGTAGCTGTTGACTGACGAAGTGATCCACCCTTTATAGCTGTTTGCATTATTGCTGTTATTCCCGGAAGTGTAGAGGAAAGCGGTCTTGGCTGTTCCGGGGCCAAGAGGCATTTTTGCCGCCACATTGGCAGCCCAGCCATGAAATTGCGTGTTGTCACCGGCGGGATTGACATGTTTCTGATTTCCGGCCTGCATTGCCACAAAACCGCTCAAACTTAACGTATTGATTTTGGTTTCGCCGCTTAAGGCAAATGTATGTAGCTGGATATCATTGTTCGCGTCTGCAAGGTCAAGCACGGTTCCTCCAAATCCTGTTGTTCCTGCAGCATAGTCCGCAAGGAGATAGTATGAAAAAGCGGCTTTTGTGTCTTTGGTGAAAGTATAGATATTGTCCATGATGAAAAGGTCTTTGTTCTTGTCGCCTAGACGGGCGCCCCCATCATCGTCGAAACGGGAGAATCCGAGTATCAGGCTGTATGCGCCAAGCTTGGTGGTTGTTATTATTGCCGGCACATCCGCATCGATCAGGAGACCCTTGATAGTATCCTTGTACGGCATGATCCCTGTCCTTACGTTGAAGCTCTTCCCGATGTTGAAATCGAGGTAGACATGCTTTGTCTCAAGAGTGATACCATCGGCATCGAGCTTATCGCCAGAAGTGACATATTTCCCACCGGGCTCGCTGCCGAAACGGCTGTCGAGTTCGAAATGTGTTACAAGCTTGAGATCATCGCTCGCCTTTGCGATATACTGCAGGCGGGCGCGCTGCTCGAAATAGTTGTTGGTTTTAAGCTTGTCAGGTTTAGCCGCAGGGTTGAAATCACCCGAACCGCCATCCTGAAAATTAGAGAAATTGGTTGTGAATGTGTACGTCCCGTGGAATTCATTCTCAAGAGCCATAGCCGGCACAGAGAATGCGGCAAAGGCGCCTGCTGCCGCAATGATTGCTGCTGCTTTTCTGAAACTCATTGTGTCTGCCTCCTTTGTTTTTTTATGAAAAATATCCCTGCTGCATCTGTGAAAATTTGCGTGTGCGGAAGTCTGATTCGGTTCCGGCTGTTCACCACCTTTCGTAAATTATTTGCTGCAAAAACGTTTCCATATTGTTACAACATCGGCTCTTATATACGCAAAAACCTTTGGGCAACGCTCGATATGATCGAGGGAGTCAAAGGTTCATTTGCAGATTAACCAGGTGTGTTGATCGCCATATATTTCACTCCAGCTACCCATCAGTCAGATTGAAGTCGCATTAAAAACATTAAATATCAACCGGTTAGCTTGAATCGAGGCATATAAAAAGAACTTTTGTTTTATTCAGGCCAACAAAGTACACAATAAAACAAACAGTTGTCAAGAGAAAAAAATGAATTTTTCAGATAACATTCTGTTTGTATTGCAATATCTGAATATAAAACAATCTTTTAAAATAATTCATTGCAAAAAAACACGAGCGAAATCAGCCGACACGGTTTATAGCCGGCAGCAGTTCAAGAATGGACATCTGCGCCATTTCAACCGCTTTTTTCATATCCCACCTCTCCATGTTCCGCTCTTCGACAAGGTTGCTGATACCCCGTATCTCAACGAACTCGATTCCGTAACGGAGCGCGGCGAGCGCGGCAGCCGCCCCCTCCATGCTCTCGGCAACAGCCCCGAAACGGCTTGATATCTCCTCGCCTCTTGCGCTTGTCCCGCTGCATGTGGAGACGGTAACAAAGCTTCCGAAGGCGATCCTTGCATCCAGTTTCTCTCCTAAAGCCATTATTTCCTGCATATGGCGAAGGTCAATCGGGATGCGGTTGCAGATAGCCGAATCATGACGCTTAAGCAGCACAAGCCCCATAGCCTCGAGATCAAGCCAGCCGGATGAGGTTATCACCCCTTCGTCACCGAATATCTCTTCGTCTGCGACGGCGATATCACCAGTTTCAAGACCGCTCCCCTGATACGCCCCAGCAGAACCGGTGTTAATAAGCAGCTTCGGATTGAAGCGCTCTATCATCGAAGTTGCGGCAATAGCGGCGTTAACCTTGCCTGCCCCTCCGGCGCAGACAACAAGCGGAATGCCCTGTAAAAACCCTGTGGAGTGATGGAGAGGGGCGCTATGATCGATTCTCTCTTCAAGAGCTGAAAAGAGCAGATTCAGCTCCTCCGGAACCGCGGCAAGGATGAGCGCCGGAGTCATTGCGCGCCCCTTCTGTCCAGCTCCACGGAAGCATATGCCGAATGATTGTGGATGGATTCGAAGTTTTCCGCCTCGACCGAAAACCAGATTATATTTTCTACCGCTGAGAGCCTGGAATAGGCCTCTCTCACCATATCCTCGACAAAACGGGGATTTTCATATGCATGCTCTGTAACGTACTTTTCATCTTCCCTCTTGAGGAGCGCATAAAGCGGGCTGCTCCCGCACCCCTCCAGGAGATCTACCAGCTCTTCAATCCAGATGAAGCCGCGGTATCGCACCCTGACGCTCATGATGCTTCGCTGGTTATGCGCGCCAAAGCGCGAAAGCTCCCTGCTGCAGGGACAGAGCGAAGTGACAGGGACTTTCACCCCAAGGACAAAATCGAGGCTATCCGTCATGGAGGCGATGAACTCGCAGTTGTACTCCATAAGACTGGCGGCGCCGGACACAGGCGCTTTTCTGTCTATGAAGTACGGGAACTGTATCTCCAGATGGGCGCTTTCCGAGCCAAGTCGCGCCTTCATCTCCTCCAGGATGGTTTCGAGTCTCTCCAGGGCGATCTGTTCGCGATGGCGATTCAGTATCTCAATGAAGCGGCTCATGTGCGTCCCCTTGAAATGGTGGGGGAGATCGACATACATGTTTATTCTCGCTACCGTATGCTGAAGCGAACAGTTTTTATCCATGACCACGATCGGGTAGGTGATATCCTTGACTCCAACCTTCGATATCGGAATGCGCCTGTAGTCGCGACTCTGCTGCATATCTGGCATCCCTGGCGATGAAACTATCCTCTCGCTCTCTTTCATCTCTCTCCTCCTGCCAGCTCCATGATCCCCTCCCAGATACGTTCTCGCCCCTCCCCCGAAAGAGCCGAAAAGGGATATAACATGCCATCATCCCGCTCCACAGCCCTGGCTATGGCGGCAACCTGCCTGATCCGCTCCGATTTTGAGAGCTTGTCGCATTTGGTAAGCGCCAGAAGAGGGGGGATCATGTTTTTTTCAAGCAGATAAAGCATCCGGATATCCCCTTCGGAGGGAAGTCGCCTTATATCCAGTATCAGAACCACCCCCTTCAGATTTTCGCGGGCAGAAAGATAGGTTTCGATCATCGGCCCCCACTGCTTCCTCAACTCTGGCGGGGCTTTGGCATAACCGTAACCCGGGAGATCGACGAGTGTTATCGCGCCGTTTATGTCGAAAAAATTTATAAGCTGCGTCCGGCCCGGAGTCGAGCTTGTCCTGACCAGGGATTTTCTCCCTGAAAGCACATTTATCAGAGATGATTTTCCGACATTCGATCTCCCTACGAAAGCTATCTCCGGAAGTTCACTCTGCGGATAGTCGCTCGGCCTGACCGCGCTTTTTATGAATTCAGCTCTCTTGACATGCATAATATCAATATCTCCGCTAATTTAATCAGTTTCCATCCGGAAAGGGTGCTTTTTCCCCCTGGCGGCGTCAATCTTCGGATTTTCTTGTGCGGCGTACTTCTGTACGTCTCCGCGCAACTCCTCTATTTCCTTGCCAGAAGAAAAAATCCCCGCTTTACGGACAGGAAACCGGCTGTTTCTCATCCGGAGTTTCCGGACGGAAACTATTTAATTTAATCAGTAGAGGTTCTTGCAAAAGTCATAANNTCCGGATGGAAACGAGATAAGCGATCGGGAAAAAGAGTCGTCACCCTGCGCGAAGTCGCAGGGTCTACAGGAAACATCATCGAGCTCTTCAGATGGATTCTGCGACTACGCTTCGCTCCGCGCAGAATGACAGTATTCTGGATGCCTGATAGAATCATTCGGGGATGACACCCTTTTTGCAAGAGCCTCAGTAAAAAAAGAATATTTCCCGGACTTTTCAGAAAAGCGGTCTTTATTGCAGATGATTTTTGCCAGCAAGTTATGTTATAAAAAACCGCATCGGAAAACCCCGGTTTTCTGGCAGCGAAGTCAGGCTCCCAGAAGCGGCGCTCGGGACACTTTAATGCATTTCGGATTATTTTTGGGACAATACTTGGCGCCGTTTGCAAAAAGAGTGTCTAATCCGGCTGGATTCCCGATAACGGCACCAAAGAATGACAGGCATTCATTGATTCGAGATAACCTCTTGGGAAAAAACCTTTTTTAACTTTTGCAAGAGGCTCATCTGACAAGTTGCAGCAGGAAAACACAAATTTCTCTTTCAACGGAGGTAGCAAAATGGAAAGCGTAAACAGCAAGGACAGGCATGGCCACACACCGCTGATGATCGCTGCAAAAGATGGGAACATGGATATCGTTGCGGATCTGCTGCACCGCGGATCCGATGTTACCGCGACAAGCAGCAAGGGGAAAACAGCTCTCCATTACGCAGCGGCAAACGGCCATACGGAAATTGCTTCAATGCTCATACAGAAGGGAGCCGACCCGGATGAGCAGGATCTGACCGGCCACACGCCGCTCATGATGGCTGCGATATACGGCTGCAACAAAACGATACAGGCGCTTCTGGACGCGGGCGCAAATCCTTCGATAAAGACCGGGGGGGGAACTACCGCCGCGCAGTACGCTGAAAACAACAATCATCCTCTGGCGGCAGCCCTTATAAAAAAGGGTGAGAGAGCCAAGTAGTTTCCGGATCGAAACCTGGGTAGCCCACCATGAACGCCTGCTCCCCCTTCCCCCGTAAGGGATCGGGGGAGCTCCTTTTGACCTCCCTGAATACTTTCAACTGAAACCGGATATGCCAGGAACTCTTTTCATCTGAGGCTCTTGCAAAAGGGTGTCATCCCCGAGTAACTCTATCGGGGATCCACAAGACTTTTAAAGGCTGGATTCCAGTTTACACCTTCGGGAATGACAACTTTTATTATTTTTGCAAGAAGAACATCTGACGAAAGGCCGCTTCAGAGCAGTTTCCCGTCATCTATGATCACTCTCAAACTCCCATCATTTTCCACTGCGGAAAGAGTCGGCCTGTAGAAGACATAATCTTCATGGAACGGGGCGCTGGTAATCCCGCCGAATCCTCTGTTGTCGCCAAGCGCCATGTGGACAGTCCCGAGAATCTTCTCAGCCTCAAGAACATTGTCAGGCCTGCTTGCCCTGTCATTAGTTCCGATCCCTAGTTCGGCCATGTTCCTGCAGTTGGGGTCCTGTGCGAATTTCTCTTCAAGCTTTAAACGGTAAGGGTCTTCACCGCCGATACGAACCACGACCCCGTTCTCAACCTCCAGAACCAGCGGTTTGTCAAGCCTCCTCACAGGTGACCACTCGATAACCATGACACCATGGCTCTTCCCTTCAAGCGGAGCGAAATACCCCTCGCCAGCAGGGAGATTTCCGAAACTCCCGGGCAGTGTCAGATCGCCGTCGTCCCCTCCCGCGAACCTCCCCTCCTTGCATATCATCATATCGGTTCCGTTGGGGCTGGTCACCCTTATCCAGTCAGCGGAATTGATCGCTTCGACGAGACGGGCGGTACGCTCTTTCAGCGCCTTCCAGTCAACCGCCATCGATGTGTGAAACATCTCGGGATCAAAATGGGGCAGACTCGCAAATCTCGATCCGGCCAGATTTGCAAGCGCCCGGTAACGGGTGTGACTTGTCGAATTATTGCTCATGGCGATTATTATCTCCACTGCATCCACTCTGTTCGCGGTGACAATTTCGGCAGCCCGCACCATGTCGTCAGGCGAAGTTTTTTTGAGAAGGAGTCTCGTGAGAAGCCCCCCTTCTTTAAGCGCCTCCAGGCACCTCTCTCCGAAAGTAGCCCTCCATAGTGTCTCGGGAGGTTCGACACCGGAAGCTGCAACGCTCGGAAATTCCACGAACAGACCGCTACCCCATTTTTTCATTGCAAAAGATGCCGCATCCCTGGCCGTGCAGTGAAGGCGGAGGCGGCGGTCGAGCTCTTTTTCCGGAAGATTCTCATCGCTTCTCACAATATCGCTGAAAACAAGCACCCTCTCCCCACTGCTTATCCCCATGTTTGTCTCGAAGAGAGAGCTGAATGCATTGTCAAGTTTTCCCATACCGGTTCCCCTCTGGTTTTTCATGATCCGCCTGACGCAAAGAATACAAAAAAAAGTGATGAAAGCACAAGGGGAAGAGCAGCCGCCGAAATATTTTTCTCCTTGATTTCTGGGGAGTTATTGTGTTAAGCATGAATACTGTATACAATTTTTCTGGCAACTTAATCGCTAATGATTGCAAATACTTACCCTCTTTTCCGCTTGAAACGGTGGGGGTTCCGGAGGTTTTTGTGGCTCAGGTAGTTTTTTCCTCGTGGGGCGGGAACATAGTTGACAACAGAAACGTTTCAGGCGAGCCGGCAAATGTGAGCTTCAGGCTGCCGACCGCTTTTGACGGCGAACGCCCGCTCAGGAGTTTCATGGGGTGGGACGGCCTCATAATATTCGACAAAAGCGTGAATGTCCCTGCAATGACAGCGGAATACATGAGACGGGTGCAGACTCTCTACTGCTGCGGTCGCTGCACTCCGGGCAAAAAAGGGACAAAGGTGCTTATGGACATTCTGCAGGATGTCCTGGAAAAAAAGGCGACGAAAAAAGATTTCGATACCATAGCCGAAATCGCAGAACTCCTCAAACAGTGCAAATGCACCCTCTGCCAGAGCGCGGCAAAACCGGTCATGGATGCCGTAACGCATTTCCGGGATGACTTCCTTTCATGCATGAGCGGAGAGAAAACCGGCGACAACTCCGAATACATAGATAAGCTTACCGCCCCCTGCATGGACAAATGCCCGTCACATATTGACATTCCGGCATATATCGAGGCCATCAAGAATTATCGCCCCAGCGACTCCCTCGCAACCATACGCGAAAACATGCCTCTCCCGGCGGTCTGCGGACGCGTCTGCCCCCACCCGTGCGAAACCGCATGCCGCAGGAAAAATGTGGATGACGCCGTAAACATCATGGTTCTCAAACGAACCGCCTCCGATTACGAATGGAAACACAGAATAAACCCGTCTTTCAGACCCGCGGCAAAAAAGGATAAAAGTGTTGCAATAGTAGGCGCCGGCCCAGCAGGGCTTGCCTGCGCCTACTACCTTGCTCTGGAAGGCTATCAATGCACCATCTACGAGGCGCTCCCGGAAGGATTCGGGGGGGGGATGATAGCGGTCGGCATACCCGCATACAGGATGCCGCGCGATATCTTGCAGCGCGACATAGATATTATAGCCTCTCTCGGCGTGAAGATCGTTTACAACTGCCGCGTCGGAAAAGATATATCGCTTCCTGAACTGAAACAGAAACATGACGCCGTGTTCCTCGCTCCTGGGGCACACCGCTCCAAGCCTATGGGGGTCGAGGGAGAGGACAAGGGGTACAGGGGGTTCCTCCCCGGCGGGATAGATTTTCTTCGTGACGCGTATATGGGAAGACCTACTGGAATGGGGAAGAAGGTCTGTGTCGTCGGAGGGGGGAACACTGCGATAGATTGCGTTCGTGTTGCGCTCCGCGAGGGGGCGGAAGAGTCGATTCTTCTCTACAGGAGAACCCGAAAGGAGATGCCAGCCGATGTCTGGGAGGTTGACGGCGCGGAGGAAGAAGGGGTCAGGTTTGAATTCCAGGTGCTTCCGATCAGGATAGTTGTTGACAACAGCGGACAGGTCACAGGTGTCGAATGTGTCAGGATGGCGATGGGGGAACCTGACGCGTCAGGCCGAAGACGCCCCGAACCTGTTCCGGGAAGCGAATTCATAGTCGAATGCGACACGGTTATACCGGCGATAGGCCAGGACCCTGATCTGGGATTCATTCCTCCGGGCATGGGGATCGACATCACAAAATGGAATACTGTCATAACCAGACATATACCGCTCAAGGACGCCGACGGGAAGGATCTGAAGGACAGCATGGGGAACATGCTTTCCAGAACACTCATAACCGATTGTGAAGGGGTTTTCGCCGGAGGAGACGCAGAGATAGGCCCATTGACCGTGGTCGCCTGCATCGGCAACGCCCACAGGGGGGCAAAGGTCATTCAGCGCTGGCTTGAGGAAGGGAAAGCGTATCTCAGCAGCGAAGATATTTTTGACGATCTTCTGACATATCTCGGCGTATATGACAAAAACGAAAAAGTCCCCTTCCTCGACTCGGCCGCACGGATCAACCAGAAAGAGATTCACGGCAGAGAGCGCGCTTCGAAGGGGAATTACAAGGAGGTCGAACTTGGCCTCACCGATTCCGCTTCTCAGGCGGAGGCGGAGAGATGCCTGCGTTGCTACAGGATGGCAATGGTTGCTGTTTAGCCGCTTTTATTTCGGGCAATATCTTAAGAAGCCGCGGCGGTTTCACATATTGAAGCCTGGAGGCAAATCTCAATCGTTTGAACGCCGACCGCTTGATTTTTAAAGCAAATCATTCTGAATACTGGAGAAAACAGGGTATGGAAGAGAGAATCCCCAGTGATGCCGGAACCCAGGCCACACTTACAATAGACAACCGCCAGGTTACAGTCCCGACAGGATCAACAATACTTGAAGCAGCAGCTGAACTCGGAATAAGGATACCTACGCTCTGCTGGCTGGGAAAAGTTTCGACTACAGGCGCCTGCCGCATATGCATAGTTGAGATTGAAGGGGTTGACCTGCCGATGACAGCCTGCAACACCCCTGTCAAAGACGGGATAAAAGTGACAACCTCATCCCCCGGGATAGAGAAACTCCGGCGTGAAACAATGGAGCTCCTCCTCGTAAACCACCCGCTAGACTGCCCGGTATGCGACGCCGGTGGCGAATGCGAACTTCAGAACGTATGCTACGAACTCCAGGTAAACAGCAACCGCTTCGCCGCAAAACCTGAAAACCTACCGATCCATTATGACTGGCCGCTGATAGAAAACTGCACCACCCGATGCATTCTCTGCGAAAAATGCGTTAAAGTCTGTCATGAGATCGTCGGCGCCGATGCCATTGAAGTTGACAGCTCTGGAGACAGGTCGGTAATCGCGACAGCGGACGGCACTCCACTGGACTGCGATTTCTGCGGCAACTGCATAGACGCATGCCCTACCGGAACCCTTATAAGCAAGCCTTTCAAATTCAGGGGACGCCCCTGGAGCTATGACGTGAAGCCTGGCGTCTGCGCTTTCTGCTCTTCCGGCTGCCAGATTCAATACCATACGAGAGAAAACAGGATCGAGAGAGTTACAAGCTCCGACGCTTTCTTCAACAGAGGAAACCTATGCGTAAACGGCCGGTTCGGCTATGCCGCCTTCAACTCCCCCTCTAGAATCACATCTCCGGCAATCAAAGAGGCAGATGGGAATCAAAGGAAAGCCTCGTGGGATACGGCCATTGAAGCTGCCGCATCGGGCTTCAGAAAGATCATTTCAGCTTACGGATCCGATTCCGTAGCAGGGATAGGATCACCCAGAATCACGAACGAGGAGAGCTACCTTTTCCAGAGATTCATGAGAGGAGCCATAGGCACCAACAATATTGACTCTGAAGCCAGGCTCGGATATCTCCCCTCACAGATGATACAGTGGGAAATGCTCGGGTGCAGCGGCGGAAGCAGGCCGATGGATTCGATAGAAAAGGCCACGGCCATAATAGTCGTAGGGGCAGACCTCAAAGCTGAATCTGCCGGCTTTGCATACAGGGCAATCAGGGCCGCCCTTAAAAATGACGCCACCCTTGTCATCGCCTCTTCGCGCCCGACATCGATGGATAAATTCTCCAACCTGCTTCTGAATTACAAGCCGGGGAGCGAGGCCTGGATTGCGGCTGGTCTCTGCAAGGCTTTCCTGGCTCAAAAATCTGAAAAAAGCGAAGCGCTGGAAAGCTCAAACGGTTCTGATGAATTTGAAAAAAGCATCGATTCAATTCCCTTCGAGAGGATAACAGCCGAAACCGGGCTGACGGAGTCAGACTTCCACGAAGCCGCGCGCCTTGGCGCCGCGGGGAGGAGAACCGCCGTAATTTACGGCGCAGAGGTAATCCGTTCGCATGACATGAAAAATGCAGTCAGAGGCGTTGTAAATCTTGCCATACTCTCAGGCGCCGCCGGGGGAGACGGAGCAGGGATTTACCCGCTTGACGAAAAGAACAACACTCTTGGGATGCTGGACATGGGGGTTCTGCCTGAATACCTGCCAGGCTACCGCAGTTACACCAGTTCGGCGGGAGATTTCAGTTCGGCATGGAACTGCGATCTTCCGCCTGCGCCCGGCAAAAATATCTTCCAGATGCTGGACTCCATTGAAAAAGGGGAGATCAGGGGGCTTTACGTTATCGGGAGCGATCCGGTGAACATCCTCCCGGACAGAAACAGGGTGATAAACGCATTTAAAAAACTTGAGCTTCTGGTTGTTCAGGATATTTTCCCGACCGGGACGGCAAAACTTGCCAACATATTCCTGCCCGCAGCAACGGCGGCTGAGAAATCCGGCTCCTTCACTACAGCGGACAACCGTGTCCAGTCATTTGCAAACGCTCTCCGCCCGCAAGGCGAAAGCCGCACCGATGCGGAGATAATAAAAAGGCTCCATGCCATGACCGCTCAGGTCTCACCCATAATCGGCCAGAGCGACGAAGAGCTGCGAAGCGAAATCAGCCGCCTCTCCCGCATTTACTCTGAAGTTCCGAACAATAATGGAAGCTGCAAAGAGATGGTAAAGAATGTTCCAAAAGCAGGTGATTCCATGCTGACGCTTTTGCCTTTAAACCCTGCAACGGCGCTAAAAATCACCGACGCCTACCCCTATATTCTCGAAACGGGGACGATACTGAGGCATAACGGGACATATTCGACCTGGTCGGAATGCAACATGACCGTTTCTCCAGAACCTTACCTCGAAATTTCCGAACCGGACGCCATGAAAAATGGCATAAAAAATGGCGACCCTGTAAAAATAAGCTCCACCAGAGAAACAATAACAGTTAAAGCAAGAGTGGCAGCCAGGATGCCGCAGGGGGTTCTGTTTGCACCGGCCAACTTCGGCATTGCAGGATTGAATTCTCTCACGGATACAGCAACATACTTTACACCGGTGAAAATGGAAAAAGCGTAAATCTCCTGCTCAAGCGGAAAATATCATACTCTCTTGAGCTTAACCGTAAATCCAGTAAGCATCAGAAACATTTATAGCCTCTCTCCGCAGAGGCTATAAATGTTTCTGATTTCTGAAATTTTCCCCGTAAAAGGCTCACCCTCTCCATTCCGTAACTACATAGTTTCCGCCCGGAAACTCCGGATGAGAAACAGCCGCCGGCTTTTATTACTGTTTTTTTGATTTTTATCAAATCATCCATACCAGCTCTTCAGCTACATTCGAATTCAAATGCCAATTTAATGCGAGGTGTGTGATGAAAAAAATTTTTAAGGAATTATCTGCCATAGCAATGCTTGTTCTGCTCCTTGCCGGTTGCGGAGGAAACGGA
>DFZL01000037.1:0-6173 GCA_002382705.1 Geobacter sp. UBA4057
ATTCTTGGTAAAAGCCGGTTTTAGGCTTATTCCTGATTCAGGGGGAGATAGAGGAAAAGATGAAACATCCATCAGAAACCACGGAACGCGTAGCAAAAAGCTCTTTTTTTGCGGACCGCACCTTCCTTGTGGGGCTCTCCATCCTTTTTCTCGCATATGTCGCCTTCTTCTGCGCCAACACCTTCATGACCTTCCGCGGATTCTACATGTCCGCATACGACATAGGGATACATGATCAGGCGATCTGGAAGCTCTCTACATTCAACGGCTTCTTCAACACCATAAGAGGGATGAACATCTGGGGGGATCACTGCTGGTTCATAATGATCTTCATAGCCCCTTTCTACTGGATTGCCCCCAGGATCGAAACCCTTCTTGCCATTCAGACCGTAGCGCTGGCAGCCGGAGCATTCCCTCTCGCCTCCTATGCATTTCGAAAGAGCGGGAGCCATGTTGCGGTGCTCTCCCTCTCAGCCGCATATCTCCTCTCCCCGGTCCTGCAGAATATGAACCTGGAAAACGCTCATCCTGAAGTGCTTGCCATCCCGTTTCTTCTCTGGATGATAGCGGCGGCTGACAAGGGGGCGTGGAGATGGTACGGCGTCGCGTTTTTCATGGCGCTCATATGCAAGGAGGATATCGCTCTCACGACCTTCGCCATCGGCATTTTTCTCTTTCTGACCGGCAAAAGGAGAGCCGGCGCTGTTACAATGATCGCAAGCCTACTCTACTTCCTCTTCTGCATGAAAGTCGCGCTCCCGTACTGGAACGGGAGCGGTTTCTTCCGCTTCCGGAACGGCTACTGGTTCAGCGAGTTCCGGGCTCACATCTTCGACCTCTCCTACTACTCAAGAACATTCTTCCGCCAGGAGGTCTACAGGTACGGATGGAAGCTCATCTCACCCCTTATCGGGCTTCCGTTCGTCAGTCCGCTCCTGTTCATGACGGCGCTTCCAGGCTTCGTCATAAACGTTCTGAGCGGCAACGCATACCTCACGAGCATAGATTACCACTACAACTATCACACCATACCGCTGCTCTTCGCAGCCGCAGCCGGCGGGATCGGCAAAATCGCATCATGGAGCGGAAAAAGGCGGAGTTTTGACCTTGGCCGCCTCACGCTCGGGATACTGGAGGGGAACGCCAGATTCGGCAGGCGCTCTGCCTTGACGCTGACTGTCGCGATACTGGTCGCCTCTATTGCGGCTAACCTGTCGTGGAGCCGGACTCCGGTCAATGTCTGGGTGAGCAGGCTTCTCTACCAGCGCGACACGCTGAAGGGGTCGGGGAAGTGGGAGCGGTTTCAGAAAATGGCTTCCATGATCCCGAAAGGGGATGATATCGCGCTTTCGACGGCGCATAACCTGACACCGGCGCTTACCCACCGGAACCGGGTATATTTCTTCCCTAACCCGTGGAAAGCTCTTTACTGGGGGATAGACGGGGAGAAGAGGGACGACCCGGCCAGGGTTGAATGGATATTTCTCGATAGAAGCGCGATCGGGGAGGATATCCTCGCCATTGCCGACTCACTGACAGAGTCACGTGAGTTCTGCAAGGTAGCCGATGACGGGGAGCTGTTTCTGGCCAGGCGGAACGCTTCGCCTTCATCCGCTCCGGATGCGAGGCCGTTATGCGGAGAAGTTATGAACCTTAAAAACTGAGCCGGCCACGAATTAAAGACTGGATTCCGGACAGGAAACCGACTGTTTATCATCCGGAGTTTCCGGATGGAAACCAGATAACTTCCTTCGGGAATGACAAACAAAAAAACTGTCATGCCCGAATTGTTTTATCGGGCATCCAGGGCATTCCATTCATGCAGCCTGATGACAAAAGCGGCTTCAGACTGAAACAGCAGATAGCGGAGAACAGAATCACCCGACTGCAACCCTGTTCCTCCCCTCTCTCTTCGCCCTGTACATCGCTCTGTCAGCGCGGGCGAGGAACGATTCATCATCGTCCCTCTCTTTCAGTTCCGTGACGCCGAAGCTTACAGTCACCCCGTGCATCTCGAGGGAGATATCTTCGCAGGCGACCCTTAATCTTTCCGCAAGAAGAACCGCCGATGGAGCGTCACTGTTCTGGAGAAGTATGATGAACTCCTCTCCCCCCCATCTGGCAACTATATCCTCTGCCCTGACCGTATCCCGCAGAACCCGCCCGAAAGCCGCAAGCACGGCATCCCCCGCATGGTGCCCGAAATTGTCGTTGACAAGCTTGAAATGATCAAGGTCGGCAAGGATAACTGATAGCGGCTGGCCATGCCTTCTCGCCATGCTGATAGCGGCGGTGAGCGAGCTGTTGAAGAAACGCCGGTTTCTAAGGCCGGTCAGCTCGTCGATTGTGGCTATCTGCGATATCTTGTCATAGGCTCTTTCAAGCTCCTCCTTCTGTATGATCAGAAGAGCCATCTGTTCGCGTATCAACCGGTTCCTGCGATTAAGTTCAAGGTGGTTGCCGATCCTGAGCTTTAGCAGAAGCGGATTCACCGGCTTCTGCAGAAAATCGATCCCTCCGGCTTCAAGCCCCTCGGTTTCAGCCTCCACGCTATCAAGGGCAGTGAGGAATATGACCGGTATCTCCGAAAAGGGCTCTTCCGATTTTATCATGCGGCAGAGATCGAATCCGCTAAGCCCGGGCATCATGACATCGAGCAGTATCAGGTCGGGTCTCTTCTCCCGCATCAGGGTGACAGCCTCAAAGCCGTCACAGGCCAGGACGGTCTCATACTCCCTGCTGAGCGCCGTTTCTAGAAAATAGCGGTTCGTCGCCTCGTCATCCACAATCAGTATTCTCTCCCTGCGCTCAGGCACCAGTTCAGCCTCCCATCGCTTTCCGGATTTCATTAATCAGCTCTTTAATTTCCACAGGCTTTGAAACATATCCGTCAAACCCCTCCTGGAGGAAGCGCTCCTTCTCCCCCTTCATCGCATAGGCGGTCAGGGCAATGACAGGCATCCGCCGTATGCCGCCGGTTTCACGCCGCCTGATCTCCTTCAGGGCATCCTCGCCGTTCATGAGCGGCATCTGGATATCCATCAGTATCAGATCAAAATCTTCTCTTCCCAACGCTTTCAGGCACTCCTCTCCGTTTCTTGCGCAGGCAACTCCATGTCCTATCCTCTCGAGAAGCGCCTTCGTGAAAACTATATTTACCTCATTATCTTCGACAATTAGTATCTTAAGGCGAGGGAGTTCCGGCTCATTCTCTCCGATTTCTGATGCAGAAGTCGGATGGGACTCTCTCCGGACCGCTTCAAACGGGAGAGAAACGGTGAAACAGCTTCCAGAGCCGGGTGCGCTTTCAACATGGATCTCCCCTCCCATAAGCTCCACCAGGCACCGGCATATCGCAAGGCCAAGCCCGGTGCCGCCGAATTTGCGTGTTGTCGAGCTGTCTCCCTGTATGAAAGGGGCAAATATTTTTCCTGTCATCTCTGTGGAAATTCCGATTCCGGTATCGGTTACCGAAAAACGGAAAATGCCCCCTTTGTCAGTTCTTTCAGTCATCTCCCCCTTGAGCGATATCTTTCCATTCGGGGTGAATTTGGCCGCGTTGCTCAAGAGGTTAAGCAGTATCTGTCTGAGCCGGAACTGATCGCCGACAAGCAGATAATCTCCCTCTTCCGGGATATTCAGCTCGAACGAGAGCCCCTTGCCGACGATTTCGTGCTCCATCAGAAGCGCAGTGCTCCTCATGAGCTCAGCCAGGCTGAATTCTCTTTTTTCGATGAGAAGTTTTCCGGATTCGATCTTCGATAGGTCGAGGATATCGTTGATAAGCTGAAGAAGATTGTTGGCAGATGTTTTGAGAACCTTGAGATATTCTCGCTGCTCCCCGTCGAGAGTCGTCATCTCCAGCAGGTGAGCCATCCCGATCACTCCGTTCATCGGCGTCCTGATCTCATGGCTCATGTTAGCGAGAAAAGCGCTCTTCGCCCGGTTCGCCGATTCAGCCTCCTCCTTCGCCAGCCGGAGCTCCTCCTCCTGTTTTTTTATTTCCGATATATCCTGATGGGTTCCGGCCATCGTAAGAGGCTTGCCGTCATCCCCCCACTTCACTATTCTTCCCCGGTCAAGCATCCATATCCAGTGTCCGTCGCGGTGCCTGACTCTTGATTCAAGAAGATAAACATCGTTTTCGCCTCGGATGCATTTCTCAAGAAGTTCCTCTACACGCTCAAGATCATCCGGGTTGACCATGTCCAGCCATGTTTTCAGAGTGAAAGGGGAGAGTTCTTCCAGCTTATAGCCTACCATCCGACACCACTTGTCGTTAACTAAAGCTTCTCCTGTCAGGATGTTCCACTCCCACGTCCCTGCATCGGTGCCGTAGATGATGTTGTCGAGCCTCTGTTTCTCCGTTGCAAGCTCGGCGGCCCGCTGTTCAATCTCCTTCTCCATCAAGTGGTTCAACTCTTTCAGCTTCCTTACATGTTCCTTTATTCTCGACCCCATCTCTTTAAAGCTGCTTATGACCGCATTCATCTCCTCTATCCCGCTCTTCGGCCAGTAGATGGATAAGCCCGGTTCCAGGTTTGCAGGCATCCCCGCGCTTATCTCGCGCAGCTTTTCGAGGGATACAGCCTGTCTCCTGCTCCAGAGCCATGCGAGGGGAAATGAGGCGAGAATTATCAGGAAGAGGAAGGTTAGCCTTGAGGCGTACTTTTCATACAGCGCCTTCTGGAAGGGGGCGACAGGCTTTTCCAGCAGAAGCCTCCATTCTGTGAAATCGCCGGCATTCCCCTCTGCGACATAGTACGAATTCTCCCATTTTTTTGAAACGGATACGTTTCTGGAGGAGTTAGGAACCCACTGGCTCACTCCGTAGCTGTCTGTCGTGGAGATCGTCCCTTCCGCCAGGGTGAAAAGCTCCGTAGTTTTCCGGTCAGCACGATTGCTGAGAATCACTCTTTCGTTTCTGTCGATGAGGGTGTAAAAAATCTGATATCCCCTTAAAACGCTATCCATCTGTTCACGGAGTCGCTCCATATCGAGTATGCCGATGACATATCCGCCGTACCCCCCGTTTATTACGACCGGAGCGAGCATAGCCAACATCGGGGCGGGCTTGCCTATCCTCCCCATCACAACTTCGGAGAGCATCGGTTTGAGCGTCCGCCTGAGAATGGGTATGTAGGGGCGGTCTTTGAAATTTTTTCCTATGTTGCTGTTCCCCAGTTCGTCCGCAAGCGGATGATAGGCGGTTATTGTGGCCTTCTTGTCCAGAAGGCCGATCCGCTTGAAGTTTTTGTCCGTCCTGGCTGCAAGCTCGATATATGGCTGCATCTCTCGCGCAGATATGACTGAAGCCATCTCAGCCAGTGCAGTCACGACATTTTTCCGGTTTGACTCCCAGTTGACGAGCAGAGCTGCTGCCCTTGCGGATTCTTCCCTCAAATCTTCCCGGATACGTTTATCGGTATCCCTGAAATCGCTTCTGCTCCAGAAAGCGATAAGGAGAAGAGTCGGGGCGAGAATGAAGAAGATGGCGCGGTTGCAGATCACCTCATAGTAGCGGGGGAGCTGTTTCTCTGATCCTGAGGTTAAGGCATGGAAAACCAGGCGGGCAAGAAGGGCGTTGCAGATACCGTTTATCGCCTGTTTGAGCATGGTTATGCAAGAGTTGCTGAGGGGGAGGTCCATTGTCAGGTGGTAGAAGATGTAGACGAGAGGCATTCCGATGAAAAGCCAGTAGATGGCGTTGGCCATAACCATCCCGAAGTTTCGCTTCCGCATCATAATGCCCACGAAGGCAACCTCGAGCGTCATTATGACGATCGCATAGGGGTGATTCCATAGTATGTAGGTATAGCCGGCTATTAACGCGCCGGCGATAACGCCGCTCGCAACGCCGAAAAACTGGAGGATCAAGAGCGAGAATATGCTTCCGAAAATAAAGTCTATATTGAAAAATATCTCGAATTTGAAATGATTCCCTGCCAGGCCGGCTAGGAGAAGGAGTGTGAAGAGCAGGAAGGAGCGTTTGTCAGCCAAGGGATGGCGGTCAGCTTCAATGGGTCTGTTCATTGCTTTATCCTCCCGCGATTTTCAGAATAAAACAGCCGGTTGAAACGGTTGAAGCCACTTCCCTCACGTCATTCTGCGCGAAGCGGAGCGGAGTCGCAGAATCCACACCTTTATGGACCCTGCGTTCCGAATACGGTCAT
>DFZL01000037.1:6184-34780 GCA_002382705.1 Geobacter sp. UBA4057
ACGCGCAGGGTGACAGATGGTGGCGTAGGGTGACCGATGGTGGCACTATTGACCCTGCGTCCCGAATACGGTCATTCTGCGCGAAGTGAAGCGGAGTTGCAGAATCCACACCCCTCATGTCATTCTGTGCGGAGCGGAGCGGAGTCGCAGAATCCACACCTTTATGGACCCTGCGACTTCGCGCAGGGTGACCGATGGTGGCGTAGGGTGACAGATGGTGGCGCAAGGTGACCGATGGTGGCGCAGGTGACATGCCAGTGCAGAGAGGGCTCTTTCTCATGGATTCCCGACAGCATCCTTCGGAAATGACAATCTTTTTAATGAGCCGGCTTGCCGCGATCGATCACCCGGGAAAGCGCCTCGTCAATCTTTTCCGCATCGACCGTCGTGTTGAAGCATGGCCCGAAAGGGCGGTCGTTCAGGATGCCTATCACCGGAAGCGGGTAGCAGTCCTTTATCCCGGAGGTGAGGTCACGCTCGCACGCGACAGCCAGGACAAGCTTTGGCTGTTTCTCCACGATAACCTTCCGTGCGAGAGTCCCCCCTGTTGCAACAGAGATGTCTATCCCGTACTTTCTCCCGATTTCCACCAGCCCCTTTATGTCGCAGCGCCCGCAGAGAAGACACTTGTTGATGTCCCCCGTAACTTTTATCTCGCAGTCGAAGAGCTGTATGCAGTGCGGGAGCAGGACGAGGATTCTGTCAGGGGCGATTCTTTTCCTCTGCGACATCACCAGACTGTTGTTCATCGCTATGAATGACTGCCGTATCCTCTCCTTGTCAACCCCCATTATCCGTCCGACAGTCTCTATCAGCGGGAGGAGAAATTTTATCACGAAAAGGCGCATGAAACGGGTAAGGAAGATATCCTTTCCGAGCGCGGTGGTCAGGACGAGAAGCCCTGTGCCGAGCATGGCGATCCCGGAGAGTACCGCCATCAGGACTCCTACTATGTGCGGCAGATCCGGATGAATATTGGCGAGCCCCCTGTTAGGTACCCACCAGGCGAGGAATATGACGCCTACAAGGATCAGGCATGTCACCCCCATCAGAGTGATGAAAAGGCGTTTGCGCGGCATGGCGCTGTCGGTTTTTTTCTCTTTCACCCGATATCTCCAGATAACCCCAGCTTGTCTCCAGGTTCAACCCTGCAGCCGGCGAGAAACTGGGCGGCAGCAAGGCGTTTTTTTCCGGCAAGCTGCAGCTCTTCGACAACAATGGAGCCTTCTCCGCAGGCGACTTCAAGCCTCTCGCGCGAGGTGGAGATCACTGTTCCGGGGGCGCCGCTACCGTCCGACACACTTGACCTGTATATCTTCAGCGTTTCACCGTGAAGCGACGTATACGCTACCGGCCATACGGCAAGCCCGCGGATACGGTTGTGTATCGCTTTCGCGGTGGATGACCAGTCGATCGCCCCATCCTCCTTCTTGAGAAGCGGGGCGTAGCATGTAAGCGAGTCATCCTGCGCCTCCGGCTTTACTGAGCCCTCCTTCAGCCTGTCAAGTGTCTCTGCCAGCAGCTCCCCACCGATTGCCGAAAGCCTGTCATGCAGAGAGGCGATCCCCTCGTTCTCCCCGATAGGGGTGGATCGCTTGAGAAGCATGGGGCCGGTATCGAGCCCAGGGTCCATCAGCATAGTGGTCACCCCGGTTTCGCTCTCCCCGTTTATGATGCACCAGTTGAGCGGCGCGGCTCCGCGGTAGCGGGGGAGGAGCGAGGCGTGGACATTGACGCAGCCGTGGAGGGGGATATCCAGGAGAGCCTTCGGGAGTATCTGCCCGAAAGCGACAACCACGATGATATCCGGCTCCATCTTCCGGATGGTCTCGACAAATTCAGGGTGGCGCACCTTTTCGGGCTGCATGACCTGCATCCCGTTTTGCAATGCGAGCTCTTTCACCGGTGGTGGGGCAAGTTTCTGTCCGCGCCCCTTCGGGCGGTCAGGCTGCGTCACGGCGGCAATCACATTTTCGCCACGGTCTACAAGCTTCTGGAGCGTGGGGCAGGCAAATTCGGGGGTACCCATGAAAATTATTCTCCAGCCGGTCATAATGCCTCCCCCTTTCCCTGCTCCGCCATTTTCCGCGCCTTTCTCCGGAAGATATCCCTCTTCAGCGGCGAGAGACGATCGACAAAAAGAATGCCGTCCAGATGGTCGATCTCATGCTGGAATGCCACTGCCAGGAGTCCTTCCGTTTCCCATAGCTCTTCCGAGCCATCGAGCTTCATCCCTTTAACCGTCACTTTCGAGCTCCGGTGGACGTTTGCTGAAAATTTGGGAACAGAGAGGCACCCCTCGTCCTCGTAAGATTTCCCCTCGGCATGGACTATGACCGGGTTTATCACGGTAATCAGGTCAGGCGGATCATCCTTGCCCGATACATCCATTACTATGAGACGATGAAGAGCCCCGACCTGCGGCGCGGCAAGCCCGACTCCCGATGCGCTGTACATTGTTTCGGCCATATCTTTTGCAAGCTCGATTATTTCAGGAGTGATCCCCAGGACAGGCTCTGATTTTTTCTTGAGCAAGGGATCAGGGTAGGTGAGAATTGTGCGGATCATAAAAACCTTTGCATGGTGGAATTTTTAGAATTTTATTATAGTATATTCAGCTTCTGAAAAGCAATTCCGATCCGGGGGTCACGGATGGAAAACTTCTTTCTTCATATTAAGGGGTGGGGGAGCCATGACGGAGCCGATTGTGGAAATCAGCGGGGCCAGGATAGTTCAGAGAGATGACAGGCACGAGGAGTCGTCAAGGCGTGAGAAGCGGAAGAAGAGGGAGCAGCCGGGAGATGATTCCGTCGATATCTCGCCGGAGGCGCGTGAGCGGGCTTCCGGCAGGAAAAAAGAGAATATCATGGAGTACATTGAACGGGGCGACTGAGCGGGGATCATTCGAAAAATTTCCTGTCGTGCCTGAAAGTGTATTCGAAATATTCGAGCATCGAATTTATCCTGGCTTCGCCCAGTTGCAGCATTCTGGCTGACTTGGAATCATGCAGCAGCAGACGCTCTTCTGGCAGTCTGGTTCCTACCCCCTTCCTGTGACAGAAGAGGTTGGCCAGGTTCACAATTGAGGCGAGCGTCACGAGGTAGGGGTCGTCATCATCCGAAAAATCGAGCAGATGATGTTCAAGCACCGATTGCATGAGCATTTCCGGGAAATTCCATTTTCTTATGACATGCGCTCCAAGCTCTGCATGCGTAAAGTTGTAAAACTGTTTTTCAGCCTCCTCGAAACGGATATTCTCGTTAAAGCATTTCTGCATGATCAGCTGAAACTTCCGGTTGTCCATGATATTCAGGATGCTCTTTCCGATGTCGTGGAAAAGCCCGGCCAGAAACGCCTCCTCCTCATTCACGAGGCATACCTCCCCGGCAATAATCCGGGCGGCCAGAGCCGCGCCGAAGGAGTGCTCCCACAACATCTTCTCGGTCAGGCCGTAAGGGGTGTAAACCTGCTTGACGGAGGCGGCGACGACCAGGCTCCTCAATGTATTGTAGCCAAGCATCATGATTGCGTGGGGGAGCGTCTTGATCTGTCTCTGACAGCCGTAGAAGGAGGAGTTGGATATCTTCAGCACGCGCGCCGCGACAGCCGCGTCGGCCGAAACGACTTTTGCGAGCTCTTCAGCCGTGACCCCTTCGCTTTCGATCATTTTCAGCACCTTGACTGCAACGACCGGGATTGTCGGAATGTCTGACGCTGCATTTATAAACTGTTCCAGTTCCATTTTCCTCTCTCCCGGTCTGTTTTTCATTAATTTTCCAGATTCTGCATACTACTTCAACAGGATATCCGAAATCAAGGAATCCAGCCGGCATTTGCAACAAAGCTCCAGATATACTATGTTTAAGTCAGTTTTCAACCGCGGACGCCGGTTTTTGATTTTTGCCTGAAGCGGGGATTTCAATCAAAGGAGAACTGCAATGTCAAACGATACAATTCAGGATAGAGAGATGAAGTATGAAGCTGCATCTACGGCGCTCTTTTCCGATGCTTCCGCAACCGGCAGCAGTGGCGACACCCCCCCCTGCTGAGGCCCACCGACCTCCGCCGGTGGCGGGGAAATCAGCGACAAGGTTCCTGGCTTCAGAGGGTGGCTTGAGACTCCGGCAGGCCGTGTCCCACGGATATCCGGCAGGGTACGCTTTTCGGACCATCTCGGAGCCTGCCTGGTACGGTGGGGTATCGGACGCAACAGCTATATCGTTCCTCCCGGTCTTTATGCGATCGGAGCCCCGGATGCCGACTCTCCGGTAATAGTCACGGCCAATTACAAGATGACTTACGACATCGTCAGGAAAGCTCTCGACGGCCGCAATGTCTGGCTGCTTATTCTTGAGAGTTACGGTATCAATGTCTGGTGCGCCGCAGGCAAGGGGAGTTTCGGGACAGGTGAGATAGTAAGGAGAGTGGCATCAAGCGGGTTGTCGTCCGTTGTCCGGCACCGGTGGCTTATTCTGCCGATACTAGGGGCTTCGGGGGTTGCCGCGCATCAGGTGGCGAAGCGCTCTGGCTTCTCGGTCAGGTACGCAGCGATCCGCGCGGCTGATCTCCCGGAGTATCTGGATAACGGTATGGCGACTACGCCGGAAATGCGCCAAATGAAATTCACATTTTATGATCGTCTGGTTCTGGTGCCTGTCGAGGTTGTGCTGAAACTGAAGCATATGGCCGCAGTATCGGCTGCTGTCATGATTTTGGCGGCTCTCGGCGGGAATTTTACCGGGGGAGCGTTTCTCTCGTCCGCTTATGCCGGAGCTGTTTTTGCCGGAACGGCTATCGCGCCCCTTTTGCTCCCCTGGCTTCCCGGGAGGAGCTTTGCCGTGAAAGGGGCGATCGTCGGCCTCTTCTGGGTTTTCATATGCTGTCTCATTGCAGGAAAAAGCTGGAATTTTCTCCAGATATCGGGCGCGCTCCTGATTCTCCCGTCTGTAAGTGCTTTCTGCGCGCTGAATTTCACCGGTTGCACCCCTTTTACCTCCAGATCAGGCGTGAAAAAGGAGTTGCGGGTCGGATTGCCGGCTATGGCTGCCTCTGTTGTTGCCGGCTGCTTTTTCTTCATTTCGGGTGCTCTGTCATGAAACCGGAGGAGTTATGAGAGGATTTCGCTATCTGCAAAATGTAGTCACACTCGCTCTTGACCGGCAGGTCTGCATCGGTTGTGGCGTCTGCCTTGATGTCTGCCCTCATCAGATTTTTGCCATATCTGGAGGGAAAGCCGTAATGACTGACAGGGACGCATGCATAGAGTGCGGCGCCTGCGCGCTCAACTGCCCTGTAAAGGCTATAACTGTTGAGGCGGGGGTAGGGTGCGCGTCCGGGATGATAAGGGAGTGGCTCCGAGAACGGAGTTCACGGGGCGTCGAGGGAGGGGGAAGCTGTTGCGGTTGAGCTGTCCACCTTTTGATTCCATTTTCAAAGAGTTATGCTTGGGCAGTTGAAACGGACTGCAGAATATCAGGAGTATGACATGTAGCGATTAAGTCTATACGAAATAAAAAGAGGGCTCTTTCATCCGGGCCCCCTTTTCAAACAGCTATCATCTGAGGTTCTTGCAAAAGTCANNAGTCGCAGGGTCTACAGGAAACATCATCGAGCTCTTCAGATGGATTCTGCGACTACGCTTCGCTCCGCGCAGAATGACAGTATTCTGGATGCCTGATAGAATCATTCGGGGATGACACCCTTTTTGCAAGAACCTCATCTATATCCTATTTCTTTTTCGCCGCGGGTTTTGCCTTTGCAGGTTTTTCATTAAGGTTTTTCAGGTTTTTGCCCGGAGAGAATTTTCCGTTTGTTCTTTCTGCGATCTTGATTGTTTTGCCTGTCTGCGGGTTGCGCCCAGTGCGCGCAGCCCGTGTTACCGAACTGAAAGTGCCGAATCCGATCAGCGTTACCTTGTCCCCTGCCTTTACAGCCTCTGTCACACTGTTTACAAAACCTCCAAGAGCTTTTTCCGCCGCAGCTTTTGAAATGTTTGCCGCTACCGCAATCTTGCCGACAAGTTCTGCCTTGGTCATCTGTACTCTCCTCTTTATGATTTAGTTGTACAGCACGAAGCTATCATGGCCTTGGTATTTTACGGAGACATTGTTGCAAGTCTGTATATATAGCGGAGTAAAGCGGCTGTCCAGCATAAAAATTGCTGTAAAGTCGTTTTTTTGCATTTTTTTCAAATTGTTGCGGGGAAAAAGCGGGTGAGTTCCAAAAAAAAGGCTTGACGGTCAGAATGGGTATCCAAGTCCAACGAATATGGCGGGGCCATTTCGCCCGACCCCCAGGTCTACCCTGCCGACGATATTCGGGCGCACTATCGCCCTGAAGCCTACTCCGGGATTGAATTCAAAGCCTCCTGTGCTTGCTTCCGGCAATGATTTCATGACTGCCCCAAGGTCTATGAACGGTGCTATTTCCCAGTCGGCCGTAACGTTGAATACTTCCCATCGGAAAAGCCGTATCCGCTCTTCGAGATTGCACAGGATGAAGCTGCTGTCGATGAACCTGTTTCGGCCGTAGCCTCTGAGAGTTGTCTCTCCTCCAAGTATGCTCCTCTCGAGAAAGGGGACGCCGTTTCCCAGCGTCTGGTTGTACATTAGGCGAAAAACGCTTATGTAACGCGCAGTTGCAAGCGGGATGAAACCCTTCATCTCCACTTCATAATGCCTGAAATCCTCGCTGCTTCCAAGCAACTTGCTGCTCGATTCGATGCCGGCCCTGGCGTAGCCGCCGTATGTCGGAGTATCGGTGGAATCCAGCGTGCTGTAAACTATGGCCAGACGTTGGGCGTGTGTAGTAAAACCGTTTATTCCCGGCACATTATCCGAACCGAACCTTTCAGTTATATCCGGGACGCTATTTATGGCTCCCCTGCCGATTTCGACATGCCGCAACCTTTCTCCTGCCACCAGCTGAAAATGCTTTCCGATTCTGTAACCTCCGGAGACGTTTAATCCGGTTTCTGTACTGGCATAATTTGTCTGATGCTGCTCCGAGCTGTCGGCCTCAAACCCGAAAAAGCGGGAGGAACCGTCTGTGAAGCGGAAGAGATATCCGTTCAGCTCGAGTTTGCCGTTTAAAAGAGAGTTGTCTCTGATCTTTATCTCGTAATCTTCATTGACTTTGGTTGATTTTGAAAGATTCAACTCGATGTTTCGCTCTCTTGAGGGGTAGAAAGCCCCGTAAATTGATGTGGTTACTCCGAAGTTGACATTCGCGTTCACCTGGGCAGCAATGAGAGTGCTGATCTCATCTTCTCTGTTGTGCAGGAGAAAAGCGGCGAGAGCCCCGGAAGTCACCCCTTCGTTGGGACTTGAAGCGATTACAGGAAGAGGAATGGTTATGACTTTCACTTTTTCATCGTAATTTTCGCCTGAGGCTAGCAGGTGCAGATTGTCGCGATTTATGTGACTTGTGCAGGCTGACACCGATAACAGTAAAAGCAGGGATAAAAGTGGGAATAGAGCTGGCCTGACTATATGGAGGTTGTATAGATGCATGACGGATTTTATTTATCACTGCCCATGTTTGCTGTCAATCGCCAGTTTCCGGTCTTTTGCATCCTGCCGGATTCTCTTTTGCTTCGCCGTCGGTTTTATCCTTCAGCGTTTCTTCTGCATCCGCAACGAACCGCGGATAAATCGTTATTTTCGGCTTGACTTTGGCGGTTTTATAGTAATAGTTTTCATGCAGACCAATATTTTGGAGGGGCGTTACGTGGCCTTATTTCTGAATGCAGGCATTGTCGTTAAAATTGTTCTTGTGTTGCTCATCATCTTCTCGCTCATTTCATGGAGCATCATAATATTCAAATTCATACAGGTGCAGCGCGCAAAGGGAGAATCCGAGCGGTTCATGGATTTTTTCTGGAAGTCGAAACGGTTTGACGCGATATCTTCGCAGGTTGACCGTTTTCCCAATTCTCCGCTGACTATTCTCTTCAACGAAGGGTTCAACGAGTTGAAAAAAGTCATAGAGGCGGACGGCAAGAGAGATTCTAACAGGTTCAGCACTGATCTGGGCGGGGTTGAAAACATATCCCGTGCTCTGCGCCGCGCCACTAACCAGGAAATCACCAGACTTGAAAAATCCTTGACATTCCTGGCGACCACCGGATCGACATCTCCTTTTATAGGACTGTTCGGAACCGTATGGGGAATAATGACGGCCTTCGAGGGGATCGGGAAGGCAGGGTCGGCTTCGCTTGCGGTTGTTGCCCCCGGAATCGCCGAAGCTCTGATTGCGACAGCCATAGGGCTTGTCGCCGCTATACCGGCTGTCATGGCCTATAACCATTTCCAGCACAAGATAAGGGTGCTTGTGAACGAGATGGACAGCTTTTCAACAGAATTTCTTAATATCGTTCAACGCAACATTTCAGGTAAATAAAATATGGCGATGAGCGGACGTGGTGATAACAGGCAGGTGATGGCCGAGATAAATGTGACCCCTCTTGTGGATGTCATGCTGGTTCTGCTGGTGATTTTCATGGTGACCGCCCCCATGATGCAGCAGGGGGTGCAGGTAAATCTTCCGAAGGCGAGCGGGAAGGCGTTGTCACAGCCTGAGGAGATGGTTGTAGTAAGCATGAACGGCAATGGAAAGCTCTTCATCAACAAAGATGAGGTCAATCCTGAAAATCTTCGTCAGAAACTGACGGCAATGTTCGCCGAACGGGTAAAGAAGGAGGTTTTTCTCAAGGCTGACGCCGGTGTCCCCTACGGCGAGGTCGTCAAGGTGATGGCCGATATCAAGGGGGCAGGCGTCGAGCGGTTGGGAATGGTTACAGAACCGGCGACAAAATAATGGAGGGGGCGAATTACAGACGTGACGCCGGAATCGGCGTCAGTTTTTTCATATCCGCCACAATGCATGTGGCGGTTTTTTTGTTGCTGACTCTCTGGGGCGATCTCTTCCCTGCAAGAATGCTCCCTGAAACGACATACTATGTCGATATCGTGAATGTTCCTGTCGCTTCGCCAAAATCGCTCCCTCCGGGTGGAGGCGTGAATGAATCTGCGGGGGCTTTTCCGTCTTTGCCGGAACCCGAGATGATGGCCCCTCTTTCAGAGAAGAGCTCGAATGATCCGAAACAGTTTCCCCCCCAAAAAACGGTTCCTGACAATGGTGATAAATCCGCTGAAAGTGAAGACGAATTTAAAAAGCGAATGAGTCGTATCCAGAGTTATGCAGAGTCGAAAGAGCAGGATGCGAGGATTGACCGGCTGCGCCAGAGAGTGGCTGTCGGAGTAGCGCCGGGAGGGAGTAGAGGGAGCGTTTCTGGCAGAGGTTCCGAAGCCGGGAGCGACTATCTGGGTTATATAACCTCACGCCTTACCGACAGTTTCAAGGAGCCCCCAAATGTCGCGAAAAGCCTGTTCACAGAGATCAGGCTCAGGATCAACGCAGCAGGGAAAGTAGAGCTTCTCGAGATAACAAGAAGCTCGGGAAATCTTGCTTTTGATAATTACGCAAAGAGGTCTGTATATGACGCTGAAGGCAAATTCACCCCGCCGCCGCAGGGGAAATTTGAATTTACCTTCCGTTTCAGGCCACAGGGAATAAGCTTGAAATGAAACTGCTTGCAATATTGATTGTTCTTCTGTTTTTTTCCGCCTCTCACGCAGAAGAGGGGAGATTCGCCGAGGTTTTAGCCTCCGGTACACGCCAGGTCAGGCTCGCGATGGATACGCCGGCAAACAGGGAAAACCTTCCATTTCCTGAAATCAATAAAGAGATGCGCGAGACCTTTCTCTTCGATATGAATATGTCCGGAACGGTTGTTGCTTTTGCAAGAGACTCTGCCGCTTCTCCCGGTGGACTATCCGCCGGGATGGTTGATTTTTCTCCGCTTCTTGCAGAGGGGTACGATCTTCTTGTCAAAAGCGAATATTCTCTGAAAGGGGAGAATCTCGTCCTTGAGTATCGTCTCTTCGATGTGATCAACAAAAAACTGCTTCTTTCCAGGCGCTATCTCGGCACTATCCGTGAAATACGCTACTTTACTCACTCTTTTGCAAATGAAATTGTCGGAGTTATAGACAGAGCCGGCGGAAAAGGTTGCTTCACTTCAAAAATCGTCTATATCACCACATCTTCCGGAAACAAGGAGATTGCGATCATGGACTGGGACGGGCATAACTTCCGGCAGATTACCAGAAACGGCTCGATAAACCTGAATCCAGTCTTTTCACCTGACGGGAAGGAAATACTTTTCACCTCCTATAAAAACGGTAATCCCGATCTCTTTCGCAGGCCGCTCTCAAGTGGTGTGGATCTGAAAATCTCTTCGCGAAAAGGTCTTAACATAACAGGCTCATGGTCTCCAGACGGGAAGAAGATAGTTCTGTCGCTCAGCAAGGATGGCAATTCCGAGATTTACACGATTGATAAAAATGGCGACAACCCGGTAAGACTGACTGTCAATCCTGCAATAGATGTTTCTCCGGTATTTTCTCCTGACGGTGCTTTTATTGCTTTTGTATCCGACCGCCTCGGAAAGCCGCAGATTTTCATCATGAATGTCGATGGCGGGAATGTCAGACGTCTTACAACCCTAGGGAGCTACAATGTCACTCCTGCCTGGTCTCCCAGAGGCGACAGAATCGCATATGCCAGCATGCAGGACGGGTTCCAGATACATACAATTTCTGTTGACGGCAGTGATGACAGACAGTTGACAGCATCTGGCAACAATGAAAATCCGGCATGGTCGCCAGATGGCCGTCTTATCGCCTACAGTTCGCGCCAGGGGAGGGGCGAGGCAATCAATGTAATGCGGGCAAACGGCGAAGGACAGACAAGAGTCAGTCAGGGGAATGGCCGGGCAACTCAACCGTCATGGTCATTTCCATGATAGAGACATATTGAATTTACGATTGCATTCTGCAAATCAGCATGTATAATTCAGGCATATATACGCAATGTGCGTAAAACCTGTAAATCGATCTAAAATTTAAAAAGGAGCAATGCGATGAAAAAAGAGACGATTGTTTTTTTGATGGCGCTCGGGATGACAGCTCTGCTTGCAGGAGGCTGTGCAAACAAGGAAGTCGTGAAGGCTGAAGAGAAGCCTGCTCCGACAGTCAAGCAGGAAGCGCCGAAAGCGCCTGAAGTTGTCGCACCGAAGGCCGAACCTGTGACGCCGGTTCCCGAACCCCCCAAGATGGACGAAATGCAGGCTGTAAAAGCTGAGCCTGTGAAGCTTGTTCTCGAAACGGTCTACTTTGATTTCGACAAATCCGACCTTCGCAAGGATGCCCGTGATGTATTGAACAAAAATGCCGATATGCTGATCAAGAGTGCGGATAAGGCAAAGTACAGAATCGAGGGGAATTGCGACGAACGCGGTTCTGCCGAATACAACCTGGCGCTCGGCGAACGTCGGGCAAAATCTGTACAGCAGTACCTCATAACCCTTGGCGTTCCGGCTGACCGTCTTTCAATAATCAGCTATGGCAAGGAGAAGCCTGCTGTTGAGGGACACAACGAAGCGGCATGGTCTAAAAACAGACGAGCAGACTTTGTAATAGAGAAGTGAGGCGAATTTTAAAAGTTTGCCACTGATGATTCTACCGGGGGCGCAGGCCCTTTCGGGCTGCAACAGTAGCAGGGTCTCAGATTTCATTTTACCCATTCAAAAGTCGCATTAAAAAAACAGACAGATGTTTTCTTTCTAAGCCGGAATTCCGCCGAATCAGCGCGACTTCCGGCTTTCTTTTTTTACTCTCCTGCAGAATCGCCGTAAAGTGCAACCTGCTGCAGAATTTTCCGGTTCAGGTGCAAATTCTGCATTAGCAACTGCATTTGCAAAGCTATGCTGCTTGTTTCATGGTAAATACTCTATTCAAAAAAAGGGGAGTTGAATCAGCAGATGTATATCTCTCCAATTTATATCGCATGAAAGTCCCATTTCTCGCCACTGTAACCGACTGATTTTATCCTGTTGAGAAAAACGCTGAAAAATTAGGCTCTTGCAAAAGGCGTCATGCCAGAATTGTTCTAACGGACATCCACAGCAGTTGAGCGGGTAATCCTCGAATAATTCTATCTGGATACACAAGACTTTTAAAGAGTGGATTCCCGATTACACCTTCGGGAATGACAACTTTTATTATTTTTGCAAAAATCTCAACTGGACGGATTTCTGACGCTTTCTGTCAGATCAATTAAAACTGGCCTGAACTTTGTATGAGATTAATCGAAATTTAAATCTCAAGTTGCAGGGAGGGGCGCAAAATGAAAAAGTTACTTTTAGCGGCTATAATGGGAGCGCTGGCAGTAATCTACGGTTGTGGAAGCGATGGCGGAGGTGGAGGTGGGTCGTCATCATTATCAAAAAGCGATATAACTGGTCAAGTGGCTGACGGCTATCTGTCTGGGGCGCAGGTTTTTCTCGACAAGAACCTGAATTATATCTGCGACAGCGGCGAGCCTGTCACGACTACGGATTCTCAAGGCAGATACACTCTGACAGTCGATCCGAATGACATAGGGAAATATCCGGTCGTTGCAGTCGCCATCGCCGGGCAGACCATCGATCTCGACAACCCTACGCAGAAGATAGCGGAGAGTTACGTTCTCTGCATCGACAAAACAGCATTAAGCGGCACCGTGAGCAATTTCATAAGCCCTGTTTCAACTCAGATAAGGGAGATGATGGAGACAGGGAAGTATGCAACGGCGCAGGATGCGGCAGCAGCGCTCAGAACGGAGCTAGGATTACCTCTTTCTACAAACATGATGGCGGACTACATCGCCGGTTCTAACTCTGCAATGCATACGGCGGCCAGGAACATGGCATCGCTTATGGCTTCACAATCCGCTTCCGTAATGCCTGGAAACAGGGTCGATGTCAACCGGTATCGCGGAATGATGGCTTCAGTATTCTGTAATCTGTCAACGGTAAGGACGAGCAGCACGACTCAGAGCTCTTCAATGGCTTCGGCAAGAAACAGAGTGTCCAGCGCAGTTTCGGCTGCCTCTTCCGCTCCTGGCGCGTTCATGAACTTTTCCGCTTCATACCGCTTTCGCGGGGGGAGGTAGGAAGCTGTGAAGGTTTATTGATTTTGAACCGATAGCGTCACCATTCCGGATTTACGGGTGGTGACGCTAAAAATGAAAATCATGTAAAGTTCCTGCAAGAGTTATAAAAGATATCATTGCTCTTTTGGTCAACTGGTAATCGACATTTTCAATTAAATGTAAAAACTGGACAGCCGATAGAATCCATACCATGATCATTATGATCATTTGGGGGTCGAGATTTTTTGCAAGAGATACTGGCATTGAGAGTTCAATCCGGTTTTTAAGCATTAATGGTTCAGTATCTGCTGTCGGCGTAATCGACCCATCCGCCGGCAAGCACCAGCGCCTTGTCAAATGGTGAAATGATGAAGTTGAAACTCTCGACTCTTCCACCTCCGGCTGCTCTGATGGTGCATGAATTCATGTCGATATCAATAACTGTTTCGCCGGCTCCGGCAAAGGAAAATATACAGTCGATATCCTCTTTGGATAGCTCGATCGCCGCCATTCCGCAGTTGAACATGTTCTGCCGGAATATCCGTGCGAACGATTCTGCGATTACCGCGGTGATATCGTTCACCTCGAATACCCACGGAGCATGCTCCCTGGATGAACCGCAGCCGAAGTTGGCTCTTGAAACTACCACGCGGCACTTTCCGGTTTCGGAGGATTTGGGGTCAAAGCCGGGGAGTTTCAGGTCTTCCAGGAGATATGGTTTGAGATCCTCCTTGGTGATTTCCGTGAGATACTTTGCCGGAATGATTTCATCCGTATTGATGTCGGAACGGTCAAGAAAGAGGACGGGGCCTCCGAATTTTTTCATGGGGAACTCCTTTGTGTTGTCTGGTGGCCACTTCATTAGAGTGTAGAAAACTGATGATTCCGGCTAAAGATATCTTCTCGGGTCGGCTATTTTCCCCTCAATCGCTGTCGCTGCTGCTGTTGCGGGAGACATCAGATGAACCATCCCCCCCTTGCCCATCCTCCCCATGAAGTTCCGGTTTGTGGTGGAGGCGCAGACCTCGCCTTCCGCAAGCACTCCGTTGCTCATGCCAAGGCATGCGCCGCAGGTAGGATTTGTCACACAGAATCCGGCATCCATGAAAATGTCTATTATCCCCTCTTTCAAGGCGTCGCTGTATACTTTCGGAGTGGCGGGGGAGAGAATGCCACGGACGGCAGGGGCTATTTTTCTCCCTTTCAGCAGTCCGGCTGCGATGCGGAGGTCTTCGAGCCTCCCGTTTGTGCAGGAGCCTATATAAACCTGATCGACAGGTTCTCCTGCCATTTCGGAAACTGTTTTGACCTGGTCAGGCTTGTAGCCGAATGTCACCGCAGGCTCAACAAGTGTCGCATCTATATCCGTCACCGTTTCATAAGCCGCGTCGTCATCCGCGCGCCATTTTGAATACTCGGCAAGAGCAGCCTCTTTCGATGGGAACTCGCTGCTTATGAAAGGCCAAAGATAGACGACTGTTGTCATGTCCGGCATGCAAATCCCGGAAGTGCCGCCAGCTTCGATAGCCATGTTGCAGAGAGTCATCCTAGATTCCATGCTCATCTCATCGATGCTTTCGCCATGAAACTCGATTACCCTGTCGGTCGCGCCGTTCACTCCGATCCGGCCTATTATATGAAGTATCAGATCCTTGGCGTAGACACCTTTATGAAGCTTTCCCTTCAGATTGAACCTTATCGTTTTCGGCTCCCTGAAGGCGCAGACCCCTTTCAGAATTCCGACTTCAAGATCGGTTGTGCCGACACCGGCTGCGAAAGCGCCGAAAGCTCCATGAGTGCAGGTATGCGAGTCCCCCATGATTACAGTATTTCCAGGGCGTATGTACCCCTTTTCAGGGAAAATAGCGTGGCATACCCCGTTCGCCCCTATGTCGAAAAAATCTGAAATAGCGTGGCGTCTTGCCCAGTCACGGAGTATTTTTGCCTGTGTTGCGGTTTTCGAGTCCTTGCTTGGGGTCACATGATCAATTACAGCCTTGATTTTTTTTGCGTCAAAGACTCTGTCCTTTCCTCGACGCACAAGGTCATCTATTGCTATAGGTGTGGTTATTTCGTGGCAAAGGACAGTGTCAAGCCTAAGCACTCTGGTCCCGGGAAACGGCTCGTCAACCAGATGCGCTGCAAAAATCTTCTCTGCGGTTGTTTTCCCCATATCTGTTCCTCGCTTGATTTTGTTTCTTTCTGTATACAACATAATTTTTCTCAAAAAAAGGGGTATTTGCTCTTTTACAGGATATTCCGGCGATGTCGCGTTTTAGAACTGGAGTTCCAGCAGGTTGGCCAGTGCAATTTCCTCATTTCTTCTTGCTCAAGCTATTTCCTTGTGCTAAATAGTTTCCATCCGGAAACTCCGGATGAGAAACAGTCGGTTTCCTGTCCGGAAAGCGGGGATTTTTTCTTCTGGCAAGGAAATCGAGGATTTGCGCGGAGGCGTACAGAGGTACGCCGCACAAGAAAATCCGAAGATTGACGCCGCCAGAGGGGAAAAGCACCCTTTCCGGATGGAAACTAAATATCCATCTCCTGAATGTGGTATTTTTTCCCGGAACAGTTGCTTCCATATCCGGTCGCCCCGGTTGCAAGCATTGAAAAACAGAGGCTTCCATCAAGTTGCAGACGCTTATGATAGCCGGGTCCGGCGCAACGGCAGGCCGTGAACCCCGCCAGGTCCGGAAGGAAGCAACGGCAGCGACTGTCGCCGTGTGCCGCCGGCAAACCCGGCTATCATAAGCGTCTGTAAATATCTCACTCTTCTCTCCCGCTATCCGGCCGGGCGTTTCCTGCCAATCCCTGTTATTGATCGCCGAGCCAGATGCCGGATCATAAAACCAGCAGCCGGAGTCTGTAATTGTCCAATTCAGCCCATTATGAAGTTCTTGCGAGAAAGTACCGCCCTAAGAAATTTTCCGAGCTTGCCGGGCAGGAGCATGTAAGCCGGACGCTGCAGAATGCGATATCTACAGGCCGCGTGGCTCACGCCTTTCTTCTTTCCGGCGCAAGGGGTGTCGGAAAGACCAGCACGGCGCGCATCCTTGCAAGGGCACTTAACTGCATTGAGGGGGTTTCCCTTGAGCCGTGCAACGCCTGCGTCAACTGCCTGGAGATTACAAACGGCAACTCCATAGATGTCTTTGAGATAGACGGGGCATCGAATAACGGCGTGGAGCAGGTGCGCGACCTGCGGGAAAATGTCAGGTACCTCCCGTCAAGAAGCCGCTACAAGATTTTTATCATAGATGAAGTCCACATGCTTTCAAACCAGGCTTTCAACGCCCTGCTGAAAACTCTTGAAGAGCCCCCTGAACATGTCAAGTTCATTTTCGCTACCACGGAACCGCACAAACTCCCGATTACGATACTTTCACGCTGCCAGAGGCTCGATTTCAAAAGGATCACCCTCCAGAAAATTATGGAGAGGCTCCGGACTATAGCCGACACCGAAAATATCCGGATAACGGACGCTTCAATCGCGCTTGTCGCCCGCAAGGGGGACGGAAGCATGCGTGATTCAATAACCGCTCTGGACCAGGTGCTTGCCTTCTGCGGAGAGAGTGTCGCAGAAGAGGATGTTGCAATCATAATAGGTGCAGTTGACAGGCGTCTTTTGCATGACGCCTGCGGCTCCATATTTTCATCCGACACCCAGGGGGCTCTGCAGGCGGTCAAGCGTGTAGACGATGCAGGTTACAGCATGCGGCAATTCTGCAGGGAGATGATTGAATATTTCCGCAGCCTTCTGATTGTCCGTTCCGTCCCGCATCCTGAGGAGCTGCTGGAATTGACGGATGGCGAACTGAGCGAGCTGAGGCACCAGGTTGAAGCCCTGCCAATTTCCGATCTGCAGCGCCGTCTCACTCTGCTGGTCAAGGCGGAAAATGAAATTTCACATTCATCCTATCCACGCCTTGTGATGGAGCTGACCCTTCTTAAATGTGCGATGCTTGAGCCTGTTATACCTGTTCAGGAACTCCTGGAGAAGATCAGGGTGATCGAAACAGATTCAGTTCGTTCGCCATCTCCCCCCTGGGAAGCCAGAGTCACCGGTAAAGCTGCTCATCATACGGACGCGGCCCGGAAAGAACCCTCCCGCCCCATCTGTCCCATCTCCTCCAACCCCCGGCAGCAAGACAGGAAGAGCAATGCAGATGGATATCCTGACAATGAAGCAATTTTTTCAGATGATCTTTCCTCTGATAAAAACTGGAAAAATTTTGTCGATTTCGTCTCTTCCGGCAATCCGGCGATTGCTTCTCTCCTTGAGCATGGATCACTTGTCAGAATGGGCAGGGGTGACATCGAGATCGCTTTTCCGGCTGGGAGCTATTTTCTGACTTCCGCCAGAGACCCTGAATCGTTATCGCTTATAAGAGATTTCGCAGTGAGATTCAGCGGCTGCGAAACTAAAATAACGATTGTCGCGATCAACGAGGAGATGAAGGGGAAGGTGCACTCTCTGGCTGAAAAAAAAAAGCGTGACGAGGAAGTGATGACGGATGCTTTCAGGAAAGAGATGGAAAGCCATCCGCTTGTAAATGAGGCGCTCCGTCTTTTTGGCGGGGAGCTTGTGGAAATCAGACTTTTCAGTTGAATAAAAGGAGAACCGGATGTCGGTTTCGGAACAGATGGAGATTATTAAACGTGGCGCTGTAGAAATCCTGATAGAAAGCGAGCTGGAAGAGAAGCTTCGCATTTCGGTGGAGAAGGGTATCCCCCTGAAGATAAAAACCGGTTTTGACCCGACTGCGCCTGACCTTCATCTGGGGCATACCGTGCTGATTCATAAAATGAGACAGCTGCAGCAGCTAGGGCATGAGATAAATTTTCTGATAGGCGATTTTACAGGGATGATAGGCGATCCTACCGGCAAATCGGAAACAAGGAAAGCGCTTACCCGCGAGGATGTGCTAAGCAACGCAGAGACTTACAAGGAGCAGGTTTTCAAAATACTTGACCCGGACAAGACACGGATTGTATTCAATTCCACATGGCTCAATGACCTGGGCTCGGGCGGAATGATCGCACTTGCCTCGAAATATACGGTTGCAAGAATGCTTGAGCGTGATGATTTTCATAAACGTTTCAACAGCAGGCAGCCGATAAGCATCCATGAATTCCTCTATCCTCTCGTCCAGGGTTATGATTCGGTGGCTCTGCAATCCGATCTGGAGCTCGGGGGGACAGACCAGAAGTTCAACCTTCTGATGGGGCGCGAACTGCAGCGTGAGTGGGGGCAATCTCCCCAATGCGTTCTGACCATGCCTCTGCTCGAAGGGGTGGATGGCGTCAACAAGATGTCAAAATCGCTTGGGAACTATATCGGGATCAACGAAACCGGGGATGAGATATTCGGGAAGATAATGTCTATTTCCGATGAATTGATGATTCGCTATTATGAGCTTCTGTCGGATATGACTCTGGCCGAACTTGAAAGGCTTAAAGCTTCTCTTAAGGATAACGGCATCCATCCGATGGAGGTGAAGAAGTCTCTGGGGCGGGAGATAGTGGCCAGATTCCATGGTCATGCCGCCGCGCGGAATGCAGAGGAGAATTTTGTAAAGCGTTTCAGAGACAATGAAATTCCGGCTGAAATGCCGCAGCTGAATGTTACCGCTGCAGATGCGCCGGTTCTTCTGGTCAAAGCAATGGCCGACTCCGGGGTTACTAAGTCTAACGGCGAAGGGAGGCGTGCTGTAGATCAGGGGGGGGTGAAGCTGAACGGGGAGAAGGTATCGGATCCGAACCAGGAACTTTCAGCGCCTGGCGAATATATCGTTCAGATCGGGCGGAGGAGGTTCGCAAGAATCATAATCTCCTGACGCCGTGGGATCTTTGGCGTTGTCTGGAGATTCAACTTGAGACCTGCTTCTGCCACCAGATCACACGAATGATCACGAATTTGGTCAGCCTGTTGCTTTAAAAACCGGCTTGCCAGACTGTCGAACCATAAAACTAATTTCCTATAGGTAAACCCCCACCTCTGGTGGGGGACTCCCAAAGTTCGACAGTTCCGGGAGTATGCCTAGATGTTGCAGTTTCGGGTTTTGACTTTGACTTATTCGATTGCGAATAGGCCCCTTCGAGGGGCCAGCAATCGTAAAGCCCCCGGCTCTGCCGGGGGATATTTACTCAACCGTCTGTTTTATTTCTGAAGACTCGCGTTAATTCGTGCCCGACTCCGTTTTCAAGATGATGTTTTTATACTCTTTTGCAGGTGGCTCTTCTGCAAACGTTCAACCTGCCGCCGGAGGACAATCATGAAGAACATTCTCTTTTCTGTGCTTTTGTCAACCTTTCTCTGTCTGGCTCCAGCAATGTCTGTGGCGGATCAGCAGCCGGAGATGATTGTGGAGAAGATGGGCGTTAAGTTTGTGAGAGGTGTTACAAATTCGGTGACTTCACTGGGGGAGCTTCCCAAGCAGACATACATCTCGGTTCGTGACATGGGGGGGGCGGGCTATGTCGTAGGTCCATTGAAAGGGATAGGGATGACTGTTTACAGATGTTTCATCGGAGTGGCCGAAGCGGTTTTTTTTCTGGTACCGCAACCTGGGTACTACGATCCGATGATTGATCCGCCGTATGTCTGGGAAGGGTGGGGTCCCAAGCGGGAGACCGCGCCGCTCGAGGAGACGGAACAGAACTGATCAATAGCTGGCTTCGGGCGGTTTCCGCCCCTTAATAATCTGCAGATGCAGGCGGTGGCCGGACTAATCCTTGCATTTTTCAGGTATCTTCATCTAAAAGCTTCTGGCGGAGATAATCTTCAAATTCTTTTCTGAATTCATCACGTTTAAGCGCAAGATCAACGGTCGCCTTCAAAAAGCCGAGCTTGTCGCCGCAATCGTGCCTGATGCCGTCGAACAGGCAGCCAAAGACCTTTTCCCTGTCCGAGAGTTTGAGGATAGCGTCGGTAAGCTGGATTTCCCCCCCCTTCCCCGGCTTCTGGCTTTCCAGTACAGCAAATATCCCCGGAGTCAGCAGATACCTGCCGATAATCGCCATGTCCGAAGGAGCTTCTTCCTGCCTGGGTTTTTCCACCATGTCAAGGATATCGTAGACCCTCTCTTCAATTTTTTCCGCACGTACGGCGCCATATGACGATATCTGCTCCATCGGGACTTTTTCCAGGGCGAGGACAGAACCGCCGTGCTTTTCGTAAACCTCTAACAGTTGTGCAAGACATGGGCGCCCGCTGTCGATAATATCATCTCCAAGAAGTACCGCGAAAGGTTCGTTTCCTATAAAGTCCTTTGCACAGAGAATGGCGTGTCCAAGACCAAGTGCCTGCTTCTGGCGTACATAGAAGATGTTTACCATGTCTCCTATCTCGCGCATTTCCCGAAGGACTCTTTTTTTCCCCTTTTCCTGAAGGTGATTCTCCAGCTCTACGGATATGTCGAAGTGATCTTCTATCGCCCGCTTTCCCCGTCCTGTCACAAAGAGTATCTGTTCAATACCGGAGGCTACAGCCTCTTCCACAACATACTGGACGAGCGGCTTGTCGATAAGCGGCAGCATCTCCTTGGGTGAGGATTTTGTCGCAGGGAGGAATCTTGTGCCGAGTCCTGCCACCGGAAATACCGCTTTCCGTATCTTCATGATGAGCGTCTGGCCGATTCTAGCGTGTTGTGGAGAAGCATCGTAATCGTCATGGGGCCGACCCCGCCAGGAACCGGAGTTATGGCCGAGGCGCGAGCGGACGCTCCCGCAAAATCAACGTCTCCTACAAGTTTTTTCTCTCCGGTGCGATTTACTCCTACATCAATTACAACAGCTCCTTCCTTGAGCCACTCTCCCCTGATCATTTCAGGTTTGCCTACGGCAGCGATTACCACATCGCCCCTTCCCACAACCGAGGGGAGATCCTTTGTTCTCGAGTGGCAGACGGTTACAGTCGCGTTTTCTGCAAGACACATCATCGCCACCGGCTTGCCGACGATGTTGGAACGCCCTATGACGACAACTTCCTTCCCGCTCAGCTCCACCCCTTCCTCTTTCAGCATGACCATGACGCCGTAAGGGGTGCAAGGCTTGAAGAGGGGCTTACCCACCGACAGTCTACCGACATTGTATGGGTGAAACCCGTCTACATCCTTGAAGGGGGATATCGCTTCAAGCACTTTTTCTGTATCTATCTGAGGGGGAAGCGGGAGCTGAACCAGTATTCCATGTATTTTTCTGTCATTATTAAGCTTTTCTACCAGCGCCAGAAGCTTCTTTTCCGAAGTTTCAGCCGGCAGCTTGTATTCATCAGAAAAAATTCCGGCCTCAGCACATGCCTTTTCCTTCATGCTGACATAAACACGGCTTGCCGGGTCGTCACCAACAAGAACAACCGCCAGCCCTGGGGTGATCCTCTTTTTTTTCAGCTCTTGCACCCCTTCTGCGATCTCGACTCTGATTTTGGCGGCAATTTTCTTGCCGTCTATTATTCTGGCCATCTTTACCCCCTTTTTGAAAATTGCAGCATGATAGCGGTTTGCGGCACGATTTGCAAAGAGAGTTTGCGAAGATGTTTTTAGAAGTGGAAAGGGTTTTTTAACTATTATATAGTTTCCATCCGGAAAGGGTGCTTTTCCCCCCTGGCGGCGTCAATCTTCGGNNCTTGTGCGGCGTACCTCTGTACGCCTCCGCGTAAATCCTCGGTTTCCTTGCCAGAAGAAAAAATCCCCGCTTTCCGAATCGGAAACCGGCTGTTTCTCATCCGGAAAGGGTTTTTCCACTCTTTCCAACGTCAGCACCGGCCCAACAACTCATTTCATCAAAATAGAGAGTCAAAATGACCCCCGATCTGCTTAAAAAAATACTCCGCTCAGTGAGTGAGGGTTCGGTTTCGGTTGACGAGGCATTGGCCGAACTGCGTAACGTTTATTTTCAGGATATAGGCTGCGCACAGATAGATCATCATAGAGAAATCCGCCAGGGGGCCCCGGAGATTATTTTCGGAGAGGGGAAAAGCGCCGGACAGATTGTTCGCATCGTTGAGGCGATGCTTGAAAACGGCAGCAATGTTCTTTCCACCCGTATATCCGAAGATAAGTGGTTGGAAGTCAAGGCTGTTTTCCCTGACGCCCTCTATCATGACGAGGCAAGATGCCTTACGATTGAACGGATCGAGATAAAGCATGAGAGGAAAGGTAAAATTCTGGTTATTTCTGCCGGAACATCAGATATCCCCGTGGCCGCCGAAGCTCTTGTCACGGCGCGTTTTCTGGGCAACCATGCGGAGCATCTCTGCGATGTCGGAGTTGCAGGGATCCACCGTCTTCTGGCGCGACAGGAGCTCCTCAGGTCAGCATCGGTTCTGATTGTGGTGGCCGGGATGGAAGGTGCTCTCCCCTCGGTTATCGCGGGGCTGGTCGGGAGGCCGGTGATAGCGGTGCCTACTTCAATCGGCTATGGCGCTTCATTCGGCGGCGTCGCGGCGCTTCTGGGGATGTTGAACTCATGCGCCTCAGGGGTCACTGTAGTCAACATCGACAACGGTTTCGGCGCGGCTTGCGCGGCAAATCTGATAAACAGGGTGCAGAATGAAAACAGCATATCTTGACTGCTACGCCGGCATCTCCGGTGATATGGCGCTTGCGGCGCTGCTAGACCTTGGCGTTCCTCTCGAATACCTTTCAGAAGAGCTTGGCAGGCTCGGCCTCCCCGAAGGTTCATATTCGCTCTCTCTTCACCGGACCTGGCGCAGGGGAGCCAATGCCCTGAAACTGGTCGTTTCAGTGCGAGAAGAGAAGAGCCACAGGCACTATTCGGAAATAGTCCGGATGATTGAAGCAAGCGGTCTTACTGAAAGGGCAAAAGAGCTCTCCATGCGGATATTCGGACGCCTTGCCGAGGCTGAAGCCAGAGCGCATTGTGTTGGTATCGAAGAAGTCCATTTTCATGAAGTGGGCGCGGTCGATTCGATTGTAGATATCGTGGGGGTCGCAATATGCCTCGATTTTCTGCAGATCGAAGAAATTCATGCGTCGGCGCTCCCGCTTGGCGGAGGTTTTGTTGAAACTGCCCATGGCAGGCTCCCTGTCCCTGCTCCGGCGACTGCCGAACTTATTCAGGGGCTGACGGTGCATGGCGCCTGCGGCGATGGCGAAAGGGTCACTCCGACAGGAGCGGCCATCGTGGCCTCTCTTGCAGGAAGCTCTTCGAAGTTTTCTGGTATGCGCCTCCTGAAAACCGGCTCAGGAGCGGGGGAGAAGGATTTTCCGGATTGTCCGAACATTCTCCGCATTTATCTCGGGGAGAAAGAGGAGATGGCGACTTCAGATACTGTAATTGTCGCCGAAACCAATATCGACGATTCCACTCCGCAGATTCTCGGGTACGTTATGGAACGTCTTTTCGGGGAGGGGGCGCTGGACGTTTTTTTCACTCCAGTTCAGATGAAAAAAAACCGTCCGGCCACGAAACTCTCCTTTCTGTCACATCCGGACAAACTGGATACTCTCTGTTCGATCGTCTTTTCTGAAACCTCCGCCATAGGCATCCGTTGCCATGAAGTCTCGAGAATCGTAATGGAGCGCTTCAGCGAGGAGCGTGAGACGGAGTTCGGGGGGGTGCGATTCAAGATCGTGCGGCATGGCGGTCTGCCGGTACGCGAATCGCCGGAGTATGATGACTGCCGGGAGATAGCGGTCAGAACTGGGATGCCGCTGAGCGAAGTTATGCGTAGAGTCGCAAAGCCATGAAGATTGCGCTCCTCTGCATAGGCGATGAACTTGTCACCGGACAGGTTGTTAACAGTAACTCCGCTTTTATCGCTTCTTCTCTGCTTGATCACGGGTTAAGGGTCAGCAGCCATACCGTCACGGGAGACTCAGAAAAGGAGATAGTTGATGCAGTCAATTTTCTAGCTGCGGGGAACGATATTGTCATCGCAACCGGAGGGCTGGGTCCCACCGCGGACGATGTAACTTCCGCAGCGGTTGCAAAGGCGACCGGCAATCCGCTTGAAGAAAATCGCCATGCTCTTGCCCATATAAGAGAAACAGTTTTCAGACGCAATCTTCTTTATTCGACGTCCGCCGACGACAAACAGGCGTTCCTCCCAGCCGGTTCGGCCATCATCAGGAATCCTGTCGGCACCGCCAGCGGTTTTTATCTTGCCCATCATGGCTGCCGGCTCTTCTTTCTCCCAGGAGTCCCTGCGGAAATGGAGCTTATGCTTCATGAGTCGGTGATTCCATGCATAAAAGAAATCTACGGCGGGAAAAATACGATAAGGACCGCCCGATTCAACATTTTCGGCCTCTCCGAGCCTGAAACGGATGAGATGCTGTCAGGTATAGCGAATCATGAAAAGGGGCTTTTTCTATGTATCTGCGTGATATTTCCCTGGATAAGGATTACCCTGCGGGCAGAGTCCGGAAGTGAAGAGGAGGCTGACAATCTGCTGCGCCAGGCATCGGAAACGGTGCGCGAACAGCTGGGAGGGTGGATTTTTTCAGAAGATGAAATCAGTATGGAAGAAAAGATCGCAGAGTTATTCACAAGGAGCGGACTTACCCTCTCCCTTGCCGAATCCTGTACTGGTGGGATGATAGCGGAGCGTCTTACGTCGGTTCCGGGAAGTTCGGCATGGTTTTTAGAAGGGAGAGTTACTTATTCGAATGCGGCAAAAATCAGGCAGCTTGGGGTTCCTGAAGAGCTGCTTGAAAGATACGGTGCGGTGAGCTGTGAGGTGGCGGAAGCAATGGCTGTCGGCATAAGGGTGAGATCGGTGAGCGATCTCTCTATTGCTGTCACAGGGATTGCGGGCCCCTCCGGTGGAAGCGCCGGCAAGCCTGTAGGCACGGTGTTCATCTCTCTTGCCGATTCGGAAGGATGCCGGACAGAATGTTTCAGTTTCAGCGGCAGCCGGGAAAAGATAAGAGTCATGTCAACCTGGAAAGGAATGGATTGGCTGAGACGCTACCTTTTGAATCTTCATGCCTGACTTTACTGCTGCATTAACTCTCATCTCTTCTCCACAAAAACAGCCGCTGACCGTAACCGGCAGCGGCTGCAAAATTTCTGATTCTGGATGTTAATAGACTGTTCAGGCTCTCCTTGTTCTCGGTTTGAATATTATGTTCGGTTTAGTGCTTATCCCGAGGCTGGCCACGCTGTCGGACGGGAAATTCTCTACACTCGGAACGGCGTTAGGATATTTTGCCTTGAGCTTGTCGGTTTCTTCCGCGTCCAGCGCTCTTGTCAGGCAGGCTGCGACACAGGCCGGTTTTAATCCATCCCTGATTCTGTCGAGACAGAGCGTGCATTTTGTCATCTTTGGTCGTTGAGGGTCATTTTCAGCGTATTTCCTGAAGTTTGCGTCATAGAACTGCGGGGCACCCCAGGGGCACGCATCCTTGCATTTCCCGCATGATATGCAGTTAGTGTTGTCAACAAGGACAATCCCGGTATCCGGGTCCTTGGAGATTATCTGCATCGGGCAGACCTCCTTGCAGGCCGGCTTGTCGCAGTGGTTGCAACTGAGAGATATGTTGAGGATATCCACATCAGGGAGAGCTGTGCCGTATTCGTTTGTTGTAACCCTCCTCCAGTCCTCTTTCATATGGTATTTTCTGTACTCCTCATAGTTCTGTTCCCCAGTACTTCCGGGCAACCCGTCATATTCTGAAGGCACGGCGTATTTTCCGCTTTCTATCCAGCTTAACGGAACATTGAAAGCAGCATCCCCTCTCCTCTCTTCGTTCCAGCTTTTGCATGCCATGACACATCCGTTGCATCCCACGCATCTAGTCTGATCGTAATAAAAACACCATTGGCTCATTTTTTATCTCTCCTTTCGTCGCCTTATTTTTTGTCAGGATGCGTCTTGCTGATTTCGCAGAGTCCACCGCCTGCGTTCATGCCTAGTCCATAGCCGTAATAAATGAACGGGTCGATGCAACCTGAATCGAGGTCGCGTGTTATGGTGTTCACAGCGCCTCCAACATCTACAGGGACAGTGTACTTTTCGGCTACACCGTCATTGTTCATGTCGAGCCAGGCCTCATAGGTCTCTGTCGTGCTCGGTCTGTACCATGATCCTTCCCCTATCGCCAGCATCCCCGGATGTACTCTTTTTGTGACACTTGCCGGTATCTTCATGCATCCGTAGTCATTGAAGACATAAACCATGTCGCCGTTGTTGATTCCCCTGTTTGCAGCGTCGATCGGATGTATCCAGACAACCTGCGGGAACTTGTCTTTCAATACCGCAACATTGTCAAAAGTTGTGTGGGCTCTCTGAAGAATATGTGGGGTAATAAACTGGAGCGTATATTTTATCCCCTTTGCTCCGATCTTTCCGCCATTTTCCAGGATATCCTCGTATCCTTCAACCGGCCTTACATACTGTGCCCTGTATACCCCCAACATCGCTCTCTTTCTTCCGGCATGATAAGGAGAGTAAAAATTTATCTTTCCAGTATCAGTCGGGAATTTGCCTGGAGCATAGGAAGCAGCCTGTATAACACTCTTTTCCTTTGGCACGGGGAGTTGCAGATTCCCTTTTTCAAGCATTTCATCAAATGTAGGGAGTTTTGCGCTCGGATCGATATTCTGCACATAGGCATCCGGTATCTTTGCCGTACTCCATTGGGTCTGCATTATCTCCTTGTCGGTTTTCCCTTTTCTGCCGTAATCAATGTTCAGGCGTTGCGCCAGCAGTTCATTGATCATGTAGTCCGGTTTGCATTCGTACATAGGAGCTATAGGGCCGTTTACCACGTACTGGTCGGCTACGTACTGTTTTGTGAAATAGCTCTCCTCGAAATTTGTAACAACCGGGAAAATAATGTCTGACATGGCCACAGTAGGAGTCATGACTCTCTCGTACGAGACGACGTATTTCAGTTTATTCCACGCCATGAAATTTTTATTTATAGCCTGATGCTGGTTGAACGGATTGTTGCAACCGGCTCCCCTGACGAGCATTTCAACCGTAAGTTTTGGATTGGGCCCCAAATCAACCTTGTTCTGTTTCAGGACATCGTCCCTCAACTGTTCCGGTGTTCTGCTGTCTATACCGTTCATTATTACATTTGCAGTCCTGTAAACAGAAAAGAGAATTGCTGATGCCGCCGGAACTGTTGTAAGTGGGGGGACCGCTCCCAACTGGACTGAGTAACCGTCATCATGCCGTATCTCCCCGAAACCGCCGCCACGCTTGTTGCTGTTTCCGGTCATGGCGCTCAGGGCTATAAGCATCCATGAATAATACATGCCATTATTGGTCCTCTGTGCTCCACCGTTATAACTTGAGTAAATAAAAGCCGGTTTTGTGGTTGCGTATTTTATCGCCAGACTTTCAATTATATTTGCACTGACGCCTGTGAGCCTGGATGCCCACTGAAGAACACCGTTGTAACCTCCATTAGTCGTGTCGAGCTCATTCAGGTATTCGACAAAAGATTGCCCCGCTGGAACCGTAAAAGTCTGGCCCGCGTAAGCCGCTCCGGTCACCGGATCTTTAATCGTGGACTGGCTGACCACTGAATCGCCAGGGTAGAAACCGAAGCAGTAATCTTTTATGAACGTGTCATCATGCAGATTTTTCTTGTAAATAACGTATGCCATGGCAGCCTGGAGAGCGCTGTCTGTTCCGGGTCTTACATGAATAGCAGGAGGGACGTCGCCGAAACCGGTACCCATTGTGGAGACGGTGTCTGTATGACGAGTGTCTATGACGACGATCGGAATTCCGGCCTCCTTGGCTTTTACCATCATGAAGGCAAGATGTGGTCGGGTAACCCTGTGATCGTTTGACCAGACAATAATGAATTTAGAGTTGAACATGTCGGCCGGAGGGTTTCCGGCAATAGATGCCCCTATTGCGCCATGCATGGCGTCAATAAGGTTCCCGTACGATGTGTTGCCCCATCCTGTCATATAGGGCGCCCCAAGATAGGGTGTGATCGATCCGGGGCCGAACCAGCCGTCATATATAGGGAGGTAGCCTAGCTGATTTTTTCTGTTAATCATCTCCTTGAACCAGCCGGCTACGGTATCCAGCGCCTCGTCCCACGAAATTCTTTTGAACCCCCTTATGTTTCCTCTCTCAAGTGTCTGTTTGAGAGGGTATTTGAGTCTGTCCGGTGCATATATCCGCTTTCTCTCGCTCAACCCCTTGAGGCATGCCCTTCTCTGGATAGGGGCGATAGATTCGTCGGCGGCCTGCGACCCTTCTCTTGGAATATCACCGTGAGAGGAAACTTTCAAAACCCGCCCGTTCTTCACATGAAGCTTAAGCATGCAGGAACCGCCGCAGTGCATCGGGTGCAGGGTCATGACAGTCTTGACTTCCTTATCCATCACAAGGTTGTCCTTGGGAATGACGGTGGCGTTGTCTATCTTGCTGTTCTCCCCTCCATCCCCCCCACCGCAGCCGTAGAGTGCCGCTGCGGCGCTCAAAGCTCCGGCAGCCTGAAGAAAATCTCGCCGGCTTATCCTGCTCTTTTCCATAAGCTGTTCCATTACGCTCATAATCTCTCTCCTTGTATTCGTAACCGTTATTGTTTTAGATGCATCTTTCTGCGAATCTGTCTTCAAGG
>DFZL01000015.1 GCA_002382705.1 Geobacter sp. UBA4057
ACTGGAACGAGCATTGCTCAGAGGGAAACCAGAAATATTCAACAGCGACCAGGGTTCGCAATTTACAAGCCCACGTCATACGAAGATTTTAGAAGCCGTCGGCATCCTTATCAGCATGGACGGCAAAGGCAGAGCAATTGACAACATTTTTGTCGAACGACTCTGGTAATACTATTTATGAATCGAACTACTAGTTTCCATCGTAAACTATAAAAGAGTCTTTCTTGAGCTTTTAACCCGAGATAAAAAACTTTTTGCAAGAGTCTCTTTAAAAAAACAGAATATGGAGCAAAACCGTTGAATATCTCTTTCAAGGATCACTTTTCAAAAATTTCAGGCGATTACAGAGCATTTCGTCCAGAGTACCCGGACGAGCTCTTCAGGTGGCTTGCAAGCGTGGCGCCACGACGCGAGAGAGCAATGGATTGCGGATGTGGCACCGGACAGGCAACAGTCGGGCTTGCCCGTTATTTTGCGATGGTCTCCGCCGTTGACCCGAGTCCTGAGCAGATTTCAAATGCCAGAGTGAAAAAAAACATCGCGTATTCCGCTGCCCCGGCAGAAGAGACCGGGGCTCCGGACAAAAGCCAGGACGTTGTGATTGCAGCACAGTCACTTCACTGGTTTGACCTTGACAGGTTTTACCCCGAGCTTAGACGCATAACCCGAAAAGATGGTGTGTTTGCGGCTTTTTCATATGGCCTTCTCACTGTCAGCCATGATATTGATGTTTTGATAAGACATCTTTACCACGATATCATCGGAAACTGCTGGCCACCGGAGAGGCGACACGTTGACGAAGGGTACAGGACGCTTCCATTCCCGTTTGATGAGATAACAGCTCCAGGATTTGAAATGTCCACCGCATGGAGCTTCGAGCAGATGCTCGGATACCTCTCGACATGGTCGGCAGTCAAGGAGTTCCGCGCGTCAACTTCGAATGATCCGCTGATGTTTGTAGAGTCTGACTTGAAAAAAGCATGGGGGGAGGATGAAAAGATGACTGTGCGGTGGCCACTTTCTGTCAGAGCTGGAATTGTCAGCTGATTTCCGTTAATAAACCGGCATGAAAATTTGCGGTTGCAGCTTTTTCCATAATGGATGAATCCGGTTTTATTAAAACTTGATTTCCAGCCGATTGCATGTTATTTACAACCTCCTTCGCTTTCATATCACCCATAACATACGTTCATGGAGAGATGGCCGAGTAGGTCGAAGGCGCTCGCCTGCTAAGCGAGTATACTGGGAAACCGGTATCGAGGGTTCGAATCCCTCTCTCTCCGCCACTTTTTATAGCTCGTTTCCATCCGGAAAGGGTGCTTTTCCCCTCTGGCGGCGTCAATCTTCGGATTTTCTTGTGCGGCGTACCTCTGTACGCCTCCGCGCAAATCCTCTATTTCCTTGCCAGAAGAAAAAATCCCCGCTTTCCGGACAGGAAACCGACTGTTTCTCATCCGGAGTTTCCGGATGGAAACTAGCTCGTTTCTCATCCGGAGCTTCCGGATGGAAATAAGCTCACAACCTCGAAGTTCTTGCAAAAGTCATAAAATATCTCATTGCCCTTTGGGTGTAACAGGGAATCCACTTTTTTTCAACTGCCTTAAATGACCGTATCCCCGATAGAATCATTCGGGGATGACATCCTTTTTTGCGAGAGCCTCCCCCTGTGCCATATCAGTTTCCATCCGGAAAGGGTGCTTTCCCCCCTGGTGATTCATCCGGCGCTGCCGGATGGGAAACATATAGCCGCATCTTAAAATCGCTTGCGTATTTCTCATATTGTAAATTAAATTCATTCGTTCCCATTTTCCCCTTTAAAGGAGAACAGCCATGAGTTTCAGGACAAAACTAATGATATTAGTATTCATAGGCGCTTCGGTTTCGTTGCTGTTACTTTCCGGAATCGCCATCTATCGCATGCAGGCGCTTTCAGATTCATCAATCGAAGCACAGAGGAAAACGCTTCTCGAAGACTACGACGCTCTCATCAAAAGCCAGGTGCAGAGCGCGGTCAGCATCCTTGGGACTCTTGAGGAAAAGGTCAAAAAAGGGGAACTGACCACGGATGAGGCAAAAAAAGAGGGCGCAGACATAATAAGAGCGCTGAGATACCAGAAGGAGAACTATTTCTGGGTTGACACGGTTGACGGAACAAACGTTGTATTACTCGGAAAACCGGCAGAGGGAAAAAACAGAATAGATCTGCAGGACAAAAAAGGGAAATATCTGGTCAAGGAGATAATCAGCAATGGCCGGAAGGAAGATGGGGGCTTTACCGACTACTGGTTTCCAAAGGCAGACAGCGAAACCCCTTTGCCGAAACGCGGCTATTCCCTTGAATTCAAACCTTGGGGGTGGGTGGTAGGCACTGGAAACTATATCGATGACATAGAAAAAGTTGTGGCTGATCAGCAAGAAAACGCAAAAAAGGAATTCATCAGCAACATGGCTTATTTCGGGATAGCCACCGCACTGATGATTCTCGCATGCCTGGCCTTTGGTTACTGGTTCTCCGGCGATATTGTCAGGAGGATCGGCGGCGATCCTGCATATGCAGCGGATGTTGTTGAAAATGTTGCGGGAGGAAATCTGGGGGTTACAATAGCAATTCAGGGGAATAGCAGAAAAAGCCTTCTGCATTCAATTCAGAATCTCGTCACAAGCCAGCGGGAGATGATGGAAAGAATCAAAAGGTCAGCTGTCACTCTTGCCGCTGCTTCCAGGGAACTCCGCTCTACATCTGACACGATGTCAAGAACTACCGATCAGGTTGTTTCACAGGCCAACACTGTTGCAACTGCAGGAGAAGAGATGTCCGCAACTTCAAGCGACATCGCCGCAAACTGCATTTCTGCTGCGGACAATGCAAGGACGGCGTCGGAACTCGCCAGAAACGGGGCATCCGTTGTCATGGAGACCGTAAACGGCATGGAGCGTATCGCAGTCCGCGTCAAAGAGACTGCAAAATCAGTAGATGCGCTTGGAAACAGCTCCCAGCAGATAGGGAATATTATCGAGACGATAGAAGATATTGCGGATCAGACCAACCTGCTGGCCCTGAATGCCGCTATTGAAGCGGCCAGAGCCGGCGAACACGGGCGCGGATTCGCCGTGGTAGCTGATGAAGTGAGAGCGCTTGCCGAGCGGACGACAAAAGCGACAAAAGAGATATCATCCATGATCAAGGGGATACAGGATGAAACCCATGTCGCGGTCAACTCGATGGAAGAAGGGGTTCAGGAAGTCGCACGAGGAAGCGCGGAAGCGGCAAAGTCGGGAGATGCGCTGAAGAGCATTCTCAACCAGATAAATGAGGTTACTTCGCAGATCAACCAGATTGCAACTGCCGCTGAAGAGCAGACAGCCACGACACGCGAGATAAGCAACAATGTGCATATGATCAACGATTCGGTGTCAGGAAATGCCAGAGGCGTTCAGGAACTTTCGGTGGAAGCGGGCAAACTCGCCTCCCTGGCGGAAGAGCTGAATTCCATGGTCGCCTATTATCGTCTCTGAATTGAAATCCTCCAGCAGCGTGCCGGTAAGCATACGCTCGGAACAGCTGTTTTTTCGGCAAGCTGCTGGGAAATCACTCTAAATGCGAAATAAAAAAAGCGGGAGGGATGCCTGTATCACGATTCAGTCATACCAAGGCTTCTTCAATAATCCTTCGCTGCTCTTCTTCATGCTGGTGGTGAGAACCGGTCGCGGGGCAGCTTTCAGCCTGACGGCCGACAAAAGTGACCGGCCTATCCAGTATTTCGAAAACCTCCTTCATATGGCTCCATCCCCCCATATTCCTCGGCTCTTCCTGCACCCACCTGAGTTCGCCCCCTGAAGCGCAACTCTCCAGCATATCCTTCAGCATTGCGGTATCCAACGGATAAAGCTGTTCAATCCTGATGATGGCAGTATCGCCCTGCTCCCGCTTTTTCAATTCCGCTGCAATTTCGTAATATACCTTTCCGCTGCAGAGGATCACCCGTTTCGCCTCCCCGTCAAGCGGCGCATCCATGATCAACCGTCTGAATGAACCGTGACTCAGATCTTCAGTCGTCGAGAGACATTCAGGATGCCGAAGAAGGCTCTTGGGCGTGAACACGAAAAGCGGCTTTCTGAATGGTTGCTTAAGCTGCCGGCGGAGGAGATGGAAAATCTGCGCCGGTGTAGATGGATTGGCCAGGATGGCATTCTCCCTGGCGCACATCTGGAGATAGCGCTCCATCCTGGCGCTTGAATGTTCGGCTCCCTGCCCTTCGTAGCCATGCGGGAGAAAGATGACAAGGCCGCTTGCGCGATTCCATTTTGTCTCACCAGCAATCACAAACTGGTCGATTATGACCTGGGCGCCATTTGCAAAATCGCCGAACTGCGCCTCCCATATGACCAGCCCGTCAGGTTTTTCAAGAGAGTAGCCGTATTCGAAGCCGAGCACTCCGAATTCGGAGAGTGAGCTGTTCCATGCTGTGAAAAGCCCGGGGGAGACGTTGTCCAGCGGGGTATGGACGCTGTCGTTTTTTACGTCGTGCAGGACGCAGTGCCGGTGATTGAAGGTGCCGCGCTGGCAGTCCTGGCCGGAAATCCGGACAGGATGCCCCTCTTCGACCAAGGTCGCATAAGCCAGATTTTCCGCGTTTCCCCAGTCGATCTCTTCACCGCTCCGCACAGCCTCAAGACGCTTCTTGACCAGAGTGTCAATCTTTGCGTGCAGGGTGAATCCCGGTGGAATTTCCGCAAGCTTTTCAGCCAGCGAGAGAAGCCGCCCGTCTTGAACGGCAGTGGAGACCGGCGAGTCGCTGTAGCCTTGAGAGATGCCGCTCCAGATGCTCTTGTAACCTACCGGAGCAGGTTTGGGCTCCGAGGAGGCGGCAGCCTCCAGCCGTGCTGCCACTCTCTTTTCAACCCTCTCCAGCTCATCAGGGATAAAACCGGCTTCTATCAGGGTGCTGGCATATATCCGGTTGACAGGAGGGCGCGAAACTATCTGGCGGTAGAGGAGAGGCTGAGTGAAAGCGGGCTCGTCCCCTTCATTATGCCCGTACCTCCTGTAGCAGATAAGCTCTACGACTACATCCCTGGAAAATTCCTGCCTGTATGCAAGCGCAAGGCGAAGAGCATGAACCGCTGCTTCCGGGGATTCCCCCTGAACATGGAAGATCGGGCAGGCAAGCATTTTTGCCACATCGGTGGCATAGCGGGTGGACCTGGAATCCCTGGGAAGCGTTGTGAATCCTATCTGATTGTTCAGCACAACATGAAGAGTCCCACCGGTTCTGTAACCGTCAAGCTGCGAGAGGTTCAGCGTTTCCATAACGCTCCCCTGCCCGGCGAAAGCGGCGTCGCCATGTATCAGAAGAGGAAGAACCTTTTTTTCGGCTCCAGCGGCATAACGTTCCTGGCGCGCCCTGCATTTCCCCTCCACCACAGGGTTTACAGCCTCCAGGTGGCTTGGATTGGCGGCTATTGTCATATGCACTTTCCCGTCTGGAAGCTCTATGTCGGAAGAGTACCCCTTGTGATACTTGACATCCCCCTCCCCTTCAAACCCGAAAGAGATGGTCTCCTTGAACTCCGCAAAGATATTTTCAAGAGGTTTGCCCAGAACATTGGCAAGAACGTTCAACCTTCCGCGGTGCGCCATTCCGAGAACGATGTCGGTAATACCGGAAGAAGGAGAGGCTTTTACAACCGAGTCAATGGCTGGTATCAGAACCTCTCCCCCTTCCAGCGAGAACCGTTTCTGCCCTATGAAACGTCTGTGGAGAAAAGCTTCAAACAGCGAGGATTCATGGAGTTTTTCGAGTAGATACAGCCTCTCTTCACTATTGAAAGCCGTGCGGTTTAGAGAGCTTTCCATCCGGTCTATCAGCCACTGCCGTTCGTCCGGATCCTGGATATGCATGAATTCAACGCCGATTTCACGGCAGTATGTTTCGCGCAACGTATGAATTATCTCCCGGAGTGTGGCGCTCTGTTTGTAAAAGCGACGCGTGGCAAAAACTGAATCGAGATCGGAATCGTCAAGATCAAAGGCGACAAGAGAGAGTTGCGGATGTTCAAGGTGACAGAGCGTGAGAGGGTCGGTGCAGGCCAGAAGGTGCCCGATATCCCTGTAACGGTAGATCAGGGACTGCACTGAAGAGTGTTTGAGAGCGCCTGAATGACCATCAGGATCAGGAGAAACTTTTCTGGCTCCTTTTGCTCCCAGGTCGAAGCCGCTGAAAAATATCCGCCACTCTCCCGGAACAGATTGAGGATCTGCCATCCAGTCATCGTGAAGCTTTTCGATCCACTCTTCGGATACATTTGAAATAAAAGTCATATAACATGCCCCTTCAGATATTGGCTGCAAGATTTTCGGTTTCAAGCAAAAGCGCAATCGAGCCGTCCGACATTATGGAGACCCCGGAGCAAGAAGCTCTTTTTAAAGAGCTTCTGTTATCGTTTTTTTCACCTTCAATCCCTTTGCTTGCACCCTCTGATTATTCCCGCCCCGTTCGGAAGCTCTACCGGCAAGCGGCGTATCTCCAAAGCCCCGGCAGAGGTGAGCATTCCGGCAAGCTCGCTTCCCGAGTAAGCCTCCCCCGAGTCAGTTCCCAGAAGCATGTTCAGGGAAAAAAGGGCGGGGAAAAGAGGGCCGCTCTTGTCATCGTCCAGAATGAATTCCTGTATCATTATATCCCCGCCCGGCTCAAGAGCCCCGAAAGCCTTGGCGACTATGGCCCCGCACTCTTTTTCCCCCTCTCCGTGGAGTATATGCGAAAGCCAGACCGCATCGAAACTCTCTCCTATCTGTTCGCTAGTAAAATCGCCGTCAACGAATGAGACCCTGTCTGCGACTCCGAAACGGGCGATCGTCTTTTCCGCGAATTTTCTCGTGGATGGGAGATCCAGTATTACAGCATGAAGCTGCGGGTTTTTCAGAGCGAAATGTATGGCGTAAGTTCCTGGCCCCCCGCCGAGGTCAAGGAGCCGTCTCTTCCCGGAGAGATCGATCCCTTCCGCTACTTTCGGAGCGAGAAGCATTGCAAGATTGAACATTCCCATAAGAAAGCTCTCATGCTCAGTCTCGTCAGTATTGCGCGCTTCGTGCCCTCTCAAAGGGGCTCCGGTCCGGACGCTTCTGTCAAGGTCTTTCCAGCTCTGCATAAGGAAATGGTGATGCATTATTATATGCCCCATGTAATCGGGCGAGCTTTTCGAGAGGTATCTGGCTGAGAACGGGGTCGTCGAAAAGGAATCACTATTTTTTTCGAGCAGCCCGAGCGCAGAAAGAGCGTTCAGAAGCATGATAGTCCCTCTTGCATCCGCTCCGATTGCTGCCGCCGCTTCGGCCCCTCTGCATGATCTCACCGCAAGCAACGTAAAGATATCGAGCTTCACCCCCGCATGCAGAGCGCATGCGCTCCAGTATCCGCCTGAAAGCGCCAGGAGATCGCCGGTATTCCGGATTGTGTCGTTCATGAGCTGAAACCTCTTCGTTTTTTATTTTTCAGAATATATACTCCAAAGATAAAAGGTTATCAATCTGCTATCTTTGCAAAACAGCAATGCGTTACCGGCTCCATCAGAAGATGATCCCTTTTTCAGGATAGAGGAGGAAAAAATGAGAGAAGCGTCACATTACAGCAGGGAAGAAGGAGGGAGAGTGCGGTGCCGCCTTTGCCATTTCAACTGTCTGATAAGCGATGGGAAACGGGGGATCTGCACGGTGCGTGAAAACCGCGGCGGCACGCTCTACACTCTTGTCTACGGCAGAATATGCGCCGAAGGGGTTGATCCGGTGGAGAAAAAGCCGCTGTTTCACTTCATGCCCGGAAGCCTGACCTATTCCATCGCGACAAGAGGGTGCAACTTCAGGTGCGGCTTCTGCCAGAATTACATGATTTCACAGCTCCCCTCCGACATCTGGCCGGACGAGCCGGAACTTTCACCGGAAACGGTCGTCGGGAGAGCTGTCGCTTCGCAATGCACCTCGATATCCTACACCTACACCGAGCCTTCAATCTTCTACGAGTTCGCGCTGGATACTGCAAAAAAAGCGGCAGAAGCCGGCCTTAAAAACATTTTCGTCACCAACGGTTACACGGGGAGAGAGGCGCTGGATGAAATAGCTCCTTTTCTCGACGCCGCAAACATAGACCTTAAAGGGTTCAGTGAAAGCTTTTACCGGGATGTCGTGCATGCGGAGCTTGGCCGGGTGCTGGAGACGATCATCGATTACAAAAATCACGGAATATGGATCGAATTGACTACGCTGCTGATACCCGGAATGAACGATTCGGAAAAGGAGTTGAGGGGCATCGCCTCTTTCATGGTGAAAAACCTCGGAGCCGACACCCCTTGGCATGTAACAGGATTCCGCCCAGCCTACAGATTCTGGCGATACGACGAAAAAGAGGAAACGACGCTTGAAAAAGCGCGGGAGATCGGCATCTCGGAAGGTCTGAATTATGTCTATACCGGCAATATTCCGGGGGGGTACGGAGAAGATACGTTCTGCCCCGGATGCGGCAACGTACTGATAAAAAGGGAAGGTTTTGCCATGCTTGCATGCAGGGTTGCTGACGGACGATGCCCAGGCTGCGGAAGAGAAATAGCAGGATACAGATTATGTCACTGAATCAACCGGTTGAGCATTTGTCTTGAAACCCTGGAGAGCTCCGGATTGACTGATTCCTATTCAGCGGGCATACTCTCCATATTGAAAACATCAAAAACTCCCGCTGCAACCAGAAATTGTCATAGAGCATAACCCAGGAGCCGCTCAAATGGAAGTCCCACCGTTTGTCCATCTTCATCTGCACACCCAGTACTCACTGCTTGACGGAGCTATCCGGATTGACGACCTTATAGCCAAGGCGAGCCGATACAACATGCCCGCCATAGCCATAACCGATCATGGCAGCATGTTCGGGGTCATAGAATTTTATCTCAAATGCAGGAAAGCCGGGATAAAGCCGATAATAGGCTCCGAATTGTATCTTGCTCCGGACTCCCGCTTTTCAAGAGAGGCGAACGGCATTGCAGAAGCCGCCTACCATCTGATACTCCTCTGCGAAAACATGACAGGATACCGCAACCTCTCATACCTTACATCAGCCGGATACAAGGAGGGGTTCTACTACCGTCCCAGGATAGACCGCGAACTTCTCGCCGAACATTCCGAAGGGTTGATCGCTCTCTCGGCCTGCCTGAAAGGGGAAGTAGCCGTTCAGTGCAGCCGCGGAAGGATCGAGGATGCAGCCGCTACCGCAAAATGGTACAGCGACCTTTTTCCTGACCGCTACTACATAGAGCTTCAGGAAAACACCCTGGAGGAGCAGAATCTGGCAAACAGACGGCTTATCGAAGTCGCACGCGGGCTGGATATCCCTGTCGTAGCCACAAATGACTGTCATTATCTCAACCGGGAAGACGCAAAGGCTCATGAGGTGCTTCTCTGCATCCAGACCGGCAAAACCATGAGCGACCCGACCCACATGAAATTTTCCGCCGACGAATTCTACCTGAAAACTCCGGAAGAGATGGCCAGGGCGTTCGATTACCTCCCTGAAGCGATATCAAACAGCATGGCGATCTCCGAACGGTGCAACCTGGAGCTGCCGCTTGAGAAAGAGTATTTTTTCCCGGATTTCGAAACAACTCCGGGGAAAACAGATGACGAAATGCTTGAAGAGCTTGCGACAGAAGGGCTCAAGGAGAGAATGGCGGCAATACTGTCAAAGTATCCTGATATGTCTCCTGAACGGCAGAAAGGATATTTCGACAGGTTGCGAACCGAACTCGACTGCATAAGAGAGATGAAATTTCCCGCCTACTTCCTGATTGTTTCGGATTTCATAAACTGGGCTAAAAAAAAGGGGATACCTGTAGGACCCGGAAGGGGCTCGGCGGCAGGTTCTCTGGTCGCATACGCCATAAAGATAACAGATATAGACCCTCTCCCTTACAACCTCCTCTTTGAGCGTTTCCTCAACCCGGAGCGGATATCGATGCCAGATATAGACGTCGATTTCTGCCAGGACAGGCGTGAAGAGGTCATCCAGTATGTCGTGGAGAAATACGGCCGTGATCATGTCTGTCAGATAATCACCTTCGGTACGATGAAGGCCAAAGCGGTCGTCAGGGATGTCGGGAGGGCGCTGAACATGGCTTACGGCGATGTCGACAGGATAGCCAAAATGATACCTGACGATCTGAAGATGACATTGCAAAAAGCCGTCGAACAGGAGCCTGGCCTGAAAGAAATGGCTGAAAACGACCCCCAGGTCAAGCTTCTCATGGAAACAGCCGTATGCCTTGAGGGATTGACCCGCCACGCATCTACCCATGCGGCCGGAGTGGTTGTAGCCCCGAAAAAGCTGGAAGAATTTCTTCCGGTTTACAAAGATCAGAAAACCGGATCCATCAACACCCAGTATTCGATGAAGTATGTCGAGATGGTAGGTCTTGTCAAGTTTGACTTCCTTGGACTTAAAAACCTGACAGTAATTGAAAACACGGTAAGGCTTGTCAGAGAGGGGAAGCATCAGGATTTCGACATAACCCGCCTTCGAGACGATGACAGGGAGAGTTACGAACTGATATCTTCCGGCAACACGACCGGAATCTTTCAGCTCGAGTCAACCGGCATGAAGGAGATGCTTATAAAGCTCAAACCTTCATGCTTCGAAGATATCATTGCCGCATGCGCCCTTTACCGACCAGGCCCCCTCGGTTCAGGAATGGTTGACGATTTCATCGACAGGAAACATGGCAGGAAAAGAGTGGTATACGAGCTTCCCGAGCTGGAGCCTATCCTTAAAGACACTTACGGAGTCATTGTCTACCAGGAGCAGGTCATGCAGATATCGAGAACTCTGGCCGGATACACGCTTGGTCAGGCCGACCTTCTGCGGCGGGCGATGGGAAAGAAGGACGACAGGGAAATGAACCGTCAGAAAGGGCTTTTCCTTGAAGGGGCAAAGGTGCAGGGAATTGATCCTAAAAAAGCCGAGGCCATATTCGATCTCATGCACAAATTTGCCGAATACGGCTTCAACAAGTCGCACTCGGCAGCCTATGCGCTGATAGCCTACCAGACCGCGTACCTGAAGGCGCACTACCCTGTGGAGTTTCTGGCCGCGCTTCTGAGCTGCGACATGGAGAACAGCGACAAGGTTGTAAAGAGTATAAACGACTGTCGCGAGCAGGAGATTGAGGTGCTCCCTCCCGATATCAATAAATCGGGGATATCTTTTACTGTTGTCGGAAAATCGATACGTTTCGGGCTTGGTGCGGTGAAAAATGTCGGCGTCGGCGCCATAGAGGCGATTCTTGAGGCACGCAAGGAAGGGAACTTCCTCGACCTGTTTGACTTCTGCGAACGTGTTGATCTAAGGCGGGTAAACAGGAGGGTGGTGGAATCTCTTATAAAATGCGGCGCTTTCGACTCGACAGGAAAAACCCGCGCCTCTCTGATGGAAGTGGTTGATAACGCAATCAGCCAGGGTCAGCGCGTGCAGGAAGAGAAAACAAGCATGCAGACATCTCTCTTCGGTGCTGAAGAAATTGTGAAAATCAACGGTTCACGTGCAAGAATGCCGGATATCCCTGAATGGCATTACAAGGAAAAACTCGCCTTCGAAAAGGAAGCTCTCGGTTTTCTCATCACAGGTCATCCGCTCGACAGATATGCGGATGAGATGAAGCGACTCGGCTGTTCCGGCATCTCGATGCTCTCCGAGTTTCCTGACGGCAGCGAGGTCAGGATATGCGGGACAATAACACAGCTGAAGGAGCTCATAACCAGAAAAGGGGACCGGATGGGGTTTGCAACTGTTGAAGACCTGACCGGCTCAGTTGAAGTAACGCTGTTTCCGGGAATTTATTCAGCAGCGGCAAAGATGCTTAAATCAGATGACCCTCTGATTATTTCAGGAAAACTCGAAAAAAATGAAAAAGGGGGGAAAATACTCGTACAGGCGACTAGAGAGGGGGAGAGTGAATGGCGCCAGAAAAAACGGGGGCCCGCAGGCGATGTGAAATTGCTCCATGATGTGACAGCAGAAAACACAAAAAAAGTGCTTTTCACAATAAACGCCTCTGAAACTGCCACAGGAAAGCTTGAACCTTTCAAAGAGCTGCTTCTCAGGCACACCGGGGAACTCCCCGCCGAAATCAGCTTTGTCATTCCCGAAAAAGGCTCTTCAACTCTCAGGCTTGATCGGATAGCCGTAAGGGCCAGCGATGATTTAAGGGTAGAAGTGGAGAGATTGTTCGGTTATAATGCAACCTCTTTTGAGTGACCCATGATTTATATATTTTCAGCAAGCAGAGGAGAGATATAAGATGGCTGCCCAGTTTCATCTGGAATTTGAAAAGCCTGTCGTCGAACTGGAAAAAAAGGTCGATGAGCTTAATGCTCTGGCAAAAAACGGACTAGACATAAGCTCCGACATATCGGCCCTCGAAGCGCGTGTCGAAGAGATGAGGAACAATATCTTCTCAAACCTGACACGATGGCAGACGGCGCAGGTTGCGCGCCATGTGAACCGCCCTTTCACGCTTGACTACATAAGGCTGATCTTCAGCGAATTTGTCGAGTTGCACGGGGACCGGAACTTCGGCGACGATCATGCGATAGTAGGGGGACCTGCGAGATTTGAAGGAAAGCCTGTCATGGTGATCGGCCACCAGAAGGGGCGGGACACGAAGGAAAAGGTATACCGCAATTTCGGCATGCCCAACCCGGAAGGGTACCGCAAAGCGCTCAGACTTATGAAGATGGCAGAGCAGTTCGGGCTTCCTGTAATCACTTTTGTCGACACTCCTGGCGCCTATCCCGGAATCGGCGCGGAAGAACGGGGGCAGGCCGAGGCCATTGCAAGGAATCTACGCGAAATGGCTGCCCTGCGCACCCCGATTATCGTCTGCGTGACAGGGGAAGGTGGATCCGGGGGAGCGCTGGCCATTGCTGTCGGAAACCGTATCCTCATGCTCGAACATTCCATCTACGCAGTAATATCACCTGAAGGGTGCGCGGCGATACTCTGGTCTGACGGGACAAAGGGAGAGCAGGCGGCAGAGGCGCTGAAGCCTACGGCGAAAGACATCATAAGGCTTGGTGTAATTGACGAGATAATTAAAGAGCCCCCAGGAGGAGCACACAGGAACCATCAGGTAACCGCCATTGCCCTCAAGGAGGCTATTTCTCGGAATCTTGATGAACTTGAAAAACTCTCCGCCGACGAACTGGTCGAAGATCGCTACAGAAAATTCAGGGCGATGACGCGTTGCGTGGAGTGATCACGCACACTTTACTGACGAACATCCCCTTGCAGAAATCAATGACAGATGATCTCTTTGCAAACATCATTAAAGAACAAAGCCTCTTGCAAAAGTCATATAAAGTTGCCATTCCCGAGATAGTAATCGGGAATACGGTTTATAGATGGCTTAAAAAGCCGGACTCCCGATAGAGAAGCATCCCGAGACTTTTAACGACACTCGATGAACAAGTGATAAATGACCGAACGCCTGCAGAAAATAATCTCCGCCGCCGGAATCGCTTCGCGCCGCGCCTCTGAGAAACTCATACTTGACGGGAAAGTATCCGTTAACGGCGCTGTTGTAACCGAGCTCGGGACAAAGGCTGATCCCGGGAGAGACAGAATAACCGTAAACGGCAGACTGTTGCGTGGAGAACAGAATAAACTTTATATCCTTCTTAACAAACCTGCCGGGTACATCACGACACTGGACGACCCCGAAGGAAGACCTCTTGCCACCGACCTTCTGAAGGAGAAGATAACCGCCCGTGTATACCCGGTAGGCCGTCTTGACTACAACACCGAAGGGCTGCTCCTCCTAACAAGCGACGGTGAATGGGCTAACCGTCTCATGCACCCCCGCCACGAAATAGAGAAGGAGTATCATGTCAGAGTGCGCGGAAAAGTCCATCCGACCCAGATCATGCAACTTTCGAAAGGAGTCATGATTGACGGCAGACCTACAGCTTCTGCCACTGTCAGGATCATCAAGGAGGGGGAGCATAACGACTGGCTTTCAATAGCGATTCACGAGGGGCGTAATCGCCAGATAAGAAGGATGTGTGAATCTGTGAGCCTCTTTGTTGTCAGGCTTAAAAGGGTCAGATACGGAAATCTCTCGCTGGGCTCTCTGAAAAGTGGAGAATTCCGTTATTTGACCGAAAAGGAAGTCGCCGAACTTGCCAAATCAGGAGTTTCCTGAAAAACATCCTCCACCTTGAAAATCCGTTTCATACCGCACATCTATTCCCTTGCGTTATTAAATAATTACGGATATAGTCCTCTGCGCCGAAGCCAAAAACAAGGAGCATTGATCTGCATGAGCAAAGAAGAAGCCATAGAAGTCGAAGGCACCGTAATAGAGCCTCTACCCAACGCCATGTTCCGCGTGAAGCTTGAAAACGATCATGTCGTTTTAGCTCACATCTCCGGGAAGATGAGAAAATATTTCATAAAAATCCTCCCTGGAGACAAGGTCACGGTTGAACTCTCCCCATACGACCTGAACCGCGGACGAATCACTTACCGCGCAAAATAATCGAACCAGCAACAACAAAGAGCATAACGGATCAATGGAGCTGCCAAAATACAGGCATATCCATCAATCCGCATTTTTAATTCAGCGAGGAAAACATGTACAGCGTAGCAGACCTGAAGAAGGGGTTGAAACTGACCCTTGACGGCGATCCTTATATCGTCATAGCCTTTGACTTTGTCAAACCGGGGAAGGGGCAGGCACTCTACCGCACAAAGATGCGGAACATGATAAACGGCACTATTCTTGATCGCACATACCGCTCTGGAGAAACATTCGAACCGGCCAGAATCGAAGACCGCCAGATGGAGTTTCTCTACAGGGAGGGAACCCACTACACCTTCATGGACCAGCAGACCTACGAGCAGGTGATTGTGGAAGAGGACGCGATAGGAGACGCGAAGAACTACATGCTTGAAAACTGCAAGGTTGACGTTCTTCTCTTCGGAGAGAAGGCTATCGGGGTTACCCTCCCAAACTTCGTCAATCTGAGGGTGACAAATACTGACCCATGGGCTAAGGGGGACACCAGCGGCAACGACTCCAAGCCTGCCACTGTTGAAACAGGATATGCCCTGAAAGTTCCACCCTTCATAGAAGAGGGGGAACTGATAACGATAGACACCCGCACCGGTGAATATTCAACAAGGGTCAAAGGGTAACAGAGATACTTTGAATGTAAAAAAGGCGAACCTGAACGGTTCGCCTTTTTTTTGCGGGGATAAGGAGCGCCTGTCAATGAAAAAAAGAAGAAAACTTTTATTGCGCGGAGAAATCATACGCGAAATAAGAAATTTCTTTCATAGAAACGGCTTTCTGGAGGTTGAAACACCACTGCTCATACCGGCAAACGCCCCGGAAGACCATATCGAACCATTCACTGTCTATGGCGGCTATCTCCAGACTTCGCCCGAAATTGCGATGAAAAGACTGCTCTGTCGCGGATATGAAAAAATTTTCCAGATATCCAGATGCTGGAGAATCGGAGAACGCGGAACACGCCATCTCCCTGAATTCACGATGCTCGAATGGTACAGAATCGGATGCGATTATCATGACCTTATGAACGACTGTGAATATCTGCTGGCTTTTCTGTCAAAATCGTTTTTTCCGGATGGAGGAATGGTTTATCAGGGAGTCTCGCTCGATCTGCGGAAGAGATGTGAAAAGATGACAATAAGGGAGGCGTTTGAAAAATATGCCTCTGCAGATGTCTCGACCGCTGTTTCTTCGGGAAAGTTTGACGAAATAGTGGTGACAGAGATAGAGCCGGCATTGCCGAAGGGATATCCGGTAATGTTGACTGAATATCCTGTGGAGATGGCGGCGCTCGCAAGGATCAAGCCTGGCGATCCGTCAGTAGCAGAGCGATTCGAGCTTTACGCCGGAGGTTTGGAGCTTGCAAACGGCTTCAGCGAACTGAATGATCCCGCAGAGCAGAGAAGGCGTTTTGAGCACGTAAATACGAAGCGTGTCAAAAGCGGGCTCCCCCCCCTGCCGCTGCCTGAGCCCTTTCTGGAAGAGCTCTCTTCCATGCCTCCATCCGCTGGAATCGCCCTGGGCATCGACAGGCTGGTCATGCTCTTCGCAGACAGTGCTTGCATCAATGATGTAGTCGCCTTTACTCCGGAGGAGTCGCAGGGTAAAGAATACGCTCTCCCCTGAAAGTTGTCAGAAGAAGATTGTCCCCCCGGCGCTCGGCAGCGTCAGGAAGTATCGGCACCTTTCCCTTCCCCCCGGGAAGATCGATCACGTACTGCGGCACTGCAAGACCGGAGCAATGCCCGCGCAGTCCGCGAATGATCTCAAGCCCGCTCTCCACGGAAGTCCTGAAATGGGATGTTCCTCTCACCATGTCCATATGATGCAGATAATATGGCCTCACCCTTATCCCCAGAAGAGACGTCACGAGTTCTTTCATAGCCTCCGGAGAGTCGTTGACCCCCCTTAGCAGCACACTCTGGTTCCCGACAGGGATGCCGGCGTCGGCAAGCAAGGCGCAAGCTTTTGAGGATTCAGCGGTTATTTCGGCGGAATGATTGAAATGGGTATTTACGTAAACAGGATGGAAGCGTTTAAGCATGTCGCACAACTCAGTGGTAATCCGCTCCGGAAATGTAACGGGGACCCTCGTTCCTATACGGATGACCGATACATGGCTAATGGAGCGGATACGTTCAAGAATTCCGGCAAGAGAGGAATCATCGAGCATAAGCGGATCTCCTCCGGAAAGTATGACATCCCTTATCGAAGGAGTTGCAGCGATAAATCTAAGCGCAGCCTCCACTGAATCTCCGGAAGGGGTGCCAGATTCTCCGCCGACATGCCTCTTCCGCATGCAGAAACGGCAATAGACCGGACAACGGTTTGAAACGATCAGGACGCCTCTGTCAGGATAGCGGCGTATAAATCCCGGAACCGGGCTCAGAGAGGCTTCGGAAAGGGGGTCTGGGCTCTGATGGTCGTCATCCAGCTCTCTTCTGTCCGGTATGCACTGGCGCCAGACAGGATCATCCATCTCTTTGACAAGGGAGAAGTAATAAGGTGTGACCCTTGCCGGATAAACCTTTCCGACATCCAGAATCCCGGCTATGCGGCGTGAATCAAGCGGCTCTTCGGTTATCAGCGCCCTGGGGCATTTAACATATTCAAGTTTGACAGAACCAGATATCATGAATGCTTATCCGTAAGATATCTTCAAAATAAAAAATACAGCGCTATCTTCCGATGATTTTTACAAACCTGACCAGATAATCGATCCCTGACCAGACTGTAAGAACTGTGGCAATCCAGAAAAAAAACATGCCAAAGTTATGCATGTTCACATGGAGCAAGGGGTGGGATATGCCGAAAAACCAGTTGTAGTCGTAATGTAGAAGAAGTCCGAGAATCGCCGTTATCTGAAAAATAGTCTTGAATTTCCCCAGATCGCTCGCCTGAATGACGATCCCCTCACTCGAAGCGATTCCACGCAATCCGGTAATAACGATCTCTCTCCCCAGAATGACCAGCACCATCCAGGCAGGAACCCGACCGAACGGAAGAATCATTATCAGTGCGGCCGCCACTATCAGCTTATCCGCAATAGGATCGAGAAATTTACCGAAAACGGTGACAATCCCCATCCTGCGGGCAATATACCCGTCAAGCCAGTCAGTTGCCGAAGCTGCCGCAAAAAGGGCAGCCGCCCAGAAACCGGCTTCACGTGTCGGAGAAAGCAGAATAAAAACCAGCAGAGGTATCGCTGCGATCCTGAGCATGGTAAGAATATTCGGTATGTTGATAACGGGGTGATGAGTTCTGTTCATCGTTAATTGGCCTGATAGGAGTTCATATAGGTGAGAACTTTGTTTACATAGTTTCTTGTTTCGGGATAGGGAGGAATACCTCCGTATCTGGCGACGGTCGAAAGGCCTGCGTTGTAAGCAGCAAGCGCAAGAGAAAGGTCACCCTTGAAAGTGTCCAGAAGAAATCTGAGATATTTTGTCCCACCATCTACATTCTCGGCAGGATTGAAGCTGTCTGAAACCTTGAGGGTTTTAGCTGTGCCAGGCATAAGCTGCATGAGACCGCTTGCCCCTTTATTTGAAACGGCATTCGTATCGTAACCTGATTCGGCATGTATGACCGCCTTGACAAGCGGAACGCTTATGCCGTATCTGGCCGCGCTTCTCTGTATTATCGATTCGTATTCAGCAGGATTGACTTTTTTTGACAACTTTATAAGAGTTCTGAGCTTCCTGTCTTTTTTCAAATCTCGCATGAAAAACTTGAAACGCTTGTCCGTAGGGGCGTCAGTAAAGTGAATTATCCCGGCCTCGTCTTCATAACGATAAATATCGGCTCTGGCCGGATCGGGCGATGAAAGGGAGAATATCGCTGCTGCAAACAGGAAAGATAAACCTGTATGGGCAAGAAGATTGTATCGCATGCGATGAATAAACACATAATCATTTAATTTGTCAAGAGAGGGGTGTTATCTGGAGTTTATCTACAGCGCTTAAAGCCAGCCTTGAAGTGCTGCTGTTTGTTAGACAGTTTCCATCCGGAAACTCCGGATGTAAACAGCCGGTATCCCGACGGCCTCGGTAACTGTTTTTATTGAATAATGCCAATTTGTAATCATATTTTAAGAGATAAACACATTTTTAGAAGACAACCCCCCATTTTTGACCGCACTTCAGCCTGTCAAACAATTCTCTTGAAAATTGCCTATAAAATAACTATATTTTCGCACCAAGGGCTTTTTATAATCATATTTTGAGAGCTGTAACGATTTTTTAAGGTGCGAGGACATTGGACACGACACAGAACCGGCTGGCAGGCTATGCGTTTCTGATAGAGCAATACGACTTGAGCGCTTTGCCGAACTGGCACACGTCCTCAGTCAGCCCGACCGGGACGCTGCGCTCGACCATTCAGGATGGGCAGGTGGAATCCGTCTATCCCCAGTCTTATTGGCCCGGAGACGGGACTGGAGATCATCTGGAGTTCGCCCTCAAATATGATGGCGTCAATCTGGGGCTGCTGTCGACCCTTTTCGACGTGGCCCCGGCAGACGAGATAGCGGCCTGGATCAGCTCGAAACCGACCGGGAAATACGCCCGCAGGATCTGGTTCCTGTATGAATTCCTGACCGGACGGGAACTCCTGCTGCCGGATCTGACCAAGGGGAATTACATCGAGGTGCTGGAGCCGGATCGTTACTACACCGCAGCGCCCGGCCGTCGCATGCAGCGGCAGAGGGTCATCGACAATCTGCTTGGCGGAAAAGATTTCTGTCCCGTCATCCGGCGTACCGAAAAACTCGCCACCATGGAGAGAATCGACCTGCGGAAACGGTGCGAAGAGGTTGTGACCTCCTATCCACCGGAGCTTCTCAGACGGGCACTAAGCTACCTGTATAACAAAGAGACCAAGTCCTCATTCGAGATCGAACAGATCAAGCCGAGCCCCTCCCGGACAGAGAAATTCATCGGTTTGCTGGAGATGGCCGAGCACAAGGATTTCTGTGAGAAGCATCTCCTGATCGACTTACAGAACCGTATCGTCGATCCCCGGTTTCGGGACACGGACTACCGGGCCAACCAGAACTACGTTGGTCAGACTATTTCCTACCAAAAACAGCTCATTCATTATGTCTGCCCGAGGCCTGACGATCTCCCGGAACTGATGGGGGGTATGCTCACTGCCCACCAGGTGATGAAAGAGGGCGCGGTCCCCGCCATTATCCATGCCGCAGCCATCTCCTACGGATTCGTCTTCATGCATCCCTTCGAGGACGGCAACGGTCGAATTCACCGTTTTCTCATTCACAACATTCTGTCCCTGCGCGGCGCAATTCCGAAAGGGCTGATGTTCCCGGTCTCCGCCGCCATGCTGAAAAATCCGGCGCTTTACGATCACTCCCTGGAGGCGTTCTCAAACCCGCTGATGCGGCTGGTTGAATACAACCTGGACGATCTCGGCCAGATGACCGTGCCGGGCGAGACGGGACGTCTGTACAGATATATCGACATGACCGCCCAGGCGGAGGCGTTGTATGATTTCGTCAAGCTCACCATCGAGCAAGAACTGGTGGAAGAACTCGATTTTCTGGCGAATTACGACAGGACCAAGCATGCCATTCAGGAAATAGTGGACATGCCTGACCGCCTCATTGATCTTTTTATCCAGCTCTGCCTGCAAAACAACGGTCGTCTTTCGGCGAGAAAGAGGGAATTGCATTTCGAATTTCTGACCGATGACGAGTTGATCAACATGGAAAATGCCCTCCGGGAAGGATATGCAAAAGACTGAGTTTCAAGGCAATGAGAGGTGAAACCAATGCTTGATTTCGGTGTTGCAGATGGGCTGCGGCAAAATGTCGGTTGATATTTCGGACTAACACATGGTCTCAAGTTCGGTTATTTATGCACTGCTCAGTCTGTTTTGTGCTGGTGGCAACGATGTCGTCTTCAAACGCTATGCGGCCAAGAACCGCTCGCGAGGAGTCTATGTCTTTGGTATCGGTTTGGTCTGGGCTGTTTTGCAGCTCGCTTATTCAGGCCAAAAAGGTTTTGGACTTGGCTTTACCGAGGCATCAATGTCCTATGGTCTGGCCGCTGGGCTACTTTTGACCATTTCAAATCTCCTGCTGCTTGAGAGCTTGACCCACATTGAAGCCAGCTTGGGTTCAACGATTTATCGTCTCAACACTGTCGGGGTAGTGGCGCTTTCCATCTTGTTTCTGCACGAAGGTATGGGATGGTTGAAAACATTTGGAGTAGCGGCAGGGATTGGTGCGGTTTTTTTACTCTATCGCCCAACAGGGCATGGGGAAGCGACGGGACGCCGGTTTACCTTGTTTTTTACGTTGGCTGTGGCGGCCTCGGTGTTTCGGGCCATCTATGGCGTGGTGGCCAAGGCTGGATTGAACGATGGCGCATCGATGCAGGCGTTGCTGGTGGTTGCCGCCGTCTGCTGGATCATTGGTGGCGCGGCCTATGCGCTGCTGCGCGAAAAACGTTTCCGTATCACGGGGAAGAAAGCGGTTTACGCGGCTGTTTCTGGAGTGTTGGTGTTCCTGATTGTCAATTTCCTGCTGCTGGCAATTGAATACGGCCAGGCGAGCGTTGCTATCCCCATTGCCAATATGAGTTTTGTTGTGGCCATGCTTTTATCCGCCGGACTTGGCATGGAAAGGTTGACGCGCCGCAAGCTGGCCGCCGTGGGCGTGTCGGTTTGTTCCATACTGTTGCTGTCCTTCGTTTAACCTCATTGTTTAACACCGCCGCAGCGGTGATTAAGCGACTGCGGGAACGGTGGGCGGCAAACTGAAGAGGAAAAACATCATTCCCACACCTCTTCCCGGGTCATTCAATACAGCGGATAGTGTAGAGCTTGGTTCCGTAACGTTTCTGCCCGATTTCAATCTCAAAGCCCGCCCCCCTGATGGTTTCCAGATCATTCACCAGCCGCTGGGCGAATTGCCTGGATGAATCCATCTCGAAACGCAGACAGAAATCCCGGGCGACTCGCTTGATGGCCACGAGTAGGTCACGGGAAAGCACCTCTCGCAAACTCCCATCGTCTTCAAAGCGGATCTGATAGCGCTGGACGAATTCCTGAACAGTATCCGTCCGGGGCTCTCCATAGACATTGCGTTTATTGGCCTCGGTGGCGGTGCGCCACGCGTTGAACAGAGTTGCCAGAGCTGTCGCCGTATGGTTCGAGTATGTTTCCCGATTGAAAAAGACGATGGGCTGGCAAGTGCGGTTTACGGGCATTTCGGTTCGGCGCCGATGTTTCTTCTGGTGGACACGGAGAGCAGGAAGTCAACAACCATCAACAACGCCGATTCGCACCACTCCCACGGCGCGTGCAAGCCGATGAAGGCCTTGAGCGGCGAGCAGGTGGACGGCATCGTTGTCGGCAACATCGGCGCAGGCGCCCGCATCCAGCTGCAGCGTTCCGGGCTGCGGGTGTTCAAGGCGCAGCAGGGGACAACTGTCTGCGAAAACATCGAAAAAATCGTCCTTGACACCCTGCCGGAATTCAGCGACCATGACGGCTGCTCCGGTCACGGGAACGGCGGCGGAGATGGCCCTGGCAGTGGCGGTTGCTGCCATTGATTCGCATAAAACGTGTTCAGCCACGGATACATGCGGATAACAGAGGATAAAACCTGAAAGATTTGGAGCGGTTTTGAATCATTGAAGGGAGCTGGTCAGCCACGATATCCCCACGCCTGAAAAAACCGAGGAACTGTAATTGCCCTTTCCGGGGGGATGCCGAAGCACTGTACAAGCCGTCCGGTACCCACCTGTGTGACCTTGAAAAGGTCGCCATTGGCCATGATGAGATGGAGGCGATGTTCCTCTGCGATGCCGAAGGCCTCACCCAGGAAGAGGCGGGCGTCCGGATGGGTGTATCGAGGGGGACGGTGCAGCGACTTCTGGCACAGGCTCGTAAAAAGATCGTCGAGACCGTGGTGCCGGGGAAGGCCCTCATGGTTAAAGGCGAGGAGCCGAAGCAATAGACAACATTTCCGGGAATAGAACTGATGGAATTTCAAGTCAGCGCGGTGGGGGTTATCCGCACCGGTCACGCAACCAAGGAAGATACGCCGATCCATGGAGCCTTCCATCCGGATGCCACGGGCACCGTGGAGGTGTTCCCCGAATTTGCTGCAGGGCTGAAGGACATCGGCCTCTTCAGCCATATCATCCTCATCTATCATTTCGACAGGGCCGGCGATGTGGAGCTGATCCGCAAGCCATTTCTCGACGACACCCCCCACGGCATCTTCGCCACCCGCCACCCATGCAGGCCGAACGGGATAGGGGGATCTCCGTAGTCTCGCTTCTGGGGCGCGATGGAAACCTCCTCAAGGTCGGCGGCATCGATGTCCTCGACGGAACACCGCTTATCGACATAAAGCCGTATGTTCCACGTTTCGACTGCTATCCCGAGGCATCGGAGGGTTGGTTCGCGGGCAAAGGAAAACGGGATAAACCGCCTGGGCGGGAGTGAAGCTGGAGTTGTCAAAGCAAAAGGGAGGGCTTTTATGATACCGATTGTAGTGGAACAGAGTGGCCGGGGTGAACGGGCCTACGATATATATTCACGGCTTTTGAAGGAAAGAATCATTTTTTTCGGAGATGAAATTGAAGATCAAACTGCCAACCTGATAATTGCCCAGCTGCTTTTTCTTGAATCAGACGATCCCGACGGACATACACCTCTACATAAACTCCCCCGGTGGGATCGTTACGGCAGGCATGGCAATCTACGACACCATGAGATATATTAAAGCGCCTGTTTCGACCATCTGTGTCGGCCAGGCTGCTTCAACGGCCGCGGTATTGCTCAGCGCCGGGGAAAAGGGGAAGCGTTTCAGTCTGGCTAATTCAAGGATCATGATCCACCAGCCCTTGGGCGGTTTCCAGTGGCAGGCAACTGACATCCATATACATGCCCGGGAAATTTTACGGATGAAAGCTGAACTGAACGATATCCTGGCCGAGCATTGCGGACAGAGTGTCGAAAAGGTCGCAGCCGACACCGAGCGCGATTTCTTCATGTCCGGAGAAGAGGCAGTGAGTTACGGTCTTATCGACAATATCGTCAGAAGGAAAACTGTTGGAGCGACGACTGACAAATCGTGATGCCCAAGAAAATGGCGTCGCATTTGACATGACCGGCTTACACCATGCGAACATCACATAAGAAAAAAACAGCCGTAACCCTCACCCCAACGGAGGCGATCCTGGAGAGCATTTCCGACGGTGTCTTCACCGTTGATCTGGAGTGGCGGATAACCTCGTTCAACCGGGCGGCCGAGGAAATAACGGGCATTCCCCGCGGTGAGGCCATCGGCAGGCGCTGTTCCGATGTCTTCCGCTCCAGCATGTGCGAGGTCGAATGCGCCCTCCGCGCGACCCTCAAAACGGAAAAGCCGGTCATAGGAAAGTCCGGTTACATAATCAACGCCGACGGCAGGCGTATCCCGATTAGTGTTTCAACCGCCGTCCTCAGGGACGCGGAGGCCGCTATCATCGGCGGGGCGGAAACCTTCCGCGACCTGAGCGAGGTAGAGGCCCTGCGCAGCGAACTGGAGGGGGGGCTCCGCGTCGGTGAGTTGTCAAGCCGGAGCCCTCTCATGCGCAAAGTGTTCGATGTCCTTCCCGCCATTGCCGACAGCCCGAGCACGGTCCTCATCCAGGGTGAAACAGGTACGGGAAAGGAACTGGTGGCCCGCACTATCCATGACTTAAGCCCCCGCCGCAATGGGCCGTTTATCGGGGTCAACTGCGGCGCCTTGCCCGACACCCTCCTTGAATCGGAGCTTTTCGGTTACAAGGCGGGCGCCTTTACCGGCGCAAACAGGGACAAGCCGGGCCGTTTTGCCATGGCAAAGGCGGGGACCCTCTTCCTGGACGAGATCGGCGAAGTTACGCCCGCGCTCCAGGTGAAGCTCCTGCGCGTCCTCCAGGAGCGTGTCTATGAACCGCTTGGAGCGACCCGCTCCGAGGCCGCGGATGTGAGGATAATCGTCGCCACCAACAGGGACCTGGCCGAGCAGACGCGCCGGGGAGCTTTCCGTGATGACCTCTATTACCGGGTCAATGTCGTACGCGTGGAGTTGCCGCCGCTTCGGCGGCGCAAGGAAGATATACCGCTGCTGGCTGAGCAGTTCATCTCCCGTTTCAACCGTATGCAGAAGAAAGGGGTACGGGGGATCACTTCCGAGGCCATCTCCCTCCTCATGGCCCATGACTGGCCGGGCAACATTCGTGAGCTGGAAAATGTCATCGAACGATCGTTCATCCTTTCCGGAGAAGGTTACATAGGGGTAGGACAACTCCCCGAAGAGTTTGCCTGCGCATCAACCGCAGAACTAACGGCAGATTCCGGCATGAAAAATATCCACTCGATGATCGACGCCCATACGATCCGCTCAGCCCTGGAGAGAAACGGCAATAATCGCCTGGCCGCGGCCAGGGAGCTGGGCATCCATAAGAGCACCCTGTTCCGGAAGATGAAGACCCTGGGGATACCTCTGCCGGAACAAGACGGACGCAGACGCAGCCCGCGCTAGCAATAGCATGCCCCTACGGCAACATGTTTCCGGACTTATTTTACTGGTTTGGAGAGCAGGATAAATGGAAAATGAGAAGTTTCTTGATCATGCGCGTAATCCACGCAATGTCGGTCTGCTGGAAGACGCAAATGTGGTGATCCAAGCCGGCGATTCCGAATGTGACGACAAGCAGATCTTCTTCATCAGGATCGAGGATGACAAGGTTCAGGACATCAGGTTTCTCATTGAAGGGTGCGAAACAACCATCGCCACGGCGTCGGTTGTAACCGAGATGATCAAGGGGCAGCACTTGGATACCGTTCTGACCATCAGCGACAGATCGATAGCCGCCCTGGACGGTCTCCCCGAGGAGAAGCTGCACTGTGCCGAGATGTCGGCGCTGGCCATGCATACGGCCGTGCACCAGTACCGGAGCACGGCAAAAGGGGAGGCTTCATCCTCGGTACATACCTTTGATCACTCCCGGATCGTGGCGCAGGTCTTAAACCAGCCCCTTGAACAGGTCTATTCGTCCGAGTATGACCTTTAGCCCAAGTAGAAACCCAGATCCTGAGGGTTTTCAGGGGAGTTCAATCAGTTCAATGAACTCTTCCCGCTTGATTTCGTCCACTATACAGGAGCAGGCGACAAAACAGCGGGTCCCGGGTTTTGCCGGAAACGATTGCCAGCAGGACAGAATCACATGCGCCGATGACGCCAAGACGATGAACGATGAGAACCTGGTTGAGCTCGAACTTCTCTTCAGCCGATCGGGCCAAGGCGGCCAACCTGTCATCGACGTCGGAAACGAGCGGCTTCAGCTCCACGGTGGAAAACTCCAGCACCTGCTTTCCTGGACGCTTTACCCTGCCGTGGTGCAGAACCACCGTACCGCTTAAGTCTGTTTCCCGCTCCAGAAATGAGCGATAAAGTTCCAGGTGATCCAATGGCAGTTGCGTTGCATATCCGGTTATCATGGCTCCTCAATGGGAAATTATTTCCTGTCAAACTATCACCGTTGCATCCTGAACCGCAATCTCTCTTTTTTACCTCTTAACCCCAGCGGCCGTTCATACCCTTTCCCCGGATATACTCATCAGAACCTACAGTCGCGATATTGCATCCTTATAATCCCGGCAACACGGCATTAACGCTACTGTTCTCCTTGCGCCGCCCGCCACGCTTTCGAAATTACTCCACGCATATCAATCAGTTATAGTTAGCCAGCTCTGCCTGCGAGACTTGGCACAATGGATGCTCTTATGAATCACAGAGGAAGAGAATGAGAGGAGCGAGAAACCCGATGAAAGCTGCCTTTTCAGTCTGGGATAACAGAATTGCGCCGGTTTTCGATGTGGCCAGGCAGATGCACCTTGTGGAGGCGAAATCGGGGCGGATCGCCAGTGAAATGGAAGAGGCGTTTTCCGATGACTTTCCCTTGCACAAGGCGATACGACTTGCCGAACTTGGTATCGACATCCTCATATGCGGTGCCGTATCCCGCCCTCTGCGGGAGACGATTGCGGCTTACGGCATCAGGGTGATCCCTTTCGTTGCTGGAGAGCTTGGCGATGTCAAATGTGCATGGCTGTCCGGGGGAGAAGATATCCGCCGCTTCGCCATGCCGGGCTGCTGCGGGAGACGGAAGCGTGGCTCCAAGTCACGGGAAGCAGAAATGGAGGATAATGCCATGAGAGGAAGAAACCGCGGAGGAATGTGCCAAGGAGCTGGAACGGGCCAGGGAGCCGGAATGGGCCAGGGTGGGCAGCAGGGAAGGGGTCGGGCGCGTGAGCCTTCCGTTGCCGGACCCGGGGGGAACTGCGTCTGTCCCGGTTGCGGACACGTGGAGCCGCACGAGGCGGGAATCCCCTGCCTGCGGAAACAGTGCCCCAAGTGCGGCGCGGCGATGGTGAGAGAATAACGAAAGGAAGGGAGGAATTATTATGCCAAGAGGAAATGGAAGAGGCCCCATGGGAAACGGGCCGATGACTGGACGCGGAGCAGGATTCTGTGGCGGATATGGAATGCCCGGGGCTTCCAACGCAAATATCAGCGGGGGCTCGGCGAGGGATTTCGGACGGGGTGGCGCATGCAGGAGGAGCGGCTTCGGAGGTGGGGGGCATGGCTGGAGGAACCGCTGTTTTGAAACCGCCCTGCCTGGCTGGATGCGCTCCGACCAGTATGGGGGAGCGGGCATCAACACCGATCCTGAAATGATAAAACAGGCCATGAAAGCGCAGGTGGAGACCCTGGAGGCGGAACTCGACATCATGAGAAAGCACCTTGACAGGCTCGATAAAAGCGCTGGGGAAGCACTGTGATATAAACCGGGATCTTTTGTTTGAGAAAATGATTAATGAGTGATCAGGAGGCTCATTCATGGGAAATGGAAAGCATAGAAAAGAGATGAACGACAACCGTGCAGAAGTCTATAGAGGGCAGCCTCTAAAAGTACCTGTAATAAAATAGGTAAAAGCCTTGTGACTCTTAAGGACAGAGCAGAAATGAATGCCAGGCTTTCGAAACAGGGGCCGGAGACGATAACTCTGCCAACACAGTGGACAACGTTGAAGTAGAAGGAGATGACACATGAAAATTGCATTCAGCACATCGGGTGAAACACTGGAGGCGCCACTTGACAGCCGTTTCGGGCGTGCCCCTAAATTTATTCTCTATGACCTGGAAAGAGATTATTTCGAGGTTATCGACAATCGGCAGAACCTCAATACCAGCCAGGGCGCCGGCATACAATCGGCTGAAACCATTGCCCGATCCGGGGTCGGCTGTATCGTCACCGGCCATTGCGGCCCTAAGGCATTCAGGGTTCTAAGTGCGGCAGGGATTGCCGTATACAACTGCGGGGAAGCTACGGTCGCGGATGCGCTCAAGGCCTTCAGGGAAGGAACACTTAAAACGATGGATTCCGCCGATGTGGAAGGACACTGGATATGATACTGGCAGTTGCATCGGGAAAAGGTGGAACCGGCAAAACAACCGTATCGGTGAACCTTGCGCGGCAGCTAGGCTCCGGGGTGCAGCTGCTGGACTGCGACGTGGAAGAGCCGAATACGAACCTCTTTCTTGACTGCACGGAGCCCGAGGAGGAAATCTTCGGCATTCCGGTACCCTGCGTGGATGAAGCATTGTGCGACGGGTGTGGGGAATGCGGCCGTTTTTGCCAATTCCACGCCATCGTCTCCTTCGGGACCAAGCCTGTCATCTTCCCGGAGATGTGTCACGGCTGTGGCGGGTGCATGGCAGTATGCCCGAAACGGGCCATCAGCGAGGTCAGTCAACGCATGGGGTTGATTGAAACGAGCCGTTCAGGAAACATCACGCTGATACAGGGACGTCTTGACATCGGCGTATCCATGGCCCCGCCCCTTATACGCGCTGTAAAGGCGCGACTTCAGGATGGCATGCCCGCGATTCTGGACGCGCCCCCTGGGACATCATGCCCAGTGATCGCAACGCTCCGGGGGACGGACATGGTCGTGCTCGTTACGGAGCCGACTCCTTTCGGCCTCCATGACCTGAAGCTTGCCGTGGATATGGTGCGGGAGCTCCGGATTCCCTTCGGCGTGGTCGTTAATCGCATGGGGATAGGCGACGACCGGGTGTATGCGTTCTGCGGAAAAGAAGGTATCCCGATCCTCCTGGAAATTCCCTATGACAGGCGGATTGCCGAGATCTGCTCGCGGGGAGAATTAATTGTCGACGCCCTGCCGGAGTACAGCTCCCTTTTTGCGACTCTCCTCTGGAACATCAAGGAATTGAGGGGTATGGAAAGGAGGGCGAGCTATGTCCGGAGCGCGAATTGAGGAACTTGTGGTTATCAGCGGCAAGGGGGGGACGGGGAAAACCAGCCTGACCGCTTCCTTTGCCGTTCTTGCCGCCGATGCGGTTATCGCCGATTGTGATGTGGACGCAGCCGACCTCCACCTGGTGCTGGCGCCGCGGGTGCTGGAGCGGCACGAGTTCAAGGGCGGCCACGAGGCGCTCATTCGAAAGGAAGATTGCACGGGATGCGGTCTGTGCCGGGTCTATTGCCGGTTTGATGCCATAGGCATGGTCCGGGAGCCAAACCGCAGGCCAACCTTTGCCGTAGACCCGGTTTCCTGCGAGGGGTGCGGAGTATGCGTCCGGTTCTGCCCGGTCAAGGCCATGGATTTTCCGGAGAGGGTCTGCGGCGAGTGGATGGTATCGGATACCCGCTGTGGACCCATGGTTCACGCCCGTCTCGGCCTGGCGGCGGAGAATTCGGGCAAGCTGGTCTCAATTGTTCGCCGCGAGGCGCGGCGCATAGCGGAGGAAAAGGGCAAAGAAGTGATCATCGTGGACGGCCCGCCCGGAATCGGCTGCCCGGTAATCTCGTCACTGACAGGCGCTTCCCAGGTGGTGGTGGTTACCGAACCGTCGGTATCTGGCGAACACGACCTGGAACGGGTTCTTGCCCTGACGAAACACTTTTCAATCCCGACGGCGGTATGCGTCAACAAGTGGGATATCAATCAGGAGATGACGGAACGGATAGAGAAAATGTCTTGCGGGGCTGGCGCGCGGCTCGTGGGACGCATCCGTTACGACAGCGCCGTCACGACGGCGCAACTGCGGGAGTTGGCGGTTGTGGAGACCGACGCGCTTTCGGCTGAAGATATAAGGAGCGTTTGGGACAATCTTGGTTTTTAGAAGGATATCCAAGGAATTTCCAGACCGGAAAAAACGGGTTATGAAGGATTAGCCGAACTTACCGTAAAGGCGTAATGGAAGAGGCGCAGAGGGAGAAACCATTGTGGACCTGCCGGTTCGGGCGATCTCCATGTGCGGTTCCTGAAGCCAGTTCCCTGTACTGCTTCAGTTGATATCCGGGCATGGGTCGAAACCTCCCTTCCCCCCCTGTATGAACTCCGCGCTGAACTCGTTTACCAGGAAACCGGCATGGTCTGGGCTGAGGCCGGATTTGCCAAATTCAATTGAAAATGCCGGGGATATGGAATCATGCCAATAAATAATAAGTACTGAAAAGGAGTAAAAACAGATGAAAATTGCAATTCCAATTGCGGACGGGAAACTTACCACCCATTTCGGCCACTGCGAGAGTTTTGCCCTGGTGGACGTGAACCCCACTGATAAGAAGATACTCAAACGGGAGGACATAATCCCGCCACCCCACGAGCCGGGCCTGCTCCCCCCCTGGCTGGCGGAACGCGGTGTGAACATGATCATCGCCGGCGGCATGGGACAGCGTGCCCAGGGGCTGTTCGCGGAACAGTGTATCCAGGTCTTTGTCGGAGCACCAGCCGACACTCCTGAGGCACTTGTCGGCAATTATCTTTCCGGAACCCTGCAGGCCGGGGTCAATGCCTGCGACCATTAGGACCTGGAGCAAAATATATTGACGGGTTACCGGAGTTCAAGATTCACTGCTCGCCCTTGGGCGCCTCTGGATTCAGTGGGCAGGTCATGGACTATAGCTTGAAATCCAAACTATTTGGAGAGACGGAAGAGCAAAAAGGGCGAAGTATCAACAAATTACCTTGAGGGAGCCAATCAGATGCCCGATGACAAACTTATCATTGCAGGACGGGAGTTTAACTCACGATTGATGGTTGGAACCGGCAAATATGCCAGCTTTCAGCAGATGGCGCAGGCGATAGATGTTTCCGGGGCAGAGATCATCACCGTTGCCGTACGCCGGGTCAATATCTCCGATCGCAGCAAAGAGTCGCTGCTGGACTACATTGATCTGACAAAATACGCACTGCTTCCGAACACCGCGGGCTGCTATACGGCTGACGACGCCGTCCGCACCTGCCGCCTGGCCAGGGAGGGCGGTCTTTCCGACTTCGTTAAACTGGAGGTTCTGGGGGACGAGAAGACGCTCTTCCCGGATAATGAGGAACTGCTCAAAGCCGCTAGGATACTGGTCAAGGAGGGCTTTGCCGTGCTGCCCTACACCAGCGACGACGTGATCATGTGCCGAAAGCTGGAAGACCTCGGCTGTGCCGCAGTCATGCCGCTGGGCGCCCCCATCGGCAGCGGCCTGGGGATTCGTAACCCCTACAATATCCGCATCATCCTGGAGACCATAAAGGTCCCGGTGATCGTCGATGCCGGCGTCGGAGCCGCCTCGGACGCGGCTATAGCCATGGAGTTGGGTTGCAGCGGCGTATTGATGAACACCGCCATTGCCGAGGCCAATGACCCGATCTCCATGGCCGAAGCCATGAAGCTGGCGGTCATCGCCGGACGCCTCTCCTACAAAGCCGGCCGCATCCCCCGGAAACTCTACGCCAACGCCTCAAGCCCGCTGGACGGGATGCTGGAATAGGGCAAAGTACCTCCTCATTGTCAACTCCAAAGATATTCCGGGAGAATCAGGAAATATGAGCAACACTCTCACAGGAGTTTAAGGATAAACCCCTTA
>DFZL01000007.1 GCA_002382705.1 Geobacter sp. UBA4057
TACGGTCATTCTGCGCGGAGTGAAATGGAGTCGCAGAATCCACAATCTTTTATGGACCCTGCGACTTCGCGCAGGGTGACGGATGGGGGCGCAGGGTGACGGATGATGGCACAGGGTGACCGATGGAGGTACTGTGGGCACTGCGTCCCGAACACGGTCATTCTGCGCGGAGTGANNGCGCAGGGTGACGGATGGGGGCACAGGGTGACGGATGATGGCACAGGGTGACCGATGGAGGTACTGTGGGCCATGCGTCCCGAACACGGTCATTCTGCGCGGAGTGAAACGGAGTCGCAGAATCCACACGCTAAAAAGCAGCTTGAAATAGACAATAAATAGTTCTGTCACCTTTTCTATGCGAAGTATTTCCGGGATAAGATGATTGGTCTTGACTCATCAGCCTATTTTTGCTATTAAAATTGAGTTTTGCCTGCAAAATATACATTTTACAGGCAGATAAAATCTGGCCGGACAGATGAATAGCGGAGTGCTGAATATGAAAGCAATAATTCTTAGCGCAGGTCATGGAAAGAGACTCCTCCCCTATACCGCCAAATGCCCGAAATGCGCGGTCAATATTTATGGCAAACCTATTATAGCCTGGCAGATTGATGCGCTTCTGAAATGCGGCGTAGACGACATATGCGTTGTTCTTGGCTACGGCGCTGACCAGGTGGAAAAACTCCTTGATGACCGATACGGCAAGAACCGGATACGCACTCTTTTCAACCCCTTCTATTCGGTTGCCGACAATCTCGGCACATGCTGGATAGCCAGGGAGGAGATGACAGGAAATTTCATACTCCTGAACGGTGACACCCTTTTTCAGGCGCCGCTCCTTGAAAAACTTCTTGCGTCTCCCAGTTTCCCTATTACGGTCACAATCGATCGGAAAAATTCATACGACAGCGATGACATGAAAGTTCTGCTGGATGGAGAACGCCTGATAAGAATAGGCAAGACAATCCAACTGGATCAGGTTCACGCGGAATCGATAGGAATGCTTCTCTTCAGGGATGCAGGCGCGAATATCTTCAGAAAAAAAGTCGAAAATTTGCTTAGAGATCAATCTTCACTTAAACGATGGTATCTGTCTGTAATAGACGAACTTGCTCAGGAAGTTCAAATAAACACATGCTGCATTGAGGGATTAGCATGGGGTGAAGTGGATTCCCCTGATGACCTTGAACATGCCGAGGCCGTTGTGAGAGGCATCGGTCAATAACGCTCCGGAGATACAGTAAATGCCTGAAACCGGTGCCCCGTACCATAAAGGAAAACTTGAAATAATACCTGTCTCTGGCAGGAAAAACCTGAAAGATTTTATCTCTCTTCCCTGGTCTTTATACTCAGATGATCCGGCATGGGTGCCACCTCTGCTTCATGAGTTGAAAAAACAGTTCTCCAGGAAAAACCCCTATTTCAGGCATGCCACTTTGCAGGCCTGGATTGCGAAACGCGGCAAAGAGGCTGTCGGGCGGATAACTGCTCAACTGGATACTCTGCACCTGGGTCGATACAATGACAGCACCGGTTTTTTCGGCATGCTCGAGGCGCAGGATGATCCGGAAGTATTCAAAGCGCTTTTCGATACGGCGGAATCATGGCTGTCAGATAAAGGGATCAGTCGCGTACGCGGGCCATTCAACTTTTCCATAAACAGTGAATGCGGCCTGCTTGTTGAAGGTTTCGACACCCCTCCCATGCTGATGATGGGGCATGCGCTCCCGTATTACGGAAGGCGGATTGAAGAGCAGGGCTTCAGAGGCGTACAGAATCTTCTTGCTTACAAGGTAAGCGCATCTTTTGAAAAACCGAGGCATCTGGAGAGGTTAAACTCTTTTTTTGCAGAAAAGATCACTCTGCGCCCTTTGAAAAACGACAGATTCAAGAGTGATCTTGCCATAATCAAGGATATTTTTGAGGATGCATGGTCTGAAAACTGGGGTTATCTTCCGTTTACGGATGAAGAATTCCAAGAACTCGGAAAGAGCCTTAAGTTTCTTGTTCCGCCCGATTTTGTGAGAATCGCCGAAATTGACGGCGAACCGGTAGCCATGATGGTTGTATTTCCTAATCTGAATCAGGCGATAAGGGATTTGAACGGAAGGCTTTTTCCGTTATCATGGCTCAAGCTTTTATGGCGCCTAAAGGTAACTGGAATCAGGAGCGCAAGGATTCCACTCATGGGGGTGCGGCGGCGCTTTCATAACAGCAGACTCGGCGCGGCGCTTGCCCTTATGCTGATAACCTCCCTTCAGAGTTCCGCCTTGAAGCGCGGTTTAAAGGAAGCCGAAATGTCATGGATACTCGAAAGCAACAAGGGGATGCACGACATCATAGAGTCTATCGGCGGAACTGTTTACAAACGGTACCGAATATATGAGAAAAGTTTCTATGACCCGATATATGATGAATCCTGTAAAAGATAAATTTTCAGCGATCGTCCTGGCGGGGGACCGTTCCCCGGATGACCCGCTTATAACTGCCGGAGGCGTAAATTGCAAGGCGCTCCTGCCGATAGCGGGCCGCCCTATGATCCTCTCCGTTCTCGACGCTCTGGAAAATTCGACACTCATCGGAAACTGCATCGTCACCGGTTCATCCGCAGCCTTGCTTGGACAATCAAAAGAGCTGGATTCCCTCTTTGAAACAGGGAAAATACGATTCATAGAAAATGAGTCGACCCCGAGTCTCAGCGCGCAGAAGGCTTTGCAGCATCTTTCAGCCGACCAGCCGGTTCTTTTGACAACAGCCGATCATGCACTCCTTACCCCGGAGATCATAGATTATTTCTGTGCAGCCGCCATTGACACGGGGTGCGATGCAGTCGCCGCCCTTGCCCATGCTGAAGAGGTTGGAAAAGCGTTTCCGGGAAGCCGCAGAACTGTAACCAGGCTGAGAGATGGGGGATACTGCGGATGCAATCTTTTTGCGTTTCTGACAACAAAGGGGAGAGATGCGGCCAAATTCTGGCGCAAGGTGGAAGAGCATCGCAAGCGCCCTTTAAAGATCGCCAGGATACTGGGTATTTTCACGATGTTAAGGTATCTGACTGGCCACCTTTCGCTTGACGATGCGCTGGCCAGGCTTTCCAGGCTTATAGGAGCCCGCGCCGGGGCAATCTGGATGCCATACCCGGAAGCGTCTGTTGATGTTGATAAGATAGATGACTGGAAACTTGTTGAAAATTTTATCGCCGCCAACCGATTGTAAAAATAGATTTTCATATTGTTTTCAGCATGGTAATAATACAAAAAATTTATCCATTTCCGCCGATCGTGTACAAGATGAATCATCACTGCATCCGATCAGGCGCTGCCAAAGGAAATTTCTGATGACCGGTACCAAGACAGATGACATTGAAACTCTGATGCTACATCCGCTTTCAGACCATAATCACAAATTTGCCGTCAATTCCAACAGCAAAGTCTTCAATCCATGAATATATCGCAGACAATAACACAAACAGAAAACAACATCCCTCTTCGCTGCGGTAATTTCCAGACGCTTGGGGAAGCTCTTGACTACGCGGCAAAAGGGGTTACCGGGCTCAATTTTTACTCAGGCAAGGGGGAACTCCTCTCCACTGTTTCATATCATCAGCTCTGCAATAAGGCAAAAACTCTTGCGCGAAAGCTCATGGGACTCGGGTTTTCCAGAGGTGACAGAATGGCTCTGGTTGCGGAAACCGACGCCGATTTCGCACGATTTTTCTTCGCCTGCCAGTACGCAGGGCTTGTGCCTGTCCCTCTCCCCGCTGCGATTCATCTGGGCGGACGCCAGGCGATTGTTGAAAACCTCCGTAAACTGATCCGCTCTTCAGGAGCAAGGGCAGTGATGAGCTCATCCTCGTTCTTCCCTTTTCTCGCTGAGGCCGCTTCTGTTTTCAACATCAGATACATAGGTGATCCAGGCTTTTTCGACGAATTTCCTGAATCAGATTCCCCGCTTCAATATCCGGAGCCGACAGACATAGCCTATCTGCAATACACTTCCGGAAGCACCCGTTTCCCTCGCGGCGTTGTAATAACACAGAAAGCGGTGATGGCAAACCTTGCCGGGATTATCCAGCACGGCCTATCAGTCCGCACAGGAGACAGGTGCACATCCTGGCTCCCTTTTTATCATGACATGGGGCTGGTCGGTTTTCTTCTCGCTCCGATGGCTTCACAGCTCTCCATTGACTACCTGAGCACCCGTGATTTCGCAATGCGCCCCAGATTATGGCTTTCCCTCATTTCCAGAAATCGCTCAACCATCTCCTACAGCCCTACATTCGGATATGCGCTATGCGAAAGACGCGTCCGTCCAAGCGAAATAGAACAATACAACCTGACTTCATGGCGGATCGCCGGAACAGGCGCAGAGCCGATACGAGCCGACATACTCGAGCGTTTCGCTCGGCTCCTCTCCCCGGCAGGTTTCGATTCAAAGGCCTTTGTCGCTTCCTACGGCATGGCGGAATGTTCACTCGCCGTCAGTTTCGCTCCGCTTGACAGAGGGCTGGAAACTGACAGCATAGACGCAACAGAACTTATGAAAAACGGAAAAGCCGTGCCGGTTGATGTTGACCACCCAGCTTCCTCTGAAATCAAGCAACTCGTATTCTGCGGCAGGCCGCTCCCAGGGCATGAAGTAGAAATAAGGGACGAAAAAGGGGTGGCGCTTCCGGAAAGGGTTTGCGGTGTGCTGCACGTACGCGGACCAAGCGTCATGAATGAATATCTGAACGATCCGGAAACAACCAGAGAAATCCTTTCACCGGATGGCTGGCTGAATACCGGCGACCTTGCCTATATGGCGAAAAACCAGATTGTCATCACAGGACGCAAGAAAGATCTGATTATTGTAAACGGCAGAAACATCTGGCCGCAGGATATCGAATACATTGTCGAGCAGTTGCCTGAAACCCGTTCGAGAGATGCGGCAGCCTTCTCTGTCACTGATGAGGATGGAGAAGACGCAGTTGTGCTTGTTGTGCAGTGCCGCCAGCTCGATGAAACGGAAAGGATTCGTCTTGTTGATATCCTCAGAGAGAGGATACTCGAAGAGTTCGGCATAGATTGCATGATTGAACTTGTCCCGCCCCACACTCTGCCGCAGACATCATCCGGAAAAATTTCCAGGACAATGGCCAGAACAGACTTTCTGCGACGCCAAGGCGAAATGACAGCCTCCCAAAGCACAGGGAACTGAACCGGCTCTCCGAAAATCAGGTTCAATTCAAACTACTCATAATATCCAGGTGTAACCAATGTCCAAAAACCGAATGACCATTGCTGTCACAGGGGGGACAGGATTTATCGGCAGCGCTGTTATCAGGCGTCTACTGATGGAAAACATCTCCGTAAAGGCGCTTGCAAGGCCTGAATCCTTCTCTTCATGCTTTATCGCAGAGGGTTTGACCTGGATTCAAGGAGAACTTGACGACGCAAACACGGCAAGCCGTCTGATTGAAAACACCGCAGCTGTAATATACTGCGCCGGTTCAGTACGCGGAGTTTCAGAAGAGGATTTTCGGCAGGCAAACATTACAGGCGTGGAAACAATTCTGCAGGCAATCGAAAAATCAGGAAATATCAAGCGATTTCTCCTTCTCTCCTCACTGGCCGCCAGAATTCCGGAATTATCATTCTACGCCGCAAGCAAACGGAAGGGAGAAACAACAGTGCAGAACCTTGCGGGTTCAAACACGAACTGGTCAATAATCCGCCCTCCGGCAGTTTACGGCCCAGGTGACAGAGAACTTCTCCCCCTCTTCAAATGGATGCGTCGTGGCATTGCACTCGTCCCCGGAGGTGGCGGAGGACGTTTTTCGCTGATTTTTGTCGATGACCTGACAGAGGCGATCTTCTCATGGCTAAAAAGCGAAACAGCTTCAGGGAGCTGTTTTGAACTGCATGATGGCAAAGAGCAGGGCTATTCATGGGACGATGTTCAAAAAATTGCCGTCAAGCTCTGGAGACATCCGATTTTTCGTTTAAACATTCCAAAAAACCTTCTTGATTCAATGGCGTCGTTTAATTTGATCCTTGCCCGCTGCACCGGGCGCCTACCGATGCTGACACCCGGCAAGGTAAAAGAAATATGTCATTCGGAATGGATTTGTGATAATACGCAATTCACTCTCGAAACCAAGTGGCAGCCGAGAGTTTTACTTGAAGATGGGTTGAAACTCACACTTGCATGACCGATTGAAAAGGAAGGAAAAATGCCAGAAAAAAATTACTCCGAAATACTCGAAGATGTTTTGAAGATACTCGAACGTTTTGCCAAGCCGTCTGAAAAGATATCTGAAGAGACTGAACTTGTAAGGGACCTTGAGCTCGACTCGCTTCAGGTGATGGAAATCGTTCAGGAAGTTGAAGACAGCTTCGATATACTTTTCCCTCTTAATGATATTTCGGGGATTCGGACGGTAAAGGACTTTGTCCTCAAGATACAAAAGGAGGCAAACCCTTGAACAGTGGGCTTCTGGAGAAACTCAAACCTGTCGCAAATGCACGAAAAACGCTTCTCGATCTGAATATCGATCCTTTCTCGGTACAGATCGAAGAACTTCTATCTCCGACTGAGGCCCGCATCGGAGGAAAAAATGTCCTTCTTGCCGGAACTAACAACTATCTCGGCCTCACATTCGATGCTGACTGCATCGAAGCTGCATGCCGCGCGATAAGGGAGCAGGGGACTGGAACAACTGGTTCGAGAATGGCAAACGGAACATTTGCCGGACACACCGCTCTTGAAACCGAAATGGCCGCTTTTTTCGGCATGTCACAGGCCATTGTTTTTTCAACAGGTTTTGTGGCCAATCTTGGCGTCATATCTACGCTGACCGGTGCAGGAGATGTCGTTTTGATTGATGCGGATTCACATGCAAGCATCTATGACGGCTGCCGCATGGGGGGGGCGGATATCCTTCGCTTCAGGCACAATGACACAGGCGACCTCGAAAAACGATTGAAACGCCTTGGGAAGAGAACCAGCAACACACTCGTAATAATCGAGGGTATATACAGCATGCTCGGTGACAGGGCACCGCTTGCCAGGATAGCAGAACTCAAGAAAAAGTACGGATTCTGGCTTATGGTGGATGAGGCGCATTCGCTGGGAGTCCTCGGCAAAACCGGCAAAGGGCTTGCCGAAGAGGTTGATTGCCTCAAAGATGTCGATTTCATCATCGGAACATTCAGCAAAAGTCTGGGAACAATAGGCGGCTTCTGCGTGAGCGATCACCCGGAACTCGACCTTGTCCGTTACTCAAGCCGTTCCTACATCTTTACCGCATCTCCATCACCTGCGACAATCGCCTCTGTCAGACAGGCGCTCAGAATCCTTGCGGCAGGGACGGAAATACGAAGGAAGCTCTGGGACAACACAAATCGACTTTTCAGCGGCCTTCAGGGGCTCGGTTTCCGCCTGGGGCCGGAGGCGACCCCGGTCATCGCGGTCTATATGGGGACAAAGGAAGAGACTCTGAAGAAATGGCAGAGCCTTCTTGAAAACGGATTGTATGTAAACCTCGTGCTCCCTCCTGCCGCGCCAGACGGTTCATGTCTACTACGATGCAGCGTAAGCTCGGCTCACACCGGAGAAGAGATTGACAGAATTATACAGGCATTCTCTACCCTCAAATAGTTTCCGTACGAAAATCCTGCTTTCCACCCCTGGAGATGTCAATCAGCGGGCTTGCCTGCCATGCAGCGAGGGTTCTGCTCGCGAAGCATCGCACCTCTGGCAGGCAACAACACATTCCACAGTCTGAATCAGGCATCTGATCATATTCTCAGACAAAGGTAAAATTCCAGATATGCGCCTGATGTTTTATTTCTTCAAAGCCTATCCGAAGCAGACCTCAACAATGCTACTCTCCCTGCTTGTCGCAGGAGTAGTTGAAGGGTTCAGTCTAACTGCCCTGCTGCCTGTGCTGAACATTGCCATAGGCAATGGAACTGCGAAAGGGCATTCCGGAACCGGCAGGATGGCAACAACCGCCCTTGATTTTATCGGCATAACTCCAACCGTCCCATCACTGCTTACACTTGTGCTTGCATGCGTTATCCTGAAAAGTCTCCTTGTCCTCATAGCGGACAGAACGGTAGGTTATACGGTAGCTCATGTGGCGACAGACCTCCGTCTCTCTTTTCTGCGGGCTCTGATCGGCACAAGATGGGAATACTATCTCAGTCAGCCTATGGGAACCCTGGCCAACTCGGCTGCCAGCGAAGTCATGCGGGCATCCAACTCGTATCTGCACGGTTCCCTGGCCACTATTTACATGGTTCAGTCGCTAGTTTACGCCATTGTCGCGCTCATGGTGTCATGGCAGGCAAGCATTTCCGCCTTTTTTGCCGGCTCCATCCTGATATTTTTTCTAAACAGGCTTGTGCGAAAAACCAAAAGAGCGGGAAGGCGGGAGACCGAGCTGATGCAGTCGCTCATAGCGCGACTCACCGACACTCTGCAATCGGTCAAGCCTCTCAAATCGATGGGGCGTGAAGAATTATCGGAAAAGCTGCTTGAAGCAGACGCCGTGAGGCTGAACCAGGCGTTACGGAAGCAGGTTTACAGCCAGGCCATGCTGAAAAGTCTGCAGGAGCCTATTCTGATGTTCCTGGTTGTCGCAACGCTCTATCTGACTCTCTTTCTCTGGAAACTTGAGCTTCCGACTGTCATGATACTCGTTTTCCTGCTCGCAAGGCTTCTTGGAGAGCAGGGGAAGATGCAACGGAAATTTCAGGAGATGGCCGCCTGTGAAAGTGCTTTCTGGTCCCTTCGCAACAAGATCGATGAAGCTGTCAGACAAAAAGAGCCAAATCCGGGGAAACTGCCGGCGCATCTTAACAAAAGTCTCCGTTTTAACAATGTCAGTTTCAGCTATTCCGGAGTTGCTGTATTCGAAAACCTCTCCTTTGAAATTCAGTCAGGCTCTTTTACAGCCGTAACAGGGCATTCAGGGGGTGGTAAAACCACTCTGGTTGACCTTGTCATCGGGCTGCTCAGACCAAAGAGTGGTGAAATACTGCTGGATGGTACCTCACTTGGAGATATCGACATTAAAACCTGGAGATCGAAAATAGGTTATGTTCCTCAGGATAACGTGCTGCTGCACGACACGATAATGGCCAATGTAACACTGTATGATCCGACATTGAACGCTCAGGAGGCCGAAGATGCCTTGCGTTCGGCAGGAGCATGGGACTTTGTTTCAGCCATGCCCGAGGGGTTGCAGACTATCGCGGGTGAGCGGGGTTCAAAGCTTTCCGGTGGGCAACGTCAACGTATAGCGATCGCAAGGGCGCTGGCACATAAACCTGACATGCTGATCCTTGATGAGGCTACAAGCGCCCTTGACCCGGAAAATGAGCATGCTATCTGCAAAACCCTTTCTGAACTGCGTGGAAGGATGACAATCCTTGCAATCTCGCACCAGCCTGCTATTGTAGAAGTCGCTGACACGGTTTTTGTTGTGCATGACGGAAATATCAGCAGTGAGAAAGCCAGAGATAAAATTTTATCAGAACATCTGAACAGGAAAGGTGAGACTTGAAAAAAAAACTTTGTAAAATAATGGCATCCGCCTTTATCTCTATCTTTCTCCTGACCGCTCCACTTTTAGCGGTTACCAACATATCCGCTTCAAAACAGCCTGGCAGACCGAGCGGTGAATTTCATGCAGAAGAAGCGGCTTTCTCCGGCAAATCACGCACAGAGTATGAAGCAGGGGAAAAAAGCAGAGATGCGAAGGAGCGTCATGCACATTTCAAACGCGCGGAAGAGTATGCACAACAGGCGATCAAAGCCAATCCGGAAAGCGCTGAAGGTTACAAGTGGCTGGCAATAGCCTTGGGAGCCCAGGCCGAGGATGTGAATGTCGTAAGCCAGATACGCATTTCGAAAAGAGTGAAGGAAAATATAGACAAAGCTCTTTCTATAAAGCCAGATGACGATATTTCGCTTCTAGTTCTAAGCCGCTGGCACTACAAGATAGCATCGCTTGAGCCATGGTCAAAAGCTTTCGTGAAAATGATTTACGGCGATCTCCCTTACGCCTCGCTGGAGAAGGCTGAAACCCTCCTGCTCAAGGCCATCTCGAAGAAGGATAGGATCACTCACCGCTACAACCTTGCAAAAATCTATTACAAGATGGGAAAAAGGGAGGCCGCAATAGAGCAGCTGAAAATCGCCCTTTCGCTCCCTGTCACTTTTTCCGCAGAAAATGAGGATATAGAAAAAGCACGGAAAAAACTTGCTACCTGGTAATCATGCATCCTTGCATACGGTCACAAAAACTACAGATACGCCGAAAACCTTTTCAAACAGATTCTTTTTAGCATCACCGCCAAAAAGCTCTACGGAAATATCCTCTTTTGAAACAAGATTCAGCACCAATGCGACTCCGTCAAACGCGCAGGATATATCCTCCACAAGAGCGCATCTGCGACGGTCGAGACCATCTGCCAGACGCAGTATGCCGCCAAGCTGCGCAACAGTCACTCTATCCTTCTCCTTAAGCTTCTGAAAAGCATCATGCCCGCTCTTTGGCAGCGACTTTCTGTGATATCGCGCAATCTGTGCTATCAACTCTCTTTCGCGCGGAGTGAAACCGAAGATATCCGCATGGCGTATGAGATGATACGAATGTTTGTGGTGACTGCCATAATTTATGAAATAACCGCAATCATGAAGAACAGCTGCCGCCTCAAGGAGCTTGCGATCACACTTTTTCAATCCGAAAGAGGAGGAGATTGCATCGAATATTTTCAGTGACAAGGAAGCGACCTGCTTTGCATGAAGCTCTTCCACATGGCATGATCTGGCAAAATCGTTGACCGAATCTTTCCACGAAGCTGGCACGCTCCTCGCATTTCCAACTCCCAGCCGCTCTGCCCCCCTTACAAGAAGTCCCTGACGCACCCCTCGCTCATTGACAAGCAGCCTGTTTGCGTTGAAAAAACGCATCAACTCATCAACCACCGCCACACCCGCGACTATTATGTCTGCTCTGTCCTGATTCAGCCCCTGAACACCGCGGCGCTCCTTCAGGCTTTTTCTTGAAAGCATTGCAAGCAGATGAACTATTTCAGAACGGAGCACCTCGTATCCATGCACGGAAGAGTAGTTCTCCTTGCAAATGCTCATCGACATGTAGCCAATGGCATTTACCGTCCCTCCGGAGCCTATCATGGAATCGACGCTGATCTTTCTGCCATCGAGCGCCCGCCTGATCGTCCTGCGGATATGATTCTGCAACTTTCCCAGTTCATCCGGATCGACAGGATCGCTTTTTAGAAACCGTTCAGTCATGACAACCGCCCCAAGCTCGAGCGAATAGAACTCTTCGACATGATTCCCAACCGCTGTCACTATTTCTACGCTTCCCCCTCCTATGTCAATCATCGCATAACGTTTTCCGTACATATCGAAACCCGAAAATGCGGATTCGGCGGTAAGCTCTGCCTCCTCTTCGCCTGAAATCACTCTGATTTCATTTCCAAGCTCCGCTTCAAGCCTCCTCACAAGCGCCGCACCATTAGAGGCGGTTCTCACTGCGCTTGTCGCCACAGCTTCCACGAGCTCCACATTGAGGCCGTTAACAAGCTTTCTGAAACGGCTGACCGCCTCAATCGCCCTTTGCGATGCCTCGTCCGAGATCAACCCTGTATCAGCAAGTTTTTCTCCGAGCCTTACAGTGGCTTTTTCGTCATCCAGTATCCTGAATTTTCCTTCTTCCGTTACTTCGGCCACTATGCAACGGATCGAATTAGTGCCAATATCAATCGCGGCGATGCGTGAATTTGACATATCACCTCTCATATGAAGAACCTGTACCTGAGTGGCTTCTCCAGCAGAAGCGTATTGAATCTGTCCATAAGAATCTCTTCCTCGCTTGCAAGACGAGATATTAAAAAAACCCGTTCATCGTCTTTAATTCCTAAAGAGTCAAGCAGAGCCGCAAACTCAACGATATCATTCATTCTTCCCAGAACAGACTGATACTCCCTCAACTTCTCCAGTATCGATCTGCAATCGCATTCCAGAATTTCTGCAATGGCCTCGATAAGGTAGCGCCACTTCTTGACAGCTATGCGGAGTTTGTGCCGCGATTTGCGGTTGCCGGAGACGGTTGAAGCCGGCAGGAATTTATTTACCGTCTGATACCGCTTTATCGAGTGCTCTGAAAAATAACCGATAATTGAAAACCTGCCTGATCCGATTGATATATTTTTCTCATTGAGAGAAGCTGCTATTTTTTTCAGTTCAGCGTCAATGCGACGTTTCTCAAACATGCCGATTCTTTTTCTGATCCGCTTAATCTCATGCGAGCGCATTTTTTCAAATTGATCCGGAATGAGGGAGAAATCTGCTGGAATACCGGAGTTAATGCATGATTCGAAAAAAAGCGCCGCTTCGTCGATATTGCGTATCTTCCCGAGAAGTCCGGTCATTTTGCGAATTGTCCTGCTGACGGGTTTTATCTGGGCGCCATGGAGCAGAGGTTCAAAAAGCTCCAGAAAAACCCTCAAGCGACGCGATGCGACCCGCAAGTCATGTATATCGTCAATCTCCCCTTTTTTCAGCACCTTCAGAGTCAGAAGACGAAATTCCATACATCTTGAAAGGAAAATTTCCCTGGAACGCTTCAGGATGGCAGATGTGTCAGGAGGAATTTTTGCCGGGCAGATGGAGGGCATGGAAGTCAGACTCTCCGGTTTCCCGACAGATGATGAGGCTTCATATTCATTTCTGCGGGAACGCCTTTTTCAGGGAGGTTATACGTTTTTTGCCCGGCGGGAGATAGCATAGAAAATGTGCCGGCCTGTTCGTTTTTTCAGGATCGAATTCGATGACCGCACACCCCCCTTTCTTTAAAGCGATAGAAGTCTCGTCGAGCCGGAGCAGAGAGGTCACAAGCGAGCCGAGATGAGGTTCATGCCCTACCAGCATTACGTTGCCGGCTCTTGAATAATCCTTCAGGCATGCCACGAGTTGTTCGATCTCTGCCCCAGGCAAGAGAAGCCCGCTTGTAATGACTGAGCTCTTCCTGCAAGCCTTCCTCGCCATGATTTCGGCGGTCTGAACCGCGCGCACCATAGGGCTTGAGATTATGACCCCTGACCTGCTGGCTGTTTTCTGTAACGATGAAGCGATTTTTTCAGCCACTTTTCTCCCTTTTTCAGTCAGATAGCGCCATTCATCCATTGACGAATCGCTCCGCTCCACAGCCTCGGCATGCCTCATGATGTAAAGAATCATCTTCTCCCCCTCGTTTGCAATACGGATATCAGGCAGATATCTTGAACACGAGTTTTCACTCCCGGATTATGAATTTGATGCTCTTTTAAATTCAGTAGCCCCTATTGAATGATTCGGTGATGAGAGGCTTTTTGCAAAAGCCCTGATTTTTTTCGAGTATAGCCTGCTGTTGTGGAATTGCAATACAGGGGCAATATTTTTACACAATCGTAACAGCAGGAACAGAGTCAGATAAACAGTAAATAAAAAAACCGCGCAATAGCTGATTGTATGGCGGTTTTAATATTTCTGCTCTGCCTCGAAACTTCCACAAAGAGATGTTGGAGCTTGATGCGGAATTATAAATATCTCGATTTTTTTCCGGCGACAAGCTGTTCGACCACTCTTTTCACATCCTGTGAACGCCTCCTGTCGCAGACCAGCAGAGCGTCCGGCGTCGATACCAGTATCAGCCCCTTTACCCCCACAGTAGCTATCATCCTGCCATCCATGTAAATGATGTTGTCTGACGACTCTATCGTAACATGCGACTCCGCGTTAATGCAGACCGTTCCGCTCTCACCCGGTTCAACAATTTCCGGAATCGCACCCCAGCTCCCAACGTCGCTCCACCCCATTTCAACCGGAACCACCTGTATCTTGTCGGATTTCTCCAACACCGCATAGTCTATCGAACGGCTCTCCATACCGCTGTATGCATCGGCCATGATATCCTGAAGATCGGACATGTCCCATACGCCATTTTTGAAATCTATGGCTGAAACCGCATTGTAAAGCTCCGGAGCATGCTTCCTTATCTCCGAAAGCACGATATCCGCCCGCCAGGCGAATATGCCGCTGTTCCAGAAATAGTTCCCTTTTTCCATAAAAAGGAGAGCCTTCTCAAGAGGAGGTTTTTCTATGAAAGAGCTTACAGGGAAAGGCCCCTCGCCGCGAAGATTAATATCGGCCTCTATATACCCGTATCCGGTCTCAGGTCTGACAGGAATCACGCCTAGTGTGACCAGATACCCTTTCCTTGCGGCCTGCACTCCCCTGAGCAGAGCCTCTCCAAAAGCGGCTTCATCTCTTATATAATGATCAGCCGGGAGCAGAGCCATCACCGCGGAGGGATCGTGAGCCGAAATGATGGCTGCTGCGATGGCTGCCGCCGGAGCGGTATTCCGGCTTGCCGGTTCCGGGATGACTTCGATAGGGACGGAATGATATGGAGCTGTCTGACGCTTGCTCTCCGCGGCCTGAATATGGCTGGTTATAATGAGGATACGCTTCGGTTTGAGAGGAAGAACTCTCTCGACAGTCCGTTGCAGCATGCTCCTCTCTCCGGTCACGGAGATAAGCTGCTTCGGTTTTTCAGCTCTGGACAACGGCCAGAAACGGGTTCCTGAGCCACCTGCAAGGATTACAACATACATGACTGGCCTCCCCTCTTTTCAACTACCCGACAAAGAAGAATCGCAACGGTCATAATCATCATCAAAACGGACAATATCATCTTCTCCCAGATATTCTCCACTCTGAACCTCAATAATGACAAGCGGGATCTTTCCCGGATTTTCAAGCCGGTGCTTATGGCCGATGGGGATGAACGTGGATTCATTCACATTGATCACTTTGAGGTTCGTTTCGCAAGTCACAAGCGCTGTCCCGGAAACAACAATCCAGTGTTCACTTCGATGATGGTGCATCTGAAGCGACAGACGCTCCCCGGGACTCACCTCTATCCGCTTGATCTTGTAGCTGCTCTTTTCATCGAGCACCTGATACGACCCCCAAGGCCGCTCGCCCCGCTCCATTATCATCTCCTGATTCCATTTTTCCGCAAATCCATGTAGAGGCGAAGCGCCTTCTCCCACGGCTGCATCACGAAACCTGTATCGCGCGCCAGTTTTTCACACGAAAGAAGCGAATACCTCGGGCGCCTGGCCGGTCTGTTCAACTCTTCGGAAGTTATCTCCCTTACATTAGTGCTTATACCGGCAGAGCCCAGTATGGCTTTTGCAAATTCATTCCAGCTGCATGAGCCTGAACCGGCGGCGTGATAAATTCCGCGGCAATCCTTCTCCAGAAGAGCAACTACAGCTTTCGCCAGATCGGCCGTCCAGGTCGGGGAGCCGATCTGGTCAGTTACCACGTTCAGCTCTTCTTTCTCCTCAGACAGCCTGAGAATCGTCTCCACGAAGTTTTTACCATGCACGCCATAAAGCCACTCACTCCTTACAATTATATGATTCTCGTTGAAGACCGCGTTCAATTCGCCTGCCAGCTTTGATTTTCCGTATATGCTCAGAGGGTTCGGCGGATCGTCTTCAAGGTACGGAGCCCCTTTTTCTCCGTCAAAGATATAATCGCTGCTGATGTGAACCAGCTTTGCGCCAAGTTCTCTCGTCACCATCGCCAGACAGGCAACCCCCTCGCCGTTCACCTCAATCGCCCGGTCTGTCTCGGTTTCGCATCCGTCTACATCCGTATAGGCCGCGCAATTGATTACAACCGAAGGTTTTAAAAGCATGAGAGCTTTCTCCACCGATTCATGGGAAGTGATATCGATATCCCCTATATCGATCCCCCTGCACCTCTTCCCCAGCAGCGATACGATATCCTTGCCAAGCATGCCGTTTGCCCCTGCTACTACTATCATCGGTTCTCTCCATACTGGACGGCATAATAATCCCGATAGGCGCCCGAAGTCACCTCTGCCACCCACTCCCGGTGCTCCAGATACCACTCTACAGTTTCAGCTATCCCCTTTTCAAACATGTATTCAGGCTTCCAGCCAAGTTCACTCCTGATGCGGGAAGAGTCTATGGCATAGCGACGGTCATGCCCGGGACGGTCGCTGACCAGTCTGATCAAACTTCTGCTCTCCCCCGGTTTCCTCCCGAGCCGTTCATCCATCATGTCGCAGATAAGGTTTACTATCTCGACGTTTCTCCATTCGTTATTCCCTCCAACATTGTAGACGGCGCCTGACGAGGCGTTTTCAAGCGCAAGCTTGAGAGCCGCGGCATGATCGCGTACGTGCAGCCAGTCACGTATATTGAGGCCGTCTCCATAGAGCGGCAGGGTTTTCCGCTCTATTATGTTGCTGATGACAAGCGGAATCAGTTTCTCTGGGAAATGGTACGGGCCGTAGTTATTCGAACATCTGGTGTTCAGAGTATGCATTCCGTAAGTCTCATGATAAGCCCTTACAAGAAGATCCGCCCCAGCCTTGGTAGCGGAATAGGGAGAATTCGGAGCAAGCGGCATATCTTCGGTGAAAAAGCCGGTCTCACCAAGCGACCCGTAAACCTCGTCGGTGGATACCTGCAGAAAACGGAAATCTTTAACCGCTCCGGATTTCCAGTGTTTTCGGCTCTCTTCAAGCAGAACTTGCGTCCCAAGAAGATTTGTCCGGACAAAAATCTCAGGTGACAGAATCGAACGGTCTACATGCGACTCCGCCGCAAAATTGATCACTGCGTCTATTCTCTCCGCTGCAAGGAGCTCTGCAACAAGAGTTGCATCGCAGATGTCACCCTTTGCGAACCTGTATCCGGGATGCCGCTCAACAGACTTCAGGTTGGCCAGATTCCCGGCATAAGTCAGAATGTCGAGGTTTGTAATCTTGCAATCACGGTTGTCAGCAATGAATGAGTGAATGAAGTTGGAGCCTATGAAACCGGCGCCGCCGGTAACAAGTATCGAGGTTGGAGCAAATTTCATTCAGTTTTCCCCTTGGGAACAGTTTCACATCGGGATGTCTGAAGGGGTGGGAAGTAGATTCCGCACCCCTTCAAGATACAAACCGTTTAACGGATATACCTGTTTTTTACTGTTTCACTGCAGCAATGGTGGAACCGGCAGGTTCCACTACGTAATCTTTTGCTTCAGCAGGAGGAGCCGGAATGACAACGACAAAAGGAATTGTCTTGCCCGGCTGCACTCCGAGGTTTGACAATGAGTCGCCGAACTGGTTGGACATTGCAGCTTCAATCCGTTCCAGAGGCATTGAAGCCAGCTGCTCCATGTTCAGCTGATTGCCGGCATATGCATATTTTGCAGCAATCACTCCCCCTTTTGAGTCGTAAAGCATCACTTTCACCTGAATGGATGCTCTGGGCGTTCTAAAGCCGTTCTGAAGCTCGCCAGATACAACGAGCATCTCTCCAGCCGAGATATTTTTCATATACGCCGCCTCAACATTACGGATCTTTATTTCTCCTGTTTCAGCCACATTCTTATCGCTCTCCCTAGCAAAATAAGAGTAGGCGTAAAAAGCCGCGGCAGAAAGCGCAAGTATCCCGAGAATGACGGCAAGAAAGGTAATGACCGAGCTGCTTTTGCGACGTGATGAAATCGAAAGCGGAGGAAGCGCTTCATTATCTGTCGGAGAGAGAGCCGAAACAGATGGCATGTTCTCAGCAGCAGGAGTTCCGGTCGCTTTCAGGAAGACTGGAGCCGTTTCCCGGGCAGCCTGCAATGGGATATCGGGCGGTCCCTCTTCTTCTCTGCCGCTATCCGCGGCCTCGGCATTGAAACTGTTGAAATCGAAGAAATCATCACCCTTCCCTGGAAAAACCCCAGGCGCAGCCGTTGGCATGTCGCCAGTACCGCTTTCAGAAGATTCAGGTTTTTCAGCCGGTGCAAAATCACCGGAATCAAAAGAGGTTGAATCACTCTCCGGCAAGAGAGTCCCCTCCCCGGTTTCAGATGTCTCTTTGGCTGTTACGATGCTCCCCAGTTCTGAAAACGGATCATCGATGCCGGCAAACGGCTGATCGCCGGAAACGGATTCTTCCATAGCGCTGGCAAAATCTGGAAAAGATTCCATTTCCGGAGGCACTGCCGCAAGCCCGGTTCCGGATCTGTCAGAAAAGTCGGTACCCCCTGTGGAATCACGCGGAGATGGCGGCTCTTTTGCAAAAGGCTCTTCTGAATCATATCCAGTGACGGCGTTTGCCGTCGTTTCAGAAAATAATGATGAAATTCCCGCAAAGGGGTTGTCGCTGTCAGAAGCCATGTCAGATGCAAAAGCGGATTCATCAGACTCTTCCCTCCTCTCTTCCGGTTTTTCAGAATGACCGAATGAAATACCGGCGAATGGGTCATCGGACTCAAAAACCGGATTTGCCCCGGAATCGGAAAAATCAGCCTCAATACGGATTTCGTCCGAATCGCTCTTTTCCGCCGTCAGTTCATCCCCGAAGGAATCTGGAAAGGCCTCATCCCGATCCGGTTTCCGGAAAAGATTGGTCGAAAAACTCTCTGGAGAAGCATCGGCAAAAGAAGTGGCTGACTCCGAAAAAGGGTCGGCAGGGGTGAGATAATCGTCAGCAGATGATCCAGCGTCTTTTTTATGATCAAGCAGTGAAGAAAAATCGGATGATTGGGAATCCCCCTCATCCTGTTTCACTACGGTAAAAATGTTGCGGCATTTCGCGCAACGGACCTTTACCCCTTTTTCGGTGACTTTTGAGTCATCAAGCCTGAATTTAGTTTTGCACTGTTCGCACTGGATTATCATTTCTGGCTCCTCTTCAAAATTTATTGCCAAAGCGCTCAGAATCAGGCAGGCCTGAATGAGAAATTGCCGGTTACCGAATCAGTAGCAGATGAAGGTCTACTCTCCTTCAGACAGGGGGAGTTGCAAGAAAGATGAGAAAACTTCGCTCTCCGCGAAACAGCCATAACCCCCTGAAACAATGAATCAAGCTATATCAGAAAGGGGAGCGGGTGTCAATTTACGCAGCTATTCCAGAGTCGGGGTTTTCCGATGGAAACCGGCCAGGATTGATTGCCTGCATACCGGCGCCAACGCGCACCTTTCGCATAAAGAGATATTACTGCCGTCACAACCCTCAGTAATTCCTGTATGAGCCAGCGAAAAATCGTACTTCACCGGATCTTCAGGGTCAAAAGCGCGCAGCGCATCGGTAATTTCCCTCGCCATCTTCCAGTCCGCGGTTTTCCTTGAGCTAAGCCCCAGATAGCTGCTGATCCGCCTGATATGGGTGTCCAGCGGAATCAGGAGCATAGCCGGCGAAACTCCGTGCCAGAGCCCCATATCTATGCCGTCATCCGGACGTACTACCCAGCGGAGAAACATGCAGAGTCTTTTGCATGCGCTCCCGGATGCTGGAGAGGGGAAGAGGAATGAAAAGTACGAATCTGAAGGAATTGAAGGCGATCTGAAAACCAAAGAGTAATCAAAGCTCAAAACCGATGAGCTGAAGACATTCAGTGAACCAGCGATATCATTCCCCTCCGGGTCATGATTTTTGAGAAAAAAGTCATTAATGCTTCCTGAATCCTCAATCATCATTCTCGCTCCCCACAAAAGCGCGGAGAGGTCGCGGGCATCATTGAAACGGTGTCTGAAACCGCTGAAAATGGCAACGCCTCTCTCCGGATCGAATCGCTCCACATATTTTCGCGGCGACGCCCCTGTTTCAGAGAATATCTTCTCCAGGCTCCTGAATATTACCGGAACCGCGCCATATGCAAAAACTGACGCGATAAGCGCGGCGATTTCCCTGTCAAGCCGATTTTCATAGCGGCGCGGGAAAGAAACCGGATCATTTTGCATATGATGGATTGACCTGTTACGGTACATGCAATCGAGAATCTCTTTTAGAGAGTTTCCGTTCATCAGATTTCGGCTTCCCGCAGGAAGATGGCGGCATCTTCGGGGGATGTGGGATTGATGTAAAAGCCTGTCCCCCATTCAAAACCTGCAACCTGGGTAAGACGGGGAACAAGCTCTATATGCCAGTGATAGTCATATTCAAGTGAGTTCCAGTGGTCAGGCTTCCCAGGGCGCCTGTGCATCGGGGGGGCGGTGTAGAGAATGAAGTTGTATGAAGGGTTGCGAAGCACGTTTTTAATCCTCAGCAACATATCTTTCATGGCCACGGCAAGCTCGGCAAGCTGCGAGTCATTCATCAACGCGAAGTCATGGCTGTGACGTTTCGGGAAAAGCCTGAGTTCGAACGGGGAACTTGAAGCGTACGGCGTAAGCACCAGAAAGTTGGAAAATTCCTTTACGACACGTATACCTTCCCTGAGTTCAAAATCTATTATATCGCAGAAGATGCAACGCTCCTTGGCGTTGAAATAGCTTCTGGAGACCCTGAGCTGCGTGGCGGCGACCGGCGGGAGGAGCGGAACGGCGATCAGCTGGCTGTGTGAATGGTGCAGGCTTGCCCCTGCCCTGCTGCCGTGATTCTTGAAAAGGACCATGTAACGGAAACGGAAATCGCGCCTGAGATCGAGATAACGATGACGGTACGCAATGAGGACGTCCGTTATCTCGTTTACACTCAAATCGGCCAATCCGCGATTATGGTCAGGGGTTTCGATTATCACCTCATGCGCCCCTATGCCGTTCATTGAGTCATACATGCCGTAACCGCGATTGTTCAGCTCTCCCTCGACACGGAGCGCAGGATATTTGTTCGGGATAACCCTTACTCTCCAGTTGGCTGCATTCGGCATCCCTGATGAGCGGATTGCGAATATCTCAGGAGGGGTCTTGTCTTCATTGCCATAGCAGAAAGGGCAGGACATGACGCCGTTATCTTCGGGTTCAGACTGAAAATCGCGCGGCCTTCTGCCTCTTTCGACGGCTATGATGACCCAGTGCAGCTTGACAGGATCCCACCGGAGTTCTGACATATTCTAAGTCTCCTCGTATCTGAACAGATAAACCAAAAATCGGCTTGCCAGAAAGATGAACCTGCAAATTCTTTCGGACGCCTGTTTTATTTCTCGAAATTCGTGTCAATTCGTGGCCAGCCATGTTTTCTTCAGGCTAAAATGAATCGGCGTAAAAATACGGTATTGGTCAGATCAGCCAGTTGTCAAATTCGATCCCGGCTCCGGCATAATAGATTAGAAGAGGCGCATCCGATGGCCATCTCCCGGACTCCTCCCCGCCGCGGAGAAGTGTCACGAAAGCGAACATTTTACTTCCTGGGGATGGTTTTATTGAGTCAAGAGGAATTTCGACCTCGCATATCCTGGCAATCTTCCATCTGCACCCCGCACCCGCCGCCCTCCATCCGCCGTTTTCCCTGACCTGAAGCAATCCTTCATCGCTTTGCGCCTGTAATGAAAGCCTGTATTCGCGATCGTAAATGACATGCAGGTTCAAAATATCCGAACTCTCCAGAAGCGATGACAGTTCTGCTGTAGCATCAATACGGAAAAAAAGCGATTTTCTGTTGTAGCCGTAAAAAAAGCTCTGCAAAGTGCGATCAGAAGAGTGCATCGCGGAACCCTGCCGTGTAAGGTCATACAAGCCGGCCGCGAGCCATTCGAAATAGTCGCTGACCCTGCCGTCGATATCCGGATTCAGGAATGCGGCCGGTTCACGCACCAGACCAGCCGGACTCTTCTTCTTGACAGGCTCGAGAAGCTCCCTCGGGAAATCCTCCCCGATGAGCTCGTACACATTCATCAGATGCCGACGGAAAAGAAGGTCGAAACGGTCGCTGTGCGGTGAAAAATGATCGTCTCCGTACCACCAGAACCAGTCGCTCCCCTCAGCGGCATAAAGCGATCGGCATATGGCTTCAGCCTTGCCGTCACTGTTCTCCGGAGCTGATTCACCGGAAAGAATCAAGGCGACATCACTGTTTTTGGCTGCTGCAGCATCTCTCGCATTTGCGACCATATCCCATGCCAGGTTCTCTTCCGGATGGCCTATCCATATGCCATAATCGGCGTTGATCCATGAGCCTGGATGTATTCCCTTCAGGCGGCCGCCGAAATTTCCCTTGCTTATCACCTCCGAGCAGGTTGCCAGGTTCAGCCCGGGTTCCGCGACGACAGCTTTGTAAAACTCGCTGAGAAAATGGTAGCCATTGTCAGGGTAGTACTCCCACGCATTTTCTCCATCAAGAATTATCGGTATTACCCCTCCGTCAGGGGAGGAGCCGGACCTGATCGCCATAAGCCTGCCTACGAGATCAGCCGTAGCGCGGTTATGATCCCACTGGGAGTAGGTAAAACCGATCAGATCGGATATCTGATGGTCACGAAAAAAAGCGGCGACATCGCCGTTTCTCCCCGGAATCAGCCATGGCATGTAGAGGCATTCCCTGTTGTTCCCTAACCCTCCGTCGCGGCTTCTGGCGAGTATCTCCTCGTCTGTCGCAATCCATCTTATTCCGCATCCTGCAATGATATCGACGGCTTCATTGCTTACAGCCCCTTCCGATGGCCACATCCCGCAAGGGGCAAACCCGAAAATACTTCTGAAATATTCGATTCCGCGCTTCACCTGGGCCTTCGCATCTTCAGGATGACGGAACTGTGAAGCAGGAAGCGGAACGCGCGGCATGGCGGTCTGGGCCATGCGGATGTCGCAGAGAAGTGGAAGGATCGGGTGATAGTAGGGGGTTACGGAAAGTTCGATTTTTGCCTCTTCGTGCAGCCTTTTGTAAAGCGGGATTATCCCCCGAAGAAGTTCACGCTGGGTTGCAAAAAGCTCCTTTTTTTCTTCAGGGGTGTAATTCTCCCCCTTTTCGACCATTTTCCCGAAAAAGGGGAATTTTCTTCTTGCCGCCTCTCCTGTCCATGCGAGAAAAAACCAGACCTGAAGATCAATGATGTCCTGATCCGTGAAATGTCTGACTCTGTCAGCCAAATTTCCGGGTTTCCCCTCCCCAGCCATATACAAGAGCTCCAGATACCGCCTGGAAGGCTCTATCATCCGTTTGCGGTTGCACGAAAAGAAGTTTTCCAAGAGGAATATTCTCTCTTCTTCCGAAAGTTCAGCCGGCGAGGCTTCCCCTTTCTGCAGAAACGGGTCTGAAGCTGCTCCGGAGGAATAATCCAGAATCTGCTCAATCAGCGACGGGACAAGATTGAAAACAGCCTTTGCGCCGGGCGTATCCTCGACAATCGCCGGCATGTCGTAATAATCCTTTATCGCATGGAGATATGTCCAGGGAAGAAGATATTCATCTTTGACAGGATCCTTGTAATACGGCTGGTGCATATGCCATATGATCGTTATGTTGGTAGGGTTTGTCATAAGCCGTTTTTCAGGTGCTCTGAAATCAGAATGGCTCTCCCAAAAGAGAGTATTGAGGGAGCTTCCGTTTTTTTCATCCAAGCTCCCTCTTCCACTCCTCTACTTTGGCGTGATACTCCGTCAGAAGTTTCTGCGCCCGCTTGTGGTCATTCGCCTCGACCACGATATGAATATAAGGAAGGTACTGATCCGGCAGAACAAGAACCCAGTCGTCACCGAAGTGAACTTTTATACCATCAGTGAAAGTCGCCTCCTTTTCCAGGCTGTCTTCGCTCATCTTCCTCATTATCCCTCCTTTCATCTCCCAGGGGGAAGAGATACCCCCTTGAAGGAAAGCCCTGACAGGGAGAGATGAAAGCGCCATGGAAACAGGTTCGCCGGTTCCGGCCACAAGTTCCATAAGCTTTGCGATTGCAAACATGCCGTCAAACGAGGATTGAAAATGCGGAAAAGCAAAACGGCCGTCTATGGCGCCAACGAACACTACTTCTGACGATATCGCAGACTCGAGCATTGACCGGTCAAGACTTTTTGTGCGGCATACCTGGCAGTTCTTAAGGGCAGCCATCCGTTCTATGATCGAAGGGGCCTGCACCGGAACAGCTATAGTTCCCCGCTGACCTGATTCAAGCAGCAGGGAAGTCAAAATGGTAAGCAGCTCGACACCATCATAAATCCGTCCGGCTTCATCAACTAGAATTACGGCTTCCGCAGTTGGATCAAGCCAGAACCCGGCGTTGGCTCCAAGCGACGAGACAATGGTCGATAACTGCCGCAGAGCTTCATCCCTGGCCTTTATCTGAGCGCCCTTCTCCTCATCGACATAGGCGTTGAGGGCAATCACGGAAAAACCGAGTTCATTCAGAATCTGCGGGAGGGTCTGGCTCGCAGGTGAAAAACAGAAATCAATAACCACTGTAAAAGCCGATTTCCTGAGCAGTTCCCTGTTAAGCCCCCTCAAAAAACCTTCACGGTAGAAATCTCCTACATTGTTTATATCGACAAGCACCCCCGGCTCCGTATGATGCGCCCTTCGAAAGTTCTCCTTGTAGTATATCCTCTCGACGTTCTTTCCCATTCCGCTGGAGAAATCGAGCCCCTCACCGTCAAGAAAAACTATTTCGAGAACTGCGGGGTCATCCTTGGCCTGCCTGAAATGAACTCCGCCTGCCTCTCCGAAGGTTTTAAGCTTGTAGCGGAGGAGCGGGAGCGAGGTCATCTTCATGTCGCGCACATTTACCCCTGCGGAGAGGATCCCCCCTACGAAACAGCGCTTGAGCATTCTTGAGGAGGGGGAAGAGTCGCGGCCGCCAAGAACATAACTCCCCTTGGGTAGAGATGAACCATAGGCGCAGCCGAGCTTTGCCACAAACTCTGGAGTCAGTTCGACATTGGAGAGTCCCCTGATGATCGCCCCCTCGAAGAGCGCCTTTTTCCACTTTTCACCCCAGATCATGTTCGATGTGACAACCGCCCCGGCCTCGATCACTTTCTTCGGCCAAATCTTCACATCCTGTTTTATTACAGCTTCATCGCCGATTGATGTGTCGTCGGCGACAATCACCCCCTCTTCCAGCAGGGCTGACTGCCCTACACGCACGTTGGAGCAGACGACACTATCGCTGATCCTCGCCCCTTTTTTCACATAACTGTTGTTCCATAAGATGCAGCGGTTAAGTTTTACGCCATGCTCTATCGTGCAGTTCCGGCCAATCACCGAATCCCTGATTGAAACGGATCCGAGAACCTGGCTGTTATCCCCTATTACAACAGTGCCTGCAAGCCCCTCTGGTTGCTCTAGCCTGACATCGATCCCTGTTCTGATATCCTTGCCCACAAAATCATGCTTCGATTCGTCAATTTTCAGGTTGATCCTCCCCCTGAAAATGTCGTGGTAAGCCTCACGGTAAGAGTCTGTATTCCCGATATCGCGCCAGTACCCTTTTGCCGTGTATGCGAAAAGCGGAGCCTTGTCAGCCAGCATCCCGGGAAAAACATCCTGTGAAAAATCAAAATTCTCATTTTCGGGGATACTGTCCAGTATTTCAGGCTCCAGCACATAAATGCCGGTATTTATAGTATCTGAAATCACTTCTCCCCACCCGGGTTTCTCAAGAAACTGGGTTATCCTCTTCTCTTTGTCAGTTATGACTACGCCAAACTGAAGTGGATCTTTCACCGAGGTCAGCGTGATAGTAGCCTTTGCCCTCTTTTCGAGGTGAAAATCGAGGATTTTTTTCAGGTTGAAATCTGTAAGCAGATCGCCGCTTATCACCATGAAAGTGCTGTCAAGGTACTTCTGCGCGGCTTTAACCGCTCCGGCTGTTCCCATGTCCTGCAAAGGGGTGACATAGGTTATCCTGACGCCGAAGTCTGACCCGTCACGAAAAAAATTCTTTACATGAAACGGGTGATGAAAAAGAAGCATGACGATATCGGTGAAGTCGTGCTTCTTCAGAAGTTCTATTATGTGGAGCATTATCGGCCGGTTGAAAAGAGGTATCATCGGCTTCGGAAGCGTGCAGGTAAGAGGCTGTATTCTGGTCCCGAACCCTCCTGCCATAATGACCGCTTTCATATGGAACTCCTCGCGCGCAGCGCTTTTTTCGCAAGAGCCTTCGCTATCTCCTGCTTCAGCTCGGTCAGGTCTCCGGATTTCACGACATAGCCGTCAGCCAGCCATGCGGAAAAATCATCCTTGTAGTATGAGAAAGCCGAGCAGAGAATTACGGGAATATCGTGATGCTCCTTGACGACTCTCTGAAGCAGATCTATGCCGCTTTCGTTTTTCAGCTTGATATCCAGGACCATGAGATCAAAAGGAGATGCAGCAAGCTTTTCCATGGCTTCAGATATGGATGCGGCTGAAGAGACATGATACCCTTCCTCGGCAAGTTCGGCAGCATAAAGAAGCCTTATATTCGCCTCATCATCCACAACAAGAATCCTGTTCATAACAATTCCCCCTTTCCAATCGGCAGATTAATCCTGTATTCAATGCCACTATCCGGCATGGATGAAACTGCAAGCTTGATACCCTGTTTTTCGAGCAAAGCGCGGCAAGCGCCAAACCCCATCCAAGCTAAATTGGGTTCCTGCGAAATAGATGGAGTGAACATCAAGGCGATATCCTCTTCGGTATATCTGGTTTTTCTGTTTCTGATCAAAATGGAGACGCTCAGTTCGTCATATTCTGTGACGACTTCAAGGAGAAGTCCCCTGATTCCGTCGATCTCGTTTAAAATGATATTCCTGAGACAGCCGGCAAAGAGCCTGTAATCAATACAGACAAGCGGGAAACTCCTGGTGGCGGGTGTGAAATCTATCCTGCACTCACTGGCAGAGAGCTTGTCTGAAAGATTGCTTATTTCTTTTTCAAGCAACCGGTTTATATCCCAGGAATCTCTGGAAGGATAGAGCTCCTCGGAATAGTTGATCAGCTCACCCAGGACATTTTCAAGCTGGAGCGCCTCATTGACGATCGACTCAATAAAATTCCAGTTCGGGTCGTCAGGAGAGGTTTTTTTAAGTATCGATTTTGCAAATCCGCCGATAACCATGAGCGGATTCCTTATCGAGTGAGCGATATTCGAGGTTATCCGCCCGACAAGCGCCATCTTCTCCATTCTTACCATCAGTTCCTGCTGTTCCTTGAGTCTTGCGTTGGCCTCCTTTACCCGGTCAAGCTCAATCTGCAATCTCTCGTACAGAGATGCCCTCTCGATGGCAAAGGCGACCAGAAATGAAAAGTTCTCGATAGAATGCAAGTCCTGTTCGGTTATCCGTCTGTGCGTGATGCAGTTGTCGGCAATGATAATTCCGACCTTGCGGTTTCTCGAGATGAGGGGCATCAAGAGCAATGAATCTACACCCATTAGTGATGTAAAGGAATGATCGATATCCGGGTTATTGAATGCGTCTTCGACCAGAAGCGGCTGTTTGCTTTCAAGAACCTTGACTAGAATATTGTCTGCATCGGAAAGAGGAGTCGCAAGTTTTTCGAGTATGTCGTGAAACTTGTCACGTTCGGTTGAAAGCTTGTTTTTTCGGAAGGCTTGGGCGAGCGACTGCAAGTCCATGTCATTATTGGAAATCTCGTCCCAGATGCGGCTGGCCTCTTCATAGCTTCTTGGCCCGATGGCAAGATATCCTTCAAGGTTGCCGCTCTCCCTGTTGGACAGAAGCAGAAAAGCCCTGTTCATTCCGAACCCCTTGCCAGCGGTGATCGCAGTGAGAGCAACCGAGAGAACCTCCTCAAGGTCAACGGAACTCTGGAGCACGGAACCTAACTCGTGAAGAAACCTTACTTCCAGAGTCTTGCTGTCAAGAAAGCTTACAAGAGACTGAATCTGATTTTTCTGGCGGCGATACTCGGAATGAATAAGGTAAAATACCGGCGCAAGGGAGTGCCCGCTTTCGCTGAAACGGGCGAGATCCCTTCTGAAATTCTCACATTCGGAGCATTTTTCCAGAATACGGCGATGGTGTGAGTAAAGAAGCTCCTCGTCTCCTTCGGAAATATTGGGGCAGTCCCCCATTGCAATTACATCCCTTTCCCAACAGCATTCCCATTCCAAAGCATGATATCCTTTGCCAGAGAGTTGTTATTCGGCTTTCATCCGTGGTTTCCGGGCGAAAACTATCAGATGTCAGACGGCTGCCATGTCGTGCCGTCAGCCGAATCAAGAAGCCTGACTCCGCGCTTCAGAAGCGTATCTCTGATCTCGTCGCTTCTTGTAAAATTTTTTTCACTGCGTGCTTCCTTCCGTTCTTCAATGAGCTTTTCAATCTCTTCTGAGGATATATCCAGATTCGCGGCTTTTTTAGTTTTCAGTTTTTCAAGCCAGTCGGAAGGATCGCTCACCGGAACCCCTAGCACGGAGCCAATCTCGCTGAAGATCTGAGGAATACGTGAAAGGAGGTCTTTTGTTTTCCGGGTCAAAAATTTGCTCTCCCCAATCAATCTGTTAGCGCATCTGACAGTATCGAAGAGAACGGCCAGTGCGAGCGCGGTATTGAAATCATCGTCCATTGCCTCATGAAATCTTGAAATAACTCCATCAAGTTTCCCAAGAAGTTCTGGTCCGGAAATAAAAAGTTGCAAATCTTCATCAGGCGAAGATTCTTCATCCGAAGATAAAATATGGTTGATTGCGGCAAGGCAACTGTAAATCCGCTCCAGTCCGGTTTCAGCTTCATCCAGATTCCTGTCGGAGAAATCGAGAGGGGAGCGGTAATGAGCCGAGAGAATGAAAAAACGGAGAGTTTCCGGGTCATATTTCTCAAGTACATCTCTGATGGTGAAAAAATTCCCCAGTGATTTGCTCATCTTTTCCGAATTTATATTGACAAATCCGTTATGAAGCCAGTATCTGACAAAACGGCAACCGTTCGCCGCCTCTGACTGCGCGATTTCATTTTCGTGATGAGGAAAAACAAGATCTTTCCCGCCACCGTGAAGATCGAAACTTTTACCGAGAAATTCCATGCTCATGGCCGAGCATTCAATATGCCACCCCGGCCTGCCCCTTCCCCAGGGAGATTCCCACCACGGCTCTCCAGGCTTCGAGTTTTTCCACAAGGCGAAATCCATGTCGTTTCTTTTCTTTTCGCCGACTTCAACCCTGGCTCCGGCCTGCATCTCTTGGAGATTTCTGCCGGAAAGCTTCAGGTATTCCGGGAATGAATCAACAGAAAAATATACGTCCCCTTCCGATTCGTACGCATTCCCTTTTGCCACAAGAGTCTCAACCATTTCTATTATCCGTCCGATGTGGTCGGTAGCCTTGGGCTCGAAAGTCGGTTTTTCAAGTCCAAGAAGAGCCATATCCTCGTCAAAGGCTTCAATATAGCGGGTCGAAACAGTACTGTAATCAACCCCCTCCTGGTTGGCGCGCCTTATTATCTTGTCGTCAATATCGGTATAATTCCGGACATAGGTAACTTCATAACCGATATATTTCAGATAGCGGTAAATTACGTCGAAAACTATATTTGCCCTTGCATGCCCGATGTGGCAGTAATCATACACAGTGACACCGCAGACATACATACCCGCCTTTCCAGGCTCAAGCGGGATAAAGAGCTCTTTCTCTCCTGAAAGCGTATTATGGACTCTAAGAGGCATCAACCAGGCTCCTCGACTGTTATATTTCTCATCCGGAATTCCCGAATGGGAACTGCTTCCAAACTGTTGCATTCTGCATTTTTTTTGCTGCAATAGCAAGCATGAGCAGGCAAGAGGCGGCATGTCGGCAAAAAAGCAAAACTATTTGAAATCCTTGGTAAAACCATAAAAGCTGCCATTCCCGGGGAAGTAATCTTGAATCCAATTTTTTATCTAGTTTCCATCCGGAAACTCCGGATTAGAAACTGATCTGACAATGCTGGCATGCTTTCAATTTCCCTGAGTCACGCAACATTTTTCCGCTCAAAAAAAGAGGCCTGAATATTAAAAATTTCCAGCAGAATTCATCAATTTTACCGTGGCTCTTCCATCATCGTGATAGTCGATAATGTTATGGCAGCCGTAACTCTGCTCGATATTGAACATCTTCTCCATCGGTGCGCCTATAGCCGTCAAAAGTATTATCCTGTTAACCCCGCCATGCCCGACAACGAGAACGCTCTCGCCATTATGCCGTTGCAATATATCAGAGATGACCGGAATTACACGCTCTCTGACATCCATCAGATTCTCTCCGCCCGGTGGACGGTAATTCACAATATCCGCGAGTCTGGCATTCCACTCATCAGGCCACCTGCCGGATATCTCGCTCCAGCTGAGACCCTCCCATAGCCCGATGTTGATCTCTCTGAGAGCGGATACTCTGACAGGTTCAATTCCGAACTGGCCGGAAATTATTTCCGCTCCGGCCGCGCAACGGGAGAGATCGCTTGTGTAGCATGCAGATATCTCGAAGCCGGCAAGGCGCTCCTTCAGCTCATGATACTGCCTGAGCCCCGATTCTGTAAGAGGGACGTCTGACTGGCCGTTGTAGCGGGGATTTTCATAACCGGCTACCTGGCCATGCCTGACAAGATGAATACGTGTAGGCTCTTTCATGACACCCCTCCAGAAAGCAGCCGCAAAAATCGGGAGGCAGCTTTCCTGTCGCTCCCCAGATGTATATGCTGGTATGTCCCGACACAGTTCATGATTCTGTACCCCTCAAGCCCAAGCTCCTCTCCATTCCTGATGAGCCTGAACAGACGCTCCACATCAGGCGGCATCTCCTCTGTCTCGGAATAGTGGAATTCATGACCTCGCAGCAGCGTTCCATTGAACGTTTTTGGCATCAATCCGATCTGCCGGTATCCAAGAGCCTTTTTTCGTGCAAGCATACGCGCTGTCACCGGAAAGATATCCACAAGACCCGAAAAAGGGCGCCCCTCCCCCGGATCGATCCCTCTGGTCAGGTAGACGAAACCGCCGCATTCGGCATAAACAGCGAGACCGGAATTGACCGCAGCTTTAAGAGAACGGATCATTCCTGCATTCGAAGCCAGCTTTTCCGCATGAATTTCAGGATACCCGCCGGGGAGATATATGCAATCGATATCTTCAGGAAGCGAATCATCAGCGAGAGGAGAAAATTCGGTGATTTCCGCACCCGCTTCACGCATTATCCGCAGATTGTCCTCATACACGAAACAGAATGCAGCATCGCGCGCGACTGCGACACGGAACTTAGCCGCTGAGGACGTTTCAGGCTCTTCCATGTCATGATTGAAAATTTGTGCAACAGCAATTTCCGCAAGAAAGTCAAGATCAATGTGTTTCTCGGCCATTTCAGCCAGTTTTTCGATAAACGATTCAGAGAGCGGATTTTCTTCGGCAGTCAGAAGGCCCAGATGCCTTGAAGGGATTGAAAGATCGTTTGCGCGGGGGAAAAAACCTAGCAGTGGCACATCCGGCATGAATGAGCGAATAGCGTCGCGCAGTATATTTTCCTGATTCAGACTCCCAACATTGTTGAAAATCACCCCTGCAATTTCAATGTCACTATCGAATGAGGAAAATCCCTTTACCACAGCTGCTGCGCTCGCAGCCATACCTCGTGCGTTGATCACCAGAACTACTGGAGCGCCAACTATCTTCGCAATTTCCGCGGTGCTGCCGTCAAATGACGCCCCTAAACCGTCAAAAAGCCCCATCACTCCTTCTATTATCGATATATCCGATTTTTTTGAATGAAAAGCGAATGTCTCTCGAATAAATGACTCCGGGCATATCCATGAATCGAGATTTATGGACGAAACGCCTGAAACCAGGCGATGATATCCGGTGTCTATGAAGTCCGGACCGCATTTGAAAGGAGCCACTTCAAGCCCACGGCGTCTTAAAGCCGCCATCAAAGCCAGAGTAACGGTAGTTTTGCCGCTGCCGCTCTGGGGGGCGGCTATTATAAACCCTTTCATCCGGATCACCTTAAGGTTCTTGACGTGCTGGTATATCTGAAAAATGCTATGAGATTAAACTCTTCCTTATTGTAGCCTCTGGGAAACGACCCCATAGGCCCTATCAGATCAAGGGTTCTTATGACTTCATTATCCAGAATTTTGGAGCCTGAACTGTCGAGCATCTTGACTTTGATTATCTTCCCTTGCCGGTTGAAGGTTATCTTGACCGGAGTAACCCCTTGAATACCTTTAATAGCCGCCTCTTCAGGATAGCGCCAAACGCCGTAGACCGCGTTTTCAAAACGTCTTAGAAAAGAGCCGAACAGAATATCATCGGTATTCAGAAATTTTGTTGCCCCCTCTTCGATTTCCTCATTGAAGCTTCTGCGGTAACGCTCCTCCAGTTTGGCCATCTTTCCCGCGTCAGGAAACAGCTGCTCACGGCCAGGAAGCGGTATTCCGGAAGCTTTCGGTTTAAGGAGGCCGGCTGTTGATGAATCCGGGAGCGTATCGGATGATTTCCGCTGCATTGCATTTTTTTCGGAAGGAGACAAATCGGAAGGGGAATAGGTTTTGGATCTCCTCCCTTTCTGCCGGGCGCCTCCTGTAATGGCGCTGGATGATGAGGAAGATGCCTTGGGTGGAGCGCTATCAGAGTCTCTAGACTTCATCTTTGGCGCAGTTTCACGCTTTACCCTCACACGAATGTCAGAAGGACGCGCAGGCTTCTTGGACTCCTCGGCCTGCTTAAGTTCTGGCATATCCTGCAGATCCATGAAAACAGGCTCGCGGGGAAGTTCTCCAGTTTTTTCCGGCATATAAAACAACGCCACGGCAACAACGATATGCAGCAGCAAGGAAGCTATAATGGAAAAAAAAATTGATTTGTCTTTTATAACCATCAGTCAGGAGTCAACCTTTATCAAATAGGGCTTCTCATCCGGAATTTCCTGAACGAATCCAAAGGAGCCTTAGTTGGTCTCCGGATGGAAACTAGTTGAAATTCTCATCATCTGCAACCTCGAAACTCTCGTCATATTCACAGAATTCTGCTGTCTGGGGTTCAGTCTCCTTGCGGAGAAAAGCCAGTATTTCCTTAAGGCTCTGCAGAATAATATGCTCCCCTTTGGGNNTGATTGAGAAAACGGGTAAGCGGGAGTATGCCATGTCCGGGAAGAAGATGCTCTCTTCCATGCCCGTAATCCGAAAAATGTATGTTTTTTATCCGACCGGTTTCGTAAATCATGTAGAAGTCGTTAATAAAATTAGCCTTTCCGGAACCCATATGGGTGCAATCAAATGTCAGGGCAAGGTTGTGTTCAGTTATAAAATCAATAAGAGACTGGGTCCTGGATAAAATGTTAGGATTTATTTTATACTTCCCGACCCATGGCATGTTTTCAATCGTCACCATAACTTTCCCTTCAATGCCGACCTCTTTCTGAAAATCACCCACTGAGTAGAGCCATCTCCAGAAGCTTATCTCCATCCCCAGCCATGATGGAGGGTGAAAATTGACCAGAGGGATGCCGCACTCCGCTGCTATCGCCACGCAGCGGCGAAGCGCCTGTTCCGGCCTGCCCCAGCCGTCAAGCGGCATGAAAGGAGCATGAATCGAGTGTATCTTTGTTATGGCCTGAAGCGAATTTATGACCCTTGTCGGGTTTACTCTCTGAAAATCCTGGTTGATGATCAGCTCAACTCCGTCAAAACCGGCTTCCGCGGAGAGTTCGCAAACCCTTTTCAGAGGAAGTATGAAAAGTGTCCCTGTAGACATGGATATCTGCATTATCTCTTTTCCATCCATGCGGTGCAAATCGTCAGAGCCTGTCTGGAAAGCATTGAAACAGATTCAAGGGAATCCCTGAACTCATGCTGCGCTGCCTCGCTTAAACCATGAAAATCGAGGTATTGCGTATCATACGCCGTAAGTTCGCAATCCGCCGCCACAAGAGATATTCTCTGTTCATGCAGGTTGTGCCAGGCTTTAAGAGCCCTTTCGGCAATATCGACGCCCAGATACCCATTTGAAAGAAGCCCCCTGATTTTCCCTGGCACCGTCTCAGCGCTCTCCCCTTTCAAAATGGCAAGCGCGGTGACAGAGTCGCAAAGCGGAAGAATAGCGTTTTCATAGAGCCTGAACCTGCCGCGGCCGACTCCGGTTTTTTCCAGCCTCACACCACCCATTAAAGTTATGCCGCTATTCATGGCATGCAGTCTGGCAATCAGCATAAGTAAAAAGTTCATGCGAGAATAGATATTTCCAGCTAATTCGACTTTCAACCTTTTTCCGAAATCCCCGTTGCCGTAAAGAATCCTGTGATTCAGTATTCTGTAGAGCGCTGAAGGGGGTTTTTCTGCTTCTTCCGTCGATTCTGTTGAAAACCTGCTGAAAAGATATGTTTCAGTCATGCGCCACTCTGGTTTCAAAGGGGTTACAGAATCATCAGGAGACAAACCGCACTCGATAAAGGCATCGTGCAAGGCAGCTCCGAACAGCTCAGACTCATACGGCTGTATCGATTCGTCATAAACCATAATGAGTTCAAGTCTGCCTCCAGGAGAAAATTCACTGTTTCCGCCATCTCCTACAGCCAAAAGCGCAAGAGGTCTTTCAAGAAAGCTGAGCAGAGCAGTTTTTCGACTGGCGATCCTGACAGCAGATGCAGCGACTGCTTCGATGAAATCGCTCTGAAGTGTGTAATATGCGGGAGCTGATCTGTTCAGAGTAAAAAAAGAGAAAACCTCCCTCTGAAAATCATGAACAATTTTTTTCAACGAAGCTGTGTCAGAGCAGTTGGAGGCAACCGCGGTCATCTCGCGCATTTTTGACAAAGCCCTGTCATGTGCGGCGGCACCCTCTTCAAGAATGCTCTCAACTTCGCTGAAGAGAGCTTCTATTTCATCCGCAAGAAGATATTGTGTCCGTTCAAGCAGAGCTTCCCTGAAATTGGCGGAAAATTCCTCGGCAGCTCTCCATGCCGCCATATCTCTGTTTTTAGTGGCGATGATCAGACTCATTCAGTTTTCAATTTCCTTATGCACAGTTTCATTCAGAAAATTTGCCATTTCCGGGGATGGTGGAGGCGTAAAAAGCGAAACCAGAACCATGACGCAGATAACTGCCGGCGCCCCAAGAAAAGCGGATGAAGTAAACGGGAGCAGCTCTCCGAAAACCGCAGAAAATTTTCCCAGAAAAGGCAAAAAAGTAATACAGACCCCGCTTGCCATACCGGCTATCACGCCAGCGGAGTTAGCACGTTTCCACCATATCCCCAGAAGGAAAGCAGGAAAAATAGTGTTTCCAGCCAGAGCAAACGCCAGGGCTGCAATCTCCGCAATCATAAATCTGTCTGTCACAAACGCCAAAAACATCGAAACAAGCGCCAGAACGAGAAAAAAACCTTTTGACACCATGAGCTTGTCGCTTTCCGACGCATTACTGCGAATGAGCCGGGGATAAATGTCATAAGAAAATGATGCGGAACCTGTCAACAAAAGAGACGAGCCGGTAGAGAAAGCGGCGCAGACGCCACCGGCCGCCAGAAACCCTGTTACCCAAGACGGAACTCCTCCGTAAACCGTTGCATGGAGAATCACCATATCGGCATAATCAGGTTCAGTTGAAAACGGCAGAGCGTTTTTTATCTCGAAAAACCTTCCAAGAACAGCGTATGCCGGAGCCGACCAGTATATCAGCGAGATAAAAAAAAGCCCCCAGACAACGCCCCATCTTGCGTCACGCATTCCCGGCGTCTGATAGAAACGTGAAAGCACATGCGGCAAACCGGCAGTGCCAAACATCAGAGTAAAACAGAGTGCAAGCCAGCCGTAAAGCGAGTTGGTGGGAAAGAGATCTCCTGACCAGACAAGATCAGAGCGGCTCTGGAGCTCAGCCAGCGCATCTCCGTATCCGAATTGCGGCAGAATCCAGAAATATCCTAGCTTGCGGGTCAGAAACATAAGTGGAAGAATGAAAGCGGTTATTAACACGAAATAACCCAGCTGTTGATTTCTGGTAACACCAAGTACTCCGGAAACCACTACAAACCCGACCACTATGAACACTCCGATAACCACTGACGGGAAATATGCGGTGCCGAAAATCCATGCAACCACCAGGGCGATCCCTTTGAACTGGGCTGTAACATATATGACGGCAATAATTATGGAGATCAGGGCAGCCATGGTGCGGGCGGCATCGGACTCATAGCGGCTGCCTACGAAATCCGGAGCGCTGTACTTGCCGAACCTTCTTATCTGCGTCGCCATGAGAACAAGGAGGAGCACATACCCCCCCGTCCATCCGACTACAAAGGCCATCGCATAGTAGCCTTTAAGGTAGAACATGCCGGCAATGCCAAAAAAACTTGCCGCGCTCATCCAGTTGCTCGCAATGGCTGCCCCGATCCCAAGCGAACCACTGTAGCCACCATGAAAGCCGTATTCAGAAGCCTGTTTTTTGCCCGTTTTCAACCCGGCTAGAGTGAAGAGAAAAAACATCCCCAGCACTATTGCCAAAGGGAGAATCTTTACAGTCGTCTCAATCATTTCTTCTCCTCCGACTCCCTTCTCTGTCTGACTCTAAACCTTATGGAACGGTCAAGAGCCATTTTTGAATGCCTGTCCATCCAGTAGTTGAAAAGAGCAGTTAGTATTATAAACCAGAGAGGGAGAAACTGCCCGGTCAACCAGAAATGAATCGGCAGATTGAAGAAAAGGAATTTTTCAGTCAAAAAGGGAGAGTTGTTTATATCCAACAGGTAAATAAAAAACTCCATACCGATGATTGCCAGAAACCACCCCAAGAGAACAGACATAATTACTCTCTTTTCACCGGACATTCCGCGGCTGCTGCGTTTTTGCAAACTTTTTTCGGCGTTGTATGATTCCGGCATGGCAACCTCCTGTCAGATTTTTCTATATCTCAGAAAAAATATCCGCTTCCCCTCAGCCATGAATTTGATCATGTATTTAGAGAGAGGATAATTCTCCACTGCATGAAGGTATGGATGAGGATCAAACATATTCCTGAAGCAGGACAATTCGGGCATGAAACCAGCTACGTCTTCAGCGTAGTCATCAAAATCAGTGGCAAAATGAAATTCAGCGCCCTGTGCCATGAACCCGGAAAGCAACTGCATAAAACTTCTGTTGACAAGCCTCCTCTTTCTGTGACGCTTCTTGGGCCAGGGATCAGGGCAGTTTATGACAACCAGATGCAGGGAACTTTCGGGAATAGCGCGGGAAAGAAAAGAAACCGCCTCATCGCGGACCACCAGCACATTGTCAATCCCTGCCTTGTCAATTTTTCCGCATGTTTTCAGGCACCCCTTATTGTAATAATCAATTGCAATAAAATTCAATTCAGGATGCATCATCGCCATGGAAAGGGTAAAATCTCCGACTCCGCATCCGATTTCCAGAGCAAGCGGTTTTTCACTGCCGAACATTTCATTCCAGGCAGGAGTCGACGCCAATTTTTCTGGCGGTATAAAACATGGAGAGGAGATGGGAATCAGTTTCATCAGTCAAATCTTTCAAGTATTCATAGTTTCAATCAAAAACTCCGCATTGAATATAACCTTTATCCATTTGGCTCCTGAAATGTTTGACTATTGCATAAATCAGTTTGCAAGGCAATTGAAGTGAATAAAATTGCATAATCGATAAAAAAAATCTTCTCACCAATCTGGTATACCATTTTTCCCCACAAGGGC